>NZ_LQOY01000080.1 GCF_002101675.1 Mycobacterium gordonae | reverse complement strand
CGCCGGCGGATGCGGGTAACCACTTGGCATTGCAACTCCTAAGATCCATGTTGTTGCAATGACCGTATGAATTTGCCCGCCGAATTCCGCCCTGCGATCACGCTCGGCGCGCGGGGTCAGACCGCGAAGGCGCGTCGCAGCGTCTGAGCATGCAATGCCCGGTTCTCCTGCGAGACAACCCAATCCGGTACCACAGAGTCGAAGCCGTTGAAGGTGGCGGCGATGACGTGCAGGCTGGCCGGGACGTAGGCGTGCAGCAACCGGTTCGCGTAGTCGATGGCCTCGTCGCGGCAGGGGTCGACGTCGGAGCAGCTGACGAACGCGGGCGGCAGTCCCTCCAGGTTCGCGCGGTGCGCGGGGACAAGTTGACCGGTGGCCGTGGCATGGCCGAGGTAGTGGCTCCACGCCCGGCTGACGGCCGGACCGTTGAGCCCGGGGGTGCGCTGAAATTCCCGCCGCGACGGGGTCGCGTCAGAGTCGAGCATCGGCTGATGCAGGATTTGCACGGCGATCCGCGGCCCCTCGGCGTCGAACACGCGTTGGGCCACCCCGGCGACCAGCGCGGCGCCGGCATCCCGGCCCATCACGGCCAGGCGAGCGGCGTCGATGCCCAGTTCGGCCGCGTGCTCGATCGCCCACCAGAGTGCCGCATCGACATCGTCGAGCGCGGCCGGGCAGGGGTTCTCCGGCGCAAGGCGGTAGTCGACAGAGACGAGCAGGCAATCGGCGTCGCGGGCCAACTCCACACAGTGCGCGTGGTCGGTGTCCAGGTTGCCGGTGACGAATGCGCCGCCGTGGGCATAGATCAGCAGCGGCGCGCCGGTAGCGGTTGCACCCCGGTAGAGCCGTAGCTGTAATTCGCCGCCGTCCGGGCCCGGGATCGATCGCGACTCCACGCTGACTCCGGTGGTGTCGACGGCGGCCGCACGCTCGGCGGCGGTGCGATCGGCACGTTCCCGCTCGGCCGGCAGGCTGTCGGCGCTGAACTCGACCATGTCCAGGGTCGCGGCGGCGTCCCTGAGCTCGGGATCAATCCGGCCCAGGCCCTGCGGCCGCGTGAGATTCGTTTGTGTCATGCCCTCTGATCTTCCGGCTCGACCTGTGACGGACTTGTACGGCTAATCGAGAACCGTACCGCCGTCGACACCCTCGCCGGGCAGGGCCTTGACGGTAGCGGGCAGGCCATACAGCGCGGTCGCGTTGCCGCGCATGATCCGCTCCCGCTGCTCGCGCGGGAACCGGTTGATCGCATACAGCGGGGAGTCGTAGCTCCAGTGGGGGTAGTCCGTCGAGAACATCAGGTTGTCGCCGAGGTCCATCATCTCCAGATACTCGCGGAACTGCACCGTGTCGGCGTCTTCGAGCGGTTGGGTGGTGAACCGCACGTGTTCGCGCACATACTCCGACGGACGCCGGCGTACGTGCGGCAGGTCACCGCGGCGAGCCTCCCAGATCCGGTCCATGCGGGTCATCACCGGCATGGCCCAGGTGAAGCCGCCCTCGATGAACACCATCCGCAGCTCGGGATGACGGTCGAACGCGCCGTCGAACACCAGGCTCATCAGATGCGAGACATACAGCAGCGGCCAGGACGCGAAGAAGTCGTGCCAGTGCGCGGGGTTGCCCACCGGGTAGAGCGGAATGAGCTCGAACGGCGTCTGCCCCATCAGATGGGTGGCCACCGGTAGGCCGTTGCGCGCCGCCGCCGCGTACAGCGGGTCGAAATGCGGGCTGCCGAACGGGATTCCGCGAGTCTGAGGGGTCATCAGCACCTGATGCAGGTACGGGTGGCCCGCCCACCGTTCGACCTCACGCGCCGCCTGCTCGGGCGTCTGTGCGCTGACGCTGATCGACCCGCGCCAGCGGCCGTGCCAGTTGTGCCGATCCAGCCAGACATCGGCCAGCCAGTCGTTGTAGGTCGACTTCAGCACATGCTCGGCCTGCGGCAGCTGCGCGTCACACATCGGCTCCAGCGACGCGATGCTCACACCGGCGTCGACCAGCAACTGCTTGGCGGCATAGTCGGGGTCGCTGCCGGCGAATCCGCCGCCAGGCGGGGCCGCGTCCAGCCGCATCGACATCGTCTTGTAGGAGTCCGGGGTGTCATAGAAATGCGGCACCGGCGTCACCGCATTGCCGGTCGGCCAGATCTTGTCCACCCAGTCGGTCGGGGCGTAGGACTTCAGCACATCGGCGGAGACCGGCAGTGGGTGCACGTCGGTGTCGACGACGGTGACCGCGACGTCCCGCGCGGTGTGCGCCTCGGACCGTTCCACGATCGTCATAATCCGCTTCCCTCACTCACCCTCAACCCGTACAGCTCACTTGCATTGCGCCACAACACTTTTTCCCGTTGTTCGGGATCCAGCCCGTCGACCACGTCGTCGGGGCCGGACGTCGACCAGTGCGGGTAGCTCGACCCGTACATCACCAGGTCGTCCTTCCCGGAGAAGTCCATCCATCGCCTCGCGTGCGTGGTTTGGGCCGGGCCGTCGAACGCCGACGAGCAGAACCGGACGTGGCCCGGCAGGTATTCGCTGGGATAGCGGTCCACCCACGGCGTCTGGTCGCGCATCGACAGCCAGAACGTGTCCAGCCGCCACATCAACGGGGTGAGGATGTCGTAACCGCCGTCGGCGAACACGAACTTGAGCCCCGGGTGCCGGCCGAAGGCACCCTCGACGATCAACGTGGCCAGGTGCACGAAGTAGTTGAGCGGCATGAAGGACGCGTAGCCCGGGTAGGTGTGGGCGTGCCCGGCGAACGTCGGCGGGTGGTCGACGCCGTTGCCGCCGTTGATGTGCACCGCTACCGGCAGCCCGTGCGCGGCGGCGGCCTCCCAGATGGGTTCGAACATCGGCTTGCCGTACGGCTCGCGAGACTGCAGCGGCACGCCGACCTGTACCAGCTTGGGATGCCCTGCCAAGCGTTCGATCTCGGCGACCGCGCCCCGGGGATCTTCCGGGTTGACCCGGATGGTCCCGCGGAATCGGTCGCTCACGTCCGGCTCGAGCCACCGGTCCAGCAGCCAGTCGTTGACTGCGGCGCAGATGCGGCTGTTCAGCAGGTAGTCGGCGATATTGCCCCGCGTCAGCGGGTTGAGGATGGCGTAGCTCGCCGGACCCTCGTCGAACAGGTGGCGGCTGAGGGTGTCGGGGTCCGATCCCGGGTAACCATCGCCGTACAGATCGGCGCGGTAGTCGCCGCCGGGCGCCTGATACCACTGCTGTTCGACGTCGGGGATGGACCGCAGCTTATGGGCTGCGGGGAGATACCGCCGGATCTCGGCGTTGTACCGGAAATGCGGTTGTACGTTGGTGTCGATGATCATGCGTTGAGATACACCTGTCCGTCGGTCACGTCGACCTGGTAGGTCCGCACGCGCCGGCTCGGATCGGCCACATTGCGTCCGGTGGTGATGTCGAATTCCCAATTGTGCCAAGGGCATCGGATGATCTGGCCGTCGCGAACCCGGCGCACGCCGTCGGGTTCGTCCGGCGCGGGTTCGTTGGTGCCGCCGACCAGGCCCAGGCACAGGGGCGCGCCCTCGTGCGAGCAGTAGTTCACGATCGCATGCAGCGCGCCGCTCACGTTGTACACGCCCACCCCGAATTTTCCGACGTCGACCAGTTTCATCGCACCCGGCGGTAGCTCGTCGATGGAACACACGAATCGGCGTTGCGGCACTCCGGCACCACCGCCCTTCCGCCCCACGCATTGTCTAGGTTGCTATTTATATTATGATAGCGACATTCACTGTCCGGCCCGCGTGCACGGGCAAACTCGGTTGCTCAGGGAGGAGCGCTGATGACGCTCAGCACCGATCAAGAGGGCGCCCCCGTCGCGCTCGACTTCACCGGCGAGAACAGCCCGTACCCCTTCTTCGAATACATGCGCCGCACCGACCCGGTGTGGCACGGCGGACTGATGGACACCGAACAGGTGCCGGAGGAGTTGCGGCCCAGCGATGAGTGGGTGTTGTTCGGCTACGACGACGTGTTCCGCGGCTTCCGCGACGACGCGACGTTCACCTCGGCCAAATACGACGACACCATCGGATTGGTGATGGGACACACCATCCTGGCGATGGGCGGCAAGGAGCACCATGACCATCGCAGCCTGGTGGCCAAGGCGTTCCGGGCCACTGCTTTAGAGCGCTGGGAGCCGTCGGTCATCGGGCCGGTGTGTGACCAGCTGATCGACGAGATCAAGCAGGATGGTCACGCCGACCTGGTGAAGGCGTTGACCTTCGAGTTCCCGACCCGGATCATCTCCGAATTGCTCGGGCTGCCAAGGGAAGACCTCGACATGTTCCGTCGCCTTTCGATGGATCTCATCTCGATCTCCACCGACATCATGGCCGGGTTGACCGCGGCCGCTGAGTTGCACGGGTACTTCCTCAACCAGGTCGAGCAGCGCCGCCGCAAGCTCACCGACGACATCATCGGCGACCTGGTGGCGGCCGAGATCGACGGCGAGAAGCTGACCGACGAGGCCATCATCGCGTTTCTGCGCCTGCTCCTGCCGGCCGGGCTGGAGACCACCTACCGCTCGTCGGGAAACCTGCTGTATGCGCTGCTGACCAATCCCGAGCAGTTGGACATGGTCCGCCAGGACCGGTCGCTGATACCGGTGGCGATGGAAGAAGGTTTGCGTTACGAGACCCCGCTGACCATGGTCATGCGCACCACCACCCGCGAGATCGAATTGGGCGGCAAGACGATTCCGGCGGGCGCGCAGATCGACATGTGCATGGGCTCGGCGAACCGCGACGAAACCCGTTGGACCAACCCCAATATCTTCGACATCCGCCGCCCGCGCCAGGCCCACATCGCTTTCGCCGGCGGCATACACATGTGCCTGGGCATGCACCTGGCCCGACTGGAAACCCGGGTGATGCTCAACAGCCTGTTCGACAGGGTCGACGATCTGAGATTCGTCCCCGACGACGGCACCGGCGTCGAATCCAAGATCGTCGGACTCGTGTTCCGCTCCCCCAACAAGCTTCCCGTCACCTTTAGCCCCCTGAACAGTCGAGCATGAAAAGCCGCGCGGCGATCCTGCACGGTATCGGCGGCCCCTGGTCGGTCGAAGACTTCGAACTCGACGCACCGCGGGCCGGCGAGGCCCTGGTCGAAATGGCCGCGGCGGGACTGTGCCACTCCGACGACCACATCCTCAAGGGCGACATGTCGGCGCCCAACGAGGTGATGAAGGCCATGGGATTGCCGACCATGTTCCCGATGATCGGCGGTCATGAGGGTTCGGGCATCGTGCGCGAAGTCGGCCCTGGCGTCACCGAATTCGAGGTGGGCGACCACGTGGTGATGTCGTTCGTCGCCGTGTGCGGCCAGTGCCGCTGGTGCGCCACCGGCATGGAGTACCTCTGCGACACCGGGATGGGCACCATGGTCCCGGGAATGCCGACCGACGGCACCTTCCGTCATCACACCGCCGACGGTAAGCCGTTGGGCCACTTGGCGAAAGTCGGTGCATTCGCCAAACACACTGTGGTATCGGTGAATTCGCTGATCAAGATTGAGCGCGAGCTGCCGCTGGTGCCCAGCGCCCTGCTATCCTGCGCGATTCCGACCGGTTACGGCTCGGCCGCCAACCGGGCGGGGGTACGCGGCGGTGACACCGTCGTCGTCATCGGGGCCGGCGGCATCGGCACCGGAGCGATCCAGGGCGCCCGCATCAACGGCGCGGCGCAGATCATCGCCGTCGACCCGGTCGAGTTCAAACAGAAGTCGGCCCTGCAGTTCGGCGCCACCCACAGCGTCGCGTCGGTGGCCGAGGCCACCGACCTGGTCCGCGGTCTGACCTACGGGGTGATGGCCGACTCGGTGGTGGTCTCGCCGTCGCTGATCACCGCCGACGACGTGCGCGACGCCGTGGCACTGACCCGCAAGGGCGGCACCTGTGTGCTCACCGGCATGACCTCGCAGCTGACGCATTCGGTCAACATCAACCTGCAAGACTTCATCCTGATGAACAAGACGTTGGCAGGCACCATCTTCGGTTCCTGCAACGGCAAGGCCGACATCACCCGGCTGGCCCGGCTCTACCAGACCGGGCAGCTGCAACTCGACGAGATGATCACCCGGCGCTATCGCCTCGACGACATCAATCAGGCCTACGCCGACCTCTTGAACGGTGAAATTGTGCGGGGCGTCATCGATTACGGGCTTTCGTAGTTCCCTTTGCCGCCGAGTGGGAATCTCACGACGCGACGCGCCGGTGGGGCGTCGTGGCGTTCACCCTCGCGGACTAGGCGTCGGTCGCCTGCTGCTTCGCCTTGTGCAGTTCCTGCAGCTTCTTGAGCCGCATCAGCTTCTCGACCTGTCCGTAGGCGTCGATCGGGCTGTGCAGCGAGAGTCCGCCGTCGGCGTGCAGCACTTGTCCTGTCACCCAGGACATTTCGAGAACGCCGACGATCGCCTGCGCCACGTCACCGGGCTCCCCCAACCGGCGCAGCGCGGTCCGCTTCGACATGCCCTCGACCCAGGCGGGCCACTTCTCGGCATCGGGCAGCATCGGGGTTCGGGTGACGCCGGGCCCGACGGCGTTGACCCGGATGCCGTGCACACCCCACTCGACGGCCGCGACCTTCACCAGCATGTCCAGGCCGGCCTTGGATACGCAGTAGGCACCCATGTCCCGGTCCGCGACCGTCCCGCTGATGCTGGACACCACGACGATCGAGCCTTCCAGTTCGGCATCCACCATGGCCTGCGCGGCCGCCCGGATCGTGTGGAAGGTGCCGGTCAGATTGACGGCCAGCACCCGTTGCCATTCGGCGGGGTCGATGGCCAGCAGCAGACCGGACGAACCTATACCGGCCGACGCCACCACCCGGGTGGGCACCCCGTGCTCGCGCACGGTTTGCTCCATCGCCGCCGTCACGGCATCGAGATCGCTGATATCGCAATCGATGTCGCCGCCGGCGACATCCCACACCACGACGTCATGGCCGGCGTCGCGCAGCATCACGGCGGTTTCCCGACCGATCCCGGACCCGCCGCCGGTCACCAGGGCCACCGAGGCGCTCACGCCGCGGGTCCGATCAACTCGACCAGCACACCGTCCGGCGCGGTGATCACCGCCATCGGTACGGTCTTGCCCGCCGGGGCGGGCATGGTGATCTGCCGGACGCCGTCGGTGAAGCCCAGGTCCGCCAGCGTGGACAGGGTCGAGGCCACCTCGCGCTGCAGGGACAGGAGGAAGAAGCCGTGCCGCGGCCCGGACGGCTCGCGGGGGGCCTCGTCGGCGCCGGGCAACTCCACCAACTCGACGATGCCGCCGTCGGGCGCCTGCGGGTCTCCCAGGAAGATCGATCTCAACTGATCGGTCTTGGCACCGAACAATTCCGGCCAGTCACCGGTGAAGGTGTGATCGAACAATTCGGTCAACCCCAGCCCGTCCCTCCAGAAGCGCAGCGAGCGCCCGACATCGGCGGTACAGATGGCGGCGTGATGAACACCCAGCACGAAATCCCCTTCCGGTAGCGCATCCAAGTATTACCGCCTCCGGCACGATCGCCGGACGGCGACCCTAACCCCGGGCCAGTGTGGCCAGGGTGCGATCCCAGAGTTGGCCGGCCAGCACCGGGTCGTAGGCCGCGCGGTTGGCCTTGCAGACCTTGTGCTTGGAGTAGTACTCACCTGACTGCCAGTCGACACCCGGGGTGCTTGACGCAAGCCACACCAGTTGTGCGGCGCCCTGGTCCGGGGTGGCGGTGAAGCGAGCCGTCACCGGGACCCGGTTCTTCATGAACAGCAGGAACCGCGATCCTGAGGCGTCACCGAAGTTGGAATTGACATACCCCGGGTGGAACGTCGCCGCCGACACCCCGCTGTCGTGGTAGCGGCGGTGTAATTCCTTGGTGAACAACACTATTGCCAATTTGGTGAGGGCATACGCCACGCTCGGACGCCGCGTCGCGGTGCGCTCCAGATCGCCGATAGTGACCCGGGGCAGCATCCGTTGCGAGGAGCTGGTGGTGTTGACGACGGTCGCGCGGGAGTCGACGAGCAGGTCCAGCAGCTGCGTGGTGAGCAGGAAGGGCGCCAGGTAGTTGACCTGGTAGGTCTTCTCGAGACCATCGGCGGTCATCGTGAGCTCCCGGCACATGCCGCCGGCGTTGTTGGCCAGCACGTCGATGCGGGAGTACTCGCAGCGGATCTTGTCCGCCAATGCCCGCACCTGGGACAGCTCCGCGAAGTCGGCCACGTAGCAATCCGCACCGAGTTCCTCGGCCACTCTGGTGGTCTTGCTCTGCGAGCGGCCCACCACGACGACGTGTGCGCCGCTGCGCGTGAGCTGCCGCGCGGCCGCGGCGCCGATACCGTCACTGGCGCCCGTGATCACAATCGTCCTGCGCGTCATATCGATCGCATCCTAGGACAGCGTGTACCGGACCGGCAGGTGCTTGAGACCTCCCACGAACGTCGCGGCCACGAGTTGCGGATCGCCGGCCAGCTCGATGGACTGCAGCCGGGGCAGCAACTCGGTGAAGAAGCTGGCCACCTCCATTCGGGCCAGCGCCGCTCCCATGCAGAAGTGCACGCCATATCCGAACGCCACATGTTTGTTGGGCTCGCGCCCGACGTCGAAGTGGAACGGCTCGTCGAACACGTCCTCGTCGCGGTTGGCCGACACGTAAGACAGCAGCACCGATTCGCCGGCCGCTATGGGCACCCCGCGCACCGCGGTGTCGTGGGCAGCGGTCCGCATGAAATGCCGGACGGGCGTGACCCAGCGGATCATTTCCTCGGTGGCCCGCGGCATCAGGTCGAGGTTCTCCCGCAGCCGGTGCAGCTGGTCGGGGTTTTCCAGAAGCGCATGCAGCCCACCGGAAATGGTGGCGCTGGTAGTGTCGTGACCGGCGGTGGCGACGATCAGGTAGTAGGACACCGTCTCGATATCCGACAGCGGTTCGCCGTCGATGCGCGCGTTGGCGATGGCGGACGCCAGATCTTCGGTGGGGTGTTCGCGGCGCGCGGCGGTGACACCGTTGAAGTAGGTAAACATGTCCAGCAGCGCCGGCAATTGGTCCTCGGCCGTGGCGCCGCGCTTGTATTCGCTGTCGTCGCTGCCGAACAGTTCCTGTGTCAGCTTGAGCATGCGCCGGAAGTCAGTCTCCGGTATCCCGAGCAGCGACATGATCACGTACAGCGGGAAATTGACCGCAACCTCCTGGACGAAGTCGCACTGCGGGCCGGCCGCCTGCATCTTGTCGACGTACATCCTGGCCAACTCGTCGACGCGAATCTTGAGCGCGCGCATGGCTTTCGGGCGAAACCAGTCCGAACCGATGGCACGCACCACCCGGTGTTGCGGGTCGTCGAGATGGATGAGGGTGCGCACGCCGGAGGCCGTCTGCAACTCGTCACCCTCGATGGTCGCCAGTACCGGCCGCGGCCAGTTGGTGAACAGCTCGTTGTTGCGCTCGATGTCCATGACGTCGGCGTACCTGGTGATCGCCCAGAAGGGGCGGTAGCCCGGTGCGTCGACGCGGCACACCGGCGCCTTGGCCCGCAGATGGGTGAGAGCCGCATGCAGCCGACGCTCGTCGGTGTAGGCCTGAGGATCCGCCAACAACTTCGCGGCCTCATTCATGGTGGGGGCGCTCACCGGCGAAACTCCTTCAGCGCCAGGCGGATACAGTCATTGGAGGCTGCGTAGAAGATCGGCAGCACCCGGTCCGCCACGCCCTCGCACCTGGCGCGCAGGGCGGAGCCGACCTCGTTGGCCTGGCTCACCACCGCGAACGTCGCGAGCATCTCGTCGTCGATCAGCGATCCCATGGTGTTCCACTCACCCTCCTTGGAAAGGCGGTGCAGCTCCTCATGCAGGTCACCCCACCCGTGCAGCTCGAGCACCTTGCGGTAGGCGGGGGTGGAGCCGTAGAACGCGATCTGTTTTCGGGTAGCCGCCATGGCGGTTCTCAGCTCGTCCTCGTTGGTGCCGGTGGCGACCATCACCTCGGCCGACACCTCGAAGTCGCTGCGGTCGCGACCGGAACGCTCGAGTCCGCGCCGCAGGATCGGGAGCGTCACGTCGGTGAGGTAGCGCTTGGACACCATCGGGTGACCGAGATGCCCGTCGGCGACCTCGCCGCACATTTCGGTCATCGCCTCGCCGACCGCGGCGAGAAAGACCTTCGGCAGCGGGTACGGGTTGGGCTCCGGGGTGAACATCGGGGTCATGATCTTGTGGGTGTAGAAGTCGCCCTCGAACCGGAGTTTGGTGCCGTCCTTCCAGGCCGACCAGATCGCCTGCATCGCGGCCACGAACTCGCGCATCCGCCGTGCCGGATGGCTCCACGGCATGCTGAACCGCTTCTCGATGTGAGCCTGAATCTGGGTGCCCAGCCCGAGGACGAACCGCCCCTGCGAGTAGGCCTGCAGGTCCCAGCCCAGGTTCGCGACGGTCATCGGGTTGCGGGCAAAGGCCACGGCGATGTTGGTGCCCAACTCGATCCGTGAGGTGTGCTCGGCGGCCAGCAGCAGCGGCAGAAACGGGTCGTGGCTCGTCTCGGCGGTCCACCCGCCGTCGTAGCCCTGCGCTTCCAGGGCACCGGCCGCCTCGACCACCTGATCCAGCCGGTTGGGTATGCCACCGTCGATCTTGAGGCCCCCACACACCATAGGGGGAAAGCTACAGTAAGCAATTCGGTAGGGTCAACGTCAACGCGGCGCTACAGTGAGCACTTCAGCAGACACCGAGCGCCCAGTAGCGAGTGAGGACCACAAGCATGGCCAACTCCCAAGACTGGCAGGAGACCCTCGACGACCTCGACCGTCGCCGCCGGCACTCGCGCGGCATGGGTGGGCCCGAGCGCCTCGACAAGCACCGCGGCAAAGGCAAACTGGACGCGCGGGCCCGTGTCGAGCGGCTCCTCGACCCCGGTACGTTCCGGGAAATCGGCACCCTGGTCGGTGGCGACGTCGCCGCCGACGCGATCGTCACCGGTTCGGGCCTGGTGCACGGAAAGCCGGTGCTGGTGGGCGCGGAGGACTTCACGACGCTGGCGGGAACCATCGGGCCCGGCGGCAATTCCAAGCGCTACCGGATTGCCGAACTGGCTGTGCGCGACCGGGTTCCGTTGGTGATGCTGCTCGACGGCGCGGGTTTCCGGCCCACCGGCGGCCACTACGGGCGCACACCCACCGACCTGCTGGCCCAGACGCAGTGTTCGGGGCGGGTCCCGACGGTTGCCGCGGTGCTGGGGCCCTCGGCCGGACACGGTGCCCTGGTGGCCCCGGTCTGCGACTTCCGCATCATGAGCCGGCACGGGACCATCTTCACCGCGGGGCCGCCGGTGGTGAAAGAGTCGACGGGAGAGGACATTTCGAAGGAGGATCTGGGTGGCCCGGACGTGGCCCTGCCCAGCGGAGTGATCCACAACGTCGCCGAGGACGACGAAACCGTGCTCGACGAGATTCGCCGCTACCTGTCCTATTTCCCGGCGAGCGCCTGGTCATACCCGGCCAGCCTGCCCCCCGACGACACAACGGCGCCGCGGCCGACTCCGGAGTTGCTCAACATCGTCTCCCGTGACAATCGCCGCGTCTACGACATCCGGGCGGTGCTCGACGTGGTCTTCGACCGGCCCGACTGGTTCGAAGTGCAACCGTCATTCGGTAAAGCGATCATCTGCGCACTGGCGCATCTGGGCGGGCACCCCGTCGCCGTCGTCGCCAACCAGCCGCAGGTGCTGGCCGGGTCGATCGACGCCGCTGCCGCAGACAAGGCCGCCCATTTCATCCTGGTGGCCGACTCTTTCCACCTGCCCATCGTCTTCATGGCCGACAACCCGGGAATGCTGCCCGGCAGCCGCTCCGAGCGCAGCGGCGTGCTGCGCGCCGGCGGGCGGATGTTCGCCGCACAAACCGCCGCCACGACGATCAAACTGCATCTCACGTTGCGCAAGGCCTACGGCTTCGGCTCGATGGTGATGTCTTTGCTCGGCTTCGACCACCAGTCGGCCACGTTCGCCTATCCCGGCGCCACGATGGGAGCCATGAGCGCGGCCGCACTCAGTCGTGCCTCGCACGCGGGTGAGGACCTGACCGCCAAGCTGCGCGACGCCGAGTTGCAGGCTTCGTTCCGCTCGGCCGAAGGCTTCGGGTTCGACGAGCTGATCGACCCGCGGGAGACCCGCGACGCGCTACTGGCCTCGCTGCAGCGCGCGCTCTCGTCCCGGCAGATCGCCGCGGAGCCAGTCTCCCGCACGGTGATCCTGCCCTAGCGTTCGGTTGCGCGAGCAGACGCAAAAGCCCCGGGGAGCGGCCGCTCCCGGGTGCTTTTGCGTCTGCTCGCGCCGCTACCCGCGGTAGGCCGCGACGACGGGCTGTAGCTCCTCGGGCGTGGCGCCGTGCAGGATCACCGCGTCGGCGCCGTAGTCGAATTCGCGGCGAATCCGCTGGGCGCACTGCTGCGCGGACCCCGTGGCCGAGGGCTCCAGCCATTCGTCGGGAATCAGCGTCGCGATGTGCTCGATCTGTTCCGACGTGGCCTTGTGATCGATCCCACCGGCAATCGACGTGACCACCGGGTCCTCGCGAAACCGCTGCAGCACCAGGGGATCCCAGTTGTTGGTCTGCACCAGCAGATCGCCGTAGCCCTGCAGGTAGGTCGCCAGCCGGGCGACGGTCTTCTTCAACCGCAGCGGCTCGGGCAGGTGATCACCGACGGTGGCGAAGCACGACCACACCCGCACGCTGTCCGGGTCGCGGCCCGCCTTCTCCGCCGCCGACTTCACCGTCGCCACACAGCGCTGCAGCGTCTCGGGCGTGAAGTAGGTATGCAGGATGACGTCGTCGAATGCCCGACCACCCAGCGCCAGCGTCTTGGGACCGAAAGCCACCAGCGCCAGCCGGATGTCCTCGTCGAAGTCCCGGTCCAGGAACAGGATCGGATACTTGCCCATCGGCCCGTCGTGGTTGAAAATCACCTCGCCGTGCCACAACCGGCGCATCACGTGAGCCCAGTCCTCCATCTGCGCCGTGGTGACCGCCGGAATGCCGAACGCCCCGTAGATCGCGGCGATGCCGCGCCCGATCCCCAACGTGAACCGGCCACCGGAGAGCCGGTGCATGGTAGTCGCCCACGATCCGGTGATCAGCGGATGGCGCGTGTTGTGATTCGTTGCGGCAGTGGCGATCTGCATGCGGGTGGTGACCGCGCACGCCGCTCCGACCAAAGACGACGCCTCCTTGACATTCCAGCGTTCCGAGATGAACGCGGTGCCGAAGCCGAGCTCTTCGCCGCGGCGCGCCTCGTCCATCAACGTCGCCGGCCCCTCACCACCCGCCCCGGCCAGCAGGTAGTAGCCCAGTTCGTCGAGCACCCGTTCAGTCACGTCCAAACCCCTTGCTGGTAGCCGCAATTCCAGACTTCGGCGATCCTGCCATCGACGACGCGGAACACCTCGATGCTGGCGACGTTGGTTTCCGCGTCGTTGGCCAAGATGGTCGAGTCGTAGACGATGGCGACGTGCTCGCCGTCATCACCGGCAACGACGATATTGAGGTCGAAGTGCAGCGAGTCACACACCTGCCACATGTCGGCGACGCGTTGCACCGCCTCGTCGTGGGTCAAACAGTGCGCCTCACTGACTCCGTGCCGGATCACGTTGTCAGCGAACAACTCTGCGGCTAGATCTAGATCGTGTTCGTTCCAGACCACCAGGTTGTAGAGCTCCACCACCTCGCGTGCGGTGCGCACCACGCCCATTAATCGGCCGTCCGCGCCGACACGTCGTCTCTGACCTCACGCAGAAACCGCTCGGAGATCATCTGCACGCGCCGGGAGAACACATGGCTGACGTGGCCGCCGTCATACCAGTGCAACTGGCCGCCCCACTTCTCCTGCAACACCAGCGCCGGCTCCAGCATCGCCATCCGGTCGTGCCGGGCGGCGACGATCAGCCTCCGTTCCGGCGGTGGCGCCGGATCGGCCATCAGCGGATCGATCACCGTGGTTAACTGAGCGACCACCTCGGACTGCAGCAGCCGCCGGTACTCGCTGTGTGACGAACCTGAGCGCCCGAGGTGTCGTGCGATCATCCCGTTGAGCCCCAGAATCGGGGTATACAGCGCCACCGCGTCCACGTTCCGCTCGAGGTGCGATACCAGCGCGGCGACCGGGCTGCCCATCGAAACCCCGGCCACCACAACGGCACTGGCCTGCCGTCGTGCCCACCGCACCACGGCGCGGATCTCCGACACCGACCGCATCATGCCCGCGACATTGCCCAGTGGATCCATGTCCGGATAGCTCGGCCAATAGCCGCGCCGGCTGCCATGTCCGGGCTGGATGGGCATCGCGACATTGAATCCCAGCCCGCGGTACACCCGGTCGATGCGCGACATCAACATGTCTTCGGCCCCGCCCTGGCCGGCACCGTGAATCCAGATCAACCAGGGCCGCGGGCCATCCGGGCCGGGTGAGCGATGCCGGCACAGGTGTACGGCCGCCCGGGACGGCCCCCCGAATCCTTCGTCGATCAACGTCTGCGGCAGCGCGGGTTCATGCTCGAAGGACATACGCTCGTAGGACAGTCCGGCGATCCGGCGGCGCTTGATGGCGCGCACCCGCAGCGGAGCCGGTTCGGCGTGGGCGCCGTCGAGGCCCAGCGCCGACAACTCTTCAGCCGCCGCAGCACATGCCTCCAAAGATCGGACGTTGCGTGGCACGCTGCCCCCGAGCACCGAAAATCCGGTCAGCACAAGCTCATCCAGGAACACCTCGCCGAACTGACGCACACCGCGCGGACCTGCCGGCTCCAACCGGGTCGACTCGGTGAAACCGGCCACCGTCCGCGGCAGCACCATGCCCAGTTCCCGGGTGATACCCAGCCCACGCATCGCCCATGACATGACTATTCACCTACCTCAACTTCAAGCCGGTGTCGCCGGTGGCCGCGATCTCGTCGCAGCGCCACCGCCGGCAACGGCTTCAGTCATCTCGCTCCTTGCGCCACCAGATGGTGGTGCCGAACTGCTGAAATCTATACTGTAACGAGTTTAGTATCAGACGGCGGGAGGTGTCGGGCATGTTGATTCCGTTCGCCGGGAAGGTCACCGGTTGGTTCACGATCAACTGGTCGCCGGAATTCCCGGTCGGTGAAGTCCGGCCGCTGCGACCCCCGACGAGCTGCTCAAGGTTGGGCTGAAGGGACTTTGGATGACGGACACAGCCAGCGAAATCCGGGGCGGCTTCCCCGACGTCAGGCCACTGGACGCGCCACCCGGGCTGGAGCGCTACATCACCGCGCTGCGTCGGCTGCAGGACCTGACCGTCTCCACCAAACCGGACGTCGCGGCCTGGGACGCCGCTACTGAGCACCTGGAAAGCGCCTGCGCCACATTGGAATCTCATCGGGTGCCCGATATCGAGGTGCCGGCCGGGCGCGTCCTGGAAATCCCCGGTCTGGGCCATCCGCTCATGCCGCCCTGGACCCTCACCGAGATGAGCTCCGACAAAGTCAGCATGCAAGGACACTTCACCGCCTCCCATGTCGGGGGCAACCACGCCGTGCACGGTGGCATGATTCCGTTGTTCTACGACTGGCTGTTCGGCATGGTGGTCACCGGCGCGGACATCCGCCCCACCCGCACGGCGTACCTGCATGTCGACTACCGCAAGATCACCCCGATCGACGCACCGCTGAGCGCCCACGGCCGCGTCGACCGAATCGAGGGCCGCAAGGTGTTCATCGCCGCGAGCATGACAAGCTCCGAGGGTGCGGTACTCACCGAAGCGAGCGGGCTGATGGTCCGCCTGCTCCCCCACCAGCCCTGACGTCGAAGGATCGTTGTGCCTGAATTCACTGTGCCTGCTGTCGCCGCGGCCGTCGCCGCCGCGATACCCGACCGCGAACTGGTGATCCAGGGTGACAAGCGCTTCACTTATGCGCAGATCGTCGAGCGCTCGAACCGACTGGCCGCCTACCTGCACGCGCAGGGACTCGGCTGCCACACCGAGCGATCGCAACTGCCCGGCCACGAAGCCGGCCAGGACCTGCTGGGCCTGTACGCCTACAACGGAAACGAGTTCGTCGAGGCCCTCTTCGGCAGCTTCGCGGCCCGGGTCGCCCCGTTCAACGTCAACTACCGCTATGTCAAGAGCGAGCTACAGTACCTGCTGGCGGATTCGGCGGCGAGCGCGTTGGTTTACCACGCGGCGTTCGCGCCGCGGGTGGCCGAGGTGCTGCCCGATCTGCCGAACCTGCGCGTGCTGATTCAGATCGCCGACCAGTCAGGCAACGAATTGCTGGACGGCGCAGTCGATTACGAGAGCATCGTGGCAAGCCCCGCGGAGCCGCCGCCGGTGCGGCACTCACCCGATGACCTCTATGTCCTCTACACCGGCGGCACGACCGGCATGCCCAAGGGTGTGCTGTGGCGCCAGCACGACATCTTCATGACCTCCTTCGGCGGCCGCGACCTGATGACCGGGCAGTTCGTGAGTTCCGTCGACGAGGTGGTGGCCCGGGTGACCGCCGGTCCGGGCACCAAGGTCATGGTGTTGCCGCCGTTGATTCACGGCGCCGCGCAGTGGACCGTGATGATGGCGGTGACCACCGGACAGACCATCGTCTTCCCCACGGTGGTGGACCATCTGGACGCCGAAGATGTGGTGCGCACCATCGAGCGCGAGGGCGTGGCGGTGGTGTCGGTGGTCGGTGACGCGATCGCCCGCCCGTTGGTCGCCGCGATCGAGAAGGGGATCGCCGATGTGTCGTCGCTGTTCGTCGTGGCCAACGGTGGCGCCCTGCTGACGCCGTACGTCAAGCAACGCCTGATCGATGTCCTGCCCAATGCGATGATCGTCGACGGAGTGGGGTCTTCTGAAACCGGCGCCCAGATGCACCACATGTCGACGTCGGGCGCGGTGTCGACCGGAACTTTCAACGCCGGCCCGGACACATTCGTTGCGGCGGAAGATCTTTCGTCGATTCTACCGCCGGGTCACGACGGCATCGGCTGGTTGGCGCAGCGCGGCTATGTTCCCCTGGGTTACAAGGGCGACGCCGCCAAGACCGCCGCGACCTTCCCGGTGATCGACGGTGTGCGGTATGCGGTTCCCGGCGACCGTGCCCGCCATCATCAGAGTGGACACATCGAATTGCTGGGCCGGGACTCGGTCACCATCAATTCCGGCGGCGAAAAGATCTTCGCCGAGGAGGTCGAGAGCGCGATCGCGTCGCATCCCGCGGTGGCCGACGTGGTGGTGGCCGGCCGGCCCAGCGAGCGCTGGGGCCAAGAGGTGGTCGCCGTCGTCGCCCTCGCCGAAGGCGCCCAGGCCGAACCGGAGGAACTGGTGGCCCACGCCGGTCAGTCGCTGGCCCGGTACAAGTTGCCCAAGGCCGTCGTATTCCGCAGCGTGATCGAGCGCAGTCCATCCGGCAAGGCCGACTACCGCTGGGCGAAGGCGCAGGCGCTGAACCCGTGACCGATCTGCGACACGCGTTGCCAGGTGGCTGGTTGTTGGAGTCGTTCGTGTCTCGTGATGACCGGAGCGCCACCGTACGGTACCCGTTCGGCGAGCACCCGTCCGGGCTCATCATCTACACCGACGACGGCCACATGTCCGCGCAGTTGACACCCGGCGCGGGCGGCGAATTCGTCTCCTACGGAGGCCGATTCGTGGTCGACGAAGCCGCAGCGACGGTCACCCACCACGTGCTGATCGCGACGATGCCGGAGTTGTTGGCACAGCCGCAGATTCGGCACGCGCGGGTCGACGGCGACCGGTTGACGCTGTCGGCGACCGTGACCTCTCATGGGTCCACCACGCACAGCACCCTGGTCTGGCGCCGAGGCGCCGGCCTTTAGCGCAGGACTCGGACCGGCACGTTGCTCCAGCCGGCCACGTTCTGCATGTTGACCCGCCTGCAGCCGGCCCAGTCGACCTCGTAGCGGGGCATGAGTATTGCGAATTCTGTGATTTCGACATTGTCCAGCCGGCCGATGGTGCCGTTGCCGCGGGGCGCCCGCGTTGCGGCCGCCACCATCGCCTGCCCCTGAGGGTGTGCGGCAGACGGCGGTTTACTCGCCGGAACGGGGGAAGTTCAGCCGTGCGAATAACCCGAGCGAGGCGGTGCGCGGCTCGATCCGGTCGGCTCTCCAGACCGTGGCCTCGTTGGCTGCACGCAACGGCAGTCCACTGACGTCCGTGGCTATCGGAGACTGCGGAGCTACCGCTCAGCGCCACTGCACAGGCCGGATGAGCCGCGGGCCGCGGGTCACCTGCATGAGATAGGCGCTACCCAGGGCCAGGCAGATAGCGGCGGGGATGAGCAGCGCGTAGCCGCCGAATCGCGCACCGGCCAGTATCCCGGCCACGCCACCGCCCAGGAACAGCAGCAACGTCACGGCGAGGATCGCGGCTTTCCATCCGTCGATGCCGTGCTTGCGGCTGCGGCCGATCATGAGGCCGAGATCGGTGATGGTGCCGGTGAAGTGGGTGGTGCGCACGGCCATACCGCGGAAGCTGGAGGTCAGGCCGTTCTGCAGACCGAGGGCCGCCGCAGCCAGCAGCGCCTGGATCCCAGTGGTGACCGCGCCTTCTTCCACACCTGCGGCGGCAAGCAACAGCAGTACCGCCTGGATCGTCAGCACGACGGCGTGGCGCACGCCCCGCGGCGCCCGGGTGGAGGACAACAGCGCACCCGCGACGGCCGCTCCCACCAGAAATCCGGCCAGGATGGCGATGAGCACGTGGCTCTCGTACCGCCAGGGGTTGGCCGTGTCCATGCCGAGCTGGGTGGTCACTCCCGTCAGGTTGCCCACCGGCACGGCCAGGATCATCAGCGCCACCGCGTTCACCCAACCGGCGTTGAATGCCAATGCCGCGCAATACCCGAGCAGGCGCCCCTGGGGCGTCACAGCCTGAGGGGCAAGTGCCTGACCTTCTCCGGTGATGTCGGTGCGCATTGGGTTCCTCCCCGTTGATCGGCTCCATCGGTGTGGCCGTGAGCCGATGTCGATGCTTGCGGAGCGGCCTTGAAGGATTCTTGGGCGGCTCTTGGCGAGGCAGGAAAATTGCCGCGGCGAGTGTGGACCGGCGCATTGGTGGGAACCGGAGGGTATGGCCCGTTCCGACACCGACGGCGCGCCGAGGACGGAGCGCAAACACGCGCCCGACCCCGACGACCCCAGCAAGCCGGACTCTCCCGACGACCTGACCAAGGCGTCCTGGTTGTTCGCGCTGCGCAAGACCGCCTACGAGTTCAACAAAGACCAGTGCCTCGACCTGGCCGCCGGGCTCACCTATTACGCCGTGCTGTCGCTGTTTCCAGCGCTTCTGGTGCTCGTCTCGCTGCTCGGCGTCGTCGGTCAGGGTCGCCGCACTACGGACGCCCTGCTCGAGGTGGTGGGCGGTGTCGCCCCCGCATCCGCGGTCGACATGTTGCGCCAGCCGATCCAGCAGGTGGTCGACAACCCTTCGGCCGGGCTCGCCCTGGTGTTCAGCGCCCTCGCCGCATTGTGGTCGGCGTCGGGGTATGTCGGCGCATTCGGGCGGGCGATGAACCGTGTCTACGAGATCGGTGAAGGGCGCCCGGTGTGGAAGTTGCGCCCGCTGCAGTTGGTGCTGACACTGGCCGGCCTGCTGCTGGCCGCCGCGGTGGCTTTCATGCTGGTGATCAGCGGTCCGGTGACCAAAGCGGTCGGGCATGTCGTCGGTTTGGACAGCGCCGCCCAAACCGTCTGGGCGATCGCCAAGTGGCCGGCGATATTGGCGATCATGGCGCTCGTGGTGGCGATCCTCTACTACGCCACGCCCAACGTGCAGCAGCCGAAATTTCGCTGGCTCAGCATCGGAGCGGCAGTGGCCATCGTGGTGTGGGCAGTGGCCTCAGCCGGATTCGGCTTCTACGTCAGCCACTTCGGCAGTTACAACAAGACCTACGGCGCCCTGAGCGGCGTCATCGTATTCCTGCTGTGGCTGTGGATCACCAATCTGGCGTTGTTGTTCGGCGCCGAACTCGACGCCGAACTCGAGCGGGGACGCCAACTGCAGGCCGGGATCGAGGCCGAACACGAATTGCAGCTGCCGCCCAAGGACACTCGCGTCCTCGAGAAGAGCGAGGCCGCGCAACGCAAAGACATCCGGCGCGGGCGGTGGCTGCGCCGCACCCGGGGCCGACGCGAATGACGGTGCTCAGAAGGCGTAGCGCACCCGGCAGGTCGGCAGTTTGACCGCAAGCAGATCGGTCAGCTCCTGCACCCAGCGCCCCTTCCACGGGGTCTTGTAGCGGACATTCCACTGGCCGCTCTGGCTTCGCTTGAGCTGCTGCAGGTCCGGCCGCCACAGCAGCTCCTCGCCTTTGGGATGCCAGCCGAGGTTGACGTCGTGCAGACCCTCGTTGTGGGTCAGGAAGATGATCTCGGCGGCGAGTTGCGCTTTGGTGCGGGCATTGGTGCCATCGGCCACCTGGTCGAACAGCTCGGCCCAGTCGTCCAGCCAGCCCTCATGCACAACCACCGGGCTGAGGTTCAGGTGGACCTCGTAACCGGCTTCGACGAAATCGTCGAGTGCGGCGATCCGGTCGGCCACCTTCGAAGTGCGGATATCGACGACGCGGGACGTCTGCTGCGGCATCAGGCTGAACCGCACCCGGGTGCCACCGCCGGGGTTGTAGTCCAGAAGTTGCCGGTTGACCAATTTGGTGGCAAAAGTGGCTTTGGCGTTCGGAATTCGGCTGAACAGCTCGACCAGGTCACGAACGTTGTCGGACACCAGAGCGTCGGCCGAGCAGTCGCTGTTCTCGCCGATGTCGTAGACCCAGTCGACGGGGTCGCACTGGTTGGGAACCGATTTCATCCCCTGGCGGGCGGCGTGGCGCTCCAGGTAGCCGGTGATCTTCTCGATGTTCGCGAACACCGTAATGGGGTTGGCATAACCCTTGCGGCGTGGGACATAGCAGTACGAGCAGGACATCGCGCACCCGTTGGAGGTCGACGGCGCGATCCAGTCACTGGAGCGCTCGTTGCGGCGCGCCGACAGGCTCTTTTTCTCCCCCAGGACCAGCACTTCGCGTTTGATCCGCACCCAGTCCTGCACGTTGCCCTCGTTGCCGTAGAGACCCGGAATCGATTGGTGGGTGGGGACCTCGATGCGTTCGGCGTCGGGGAAGCGGTGCAACACCTGACGGGCGCGGGCGAAGCGCTCGATGTCGGGCTCGTGGTAGATCCGGCGGATGTCCAGTAGGCGTTCGGCCAGAGCAGCCAAAGTCATCGCACGGTGCAACGCCGGTGCCACCGCCGCTGTTCCCGTCGTCTACCGTCGAAGGCATGGCCGAAATCTCCGGAAAAGATCGAATTGACGACGTCGCCGCCGGTGATGTCATCGCCGTCGACCGCGGATCGGGTGGAAAGCCGTACAAGGTCGTCTTCAAGGACCCCACCGACTCGGGCTACGTTGTCACGCTCGAAGGCGACAACGGTGAAACGTTCCAAATTGACCTCGCAGCCGGCACCGAGGTTGCCAGGTCACTGGGATCGAAATGGGAGTCCGCGCAAAGCCCGACGTCGCACGCCTGAGTTCCCCGCCGAGCAGACGCAAAGGCACCCGAAACGGCGCGGTTTTAGGGGCCTTGGTGTCTGCTCGCCACAGGTGGTGCGTAGTTCGGCTTGCCCAGGCCCAGCACGTGCTGGGCGATCATGTTGCGGAACACCTCCAGCGTGCCGCCGTAGATTCCGGCCAGCGGAGCGAAGCGATAGAGATATTCCGACGCCCCGTCGTCGGCGGCGCCGTCGGTTTCGACCGGAAGCACCGAGGCCGGTCCGGCGATATCCATCAGGTCCGGCCCGATGTCGCGCATGGTCTGCGCCTGGGCGACCCGGCCGAAGATGCTGGGCGTCGACAGCGCCGCCTCCAAGCGAGCCGCGCTGCGGCCCAACCGATATGCGACTGATCCGTCGTCGATCGGGCGTACACCGCCGGCATCGCGGTGTCCGGCCCGGGCGGCCACGGCGTCCAGCGCCGCCGACATGAACCCGGTCTGGTGCTGCATGATCGCGACGTCCTGCAAGCCGTCGGGCGCCGCGGATACGGCGCCGTGCTCGGCATCCAGCGGCCCGCGCAACACCGTCCACCCGCCATTGACTTCACCGAGCAGATATTTGTCGTCGACGCGGACATCGCTGTAGTACACGATGTTGGTCCGGTCGCCGTCGACGGTGCGGATCCCCTGGATCTGAATGCCGGGGAGATCGAGCGGAACCAGGAACATGGTCAGGCTCTTGTGCTTTCGCGCATCCGGGTCGGTGTTGGTGATCAGGAAGACGTACTGGCAGTTGTGTGCGCCGGTGGTGAACATCTTCGAGCCGTTGATGATCCAGCTCGACCCATCCGCCTCCCGCACCGCGCGCGTCTTGCACGTCGCGATATCCGAGCCACCCTCGGGTTCGGTGTAACCCAAGCACATTCGCACCTCACCGGTGAAGACCTTCGGCAGCACGTCCTCGACGAGTTCCGGTTTGCCGAAGGCCGCCACGGCCCGTGCCACCATTGCCGTGGTCCCCCAAGTCACCCACGGGGTATGCACGCGACGCTTCTCGAGTTCCCAGATACGGCGCCGGACCCGGGTGAAACCGCCGTCGTGCAACGGCTTCCACTCCTTCTCGAGATATCCGGCGGCGCCGATGGCCAGGTGTACGGCCTCGTCGAAGTTGTCACCGGTTTCGCGATCACGCCGCCGGACCTCGTCCGTCACATGTTCGGCAAGGAAGGCGCGGACCTCGGCAAGAAAGGCCTGGTCGTCGTCGCTGAGCTCGACGATGCTGAAATCCATTGCCGTTACCCGCTTTCCCGCTCGGCGACGATCCGGCCGACTTCTCTGGCCGCGATACCCGGGTCGCCCCCGGCCAGGGCCCAGCCCCGGGCCCGGACCAGATAGGCCGTCGCGGCGGCTTCCACCGAGACTCCCAGACCGCCCTGGATGTGTACCGCCATGGTTGCCGCCTTGGGCGCCTCTTCGGCCATGAACACGAAGGCGCACCCGGGCAATTCGGGTCGCTGGTCGGGTTCGTTGTCGAGAAACCAGGCGGCGCGCCGGGCCAGGTTGCGGCCGCCTTGCACGGCGATCGCCATGTTGGCCAGCGGATGCGAAATGGCTTGTAACGTAGAGATGGGCACTCCGAGCGTGTAGCGCGACTTGGCGAACTCGGCCGCGATGGTCATGGTCTGCTCGACCAGACCGGTCAGCGCGGCAGCGGTCAGCACCCGCCATTCGTCGACGGCGCGATGGTAGGCCGCAATGGCGTGCAGACCCGAACCCAGGACAGTCCGCGCATCGGCGGACCCGGGATCCACCCAGGCCATCGGGAGTTGGCCGAGATTGGGAACCCGCTGGGGGCGGGTGGCGAAACTCAGCATGAGTATCTCGTCACCGTCGCGCAGGACCACACCGTCGGCAGCGGCGGCCGACGGGATAAGGCGCCGGCCCACAACGGGTTCCGGGGCGATATCCAGGCCAAGGATTTTACTGCCTTCGACGGCATCGGATGTCATCGCGCCCAGTCGCTCGGCCAGCCGCGCCGCACACACGTGATCGATCCAGGGCACCGGCGCCAGCGCCCGCCCCAATTCCTCGGCGACCAACGCCAGATCCACCAGCGTCGCACCGTCCCCGCCGGCGTGCTCCCCCACCGCCATCGAGGTGGCCCCCGTGGCACACAACCGCTCCCAGAGGCTCTTGTCGAACCCCGTCTCCTGTGCCGCCCAGACGGTCTCTATCGGGCAATGCGCCTCCAGCAACTGGCGATACGCGCTCTGCAGAGCCTTGTGATCCTCAGTCAGGCTGTAGTCGATTCGGCGTAATTCGTAGCGATCCATCGGTTACCGCTCCTCGTCAGTATCGGTGCCGAAGAAGAACTTGTCGGCGTTGTGGTAGAGGTAGTTGTCGAGGACGTGCGCGGGGAGGTCCAGCGCATTGGCTTCGGGCACCACGCGATGCTGGCGCAGCACCGGCCAGTCCGAGGCGAAGATGACCTTGTCGGGTCCACGAGTACGCATGAAGTGAAGAAGGCTGTCCGGCAACCGCTTCGGTGACCACGCCGACGTCATCAAACGCAGGCTGCGGTATTTGATCAGCATCCGGATCGCGATGTCCCACCATGGGTCGGCGCCGTGGATCATGCACAGCTTCAGTTCCGGGAACCGCACGCACACCCGGTCCAGGTGGATCGGGTTCTGCACCTCACCGGGGATGGGCGGTCCGGGTAGACCGGTGTTGACGCACAGGGCCAGTTCGATTTCGGCGCATTTGGCGTACAGCGGGTAGTACACCGCGTCGCTCGGCGGGTACTGCCCGTCCGCCCAGAAACTCGGGCCCACCACTGCATAGGCCACCGGCAGGCCGGCCGCCACCGCGGTCAACTCCCGCATCGACTTCACCGGACGCAGCAGGTTCATCCCGCCCATGGCCAGGGCGAAGCGATCGGGTCGTTCGTCGGCGAATTTGCGGGCGGTGACCGAGGGTTTGGCGAGGTTGTCCATCAGGATGGCTTTGCGCACCCCGTGTTTGTCCATCTCGTCGAGCAGTTCGGCGAGGTCGACGGGATCGAACATCGACGGCGGGCCCTTGAAATAGTCGTCTCGCACCTTCGTCATGAAGTCAGGCTGGGTTTCGGTCTCGCCGAAATGCACGTTGACGAGACAGTCGATGACCGGCCGGGGGTCAGGTGGCGTCATTATGTTGTCCTTGCGGTGCTTGACGATTCGGCGAGGCAGGTGGCCCACCGGTAATCCGCCTTGCCGTTGCCGAGCCGGCGTACCCGATCCACCACGATAAACACCTTGGGCACCTTGAACCGCGCCAACTCGGCCGCGCAGTGTGCATGTAATGCGTCGGTGTCCGCTTCGGCGTGGTCGCGGGGTTGGACCAACGCGACCACTTCCTGTCCCCACCGCTCGCTGGCGCGCCCCACCACGAGGGCATCGGCCACCGCGGGGTGCGCTCGCAGCACCTCTTCGACCTCTTCGACGAAGACCTTCTCGCCGCCGGTGTTGACTACCAACGAATCCCGGCCGAACAGCCGGAGCCTGCCGTCGGCCTCCAACGAGGCTCGGTCACCGGAGATCACCACCCGCTGCCCGTCGACGACCGGGAACGTTTTGGCAGTGGCGGCCTCATCGGCGAAGTAGCCCAATGGGATACGTCCCTTGCGCGCCACCCAGCCGATCTCCGGGTCACCCGGTTCGAGGAACCTGCTGTAGTCGTACGCCAGCACCAGGCCGCCGGTCCGGATGGTGAAGGTCTCGGCCTGGACGCCCTGCCTGCTGTGCCCGAACCCCATGTTGCCGGTCTCCGACGAGCCGTAGCCGTTGATCACTGTGAGGTGGGGCAGGTACTTCAGCAGCGCCTGCTGGTACCGGACGTTCGTGGCCGCTCCGCCGGTGCCGATCGCGAACAAGGCGGACAGCTCGTAGTTGCGCCGCCCGAGTTCGTCGACGATGGGCGCCGCGTACGCGTCGCCCACCATCGTCATCAGGCCGACCTTCTCGCGTTCGGCGATCGCGAGCACCGCAGCCGGATCGAACTTCTGCCGCGTGTCATACAGGACGGCCGTCTGTCCGGACAGGATGGCCGAGAAAGCGGTCCACATACCGGCGGCGTGCATCAGCGGGGACACCGCGAACCAGGGCGCACCCGCGTGCTGCGCTCTGCGGTGGATCTCGCCCACGTCCGCGTGGTCGTCACCGTTCATCGATGCCACGTACATGTCGGCCTGCCGCCACAGCACGCCTTTAGGCCGGCCGCTGGTGCCACCGGTGCAGATCATCAACAGGTCGTCCGGCGACGGCGTGTTGGCATGGTCGCAATCACCCTGTGCCAGTGCCTCTTCGAGCTCGAACGCACCGTCGAGTTCGGGAGCCTCGCTGCCGTCGTCGACGCAGATGAGCAGTTCGACGCCCGCGTCGGCGATCTTGGCGCCCAGGGAGCGGTGGTAGATGACGCCGCGCGGCTTGACGTAGGCGAGCACTTCGGACACTTCGCGCGGGGTGTAGTAGTGGTTGACATTGACGGGCACCACCCGCGCCTTCACGCAGGCGATGACCATGTCGGGGTACAGGTCGTTGTGCATGACGAGCGCCACCCGGTCCTGACCACATTCCCAGTTGCCCAACGCGGTCCGCTCGGTGCGGGCGCCGAAACCTTTGGCGGCCAGAAAGTTAGCGAGTCGACGCGTGCGGTCCGCGGATTCGGCGAAGGTGCGGCGGCGGGCGCCGCAGACGGTCATCACCCGGTCGGGCACGGCGTCGGCCACCGCGTCCAGAACCGCTCCGATGGTCCATTCGCTCATGGGGCCGGCTACACCGACGCGCGCGACGTATGTGAATCCGGTGACGCCGCAGCGGCGTGTCGCGTCGGCGAATTCACATTCGCGCTCAAGGTGCTGACGCCCAACAGGTCAAGTGCGTTGTCGCGCATGACTTTCCGGGTATCTTCGGCACTGAACTCGGGGAATTGCGGAATTTCGGCGGTGAAGGACATCGGGTCGGCAAGCCCCTCGCCGTGCGGCCAGTCCGAACCGAACAGAATCTTGTCGACGCCGATGGTCTCGGCGAGGAGTTTCACGTCGTCCTCGTAGTACGGCGCGATCCAGACATTGTTCTTCAGCTGCTCTACCGGGTCCGCTTTGAAGTGGTGCGGCGCGGTGTTGGCCGCCTTCTTGAGCCGCTTGATCAAGCGGTAGACGAAGTACGAACCGTTCTCGATGCTGGCTACTTTCAGCCTTGGGTGACGGGTGAACACCTGGTGGACGATCATCGAGGCCATCGAGTCGTGGATCGCCCGGTCGTCGAGGAGCACCTGGTCAAGCGGATCCTTCTTGCCGAATCCCTCAAAGGTGGCCTTGCCGCCCCACAGGGCGTTGATGGCCAGATATCCGCTGTCGCTCAGATGAAATCCGACGGGAACACCCGCCTCCGCCAAGCTCGCCCATACCGGATCGTGCAACGGATCGCCCAGCGAGCGTGGCTTGACCCGGCCGGGAACCGGTGCCGGACGCACCAGCACCATCTTGGCGCCGCGGCCCAGCACGAACTCGACCTCGTGCACCGCCTGCTCCGGATCGGCCAGCGAGATGATCGGCGCCGAGATGATGCGGTGATCGGGCCGGTCGAATCCCCAGTCGTCATCAAGCCACTCGTTGAAGGCGTGCACCGAGGCCATCGTCGCGTCGATATCGTCCTTCAGCGCTTCCTCGACGCCACAGGCGAAGGTCGGCAGCATGAACACCGTCTCTAGGTTCTGGGTGTCCATCACCCGCACCCGGGCGTCGCGGTTCTGGTACTCGGGATGATTGCCCAGCCGGTCGACCTTCATCAACGACGCGGGGTCCACACCCTCGGGAATCTCGCCGCGGAAAAGCAGATCAAGACAGCCCGGCTCGATGATCGGGTCGAAGGTGGGGTTCGGGATGAACTGATTGATGCGTTCGCCGATCACCGCCCAGGTGCGCTTCTCGTCGCGCAGCATCCGTACCCCGCGCCGTTTGAACTCCTTCGGCAGGTAGCGGGTGAAGGAGTCGGTCGGTTCGTAGTAGTGATTGTCGACGTCGATCGCCCGGTAGCCCAGCGTTGCCATCGTGGACGTCCTCCCAAATCCCTCTCTTCGCGCGAGGCGCACCGCACGGCCCCCGGCCGGTGACCGCACAGTACATACTGTATACCTATCGGTACCGCTTTCTGCAATGTCCTAGAGCCCGCCGACGACGGACAGAATGCCTGCTCAAAGCGCCTGTCGGTGAGCGCTTTCGGCGGCCTGCCCGGGCCGATGAGTTCAGCAAAACCCGCGGGCCTTCCTACTGTGGTAATTACAGTAGGGGACTTGGGTGACCGCGAAACGAAAGCAGGCCGGTAGATGATCAAAGTGATGGAGGGCATTCGGGTCCTCGAGGTTGCGCAGTTCACCTTCGTTCCCGCAGCGGGTGCCATCCTCGCCGACTGGGGAGCCGACGTCGTCAAAGTCGAACACCCCACGCGCGGAGACACCCAGCGCGGCTTCCTCAACATGGGCGGCATCCAGATCAATCCCGATCGCCATCCGCTGATGGAACATCCCAACCGGGGTAAGCGCAGCGTCGGTATCGATGTGTCCACGCCCGGCGGCCAGGAAGTGCTCTATGAACTGGCCAAGGTTTCCGACGTCTTCCTCACCAACTACCTGCCCTCCCACCGGCAGAAAAACAAGTTCGACGTCGAGCACATCCGGGCGGCGAACCCTGACATCGTCTACGCGCGCGGCTCGGCCTACGGCGACAAGGGCCCCGAGCGCGGCACCGGCGGGTACGACGGAACGGCGTTCTGGACCCGCAGCGGCGTGGGCTACGCCCTGACCCCGGCGGAACTGGGCGGCGCACTGGGACAAGGCATTCCCGCGTTTGGCGACTCCATCGGCGGCATGTTCATCGCGGGAGGCATATCGGCGGCCCTGCTGCACCGCGAACGCACCGGTGAGGCCATCGAACTCGACGTGTCGCTGCTGAGCACCGCCTGGTGGGCGGCGGGCGCGAGCGTCACCCAGGGCATGGAGACCGGCGAGGTGATGCGGACTCCCATGCCCGGCTCGCTGGCGCCCTCGGTGAATCCGTTCATGGGCAACTACCTGACCTCCGACGGCGGCACCATCAATCTCTGCATCATCAGCCCGACCGGGTTGATCCGGGATACCTTCGAGCACCTGGGAATCCCCGCGGCCGCCGACGATCCCCGCTTCTCCGAGGTGCTGCCGTTGATCCAGAACGCGGACGCGGCCGCCAAGCTCATCGCTGATGCGTTCGCCGGCAAACCTTTTGCCTACTGGCGACAACACTTGAAGACCATGAAGGGGCAGTGGGCCCCGTTCCAGAGCCTGCTCGACCTGGCGCAGGACGAGCAGGCGATCGCCAACGACATGATCACCGAAGTCGAAGTGGCAAGTGGCGGCGCACCATTCAAGGTCGTGCGCGGGCCGGTTCAGTTCAACCATGAACCGCTGGAGACCATTCGGGCACCTCAGGCCTCCGAGCACACCGAGATCGTCCTAATGGAAATCGGGATGGACTGGGACCGAATCGCCGCACTGAAAGACGCCGGCGCCATCGCCTGAGCGGACGGTCAGGCGCTGGCGGCCGCCTTACGCTGGGCGATCTGGGCGCGCACCGCGTTCATGTCCAGGCCTTTGACCTTGGTGACCAGATCCTCCAGGACTGCGGGCGGCATTGCCCCGGCCTGGCTGTAGACCAAAATCCCGTCGCGGAACGCCATGATCGTCGGGACCGAGCGGATACCGATCGTCGCGGCGAGTTCTCGCTCGGTGTCGGTGTCCACCTTGGCGTGAACGACGTCGGCGTGGTTCTGCGCGGACCGCTCGAAGACCGGTGCAAATCCTCGGCACGGACCACACCACGGGGCCCAGAAGTCGACCAGCACAGTCGGATTGGCCAGAATCGTTGCTTCGAAATCGGCGGCGGTAAGGGTCTTGACGGTCATTGCTGTTCCTTTTCTCTCGTAGTGAACCGATCACTCGGCGAAGCGCCCGGATGGTCGGTCACCAACTACAACGCAATACCCCCCCAGGTATTCCCACTAGCGTCGCGGCGTTGTCCTAGTCCACACGATTGAGGCCATTCGACCCTAGAAAAGCCAGTCCCGGAAGGTCATTCTGAATGACGCAGGGGTGATTTACGACCGCGCCTCTCATACCCGAGAGGTGCCCTTTAAGGGCAGGCCCCGGCCTCTCGGCGGACCCAGACAGAGGGAGCAATGATGGCAAGAGTCGTCATCCTCGGTGCAGGCATCGCGGGTCACACCGCCGCGTTGCATTTGCGACGGTGGCTGGACCGCGCCCACGAAGTCGTCGTCGTCTCTCCGAACCCCGATTGGAACTGGATCCCATCCAATATCTGGGTCGGAGTGGGCCGCATGGACGCGTCGAAGGTGCTCATTCCGCTCAGGCCGATTTATCGGCGCAAAGGCATCACTTTTCATCAGGGGCGCGCGACGGCGATCCACCCGCAGGGAAAGGGTGAACAGCCCGCGCCGTCGGTGGACTTCGTCTATACCGAGAAGGTTCGGGAGGGCGAAACCGCCAATCTCACCTACGACTACCTCATCAACGCCACGGGTCCTCAGTTGAACTTCGCGGCCACGCCCGGTCTCGGGCCCGCGGGGCATTCCTACTCCGTCTGTACCGCAGAGCATGCCACCGAGGCAGCCAGGGCGCTGGGTGAGGTCATAGCCAAACTGAAGGCCGGCCACCGGCAGCGACTGGTTATCGGCGTCGGGCACGGCACCTGCACATGCGAAGGTGCGGCCTTCGAATACGCGTTCAATGTGGAGCACACGCTGCGCGCCGCGGGCGTTCGCGACCTCGCCGAAATCATCTACTTGACAAACGAATACGAGCTTGGAGACTTCGGCGTCGGGGGTATGAGCTTCGTTGAGAACGGTTTCGTGCAGTCCAGTCGAATGTGGACCGAATCGCTGTTCCGTGAGCGTGGTGTCAAAGCCATCACCGAGGCCGCTGTCCATGAGGTGATGGACGGCAAGTTGCGGTATGAGCAACTCGACGGCAAAGAGCACGACCTCGACTTCGACTTCGCCATGCTGTTGCCCCCATTCAAGGGCGCCACGCTGGCCGCATACGACCGGGACGGCAACGACATCACGTCAGTCCTGTTCGCCCCGTCCGGATTCCTCAAGGTGGACGCCGACTACTCCGGCAAGCCGTACGACGAGTGGACTGCCGAGGACTGGCCACATACGTACGAGTCCGTCACCTATCCGAACATTTTCGCGCCGGGGATCGCTTTTGCGCCTCCGCACCCGATCTCCAAACCGCGCAAGAGTCCGAACGGCACTGTCATCACCCCCAGCCCGCCGCGAACCGGCATGCCATCGGGTGTCATGGCAAAGACCGTCGCCGAAACTATCAGAGATCGTATTAAAAAGGGGCCCGACGCTCCTGCCCACCGCGCCTCGATGGCGAGCATGGGCGCGGCTTGTGTCGCGTCGGCAGGCACCGGGCTCCGCGAAGGCTCTGCGGCCGCAATGACGATGTTTCCGGTGGTGCCCGATCCGGCGAAGTATCCCCAGACCGGACGTGACATCGCCGGCACCTCGGGCGAACTGGGCCTGGCAGGACACTGGATCAAGGCGCTGTTGCACTACCTTTTCATCTATAAAGCAAAAGCGCGGCCATTCTGGTGGCTGATACCTGAGTGAAAGGCACTTCCGTGAATGACATGGACTCGCAGGTCAACGCGCTGACGGCCGAGCGCATCTCCGGTGCTCCACTGCCGACCGAGGCGACATTAAGGAAGCGTCACAACGTCTTTGTGCAACTGTGGCGTTTCGCCCGTATCAATCTCAGGATGCTGAGGATCATCCGCGCTCACTGACCTTTGTGGCCCAATCGTTGGTTCTTCCCGACCTTTCGGCTAAACCTTCCGGCTAAACGTTCATCGGAACCGGTTGTTCACGGTGCGCGGGCTTCGCCGCATCGGCCTGTTCGCCCAGCAGCAGCGAGCGCACCAGCCGGCGCGGTCCGAACGGCCGGAGCATCGAGCTGGCCGGGCGGGGCCGCACCTTGAGCGGCCACCAGAACCACCTGCCGAGCAGGGCGGCGATCGAGGGTGTCATCAAGGAGCGCACGATCAGCGTGTCGAACAACAGCCCGAGCCCGATCGTGCTGCCCGCCTGGCCGATTGAGCTCAGGTCACTGGCCGCCATCGACATCATGGTGAAGGCGAAGACCAGCCCCGCGGCGGTCACGACGCCACCGGTCTCACCCATCGAACGGATGATCCCGGTCCGCAGGCCCGCGCCGATCTCCTCCTGGAATCGCGAGACGAGCAACAGGTTGTAGTCCGACCCGACGGCCAACAGGATGATCAGGCCGAAGACCGGCGCGATCCAGTTGAGATCCAGTCCGAGGATGTGCTGCCACACCAGAACCGACAACCCGAATGCCGCACCCAGCGAGAGCAGCACCGTGCCGACGATCACCAGCGACGCGACCAGGGCCCGGGTGATGACCAGCATCACGACGAATATCAGTGTCAGCGCGGCGATTCCGACGATCAGGAGATCAAATTGGGACCCGGTCTGGATGTCGTTGTACACCGCGGCCGTGCCGGTGAGATAGAACTTTGCGTTGGCCAGCGGCGTGCCCTTCACGGCTTCGTGTGCGGCGTTGAGTTCCGGCTTCACGGACGCAATACCTTTGGGCGTGGCCGGGTCGGAGTCGTGGGTGATGATGAACCGCGCCGCCTTGCCGTCCGACGACAGGAAGAGCTTCAGGCCCCGCTGAAAGTCGGGGTTGTCGAAGGCCTCCGGCGGCAGATAGAAGTAGTCGTCGGCCTTGGAGGAGTCGAACGCCTGACCCATCGCGCTTGCGGTATCGGTCATCCGCGACATCTGCGTGACCAGACCGGAAAAACTGCTGTGCAGGGTCAGCAATGTCCCCTGCATGGACTGCGCGACCGCGATGATTGGCGGGAATTCGGCGAGCATCTTGGGCAGCAGAGCGTCGATGTTGTTCATGTCGCCGATCAGCGTGGTCATGTCCGCGCTGAACTTGTCCACCCCGTCGATCGCTTCGAACACCGACTTCGCCGCCCAGCAGGCCGGAATGTCGAAACAGTGCTGCTCCCAATACAAATAGCTGCGGAACGGCCGGGCGAAATCGTCGAAATCCGCGAGGTGATCCCGCATTTCATCCAGCGTGGCCTTCATCGCACCCATGTCCCCGACCATGTGGTGGGTGGTGCCACTCATCTGCTTCATCAGTCCCTGCATGCGCTGCATCGAACCGATCATGACGCCGAGATCGTCGCTCATGGTGAGCATGTCGGCCATTCGGTCCTTCATGAATTGCAGGTTCTGTTGGATCGGCAGCGACTGCATGCTGACCTGAAACGGGATCGAGCTGTGCTCGATCGGCCCACCCAAAGGTCGGGTGATGCTTTGCACGCGTGCGATTCCGGGCGTCCGGAAGATGTCCTTGGCGATCCGGTCGAGGATGATCATGTCGCTCGAATTACGCATGTCATGGTCGGCCTCGACCATGAGGATGTCGGGATTGAGCCGGGCCGCGCTGAAATGCTTTTCGGCGGCGTCGTATCCGACATTCGACGGCAGATTCGACGGGATGTAATAGCGGTCGTTGTAGCTGATCGACATGGTCGGCACGATCAGCAGGCCGACCAGCGCGATGAGCAGCGACGCGACGAAAATCGGCCCAGGCCAGCGAACGGTCGCCGTACCCATCCGTCGCCATCCCCGCGTCTTGATCATTCGCTTGGGATCGAGCAAGCCGAATCGAGTCGCCACCGCGACGATTGCCGGCGCCGCGGTCAGCGCTCCCGCGATCACGACCAGCAATCCCAGCGCGGACGGGATGCCGAGGGCCTTGAAGTAGGACAGGCGCGCGAAATGCAGGCAGAAGGACGCACCGGCGATCGTCAGACCGGACCCCAGAATGACGTGATAGGTGCCACGAAACATGGTGTAATAGGCGGTTTCCCGGTCCTGGCCGTTCTGACGCGCCTCCTGGTAGCGCCCGATCAGAAATATCGCATAGTCCGTGCCGGCCGCGATGGCCAGCGACGACAGCATGGCGACGACAAACGTCGAGAAGCCTAACAGGTCATAACGTCCCAGGAGCGCGATCAATCCTCTGGCCGTGCCCATTTCGAAGCCGACCATGACAAGGACCAGGAGCACCGTGGCCACCGAGCGATAGACCACGAAAAGCATGATCATGATGACCACGCCGGTCACACCCATCATCTTGAACATGCTCTTGTCGGCGGCCTCGTTCATGTCCGTCGTCAGCGCGGCCGGCCCGGTCACGTAGGTCTTGAGCCCGGGCGGCGGCTTCGACCCGTCGACGATCTTGCGGACCGCGTCCACCGACTCGTTTCCCAGCGTGCTGCCCTGGTTGCCGGCAACGTTGAGCTGGACGTAGGCCGCCTTGCCGTCACCGCTCTGAGAACCGGCGGCGGTGATCCGGTCGCCCCACAGGTTCTGCACGTGCTGGACGTGTTTGGTATCGGCGGCCAGCTTTTTGATCAACCCGTCGTAGTAGGCGTGCGCCTGATCGCCCAGGTCTTTGTCGCTTTCCAGGACCACCATCACGATGCTGTCCGAGTCGGACTCGTGGAACGTGGCGCCGATTCGCTTGGCCGCGATCATCGCGGGCGCGTCCTGCGGCGACATCGTCACCGCGTGGGTGCGGGCGACCGATTCGATCGGCGGCACAAGCAGATTGACGGCAAGCGTCAGCAGCAGCCATAACAGGATGATCGGAATGGCGAAGGCGCGGACAAAGCGCATGAAGCGCGGACGGCTGTCGGTGTCGGTGTTCATGCGGCTTTCACCAAACAGAACGTCTGGGCATGATGCCCCGAGGATGACTGCTCGTCCCGGATTTCGCCGTTGACGGTGATGCGACAGCCGATGCGGTCACTGTTACCCTGCGCCACCACGTTGGCGATCACCGCGGGGTTGGTCGTCGAAATCGTATATGTCCAAGGCAGGCTGCTGAACTTGGCTTGCTCGGCCACCGCATCCTTGTTCAGATAGCTCAGGCTTCCCGTCGTGTCACTGGGTCCAAAAACTTCATAAGTCACGGTCTTTGGATTGAAGGGCACGATCGTCTCGACGGCACTCCCGGTCGTCGAGAACAGCTTGTCAGAGCCGAACACACCGCGCAGTCGCTGAACGGCGATGCCGCCCAGGGCCACGGCGACCACGACGACAAGCGGTATCCAAGCCCGCTTGATAAAGGTGAGCATGATGGTCCCCTTGGTCTGTCGCTTCAGTGAGTCTCGCGCCCGCGCGGGCGCGCCGGAAGGGTCGTTTGACCTTCGTTCTGACGGACTTCGGTCTTTCGGAGGGAAACCTCCATGCTCATCTCAACCTCCTCATCTGGCGCGGCGTCTTTCAGTTCCGCCGCTACTATACCCTACCGGGTATGGCATATCTACGACTCCCGCCGGCGCCGCGAGCCATCGAGGTGAGCCTCCCAACCGGCCCGGCGCCGCCCGTGCTGGACCAAAATGATTCAGCGGCACACTTTTCCGCGGGTAGCGGTCTCTGACCTGCCCAAGCATGGAGGTATTCTCTTGGCATGAATGTCCGCGACGCCGTTATGGCAGGCATCGCCAAGCAACTCGGTCACCCCAGCGGCCTGCGGGGCCGGTTCGTCGGCGTGGCGCTCAATCGCGGCAACCGGCGCTTCGTGAACGCAGCGGCGCAGGCGCTCGAGCCGCGGGAAACAGACGAAGTCGCCGACGTCGGCTTCGGCGGTGGCGTGGGACTGAAGTTTCTGCTCGCACGGGCCGGCCGGTCGGGCCGGGTACACGGTGTCGAGATATCCGACACGATGCTGGCGGCCGCCGCGCGCCGATACCGCCGAGACATCGCGGACGGACGGCTCACGCTGCACGAAGGGTCGTTGACACAACTGCCCTTCGCCGATGGCCAATTGAGTGGAGTTATTACCGTCAACACCATCTACTTCGTCCCGGAACTGGATCGTGCCTGCGCCGAACTCGTTCGGGTGGTGAACACTTCGGGCCGAATCGTCATCGGGCTCGTCGATCCGGATGCGATGGCGAAGATGCCACCCACCAGACACGGTTTCTGCATTCGCCCGGTGGCCGAGGTGATTGACACGCTGCGGGCCGCCGGACTCACCGTCGAACACCGCCGAATCGATCAGGGATTCCCGCCATTCCATTTACTGATCGGCACGCCCGACGCTAAGCGTCAGTGAGCGAAGGGAATTGGGGCGGCCGCTTCTGCAAGAAGCTGACAATTCCCTCCAGCACATCGGGGCGCGGCAGCGCCTCCCACATCAGAGCTTCGGCGTCCGCGGTCGCGGTGACGACGTCGCGCGTGGCGTCACCGTACGCCTGGCGCTTGATCACCGCCATCGCCGTCGGGGAACAGTACCCGGCGATGTCCTCGGCGTATTCCAGGACGCGCCCCAGGAGGTCTTCCGGCGGTACAACTTCCTTCACGAGACCCAGACGGGCCGCCTCGTCGGCCAGGAAAGTGCGGCCGCTCAACAGCAGATCGAGTGCGACGCCCCAACCAACCAGTCGCGGCAGAATCCAGGAGACGCCGAACTCGGCGATCAAGCCGCGCCGGGCGAAGACGGCGCCCAATTTGGCGCCGGCCGCGGCGAATCGAACATCGCACATCAACGCCTGAGTGAATCCGATTCCGACACAAGGTCCATTGATGGCCGCAATCACCGGCTTGCGCAACTCGGTCACGAAATGCGGCGGCCGCTCCCCCACCAGATCCGCCACACTCTTGCCGCCCGCGCTTTCCAGCGATTCGCCGACGCGGCCCGCCGATCCCGGTGCGCCCAGATGGGCGCCGGCACAGAACGCGCGACCCCGGCCGGTTATCACGATGACCTTGATCGCCGGGTCCTGCTCGGCGCGGTCTATCGCCGCATAGAACGGGCCCGCCATGTCGGGTCCCCAGGCGTTGAGCCGGTCAGGGCGATTGAGCGTGACGATCGCGACGCCGCTGGGGGTGACTTCATACAGCACCGCGTCGTCGGCGTCCGCTGCGCTCATCAGTGACTCCTCGTGGGATACCGGCGGATTGTTCACCCATACCGTATACCTATCGGTAGTTCATTCCACGAGCGGTGACGGGCGCCCTGACGTCGCTGTGAGCAGGCTGCTCCGGTGCTATCGGGACACTCGCCGCCCGGTGACGAGCTTGACGATTGCCAGCAGGATGACCGCCCCCAGCAGACAGGTGAGAAATGAGAACACCAGGCCACCGCCGGCCACGTCGACGCCGAAGCCCCGCAACAAAAAGCCGCCCAGTAGCCCGCCTACGATCCCGACCACGACGTTCAGCACCAGGCCCATCTGCCCGTCGGTCTTCATGATCTTGCTGCCAATCCACCCGGCCAGACCTCCGATGACGATCCAGCCGATAACACCCAAAGTAAGCATTTCCAGTCCTTTCGACAGCGACGCGGACGCCGCTACTGACTCCGCTCGGGTATGCCCGGCATTCCCGGGTGGTAATCCGTGGGTTTGGGAGCACGACTGGGCGGGTTACCGATAGCTCGCGCCAACTCACTCGGCCTACCGGAGGACCCATGACCACCACCAAAGCAGTTGCTCATCGCGTAGGACAGGCGCGCGGATTGGCTCTACGCGCCCAATTCGCCTGGATGATCACCCAATTCCTGTTCTGGCTGTCCCTGATCGCTGCGGTGGTTGGCTTGGCGCTGTGGGCGCGCCGCCGCCTCACCGCCGGCGCGCAGACGGGTGCCGCCGCCCCGCCCCCTTCCGCACCGCCGGCGGACGCCGTGACGAGCGACACATCGCCATCCAGTTTGCGCTGACCCTGCAACTGGGAAAAGTCCCAGCAGCGTCAACAAACGAAAAGGAGAGCGCAATGGCGAACGAGAACAGCGGTCCGGCCGAGGCAGTCAAGGGCGTCGTGGAGGACGTCAAGGGCAAGGCCAAGGAGGTCATCGGTACGGTGACCGGCCGCAACGACCTCGTCGACGAGGGCAAGGCCCAGCAGGACAAGGCCGAGGCTCAGCGTGACGCCGCGAAGTACGAGGCCCAGGCCGAGGCGGCCCGCGGTGAGGCCAAGGTTCAAGAGGCACGCCAGGAAGCCAACCAGTAGGTAGCGGAGGCTAATACGGAAGGCCCGGTCAGCTGGCCGGGCCTCCTGCATGTAAAGGCCTGCGACGCAAGGTGTTCGAAGTTAACCGATCAGTCCCAGCCGACGGTATGCGGCCTCGATCTGAGATTTGGCCTCGGCGGGCAACTCCGCCTGCGGTGGGCGTGAATGTGGGTACGACCCGATCGGCAGTCCCAATAGTGACGCCGCGTACTTGAACGCCCCAGCCCAATGGGTGAAATAGTCCGGGCGGCCCGGATAGCACGTCCACCAAGAGCCGATGTCCAGGTCGAACTGATCCAGGCCCGACTCCCGACCGAAATCCATCGCCTCGAGCAGTTTGTCCGCCATCACCAGATCCCAGTATTCGGAGAACAACCGGCGCTGCGGCGTTTCGAGAAGATAGCCGGCGGTGCCCAATTGTGCCGGACACACAATGCCCGCACGCAACCATCCGGCCCGGTACACCGTCCGATCGCATTCCCACAGCACCAGACCCGGCGCCAGTTCATGCAACCGCCGACTGCTCTCCGGACGGAACGCGCCCTCCTTGGTGGCGCACACCGCCGGGATTTCGTCGTAGATGCGCGCACTCTCGGCCGCCGTCAGTACATAGCCCGACGACGGCGAATTGAACATGCCCAGTGCGATATCCGTGCGCGCAGCGATGTAGGAGAAGAACCGCAGCACGCCCTCGCCGCCATGTGCCTCCATCATCGGGGTCTGGATGTAGGCGATGTCGGCACCCGCCTGCTGAGCGTGCAGCGTCAGTTCCAGACAGTCTTTGGCGCTCGTGGCTGCTGTGCAGGCCTGCACGACAACGTCGGGGTTCGCCCGGCGACCCTCGTCAATCGCCACCTCCAACAAGCGCTTTCGTTCGTCGAGTGTCAAGGCCCAGAACTCGGCGAGCCCGCTGGTGCACCACAGCATCGGATGCCCGAGATCGCCGACGCAGTAGCGCACCAGCGTCCGGTAGGCCTCCCAGTCGATATCGTCGCCATCGGCGCCGCAGAAAGGTGTGTACAGCGAGTCACCGATTCCGCGCAAAGCGCCGCGCGCCCATGCCCGTGCCTCACTGGCCGTCGCCATGACCGCCCCTTTCAGCAGGGGCTGCCTGGCGCGGCATTCGCCTCGCTCGACTCCATGACCTAGCCTGTGGCTGATTCGATGGCTGCAGCACGTCCCTGTCCGCCTGCCCGGCGATCTATACCAAAAAGCCTACGATAGGTATTACAGTAGCAGACAGACAACCCCCACGCGGGGTGGATATTAGTGGAGGTACCCGGGAGTGGCAAAGCAGGCGACTGCGGAGAAGCGGCAGCGGCGCGAACGCGGGTCCATCAATCCTGATGACATCATCAGTGGCGCTTTCGAACTGGCAGAACAGGTTTCGATCGACAATCTGAGCATGCCCCTGCTCGGCAAACACTTGGGCGTCGGAGTCACCAGCATCTACTGGTACTTCCGCAAGAAGGACGATCTGCTCAACGCGATGACCGATCGCGCGCTGAGCAAGTATGTGTTCGCCACCCCGTACGTCGAGGCCAAGGACTGGCGCGAGACGCTGCGCAACCACGCGCGCCTGATGCGCAAAACGTTCATGGGCAACCCGATTCTCTGCGACCTGATTCTGATTCGGGCGGCGCTGAGCCCCAAGGCGGCCCGCGTCGGCGCTCAGGAGATGGAGAAGGCCATCGCCAACCTGGTGGAGGCCGGGCTGTCACCCGAGGATGCGTTCGACACCTACTCCGCGATGTCGCTGCACGTCCGCGGGTCTGTGGTGCTGCATCGACTGCACGAGAAGAACCAGTCATCGCAGGACGGCACGCGGTCCATCGAGGAGGCGGTGGCCGTCGACCCGCAGACCACGCCGCTGATCGCTCAGGTCAGCGGTAAGGGCCACCGTATTGCCGCTCCCGACGAGACGAACTTCGAATACGGTCTCGAGTGCATTCTCGACCACGCCGGTCAGTTGATCGAGGCGGGTAAGTCCTCGTCGAAGGCGGTCAAATCCGCGCCCCGCAAGGCCGCCGCACGCAAGACCGTTCGATAAAACTGGTTGCTAGGCTTCGGGTTCGGGAACGTGGAAGCGTTGGTCGCGTAACCGGAACGCCTCCTTGCTGCCGTGCTGCGCGCGCGTCTTGACGAAGTTGAACTTCCCCGGTGCGAATTGGAGGTTCGTGCCGAAGGCATGGAACAGATAACTCGCGACTTCCTCGCCCTGGTAGGCCTGGCTCTGTTCGACAAGCCGGAAGGCCTCCTTGGCGATGCCGACACCGTCGGCCGGCATCTTGGCCGCCTTCTCCGGCCAATATCTCGCACGGGCCGTCACCGACCCGGAATCGCATGTCTCGGTGAAGATTCCGAAGTGTGCGACGTCACCGGCATCGATGATGTCGCCGGTGAGCAGCAGACGCCGGGCCAGCACCGGGCCCAACCGGTGAAAGAACATGTGCAGGCTGCCCAGCGCGGGGCCGAGGAAGCGTGTCGCGGGCATGCCGATCTTGGTGTCGTGCGCAATCACCGAGATATCGGTCATCAGCGCTATTTCGAATCCGCCGCCGAGCGCGAAGCCCGCGATCTCTCCCACCGTGACCTTCGGGAAGCCCATCAGGTTGTGGTAGAAGCCGAATGACTTGCGGTCCACGGTGAGCCGGCGCCGCTGGCTGGGCCTCTTGCGCCCGCCGGGGTCGTCACCGGGCCCACGCTGGCCGTACAGCCATAGGCGTTGTCCATGTCCGCCCCCGTGCTGAATGTGCCGCCCGCACCACGCAACAACACCACGGTGAGGTCGTCGTCCTCGGCGATCCTGTCCAGACACCGCGCGATGGTGTCGCGCATCGCCGGGTCATAGGTGTTGCGGCGCTTTGGGTTGTTGATGCACGGGCGCCGACGTCAGAGCCATCCCCGAAGACGGCAAGGTGATCTACGAGCGACCGTATCTGTCGACCTATGACCAGTGGGAGGCGCCGCTCGACGTGCCGCGCGGCGCTGCCGGAAAGGTCGACATCGGTCGTCCGTGAGCTGCTGCATGCTCAGGGCACCCGTGTCCAGGGCTGACAGTTCTGCGACTCGAAGGCCTTGACCGAGGTGTTGATGTTGGCGAACATCGGGCCGACCGAGATATTCGTCTGCAGCACATGCTCCTTGTTCGCGTCGGGCGTGCTGTAGGTGAACCAAGCACACATCGAGTCCTGCGTCGGCACGTTATTGATCCACACCCCGAACGTCGATGCGGACCCGGCAGTGCGGTACAGGCCGGGCGCTATGTCGGGTCCCACCACGAACACACCGTTGCCCGGGATAGGGTCCAGCGGCTCAGCGGCGGCCGGCGGTGCCGACGCGATAGCTGACACACCGGCCATGAGTACCGCGGCGGCACGCAATACGCGCATTCGATTCCCCTGTCATGTGACCCGTAGGGGCAGCGTATGTCCTCCGCTGACACCAGGACAAGGCCGTCAGGTCGCACCCGGCGGAGCGGCTGGAACCACCACGCCCCGTTCGATGAGGTGGTCGATCAGCGGGACCGCGCTGGCGGCCAGATGTTCCGACATTGCTGCGCGGGCCTGCTCCCCGTCGTGCCTGCCCAGCGCGTCCAGCACCCGTCGATGGTCGCGGACGGCCTGGTCGGGCCAGTGCTCGATCGTCGGGAACACCGATTCGGGTGCGTAACGCGTGATCTGCGACATCAGCTGAGCCAGTTTCGCCGAGTCCGCCGCGATGTTGACGGCCCGGTGGAATTCATGGTTCAGGCGCACCGTGCGCTCGTCGTCGTCGGCGGCGTACGCGGCTTCGAGTTGGGTCTGAATCTGGTGGAGTTCGCGCAACTGGTCGTCGCTGATGTTCAGCGCCGCGCGTGCCGCGAGCTCGCCGCCGACGTGGGCCTGGACGTTGGCGACGTCGGCGAGGTCGCGCTGGGTCAACGGCAGCACCACGAAACCGCGCCGGGGTTGTTGGGCCACAAGGCCTTCGGCGCGCAGCGCGAACAGCGCCTCGCGTACCGGCGTCACGCTCACACCCAATTCCATGGCCAGTTGATCCAGCCGCACATACTGACCGGCGGCGTAGGCCCCCTCGAAGATTCGCTTACGGACAAAACCCGCGATGTCCTCCGACAGCTGGGGCCGCGCGCCGAAATCGGGAATTGTCATGGCCTTACACCCGGTACTCGTCGAGCAGGCGCTTGCTGATGATGGACTTCTGGATCTCACTGGTCCCCTCCCCGATGAGCAGGAAGGGGGCGTCGCGCATCAGCCGCTCGATTTCGTACTCCTTGGAGTAACCGTAGCCGCCGTGAATACGGAAGCTCTGCTGGGTCACCTCGGAACAGAACTCGCTGGCAAGGTATTTGGCCATTCCCGCGGCCACGTCATTGCGTTCCCCGGAGTCCTTCAACCGGGCGGCGTTGACCATCATCAGGTGGGCCGCTTCGACTTTGGTGGCCATCTCGGCCAACTGGAATGCGATGGCCTGGTGGTCGGCGATCGGCTTGCCGAATGTCTGTCGCTGCTGGGCGTAGCGCACCGCAAGCTCGAACGCGCGCAGAGCGATTCCGCAGGCGCGGGCCGACACGTTGACCCGACCGACTTCGATGCCGTCCATCATCTGGAAAAAGCCCTGCCCGGGTTTGCCACCGAGGATGTCGTCGGCACCGGCGCCGTAGCCGTCGAAGATGAGTTCGGTGGTGTCGATGCCCTTGTACCCGAGTTTGTCGATCTTGCCGGGGATGATCAGGCCCGGGACGACTTCACCGAAACCCGTTGGCTTCTCGACCAGGAAGGCCGTCAGGTTGCGGTGCGGCTTGTCCGCGCCTTCGTCGGTGCGCACCAGCACGGCGACCAGCGTCGAGCTGCCGCCGTTGGTCAGCCACATTTTCTGGCCGTCGATGGTGTACGTGCCGTCGGAGTTGCGGGTGGCCCGGGTGCGGATCGCGGCCACATCCGAACCCAGTTCCGGTTCTGACATCGAGAAGGCGCCGCGCGTCTCGCCCGTGGCCATGCGTGGCAGGAACCGTTGTTTCTGTTCGTCGGTGCCGTGCTGGCGTAGCATGTAGGCGACGATGAAATGCGTGTTCAGCACGCCCGATACGCTCATCCAGCCGCGCGCTAGTTCTTCCACGCATAGCGCGTAGGTCAACAGCGACTCCCCCAGACCGCCGTATTCCTCCGGAATCATCAGGCCGAACAGGCCCATGTCGCGCAATCCGTCGACGATCGCCTGTGGGTAGGTGTCGCTGTGTTCGAGTTCCTGGGCGTTGGGAATGACTTCCTTGTCGACGAATTGGCGCACCGTTGCCACGATCTCGGTCTGGACTTCGGTCAGGCCGAGGGTCTGGGCGAGTTTAGTCATGCGCTGATTCCTCTCAGCCTGCAATGGTTTTCGCGGTGGCCAGCTGCGCGAGGTCGTCGGCCGTCAATCCCAGGTACTCGGTCAGCACACCGGCGGTGTCGGCTCCCAGCGCGGGCGCCGCCGCACTGGCCGGGTGGACCCCGTCGAACGCGACCGGCATCGCCGGGGCCAGATAATCACCGACGCCGGGCTGGTGCAACCGGGAAAAGAGCGGATTTTCGGTCACTTTCGGATCGTTGGCGACCTCGGAGAAGGTGCGGTATCTCTCGTGCAGCACCGTGGTGGCGGCCAACGCCGCGCTGACCTGCTCGGCGTCGTGCTCGGCGAACCACGTGGCGAACAGACCCGAGAGCACATCGCGGTAGCGGTAGCGGGTTCCTTCCTCACCGAAGTCCACCTCTAACGCTTCGGCGAGTGCCGCCACCGCCGCACCGGTGCCCGTCACCTCGACCAGGTCACGAAAGTGCCTTCGCGTCAACAGGACAACCATAAACCTGAGGCCGTCCCGGCTGACGAAGTCCTGACCGTACTGGCCGAAGATGGAGTTGCCGACCCGCGGCCGCTGGGTTCCGAGCACCTGCGGCTCGGTCAGCAGGCCCAGGTTTCCGGCGGTTGCCAGCGCGACGTCTTCAAGCGCGATGGTGACGCACGCGCCCTCTCCCGTCTGGTCCCGGCGGTGCACCGCCGACACCACCGCGAGCGCGGCGTACAAACCGCAGCTGACGTCCCAGGCCGGCAACACGTGGTTGATCGGGCCGGCGTGCTCGGCTGGGCCGGTGACGAGCGGAAAGCCGACGGCCGCATTCACGGTGTAGTCCACACCGGTGGACCCGTCGCCACGCCCGAGCAACTGGACGTGAATGACGTCAGAGCGCCTGGCCGCCAACGCCTCGTATCCCAGCCACGTCATGCCGGCGGCATTGGTGACGATGATCCCGTCGGATTCCGCGACCAGCCGCTGCACCAGCTCACGGCCCTGATCTGAGCGCAGATCGACAGTGACCGAACGCTTACCCTTGTTCAGGCCTGTCCAGTAGATCGAAGTGCCGCTGTCGGCCAGTGGCCAGCGCTGCACGTCCGACGCACCGCCGATCGGATCGACACGAATCACGTTCGCGCCCAGCTGGTTCAGCGTCATTCCGCATAGCGGCGCGGCGACGAAGCTGGAAACCTCGACGACGGTGATGCCGGCCAGCGGCAGTGCGGGACCGCTCATGTCACCCGCTCGAACACCGCTGCCAGGCCCTGGCCGCCGCCGATGCACATGGTCTCCAGCCCGTAGCGCGCCTGGCGGCGATGGAGCTCGCGTGCCAGGGTTGCCAGCATCCGTCCGCCGGTGGCTCCGACCGGGTGCCCCAGCGAGATGCCCGAGCCGTGCACGTTGGTGCGGTCGTGGTCGGCCGCAGCGAGCTTCCACTCCCGCATCACCGCGAGGGCTTGCGCGGCGAAGGCTTCGTTGAGCTCGATGAGGTCGATATCGCTCAGCCGCAGACCCGCCTTGGCGAGTGCGACCTCGGTGGCCGGCACCGGCCCGATACCCATCACGTTGGGCGCCACCCCGGCCTGACCCCACGACACCATGCGCACCAGCGGCGTCAAGCCCAGGTCAGCCGCCTTCTCCGGGGTGGTCACCACGCACATGGATGCCGCGTCGTTCTGCCCGCTGGCATTGCCGGCAGTGACGGTCGACTCCGGGTCTTCCTTGACGAGAACGGGTTTCAGCTTGCCCAGCGATTCCATCGTCGTGTCGGCGCGCGGATGTTCGTCGGTGTCGATCACTTCGTCGCCGTGGCGGCTGGCCACCGTCACCGGCACGATCTCGTCGGCCAGGACACCGTTCTTCTGCGCTGTGATGGCCCGCTGGTGCGACCGCACCGCGAGCTCGTCTTGCTCGCGCCGCGAGATGCCGTACTGGCGGCGCAGATTCTCGGCCGTCTCCAGCATGCCGCCCGGTACCGGGTAGTGGCGGCCACCGGCAGTGGTACGTCCGCGCGCCAGCCCGTCGTGCACCTGGACACCGGAACGTGATGCACCCCAGCGCATATCGGTGGAGTAGAACGGCACGTTGCTCATGCTTTCGCAGCCACCGGCGATCACCAGGTCGTTGTCGCCGGAAGCGACCTGTAGGCACGCTTGGATCACCGCTTGCAGCCCAGACCCGCAGCGCCTGTCGACCTGCATTCCCGGAACCGTCACGGGCAGCCCGGCATCCAGGGCCACTACGCGCCCGATCGCGGGTGCCTCGCTGCTCGGGTAGCAGTGGCCGAGGATGACGTCTTCGACGGCGTCGGGGGCCAGGCCGGTGCGTTGCAGCAGCCCTTGGAGCGCCGCGACGCCGAGGGCGACGGCGCTCAACGACTTGAACATTCCGCCGTACCGGCCGATGGGTGTCCGGACAGGCTCGCAGATCACCGCTTCCCGGCGAGCAGACGCAAAGGCGCCCAAATTCGTGCCGAATTGGGCGCTTTCGCGTCTGCTCGCGCCACTTGCCGCGTCACCGCTCACAGGTGACGGCCCCCGGTGATCTCCATGACCGTGCCGGTCATGTAGGACGACAGATCGGACGCCAGAAAGAGGGCGACGCTGGCCACTTCACCGGGCTCACCGGCGCGGCCCATCGGAACCTCGGCGACCTTGGAGTCCCAGATGCGCTGCGGCATAGCCTCGGTCATGGCCGAGCGGATCAATCCCGGGGCGATTGCATTGACCCGAACACCGAGGTAGGCAAGCTCTTTGGCGGCGGCCTTGGTCATCCCCACGATGCCCGCCTTGGCCGCCGAATAGTTGGTCTGGCCGATCATCCCGACCTTGCCGGACACCGACGACATGTTGATGATGGCGCCGCGCTTGTTCTCTCGCATAATCGCCGCGGCAAGCCGGGTGCCGTTCCATGTCCCTTTCAGGTGCACGTTGATGACCTGATCGAACTGCTCCTCGGTCATCTTGCGCATGGTCGCGTCCCGGGTGATTCCAGCGTTGTTGACCATGATGTCCAACCCGCCGAATTGCTCCAGGGCGGTGTCCAGCAGTGCCTGTACCTGGTCGGCTTTCGTCACATCACACCGAACAGCCAGCGCCACATCAGGCCCGCCCAGCTTCTCGGCAGCCGCCTCGGTGGCTTCGAGATTCACATCACCGAGCACCACCCGAGCGCCCTCGGCGATGAACCGTTCGGCGATCGCGAATCCGAGCCCCTGTGCCGCACCAGTCACAACCGCGGTCTGACCTTCCAGCAACGCCACCTGTCTCACGCACCCTTCGTCATGGGTCGCAGCCGGACCCGCGTCAAGCAATATCGTATTTCATATATGATATTGCCTTGTCGTGCCAAGCCAGCCCGAAGGAGCCCCTCACCATGACTTCAGAGGTCCCCGAAGTCTCTGACGAGGATTTTCAGGAAATCCTGGCGCAGACCCGCCACTTCATCCGAACTGCCGTGGTTCCTCGTGAACAGGAGATCCTCGACGACGACCGGGTGCCCGATGACCTACGCGATCAGGCCAAGAAGATGGGACTGTTCGGGTACGCGATCCCGCAGCGATTCGGCGGACTCGGCCTCAACCTGGTCCAGGACGTCGAGATGGCGATGGAGTTGGGGTACACCTCGTTGGCACTGCGGTCGATGTTCGGAACCAACAACGGCATAGCCGGACAGGTGCTGGTCGGCTTCGGCACCGACGAACAAAAGCGACGGTGGCTGGAATCGATCGCATCCGGCGACACCGTCGCCTCCTTCGCGCTGACCGAGCCCGGCGCCGGCTCCAACCCGGCCGGCCTGAAGACCAAAGCCGTTCGCGATCAACGGGACTGGGTGATCAACGGGCAGAAGCGCTTCATCACCAATGCTCCGGTCGCCGACCTGTTCATCGTCTTCGCCCGCACCCGGCCCGCAGACGACAAGGGCCCGGGCATCGCCGTCTTCCTTGTCCCGGCCGATGCGCCTGGCGTGGAAGTAGGAGTCAAGGACGCCAAGATGGGCCAGGAAGGGGCCTGGACGTCCGACGTCAGCTTCACCGACGTCCACGTCGACGACAGTGCTTTGATTGGCGGCAACGAGGACATCGGCTACCGCGCGGCCATGACCTCGTTGGCGCGCGGGCGAGTTCACATCGCCGCCATCGCCGTGGGCGCCGCGCAACGGGCGCTCGACGAATCCGTGGCGTATGCCGCCACCGCGACACAGGGCGGCACGGCGATCGGCAACTTCCAGCTGGTGCAGGCAATGCTGGCCGACCAGCAGACCGGCGTGCTGGCCGGACGGGCGCTGGTCCGCGACACCGCACGTCAGTGGGTCGACAATGTTGACCGGCGCATCGCACCGTCGGCGGCCAAGCTGTTCTGCACCGAAATGGCCGGCAAGGTCGCCGATCTCGCGGTGCAGGTCCACGGGGGCAGCGGCTACATGCGGGGGGTGCCGGTCGAACGCATCTACCGCGATGTGCGCCTGCTGCGCCTGTATGAGGGCACCAGCGAGATTCAGCAACTGATCATCGGGTCCAACCTCGTCAAGGCGGCGCAGCGATAGGGAGCCCCAGCGCTCCCAGATATCCGCGCCTGCGCGGATATCTGGACCCCGAAGGCGTAGGTGACATGATTCAGGGATTCGGGGCCAGCATGGACACGCACCTGATTCGCGTGATCAATGCGCCCGACAGGCGGGAACGGCGCCGGGCCGTCGACGACGCCGTCAAGCGCCTGCGGTTGTATGGCGTTGCCACTGACCGGATCCTCGGTTTGCCCGACGGGTCGACAGTTGTGTTTAACCGCAAGCAGATTGAGGAGATGGTGGCGCTTATTCCGACAAATGGGTCGTAATCAACGGACCAGGTTCAGCGTACCCAAGTCTCGAATCGCCTGACATCCGCGGGTGAGCATGGTCAGCACCATGTCATCACCACGGTCGGTAGAGGAGGCGAACGCAAACCCGAGCGCCGAGATCAGTGGCGCCTGAATCACTCCCAGTCGGTAGTCGCGCCAGCAGGTGTCGCGGTCGTAATCGGTGACGCCATGCCCCACGAGCGCTTGGTGGTAGTCATCGACCAGGCTTCGTTCGATACTCGCGCGTAATCGCGAATCAAGGCTGGTGGCCGTGAAATAGGCCAGGTCTCTCGCCGGGAGCCCGATGCCGAGTGTCTGCCAGTCGACCACACTCACCCGGGTGCGGCCGGGATCGAACAACAGATTGTCCAGCCGGTAATCACCGTGCAGCAAGGCGAAACGGTGATGCTCGGAGAGCAGCCACGGCGTCACCATACGCATTGAGGCGCTGAAGGTTTCGCGGTCTAGCTCGGTCATCCGGTTGCCGAGCTTGTCCAGAGTGATGTCGGCACTCAGCTTCGCCACATCCCCGAGACCTTTAGCCGATTCCTCGTCGGGCCGTCCGAATGCGATGCCCGGCAGATCGAGCCAAACCGGATCACACCACGTCGGTCCGTGTAGACCGGCCAACGCGGTCACCGACAACCGCGCCTCCCGCTCACCGCAACCCGCGATCTGATCGCCCTGTACCGCGGGAGCCTGATCGGCCAGCAGCAGCGCGTATTCCATTGCATCGTCGGTGATCTCACAATAGAAGCACTCCGGCACCGGCACCGACACCCGATCCGCCACGGAACTGTAGAACGAGCATTCGCTGCGATAACCGAAAACCACCCGATCCCGCACGGCGTCGTCTTGAGCCGGCAGCTTGATAACGAACGTCGGCGGCAACCCGCCCGCATCTGAACCATAGGTGGCCGTCACGCGGTAGGTGGCTCCGGTTTGCCCGGTGCCGATTGCCGCCACCTCGGCCGCTGCGACCTCGACGGACGTACCGCGCCGGCTGAGCACCGTCGACAACCACTCGGGCGTCACATCAGCGGGGTACCGCGGGATCGACATCAGGGCACTCACCACACGCCTCCAGCCTGGTTATGAGCCACGTAGGTGACTGTAAGGCATACGGCATCGGCTTCCGTACCCCCCGCGCTAGAAGCCTTTCGGCGCCTCTCGGACAGCCCGGACGGCGGACTCCTCGCCGTCGAAGTCGACGCGGGCTGCCCGGCCCACCGCGAACAGCAGCAACTCCTCGGGCTCTCCGGTGACCGTCACTGCCGGCCCCTTGCCTGCGGTCAGCAGCGTCTTGCCGTCGGTGGTGCGCAGCGCAACCCGGCCGGGAACCTTCGCCAGAGTGAGCCGGCCCATCAGCGGGACGGTCCTGGTGAGCCTGCTCTTGAGGTCCGGTTCGAGCACCCGGGGTTCCCAATTGGCGGCTGCGCGGCGAACATCCTCGTGGTGGATGAACATCTCCGCCACGTTGATCACCGGATCGAGCAGCTTGAACGGCGACAAAGTCGGTGGCCCGGCCGCGACCTTGTCCACCAGCTCATCCCAGCCGGTGCGCTCGGCGACCTCGTTCTGCACTTTTTCGGTGTACCCGGCAAGAGCTGGAATGAGGATGCCGGGGGCGGCGTCCGGCCGGGCCTCCCTGACGACCAGATGAGCGGCCAGGTCGCGGGTGTTCCACCCTTCGCACAGGGTGGGCGCCTCGGGACCCACGGCCCGCATCGTCTCCACCAGAGCCGCCCGCTCGCGTTGTGCAATTGACACGTGTACTCCTGTCAGTTTCGAGACGCACCGCGCCACCTGTGGATCGTATCGATTGGCCGACAGCGCGAGGTTTCGAAAGTTTGTGCGATGGCTATCCCGGCTGCGGAGGTGACAGACATGAGCGACAACGACGCACAACAACCCACCCAGGGGAACCCTGAAAAGGACCCATCCGACTGGGTCACCGGCGATGAGCCGATGACCGGCCCCCAGCGCAGCTACGTGCAGACCCTGGCCCAGGAGGCCGGCACCGATGTGCCCGACGACCTGACCAAAGCTCAGGCGTCCGAGATGATCGAGGAACTGCAGCAGAGGACCGGGCGCGGCACCGGTTAAGCTGCGTTCGAACGCAATTCGCGCAGTGCGGTGCGCAATCCGCGGCGTCGGCCTGTCTCGGGATCCACGAAGCTTTCCCGCAGGCCGGCGCGCACGCGGAACTTCAACTCCGAGCGGGTCTCCGGGGCGTCGTCGGAGGAGGCCTTGAGCATGCTGTCCGGCAAAGCAAGTTTGAGGATCGTCCAGAACGACTGGAAATATTGGCGGCCAAGGGATCCCGTTGTGTACGGCAGGTCGTACTTTTCGCACAGCTCGCGCACCCGCACGGAAATCTCGGCATAGCGGTTGCTGGGCAGATCCGGGAACAGGTGGTGTTCGATCTGGTAGCACAGGTTTCCGCTCATGAAGGCCATGATGGGGCCTGCGTTGAAGTTCGCCGATCCCAGCATCTGGCGTAGGTACCACTCGCCCTGGGTCTCGTTCTCGAACTCTTCCTTGGTGAACTTCTCTGCACCGTCCGGAAAGTGGCCACAGAAGATCACCATGTAGGCCCAATAGTTACGGATGAGATTGGCCACGAAATTGGCCTTCATGGTCTGTTTCCAATTGCGGCCGGTCAGAGCCGGGAACACCAGGTAATCCTTGCCGGCCTGCTTGGCGACCTTTGTTCCGATCACGCGCAGATCCTTGCGCGCCTCGGCCCACGTTTTCTCCTTCTTGCGAAGCTTCTTGGACTCGATGTGGTGCAGTGCGACGCCCCACTCGAACAACGTGCCGAGCAACATGTTGTAGATCGGGTTACCCAAATAGTAAGGCTCCCAGGGCTCGTCGCGAGTGACACGCATGATGCCGTAGCCGACGTCGGCGTCCAGGTCTACGACATTGGTGTACTTGTGGTGGACGAAGTTGTGCGAGTGCTTCCACTGCACGCTCGGGCAGGTGGTGTCCCACTCCCACTCGGTGGAATGGATCTCCGGGTCGTTCATCCAGTCCCACTGCCCGTGCGTGATGTTGTGGCCGAGTTCCATGTTCTCAATGATCTTCGCCATTCCCAGCATCCCGGTTCCTGCCAGCCAGGCGAACTTGTTTCGGCTGGCGAACAACGCAACTCGGCCACCGGCGGCCAGCGCGCGCTGGAACTGAATCGAGCGGCGAATGTAGCGCGCGTCGCGCTCACCGCGGGACTCCTCGATTTCGGCTCGGATCGCGTCCAGCTCCTGCGCGAGTTGCTCGACGTCCTCGGCGGTCAGGTGAGCGTATTCCTTGATATCGGTGATAGCCATTGATTACTCCTCTTAGATTTTGAGCGTGCAGTCGCCGGAGGCGGTGGAGATGCAGGTCTGGATGCGGTCGCCTTCGCGATGTTCGGTGCCCGACCTGAAGTCGCGGACGTGGCCCGCTTCCAGCGGCAGGACGCAGGTTTGGCAGATCCCCATCCGGCAGCCGAACGGCATCTGGATGCCCAACTTTTCCCCGGCGTCCAGAAGTGATGTGGCTCCGTCGATTTCGATGGTTTTGTCGGATATCGAGAAGGTGACCGTCCCACCTTCGCCGCCTTTGTCCGTAGCGGCGATCGTGAAGCGTTCCATGTGCAGCTGGTCGGCGAGATCCGCTTCTTCCCAATGCTTCTCAGCGTCATCCAGCAGAGCGGAGGGACCACAGACCCAGGCCGGGCGCTCCTTCCAATCGGTGGCGACTTCGGTGAGGCCGCCGAAGTCCAGGTGACCCTGCGTTTCGGTGAGCCGCAGATGAAGTCGGTAACCGGGCAGCGACTTTTCGAGTTCGCGCAACTCGTCGTAGAAGATCACGTCCGCTTCGCTGGGCGCGGAGTGGACGTGGACGATATCGGCCTGCTGCCCGCGAGACCGGAAGGTTCGCAACATGGCCATCACTGGCGTGATTCCGCTGCCGGCGGTGATGAAGAGGATTTTCTCCGGCGGCGGGTCGGGCAGTGCGAAATCCCCCTTGGGCGCAGCCAGTCGCACGATTGTGCCCGGTTCGACGCCCTTGACGAGGTGCGTGGACAGGAACCCTTCCGGAGTGGCCTTGACGGTGATGGTGATGTGCTTGTTGTCACGACGCGGCACCGAGGTCAGCGAGTACGAACGCCAGTGCCAGCGCCCGTCGATTCGCAGGCCGATGCCGACATACTGACCGGCCTGGTAGTCACCGGAGAAGCCCCACCCTGGCTTGATCGTCACGGTGGCCGAGTCTTCAGTTTCCGGTTGTACACCGACAATCAGGCCACGCAACTCCCGCGCCGACCAGAGCGGGTTCAGAAATTTCAGGTAGTCATCGGGCAGCAAGGGCGTGGTCGCCCGGGCTGCGAGCCCGCGCGCCACATTCGCCCATGGTGTCGAGGCTGTTTGCACGCCTTCTGCTGGCGCCTTGCTCCATCTCAAGACACTGCGAAGTGTCGAACCCATAGTTCTTCCCCGGTGGTGTCAGAAGTTTCCGTGAGACAGTTGAAGCACGGTACGTATGCAACTTCCCGATCCGGGCTTTCGATAAACACTTGTTCGCTGAAATGAGCGGAACGCTTAGAAAGGGTGAGTGCGGGCGGAGGGACTCGAACCCACACGCTCTAAGAGCACCGGCACCTAAAGCCGGCATGTCTGCCAATTTCATCACGCCCGCTGCGTTGCTCGATCGTACCGCCCGGTTTACCCAAGCCGCCGCGGACGCTGAAAGTGAAACCATGGCGGAGAATCGGCGACTTCGTCGCCCTCAGCTCACGCTGGAACGATGCCGTACCAACCACGCGGTACCGTCGTAGGGTGTCCACCCCCGTCCGCACCAGACGCCGCCGGCCGGCCGCGATAGCGCTGGTCGTCTTTGCGGCGTTGGGGTGTCTGGCGCTTGGCTGGTGGCAGTGGACCCGATTCGAGTCGGCATCGGGCGATTACCAAAACCTCGGCTACGCGCTGCAGTGGCCGATGTTCGCCGCGTTCTGCGTTTACGCCTACCGTAAATTCGTCCGCTACGAAGAGCTGCCGCCCGCGCCCCGAGAAACGGTCACCGAGATTCCTGCCGGCCTGCTACCCGAGCGGCCGAAGCCCGAACCACAACAGCCCGATGATCCCGCACTGCGCGAGTACAACGCCTACCTGGCCGAACTCGCCAAGGACGATGCGGCACAGCAGAAAAGGACGACGCATGAGCACACCTGAGACGCCCGAGCGCAGTGCTTCGGCGTTCCCCGCCGACAAAATCCGGACCGCACTGCTGGCGTACCGGGTGATGGCCTGGACGACGGGTATCTGGCTGATCGTGTTGTGTGGCGAGGTCGTCTCGCACCTGGTGTACCACCACGAAATCCGGTGGATCGAAGTCGTGCACGGCTGGGTCTACTTCGTTTACGTGCTCGCGGCGTTCAATCTTGCGATCAAAGTCCGCTGGCCGATCGGCAAGACTATCGGCGTGCTACTCGCCGGCACCATCCCACTGCTGGGCATCATCGTCGAGCAACGGCAGACCAAAGAGGTCAAGGCGAACTTCCCCGTCTGACCGCTTACAACGCCCGCAGCGCCGGCAGCAACAGGGCCAGCGCGCGACCGCGGTGCGATACCGCGTCTTTCTCGGCCGGGCTCAGTTGCGCGGCCGTCCGGCCATCGGCGCCGGCGGGAAGGAAGACGGGGTCGTAGCCGAATCCGCCGTCACCGCGCGACTCATGGGCAATGGCGCCGGGCCACTCGCCGCGCACCACGACCTCATCCATACCGGAGACCAGCGCGCAGGCCGACACGAACGCCGCCCCGCGCCGCTCGTCGGGCACGTCGCGCAACTGCGCCAACAACAGTGCAGTGTTGGCCGCGTCATCACCGTGCCGGCCCGACCAGCGCGCGGACAGCACGCCGGGCATGCCGTTCAACGCGTCCACTTCCAGCCCGGAATCGTCTGCCACGCTTGGCAATCCGGTTGCGGTGTACGCGTCACGCGCCTTGGCCAGCGCGTTGTCCTCGAACGTCGCACCGGTTTCCGGTGCCTCCTCGAACGGCGGCACGTCGTCCAGCGACACCAGCGTCATCCCGGACAGTCCGGCGCTGTCCAGCACCCGCTGCAGTTCGGCCAGCTTCTTGCGGTTGCGGCTGGCCACCAGCAGCCGGCTCAGCTTCCGAACGCTTTCGGCGGCTTCGCCCCCTCGGGCAACACGCCCGGGTAGGGCAACGCCAGCGCTTCGCGCTGAGCGGCGAACAGCTTGTCGCAGGCCCCGAGCGCCATGTCGAGCAGCTTGTCCAGCGTCGACCGCGGGAAGGTGGCGCCCTCGCCGGTGCCCTGGACCTCGACCAGGGTGCCGGTGTCGGTGGCGACGACGTTCATGTCGACTTCGGCGCGCGAGTCCTCTTCATAGGGCAGATCGACGCGGACCCGGCCGTCGACCACGCCGACGCTTACCGCCGCGATCGCACACGACAGCGGCCTGGGGTCGGACAGCTTGCCCGCCGCCGACAGGTAGGTGACTGCGTCGGCCAGCGCCACGTAGGCGCCGGTGATGGCCGCCGTCCTGGTACCCCCGTCGGCCTGCAGTACGTCGCAGTCGACGGCGATGGTGTTCTCGCCCAGCGCGGCGAGGTCGATGCACGCCCGCAGCGACCGGCCGACCAGGCGGCTGATCTCCTGGGTGCGCCCACCGACGCGGCCCTTCACGGACTCCCGGTCCGAGCGGGTGTGGGTCGCTGAGGGCAACATCGCGTACTCCGCGGTGAGCCAACCCAGGCCCGAACCCTTGCGCCAGCGCGGCACCCCTTCGGTGACGCTGGCGGTGCACATGACCTTGGTGCCGCCGAATTCGATGAGCACCGAACCCGCCGGATGATCGGTGAAACCCCGCGTGATGGTGACGGGGCGAAGCTCGTCGTCGAGGCGGCCGTCTTCTCGTTTGGACACGACGCCCACCCTATCGCCGGGCATCGCGATGACGGCGTTCAGTGTGCGGGCACTGCTTTGACAGTGCGATCACGGCGGTACTGGGGCGAAAAACGCGCCGCCACCGCAGACGCAATAGCGTCAGCCGGCTCGCTTGACTTCGATCGTCTCCCCCGGCACGACCGCGTGCACGGGCCCGTCGAACTCCGCCTTGGCCTCGCTGATGACATCCTCGCGGGAGGTCCACGGCGGAATGTGCGTCAGCAGCAACTCCCGCACCCCGGCCCGCGCCGCGGCCCGCCCGGCTTCGGTGCCGGACAGATGCAGGGCGGGAGGATGCTTCGGCGAGTGCGTCCACGAGGCCTCGCACAAGAACACGTCGGCGCCACGGGCCAGCTCGACCAGTTGGTCGCACTCGCCGGTGTCACCGCTGTACACGAGCGAAGCCCCGCTCGGGTCGGTGAACCGCAGCCCGAACGACTCGGTCGGGTGTGCCACGACCCGTGGGAGCACGCTCAGCGCGCCGATGGTCACCGCTTCACCGTCAACCCAGTGGCGCACATCGAAGATGTCCGAGCAGTCGTCGATTTCGCCGCCGTACGGGGAGGAGGCCGCCCCCAGCCGCGACCACGTGTCGCTGGGGCCGTACAGCAAAGCCTTGCCAGTGGGCTTGGCCGTCGGGTGATAGCGGCGCCAGACAAACAGCCCCGGCACATCCAAGCAGTGGTCGGCGTGCAGATGCGACAGCAGCACATGAACCGATCCGGGATCGGCATGCCTTTGCAGCGCGCCCAGCACACCCCCGCCGAAGTCGACGACAAGCGGCGGAGTGTCCGGTGCCCGAAGTAGATAACCCGACGCGGGCGAATCCGGACCCACGACGCTGCCGGAGCATCCGAGCACGGTTAGTCGCACGGACACCACTGTGCCATGCCCGTTACCACGATGGGGAAAACATCGCCGCATTTGGCCGTCAGAATCATCGGCTTTTTCACGAGACGGGAGTATGGCGAGCCGGTTCGACGCCCACCACCGCGGGACCCAGGAACCGGGAGGCCAATTTGGTGAATGCGTCGGGGTCGCCGGTGGCCTCGAACACCCGGGTAGCCGGCGGCCCCTCATGGGGCCGCAACAGGTCGAGTTCGGTCAGCACGCGGACCACCTGCTTGGCCGTCTCCTCGGCGCTGGAGACGAGCGTGACGTTCTCCCCCATCACGAGCTGGATCAGTCCGGACAGCAACGGGTAGTGCGTGCAACCCAGCACCAGGGTGTCGACCTCGGCGCGCTGCAGCGGCTCCAGGTATCCCTCGGCCAGACCCAGCACCTGACGGCCACTGGTGACTCCGCGCTCGACGAAATCGACGAAACGGGGACAGGCCACGGCGGTGATCTCGGTATCCCTGGCGGCGGCGAACGCATCTTGGTAGGCGTGGGAGGTGATGGTCGCCCGCGTGCCGATCACCCCGATACGGCCGTTACGGGTGGCGGCGACCGCGCGGCGCACCGCCGGCAGAATCACTTCGACGACCGGCACGTCGTACCGTTCGCGTGCGTCCCGCAGGCAGGCGGCAGAAGCCGAGTTGCAGGCGATCACCAACGCCTTGACGCCGCGGCTGACCAGGTCGTCGCCGATGGCCAGCGCGTGGGCGCGGATCTCGGGAATGGCCAGCGGCCCGTACGGGCCGTTACCGGTGTCGCCGACGTAGATGATGTCCTCGTCGGGCAGTTGGTCGATGATCGCCCGAGCGACAGTGAGCCCGCCGACGCCGGAATCAAAGACCCCGACGGGAGCCAGCGGCGAACTCATATCTTCGGGTGCGGCGAACGAAGCGCCTTCTTTCGCTCGCGGGCCTTGCGTTCGGGCGCCGACAGCAGGTAGGCCGCCACGACGCCGGCGATCGCGCCACACAGGTGCCCCTGCCACGACACCCCGCCGCACATACCGAGCACCGGCAAGGCGCCGAGTAGCACGCCGCCGTAGACGAACAGCACAACCAGACCGATGATGATGTCCCACACCTGGCGGACGAAGACTCCGAACACCAACAGGAAAGCGAGCCAGCCGAAGATCAGGCCGGAGGCTCCGATGTGGTCTGTCGGGCCGCAACTACTACCGACATTGCCGATGAGCCAGGTACCCAGGCCGCCCAGGATCCAGATGATCGCCGTGGCCCAGACGAACCGGGATAGTCCGGCCAGTGTCATCAAGAATCCCAGCACCAGCATCGGCACGGTGTTGGCGATCAGATGCTGCCAGTTCGCGTGCAACAGCGGGGCGAAGACGATGCCCCACAAGCCGTCGGTGGTCAGCGGCCGGATGCCGTTGCGGTCCAGCCGGCCGCCACTGAGCTGATCGATCAGCTCGACGACATACAACAGGGCGACGAAGGTGATGATGGTGGTTGCGCCGATCACCCAGCCAGGCTTCTTGTTCGGCTGGGTCGCCGGGGCGCGCTTGTTCATGCGCCGCTCCTTGTCCTCATCGCACTACCACCGAACGTCCAGGCTACCGCTCAACAACGCCACTACCCGCCCGCGACCGCCGGCAGGATGGTGACCGAGTCGCCATCGGCGACGGCCGTGTCCAAACCGCCGGAGAACCGCACATCCTCGTCGTTGACATAGATGTTCACGAACCGGTGCAGCCGGCCGTTATCGATGAGCCGGTCCGAGATTCCGGAGTAATTGGCCTCCAGATCATTGATGACCGCCGCGAGCGTGTCGCCGTTCGCAGAGACTCGCTTCTCACCGCCGGTGTGGGGTCGCAGGATGGTCGGGATGGACACGGTGACGGTCATGCTGGCCTTTCTCGCGGTGTGGGCTCAGTACTGCTCGACGATGTACTCCTCGACGATGTCAACAGGTTCCTCGCTCACGACGCCGTTGACAATGCGGTAGCTGCGCAGCTCGTCCCGATGCGGATCGCGGGTGGATACCAACACATAGTGGGCGTCCGGTTCGGCCGCAAGATCGATATCCGTTCGACTCGGATAGGCCTCGCTGCTCGGGTGTGAGTGGTAGATGACGATGGGCACCTCGTCCGCCCGTTCCATGGCCCGCCACACCTTCAGTTGCTCAGCGGAGTCGAACCGGTAGAACGTCGCCGAGCGTTCGGCGTTGAGCATCGGGATGTGCCGCTCTGGCCGATCCGAGCCGTCCGCGCCGGCCAGCACGCCGCAGGCTTCTTCGGGATGGTCGCGGCGGGCATGGGCGACGATCGCCTCGACCAGGTCGGCACGGATCACCAGCATCGGCGCCCCGTCAGTTCCCGAACACACCCGGTAGCACGTCCCGATAAGCCGGTATTCCGGCCACCGACTGCGCGGCAATCACTCCGTCGAGCACCGCCCGGGCCAGGCAGTCGGCGGCGGCCGCGCCCACCGCGGTCAGCAGACCGGTCTCCGGCGACAGCGCGGCCGGGGTGTCGGCCGAGGGGGGCACCTCGACCGCTCCCGTGGCCAGGGCGAAGACCGTGTCGCCGTCCAGCGGGGTGTGCGCCGGCCGGAGCGTCCGGGCCAGACCGTCGTGCGCGGCGATCGCGACGCGACGGCACGCCGCGGGGCTCAGCGCCGCATCCGTCGCCACCACGGCAATCGTGGTGTTCAGCTCGCTCAACGGGGACGGCAACTGAGCGAGCGCCTCGATCTGCTCCAAAGGTGGTGGCGCAAGACCGAATTCAGCTGCCAGCCCGGCCATCCACGGCAACCCCGTCGACGGGTCGACGGCTTCGCCGGCCGCGTTCACCACGGCCAGCGCGCCAACGGTCACTCCGGAGGGCAGGGTGACCGAGGCCGTCCCCACGCCTCCTTTCAGCACCCCGACGCGCGCCCCGACGCCGGCACCGACGGTTCCGACGTGCACCGCAGCCGCGTCACCGGACGCGTCGGCGGCCGCACAGGCCGCATAACCGAATTCGGCCGTCGGCCGGCGATCCCAGCCTCCGACCGGCAGGTCGAAGATCACCGCACCCGGCACGACCGGCACCACGCCGTCGCCCATGGCCACGCCGCGCTGCTGTTCCTCGAGCCAGCGCATGACGCCGTCGGCGGCAGCGAGACCGAAGGCGCTGCCGCCGGCCAGCAACACCGCGTCCACGTAGCGCACGCTGTTGACCGGGTCGAGCAGATCGGTCTCCCGGGTGCCCGGAGCACCGCCGCGGCAATCCACCGCGCCTACCGTGCCCGGCGGTGGCAGCACCACCGTGACGCCGCAAGCCCACCCGGAGCCGAGGGCCGCATCGGCGTCCAACAGGTGGTGATGGCCGACGCGGATCCCGCCGACGTCGGTGATGGAATTCATCCGGCCGGTTTGCCCATCAGCACCAGCACGAGGTACTCCTGCAGGACCGTCAGCCACTGGTAGACGTCGAAGTGCGCGGCCAACGGGTGATCGGCGGACAACCGCTCGGGGCCCTGCGGGCCGATCTCGAGCATGACCCCCAAGGTCAGCCGAAGATCGTTGACCGCCGATATCCAGGCGTTGGCGCTTTCCTCCGTCAACTCGAACCTGCCGCCGTTGTTCGGCAGGGTGTCCAGCAACTGTTGCGCCGCAACACGTTTGGCGGCGATGATCTCCGGTTCGTGCAAGCTTCGCAGTGCCGAGTTCAGAGCCTCGGACGCGTCGAGGGTCAGCGGATCGCCTTCGTCGCTGCGGTAGAAATCTGGCAACAGCCGGCCGAGCGTCGCGTCAGCCGGGCGCTCGGAATGCCCGGTCTTGATGCCGGTGATCTCTTCGAGTTCGTCCGACGGCGACGTGGCCTGGCGTTCGTCGAGCAGGCCGATCATCGCGCTCACCAGGTTTTGGAGCAGAGCCGCTTCATGCGGGGCCAGCGACGACCGGAAACGGGGACCGTTGCGGGTTTCGACGCGCTTCCATTTGCGCACCAGCAGAACTCAGCGGTCCTGCTGCATCGTCGCCCACAACCCGGCGGCATGCAGCTTGGACACGTCGACCTCCATGGACTCCCGACTGCCCGACGACACCACGGCCTTTCCTTCGTTGTGCACCTGCAGCATCAGCTTGGTCGCGTGCGGCTCGCTGTAGCCGAACAATTTCTGGAAGACGTAGGTCACGTAGGTCATCAAGTTGACCGGGTCGTCCCAGACGATGGTCACCCACGGACTCGTCGTAGCTTCGACCGGAGCGGATTCCCGTTGCCCGGTGCCGCCTGGCTTGGCCGGCGCGATCGCTACAACCATGGGGCTAAGGATACCGAGCCGGGCTTACTTTGCAGCCAGCCGATACCTTTGCGATGTGAAGGACTCGGTACTAGCTGGGCTGCTGACCGACAAATACGAGTTGACCATGCTGGCCGCGGCCCTGCGCGACGGTACCGCGCAGCGGCGCACCAGCTGGGAAGTGTTCGCGCGGCGGCTACCGGCGGGCCGGCGCTACGGGGTCGTCGCCGGGACCGGCCGGCTGCTGGAAACCTTGCCGCGGTTCAGGTTCGATGCCGATGCTTGTGAGCTGTTGGCCGGGTTCCTGGACGCCGACACGGTGGAGTATCTGCGGGCATTCCGTTTCCGCGGCGACATCGACGGCTACGCCGAAGGCGAATTGTATTTCCCGTACTCACCGGTGTTGTCGGTGCACGGCAGCTTCGCCGAGTGCGTGCTGCTGGAAACTGTGGTGCTGTCGATTTTCAATCACGACACGGCGATAGCGTCGGCGGCGGCGCGCATGGTCAGCGCGGCCGGTGATCGCTCGGTCATCGAGATGGGTTCGCGGCGCACTCACGAGCAGGCCGCCGTCGCAGCCGCGCGAGCCGCCTACATCGCCGGGTTCGCCGGCACATCCAACCTCGAGGCGCAGCGGCGATACGGGGTGCCGTCGGTGGGCACCGCCGCGCACGCGTTCACCATGGTGCACACCACCGACCAAGGGCCCGACGAGTTGGCGGCATTCCGCGCGCAGGTCGAGGCGCTGGGGCCGGACACCACGCTGCTGGTCGACACTTACGACGTGACCACGGGAGTCGCCAACGCAGTGACTGCGGGCGGCCCGGAGTTGGGCGCCGTCCGAATCGACTCCGGTGATCTCGCCGTGCTGGCCCACCAGGTCCGCGCCCAACTCGACGAGCTGGGGGCACGCAAAACGCGCATTGTGCTGTCCAGCGATCTGGACGAATTCGCCATCGCCGGGTTGCTCGCCGCGCCGGTGGACAGTTACGGCGTAGGTACGTCATTGGTCACCGGCTCGGGTGCACCGACGGCGGGCATGGTCTACAAGCTGGTGGAGGTGGACGGGATCGCCGTGCAGAAGCGCAGCAGCCAGAAGGAGTCGCACGGCGGCCGCAAAGCGGCGCTGCGGCTGTCTCGACCGACCGGCACCGTTACCGAGGAGGTGGTGCATCCGTTCGGGCGCCCGCCGTCGGTCAGCGAGCCGCACCGGGTGCTCACCACGCCGCTGGTGCGCGGTGGCGAGATCCTGGTCGCCAACGATCTGGTGGCGGCGCGGGAGTTGGTGGCGTCGGGGCTGCGCAGCCTGCCTTGGGAGGGGCTGGCTTTGTCGCCCGGCGATCCGGCGATACCGACGCAGACGATTTCGGTCTGACCGAGCGACCGTGACCGAGTCTGTTCGGGAGTTGTTGGCGATCGCGGTAGCGGCGCTCGGTGGCAGCGAGCGCCCCGGTCAAGTCGACATGGCCAACGCGGTCGCGCATGCCTTCGAAACCGGCGAACACCTGGTCGTCCAGGCCGGCACCGGCACCGGTAAGTCGTTGGCGTACCTGGTGCCCTCGATCGTCCGGGCAGTCGGCGACGAAGCACCGGTGGTGGTGTCGACCGCCACCATCGCGTTGCAGCGCCAGCTCGTCGACCGCGATCTGCCCCGGCTGGCGGAGGCCCTGGCCGACGCGTTGCCCCGTCCGCCACGGTTCGCGTTGCTCAAAGGACGTCGAAATTACTTATGCCTGAACAAGATTCATAACGGCAGCGCGGGAGGCGACACCGACGACCGGCCGCAGGAGGAGCTGTTCAACCCGATGGCCGTCACCGCGTTGGGGCGCGACGTGCAACGTCTCACCGAGTGGTCAGCGGACACCGGCACCGGTGACCGTGACGACCTGAAGCCCGGGGTGCCCGACCGATCCTGGTCTCAGGTCAGCGTTTCGGCGCGGGAATGCATCGGCGTGGCGCGCTGCTCGTTCGGCTCGGAGTGCTTCTCGGAACGGGCTCGGGCACGCGCCGGCACCGCGGATGTCGTCGTCACCAACCACGCCCTGCTGGCGATCGACGCCGTGTCCGACTCCGCGGTGTTGCCGGAGCACTCCCTGCTGGTGGTCGACGAGGCGCACGAGCTGACCGACCGGGTGACCTCGGTGGCCACCGCGGAACTGACGTCGGCGACTTTGGGGGTGGCGGCACGGCGGCTGGGCCGGCTGGTGAGTCCGGAACTTCTCGATCGCCTGGAGGCAGCCTCGGCCACCTTCTCCTCGGCGATCCATGATGCCCAGCCGGGCCGCATCGACCACCTCGACGACGAGCTGGCGACCTACCTGACCGCGCTGCGCGACGCCGCCAGTGCTGCCCGGTCGGCGATCGAGAGCACCAGCGACGCCCGGGCGGCGGCGGCACGCGCCGAAGCGGCCGCCGCGCTGATCGAGATCTCCGACACCGCAGCACGGATTCTCGATTCGTTCGGGCCCGCCATCCCCGACCGCACCGACATCGTCTGGCTGGATCACGAAGAGAACCGGGGTTCGCCGCGCGCGGTGCTGCGCGTGGCACCGCTGTCGGTGGCCGGACTTCTGGCCAGCAAGGTGTTCTCGCGTTCGACGACGGTGCTGACATCGGCGACCCTGACGATCGGCGGGGCATTCGACGCGATGGCCGAGGCCTGGGGACTGACGGGGGCGGAGACTCGGTGGCGGGGCGTTGACGTCGGATCACCGTTCGACCACGTCAAATCCGGGATTCTCTACGTCGCCGCGCATCTGCCGCCGCCGGGCCGGGACGGCACCGGCACGGCCGAGCAGCTAACCGAAATCGAGGAATTGATCACCGCTGCAGACGGGCGCACGCTGGGACTCTTCTCGTCGATGCGCGCGGCGCGGGCGGCCGCCGAGGCGATGCGCGACCGCCTGAGCACGCCGGTGCTGTGTCAGGGCGACGACAGCACCTCGGCCTTGGTCGAGCAGTTCGCCGACGACCCCGAAACCTCGCTGTTCGGCACGCTGTCGCTGTGGCAGGGCGTCGACGTTCCGGGGCCGTCGCTGTCGTTGGTGCTGATCGACCGCATCCCGTTTCCCCGCCCCGACGACCCGCTGCTGAGCGCCCGTCAGCGTGCGGTGGCCGCCCGCGGCGGCAATGGCTTCATGGCCGTGGCGGCCGGCCATGCGGCGCTGTTGCTGGCGCAGGGGTCGGGCCGGCTGCTGCGTCGGGTCACCGACCGCGGGGTGGTGGCGGTGCTGGATTCGCGCATGGTGACGGCGCGCTACGGCGAGTACCTGCGCGCGTCATTGCCGCCGTTCTGGCAGACCACCAACCCCGAACAGGTCCGTGCCGCGCTACGCCGCCTGCGCGACTCCCCCTCGCGAGCAGACGCGCAGGCCCCCGAAATCGACGGGAAATAGGGGCCTTAACGTCTGCTCGCGCGGCTCCCCCGCGCGCGCTCAGGCCAGCGTGACCAGGCCGAGTTCGTTGCTGCCGGCCAGCATCGGATGCCGCGGCAGCACCCGCACCGTGTAACCCAGCGCTCCGGCCAGCGGCAGCGGCGTGGTCGTGGAGAAGACCTGGTTGCCACCCTCAGCGCTGCCCGTGTACGTCATCTCAACTGTCAGCGGATCCAGCAGCTCGTCGCCATTGTCCACCCGGCCGAGCACCGCTTGTACCGTCACCTCGTCGGGCGCCAGCCCGGCCAACTGCACGGTCGCGGTCAACGTCAGCTTCGACCCGAGCAGTGGAGTGTCCGGGAGTCCGGTGCTGTCGACATCGGTCACCACGATCCGCGGCCACGCCTCCTCGACCCGCCGGCGGTACGCGGTCAGTTCACGTGCCGCCTCGAACTGCCCACCTGCGACGGTGGTGCGCACCGACTGCGCCGCCGGGGAGTAGTAGCGCTCGACGTAGTCGGTGACCATCCGGGAGGCCAGGACTTTCGGCCCGAGGGTCTGCAGGGTGTGCCGCACCATCTCGATCCAGCGCGGCGGGACGCCGTGGTCGTCGCGTTCGTAGAACTTCGGTGCCACCGCCTGCTCGAGCAGGTTGTAGAGGGCGCTGGCCTCCAGGTCGTCACGCCGGCCTTCATCGGCCACTCCGTCCGCCGACGGTATCTCCCAACCATTTTCGCCGTCGTACCACTCATCCCACCAGCCGTCACGGATGGACAGGTTGAGCCCGCCGTTGAGCGCGCTCTTCATACCCGACGTGCCGCAGGCCTCCAGGGGCCGCAGCGGGTTGTTGAGCCACACGTCGCAGCCCCAGTAGAGCAACCGCGCCATCGACATGTCGTAGTTGGGCAGGAACGCGATCCGGTGCCGCACCTCCGGCCGGTCGGCGAACCGCACCACCTGCTGAATCAACGCCTTGCCGCCGTCATCGGCGGGGTGCGACTTGCCGGCGACGATCAGCTGAATCGGCCGTTCCTCGTCAAGCAACAGACCCTCCAGCCGGGCCGGATCGCGCAGCATCAGCGTCAGACGCTTATACGTCGGAACTCGCCGGGCGAACCCGACCGTCAGCACATCGGGATCGAATGCCTTTGCGATCCAACCCAATTCGGCTTCCGAGGCGCCCCGCTCCAGCCACGACTGACGCAGCCGCGCCCGGACATCCTCGACCAGCAGCGCACGCAGCTGCGAGCGGATCCCCCACAGATGCCCGGCGTCGACCTGCTGCAACCGCAGCCACACCGCGGGCTCGCTGAACGAATCCGAGCCGGCCAGCTCACGCCCGAGCTGCAGCCACTGTGGCGCGGCCCAGGTGCGGGCGTGCACGCCGTTGGTGATCGACCCGATCGGCACCTCGTCGGGGTCGAACCCCGGCCAGAGTTCGTTGAACATCGACCGGCTCACCTGGCCGTGCAACAGCGACACCCCATTGGCACGCTGCGCCAACCGCAGCCCCATGTGGGCCATGTTGAACTTCTCCGGATCGTCCTCGGCGCCCAGGGCGAGGATTCGCTCGGTCGGCACCCCCGGCAGCAGCGTGCTCACGCCGTCACCTTCGTCGTCGAAATAGCGCTGCACCATCTCCACCGGGAACCGGTCGATGCCCGCGGGCACCGGGGTGTGGGTGGTGAAGACCGTGCTGGACCGCACCACCGTTAACGCGGTGTCGAAGTCCAGTCCCGCGTCGGTGACCAACTCCCGGATGCGTTCGGCGCCCAGGAACCCGGCGTGGCCTTCGTTCATGTGGAACACCTCGGGGGCCGGGCGCCCCTCGACCGCGGTGAAGGCGCGAATCGCCCGGACCCCGCCGATGCCGGCCAGGATCTCCTGCTTGATGCGGTGTTCCTGATCACCACCGTAGAGCCGGTCGGTGACGCTGCGCAGCTCGTGCTCGTTCTCCGGAACGTCGGAATCAAGGAGCAGCAGGGGCACCCGGCCGACCTGGGCCACCCAGATCCGCGCCCGCAGCCGCGCGGCCTCCGGCAGTGCCAGCTCAACCAGCACGGGATCTCCAGTGGCGTCGGTAAGCAACCTCAGCGGTAATCCCTGTGGATCCAGTGACGGATAGGTCTCCTGCTGCCAGCCGTCAGCGGTCAATGACTGCCGGAAATATCCCGAGCGGTAGTACAGACCGACCGCGATCAGCGGCAGGCCCAGGTCAGAAGCCGACTTCAGATGGTCACCCGCCAGAATCCCGAGACCACCGGAGTAGTTGGGCAGCACTTCGGCGACGCCGAATTCCATCGAGAAATACGCGATCCCGGTGGGCATGCCGACACCGGCAGCTTCCTGCTGCTGATACCACAGCGGACGGGTCAGGTAGTCGTTCAGATCGGCCGCGAGCTCGTCGAGCCGGCGCAGGAACTCCTCGTCGGCCGCGAGTTCGTCGAGCCGGGCCGGCTTCACCGCGCCCAGCACCGCAACCGGATCCTTGCCGCACTTGAACCACAGGTCGGGATCGATGGTCGCGAAGAGGTCCTGCGTGGGTTTTTCCCACGACCACCGCAGATTGGTGGACAGCTGGTTTAGCGCGGCCAGACGATCGGGAAGGTGGGCACGGACGGTAAAGCGGCGGAGGGCTTTCACGCATCTCAACCTTAGTGCCGTTTTCGCTGCGTGCAGCCTTGGATAGCGACTAGTTGTGCAGTGCGCTTCGGCATCCGTCGGTGTAGCCGGACACTAGGGTGGGTATGGGGCGCAAAGAGGCGACAGACTTCGAGCTGACGAGTGACACCTCAACGACGACCGGTGTGGCCGCTGGGGTGATGAATCCGGAAGGCCCCGGCAACGATGCGGCGCAACGATGGGCCGCCGCGGAGCCGGGCAATCGAATGGAGTGATTGGTGCCCGGTCGTATCGAGATCGACGACGTTCAACCCGTGGTCTCGTGTGGTACGTACCCCGCCAAGGCGGTGGTCGGTGAGGTGATCCCGGTCAGCGCCGCGGTGTGGCGTGAAGGGCACGAGGCCGTGGCGGCGACGCTGGTCGTGCGGTACCTGGGCACGCGCTACCCCCAGGTGACCGATGCCCGCGGAACGAAGACCGTACAAGCCGCCGTGCAGGCGGGCGAGCAGGACGCCGCGGTCGCCGAAAAGGTGAAACCCCGGCATTTCGCGATGACGATGGGCCTGGAACCGTTCGTGTTCCACGGGCAATTCGCCCCAGACAGGGTGGGATTGTGGACTTTCCGGGTAGACGGGTGGGGTGACCCGATTCATTCCTGGCGTCATGGGCTGGTCGCCAAACTCGATGCGGGCCAGGGCGAAAAGGAACTCTCCAACGATCTGCTGGTGGGCGCCGCACTTTTCGAGCGCGCCGCCACCGGGGTGCCGCGCCAGCAGCGCAAGCCGCTGCTGGATGCCGCCGCTGCGCTGCGTAAGCCCGGTGATCCATTGACCCGCACCGCGTTGGCGCTGGCACCCGAGATCGAAGAACTGCTCGATCAGTTCCCGTTGCGGGAATTGGTGACCCGCGGACAGCAGCACGGCGTCTGGGTGGACCGGCCACTGGCCCGTTTCGGTTCCTGGTACGAGATATTCCCGCGCTCCACCGGCGGCTGGGACGCTGACGGTCACCCGGTGCACGGCACTTTCGCCACTGCGGCGGCGGCGCTGCCCCGGATCGCCGGGATGGGTTTCGACGTGGTGTACCTGCCGCCGATCCACCCGATCGGCAAGGTGCACCGTAAGGGCCGCAACAACAATCCGACCGCCGCTCCCGGCGACGTGGGATCGCCGTGGGCGATCGGCAGCGACGAAGGCGGCCACGACGCCATCCATCCCGCTCTGGGCACGATCGACGACTTCGACGATTTCGTCTCCGCCACAAAAGATCTGGGCATGGAGGTGGCCCTAGACCTGGCGCTGCAGTGCGCCCCGGACCACCCTTGGGCCCGTGACCACCGCAACTGGTTCACCGAACTGCCCGACGGCACCATCGCCTACGCGGAGAACCCGCCGAAGAAATACCAGGACATCTACCCGCTCAACTTCGACAACGATCCGGCCGGGCTATACAACGAGGTGCTGCGCGTGGTACGGCACTGGATCGACCACGGGGTCAAGGTGTTTCGGGTCGACAACCCGCACACCAAGCCACCGGACTTCTGGGCCTGGCTGATCGGTCAGGTCAAAGCCGTCGACCCCGATGTGCTGTTCCTGTCCGAGGCGTTCACCCCGCCGGCCCGCCAGTACGGGCTGGCCAAGCTCGGTTTCACGCAGTCCTACAGCTACTTCACCTGGCGCACGGCCAAGTGGGAGCTCACCGAGTTCGGCAACGACATCGCCAGACTCGCCGACTTCCGCACCCCGAACCTGTTCGTCAACACGCCAGACATCCTGCACGAGGTACTACAGCACCATGGGCCGGGCATGTTCGCGATCCGTGCGGTGCTGGCGGCGACGATGAGCCCGGCGTGGGGGGTGTATTCCGGCTACGAACTGTTCGAGCACCGGGCGGTGCGGGAAGGCAGCGAGGAATACCTGGACTCGGAGAAGTACGAATTGCGACCCCGCGATTTCGCCGGAGCGCTGGCCGAAGGTCGGTCGCTGGAGCCGTTCATCACCCGGCTCAACGAGATTCGCCGGCTGCACCCTGCTCTGCAGCAGTTGCGCACCATCCACTTCCACAGCGTGGACAACGACGCGTTGCTGGCCTACAGCAAGTTCGACGCGGAAACCGGTGACTGCGTCCTGACGGTGGTGACACTGAACGCGTTCGGGCCCGAGGAAGCGATCCTGCATCTGGACATGGCGGCGTTGGGCATGGAGCCCTACGAACGCTTCTGGGTGCGCGACGAAATTACCGGCGAGGAATACCAATGGGGGCAATCCAATTACATCCGCATCGACCCGGGACGGGCGGTCGCTCATGTCATCAACATGCCGCTCATACCCGAAGAATCCCGAATCACGTTGCTACGCAGGAGGTGAGGGCAAGTGAATCGCACCGATGAACTCGCCAATACGCATCTGGCGCCCGACCCCGCCGAACTGGCCAGCCTGACGGCCGGCACCCACCACAACCCGCATGGCATTCTGGGCGCCCACGAATACGGCGACCACACCGTTATCCGGACATACCGGCCGCACGCGGTCAGCGTCGTCGCACTCGTGGGCGAGGACCGGTTGCCGTTGCAGCACATCGACTCGGGCGTGTGGGCGGTTGTGTTGCCGTTCGTCGACCTTGTCGACTACCGGCTCGAGGTGACCTACGACGGTTCGGAACCCCACACCGTCGCCGACGCCTACCGTTTCCTGCCCACCCTGGGCGAGGTCGACCTGCACCTGTTCGCCGAGGGACGCCACGAACGCCTCTGGGAGGTGCTGGGCGCCCATCCCCGTTCGTTCACCACGCCCGACGGCGTGGTCACCGGCGTGTCGTTCGCGGTGTGGGCACCGAATGCCAAGGGTGTTAACCTGATCGGCGAGTTCAACGGCTGGACCGGGACCGACGCCCCGATGCGGGTGTTGGGCTCGTCCGGCGTCTGGGAACTGTTCTGGCCCGATTTTCCGATCGACGGCCTGTACAAGTTCAGGGTGCACGGGGCCGACGGCGCGGTTACCGATCGCGCCGACCCGTTCGCGTTCGGCACCGAGGTGCCGCCGCAGACGGCCTCACGCGTGACGGTAAGCGACTACACCTGGAACGACCAGGAGTGGCTGGAACGGCGCGCGCAGGCCAACCCCGTCTTCGAGCCGATGAGCACTTACGAAGTGCACCTCGGGTCCTGGCGTCCCGGTCTGGGCTACCGGGAACTCGCCACACAGCTCACCGAATATGTGGTGGAACAAGGGTTCACGCACGTCGAGCTGCTGCCCGTCGCCGAGCACCCCTTCGGCGGCTCGTGGGGCTACCAGGTGACGTCGTACTACGCACCCTCGTCCCGCTTCGGCACGCCCGATGAATTCCGGACACTGGTCGACGCGCTGCACCAGGCCGGCATCGGTGTCATCGTGGACTGGGTGCCGGCGCACTTCCCCAAAGACGCGTGGGCATTGGGACGCTTTGACGGCAACCCCCTCTACGAACACTCCGATCCCAAGCGCGGTGAGCAATTGGACTGGGGTACCTACGTTTTCGATTTCGGGCGTCCCGAGGTGCGGAACTTCCTGGTGGCCAACGCGCTGTACTGGCTACAGGAGTTCCACATGGACGGCCTGCGGGTCGACGCGGTGGCCTCGATGCTGTACCTGGACTACTCACGTCCCGAAGGTGGTTGGACGCCCAACATCTACGGCGGCCGCGAGAACCTCGAGGCGGTGCAGTTCCTGCAAGAAATGAACGCGACCGCCCACAAGGCGGCACCCGGCATCGTCACCATCGCCGAGGAATCGACGTCGTGGCCCGGCGTCACTCGTCCGACCAATCTTGGCGGACTTGGCTTTTCGATGAAGTGGAACATGGGCTGGATGCATGACACGCTTGACTACTTCAGTCGTGACCCGATCCACCGGGCCTACCACCACCACGAGATGACGTTCTCGATGCTGTATGCGTTCAGCGAGAACTATGTGCTGCCGATCAGCCACGACGAAGTGGTCCACGGCAAGGGCACGCTGTGGGGGCGGATGCCCGGCGACAACCACGCCAAGGCGGCCGGAGTGCGCAGTCTGCTCGCCTACCAGTGGGCGCATCCGGGTAAGCAATTGCTGTTCATGGGTCAGGAATTCGGCCAGCGCGCCGAGTGGTCAGAGGAACGCGGCCTGGATTGGTGGCAGCTCGACGAGCAGGGTTTCTCCAACGGTGTGCTGCGACTGGTGCGCGACATCAACGGGATCTACACGAGCCACCCGGCGCTGTGGAGCAGGGACACCACACCCGAAGGGTATTCGTGGATCGACGCCAACGACTCGGCCAACAATGTGCTGAGCTTCCTGCGCTACGGCAGCGACGGCTCGGTGCTGGCCTGTGTCTTCAACTTCGCGGGGGCTGAGCACAGCAACTACCGGTTGGGCCTGCCGCAGGCTGGGCGCTGGCGCGAGGTGCTCAACACCGACGCCACCATCTACAACGGTTCGGGCATCGGGAACCTCGGCGGCGTCGACGCTACCGACGACCCGTGGCACGGCCGGCCGGCCTCAGCGGTACTGGTGTTGCCCCCGCTGTCTGCGATCTGGCTGGAACCCGCCTGACTCTAGGGCGAGCAGACGCCAAAGCCCCCGGGAGCGGACGCTCCACGGGGCTTTGGTGTCTGCTCGCGCAGGAAAGCGTCAGTACAGTGCGTTGGCGAGGTTGCGGCGGCCGGCGACCACCTCGGGGTCGGCGGGGTCGAAGAGTTCGAACAGTTCGATGAGCCGGGTGCGCACCTTGCTGCGGTCGTCACCAGATGTCCGGCGTACCAACGCAATCAGACGGTCGAAGGCCCCGGTCACGTCCTGGCTGAGGATCTGAACATCGGCGGCCGCGAAGGCCGCGTCGATGTCGTCGGGCGCCGCATCGGCTGCCGGGACCGCGTCCGGCGGATGCGCGGTCGCGCGCGTGAGGAACCCGATCTGGCGGATGGCTCCCTTGGCTTCCACACTGCCGGGGTCGGCCGCCAGGACCGCCTCGTAGGACTGCTTGGCCGCCTCGAAGTCACCGGCGTCGAGTTCCTGACGCGCCTGGGCGACTACCGGATCCACTTCCTCCGGTTGCCCACCGCCGGGTGCGCCTTTGAGTTTCCCCGCGGTGGCGTCGAGCAGCGAGTCGATCCAGCGCCGTAACTGATCGGCCGGTTGCGGGCCCTGGAAACTTGAAACCGGTTGGGCGGCGGCCAATGCCACCACGGTCGGGACCGCCTGCACGCCGAAGATCCGCGCTATGCCGGGCGCGGCGTCGACGTTGGCCGCGGCCAGCGCCCAGGTGCCGTTGTCGTCAGCCGCCAGACCGGCCAGCGTCTCGAGCAGGTCGACGCACACCTCGCTGCGCGGCGACCACAGCAACACCACGACCGGAATCTCGTCGGACCGGTTGATCACCTCGTCCTCGAAATTGGTCTCGGTGACCTGAATGATCCCGGGGCCGGAAGGCCCACCGGAACCGCCCGGCGGCCCGGGCGGCGCACTGGCCTTCTGTTGAGCGCGTTGTTTGAGACCGGACAGGTCGACCGCACCGGCCAACGCTGGCCCGATCGAGGGTCGGGGACGTGTCACGCCGTCAAGTCTGTCACGCCGTCACGATCCGCTCACGGCGACCTCCTGGGCCGACAAAAAGTGGCCGGAATTCGCGCCTGGCCCTCGCCGGCGGACGATATGACCAATCTCACAGTAGTGCCGACAGTAACGGTCACGGGCGCTCGCCAGCAAACTTGCCAGCCAGCCCCGGACCGCTATCCGGCGCGGAGGATCAGCGCGTCGCCCTGGCCGCCGGCCCCGCACAGCGCCGCCACACCGTAGCCCGATCCGCGACGCGCTAATTCGAGCGCGACGTGCAGCGTGATCCGCGCTCCCGACATTCCGATCGGGTGACCGACGGCAATCGCTCCTCCGTTGACGTTGACGATCTCGGGGTTGACGCCCAGTTCCCTGGTCGAGGCGAGGGCCACCGCCGCAAACGCCTCGTTGATCTCCACCACGTCGAGCTGGTCGACCGAGATGCCCTCGCGGTTGAGCGCCCTCTTGATCGCGTTGGCCGGCTGCGACTGCAGCGTGGAATCCGGTCCGGCCACCACGCCGTGTGCACCGATTTCCACCAGCCAGCTCAGACCCAGCTCCTGGGCCTTTTCCTTATTCATCACCACGACCGCGGCAGCGCCGTCGGAGATCTGCGACGCCGAGCCGGCCGTGATGGTGCCGTCCTTGCGGAAGGCGGGTTTCAGGCCGGCCAGCGAGTCGGCGGTGGTGTTCGCCCGGATGCCTTCGTCCTCGCTGAACTGCAGCGGGTCGCCCTTGCGCTGTGGGATCTCCACCGGGACCACCTCGTCGGCGAAGACGCCGTCTTTCCATGCGGCGGCGGCCTTTTGGTGCGACTGCGCTGCGTACTCGTCCTGCTCATGGCGGGTGAACTTGTCGACGTCGTTGCGCTGTTCGGTCAGCGCGCCCATCGGCTGGTCGGTGAACACGTCGTGCAGGCCGTCGTAGGCCATGTGGTCGAGCACCGTGACGTCGCCGTACTTGTAGCCGGCCCTGCTGTCCATCAGCAGGTGCGGCGCCTTGGTCATCGACTCCTGCCCGCCGGCCACCACCACGTCGAACTCACCGGCACGAATGAGCTGGTCAGCCAGAGCAATCGCGTCGATCCCGGACAGGCACATCTTGTTGATGGTCAGCGCCGGGACATCCCAGCCGATGCCCGCCGCCACGGCGGATTGGCGCGCCGGCATCTGCCCGGCGCCCGCGGTCAGCACCTGGCCCATGATCACGTACTCGACCAGTGATGGCGGCACGTTCGCCTTCTCCAGCGCCGCCTTGATCGCTATTCCACCGAGGTCGCTGGCGCTGAAGTCCTTCAGTGAACCCATCAACTTGCCGATGGGCGTACGCGCCCCAGCAACGATCACCGACGTCGTCATGAAACCTCCTAAACGGCACGGGAACGGCTGATCGGGCCAACCCGGAGAAGCGGATTCTTTCTTATGAGGTTACCGTTATGTAATGACGACCGATCAAGTTGACGCCCGTCCCACTCTGGCTACGTCACTGGTGACCGGACTCGATCACGTCGGCATTGCAGTCGCCGACCTGGATGCTGCGATCGAGTGGTACAACGACCACCTCGGCATGATCCTGGTGCACGAAGAAATCAACGATGACCAGGGCATTCGCGAAGCGATGCTGGCGGTCCCCGGTACCAGCGCGCAGATCCAGCTGATGGCACCGCTGGACGAGAACTCGGTGATCGCGAAGTTCATCGACAAGCGCGGCCCCGGCATCCAGCAGCTCGCCTGCCGGATCAGGGACCTCGATGCCATGAGCGAGCAGTTGCGCTCTCAGGGCGTGCGGCTGGTCTACGAGAAGCCCCGCCGCGGCACCGCGAACTCGCGCATCAACTTCATCCACCCCAAGGACGCCGGTGGGGTGCTGATCGAGCTCGTCGAGCCCGCACACCACTAAGACCACCTGCGGGTGGGACCGCGGGTAGCGCGGTTGGTCCAGCACGGCGTGTGCCAGTGTCTGCGATCGTCCGTCGCTTCCGCCGCCCCGACCGGCCACACCACCACATGCGAAGTGCCGGGACGGATCTCGTGGTCACACCCGGGACAGCGATAGGTCTTCACCGCGCGCGCGGCGGCAACGGGGCGAACCTCGTATTCGTACCCGTCCGCTCCGGTCTCCACTCGACTCGATAGCCGCAAGGGCTGCCGAGGTGGCATTCTGCGGCGCCGAGCCATCTCAGAACAGCCGGTATTCGTCGCTGTCCATTCCCCGCATCTTGTCGTAATCCAGCGTCAGACAACGGATTCCACGATCGGTCGCTAGAGTGCGGGCTTGCGGTTTGATCTGCTGAGCGGCGAATACGCCTTTCACGGGCGCCAGCACACTGTCTCGATTGAGCAATTCCAGGTAGCGGGTGAGCTGCTCCACGCCGTCGATCTCGCCGCGCCGCTTGATCTCCACGGCGACCGAGCCCCCGTTCTCGTCGCGACACAACAGGTCGACCGGCCCGATCGCGGTCATGTACTCGCGGCGGACCAACGTGTAGCCGTCACCCAGCAGCTGGACATGCTCGGCCAGCAGCGCCTGCAGGTGTGCCTCGACCCCGTCCTTGACCAGACCCGGATCGATGCCCAGATCGTGGCTGGAGTCGTGCTCGACCACCTCGACGGTGATACGCAACTGTTCGCCGGTCTTGTTCTCGACCACCCATACCGGGCCCGGCTCCTCGGTCAGCCAGCACGGTGGGCTCATCCAGTTCAGCGGTTTGTAGGCGCGGTCGTCAGCGTGCACGCTGACCGAACCGTCCGCCTTGAACAACAACAACCGGCGCGCCGAGGGCAGGTGCGCGGTGAGACGGCCGACGTAGTCGACGGTGCACTGGGCAATGACGAGACGCACCCGATCACCTTAAGACGTGGGCAACAGTGCAGACGTCGAGCGTGCCCGATCGACATCGGGCCTAAGCGACGGACCCAGTCCGCCTCGCCACCAGCCCCGAACGATGGTCGGTGGCGGGCGCTGAGGTTTGTGGACACGAGCGGCCAACCCAGCTGGCCCAGCTCCTTGACTCGACTCGACCGAAAATCGGGTTCCACGAATTAAGCTGACGCCACCATGTCGGACAAAGAGGTCCCAGTAACGAGCGCCGCCCAGCGTTTGGGCCGGTTCCTGGAAAGGCTGACCCGTCAGAGCGGCCGGCCCGGCACCCCCGCCTATGGTTCGTGGATACTCGGGCACGTTTCCGAGAGCCAATCGCGCCGGCAGTTGCGCATCAAGCTGATCGTCAACCTGTACAACCTACAAGCGAACCTGACCGGCCTGGCAGTCAGTTCGCTGATCATCAGCTTCGCCTTTCCAAGCCCCAACATCTACCGGGATGCACCGCGGTGGGTGACCTTCGCGTTCGTCCCGACCTATGCCACGCTCGCGCTCACCTTCGGCACCTTCTGGGTCAGCAGCCGGATCATTACGGTCTCTACCCGGTGGGCGATCGAGGAGCGCGAGCCCAGTGCGACCGATGCCCGCAACGTGCTCCTGGCGCCATTCCGGGTGTCCCTGGTCCACGTGATTCTGTGGACCCTCGGGGCGGTGGTCACTGCCGCGTTGTACGGCATGTCGAACCGCTTGTTCATCCCGATCGTGCTGGTCACGGTCACTATCACCGGCGTGCTGGTAGCCACCAACTCTTACCTGTTCACCGAGTTCGCCTTGCGACCGGTGGCGGCGCAGGCACTCGAGGCGGGACGGACCTCACGACGGATCGCCCCGGGGATCATGGGCCGGACCATGACGGTGTGGACGCTGGGCTCGGGGGCTCCGCTCGCCGGTATCGCCCTCATAGCTCTGTTCGCCTTGCTGGTCCGGGATCTGACCGAAACGCAACTCGGAGTGGCGGTACTGATCGTTTCCGTGATCACGCTGGTCTTCGGGTTCCTGGTCATGTGGATCATGTCGTGGCTGACCGCGACCCCGATTCGGGTGGTGCGAGCCGCACTCAAACGTGTCGAGGAAGGCGATCTGCAGAGCGATCTGGTGGTATTCGACGGGACTGAACTCGGCGAGCTGCAAAAGGGATTCAACGCCATGGTGAAGGGGCTGCGCGAACGCGAGCGGATACGGGACCTCTTCGGTCGCCACGTCGGACGCCAGGTGGCCGCCGCCGCCGAACGGGAGCGACCCCAACTCGGCGGCGAGGAACGCCACGTCGCCGTCATCTTCATCGACATCGTCGGCTCGACACAATTGGTCCGCAGTCTCCCGCCGGTCGACGTCGTCCACCTGCTCAACCGGTTCTTCACTATCGTCGTCGACGAGGTCGACCGAAACTGCGGACTGGTCAACAAGTTTGAGGGTGACGCGGCGTTGGCGATCTTCGGCGCTCCAATTCACGTCGACTGCCCCGAGGACGCCGCGCTGGCCGCCGCCCGGAGCATTTGCGAGCGACTGGCCACCGAGATGCCCGAGTGCAGGGCAGGGATCGGCGTGGCGTCCGGACAGGTCGTCGCCGGCAACGTCGGCGCGAACGAGCGCTTCGAATACACCGTCATCGGCGGCCCGGTCCACGAGGCGGCCCGGTTATGCGAACTGGCGAAATCACATCCCGGCAGGTTGCTGACGAGCTCTTCGACGCTGCTCAATGCTAGCGAAAGTGAGTGCAGCCGTTGGCTTTTGGCTGAGACGGTGACGCTGCGCAGCCATGACGAGCCAATTCAGCTGGCACATCCCCAATGATTGCGTTCGGAGTGGCTCTACCCAAGAACGTGTGAATCCGACGCGGCTGCACACTCGGGACCGGCACAGCTTCTCCGACCCCGCCGGCGGAGCGAGCCGGCACTTGATGCCGCAGGCCCGGCATGTCGACGCGCTCACCCGGCACAGCCCGCGTCCGACATCCTCCTCCGCGAGCCGCCGGGCGGACTCGATCAGACCCGACGTCATCCAGATCGCCCCGCAAGAATTAGGCTGACGCCACCATGTCGCCCAATACGGCCCCCAAGAAAAGCGTCGCGCAGCGTCTGGGCCGGGTCCTGGAGAAGGTGACCCGACAGAGCGGCCGGCTGCCGGATACTCCCGCATACGGTTCCTGGCTGCTCGGTCGGGTATCGGAGGACCAACACCGCCGCCGGGTCCGCATTCAGGTCATCATGACCGTGCTGATCGTCGCCGCGAATCTGATCGGTATCGCCGTTGCGGTTCTGGTGGTGACCGTCGCGGTTCCGGTACCCAGCGTGTTCGACGACGCCCCGCTGTGGGTGTCGTTCATCGCGGTCCCCGCCTACATCGTGGCGGCATTGATCGTCGGGGCCTACACGATCACCCGCGGCACCGTCGAGGCGCTGCGCTGGGCGATCGAGGAGCGCAAGCCAACCGACCGGGACGGACGCAACACGTTCATGGCACCGTGGCGCGTCGCGATGGGCCATCTCATCCTGTGGGGCATCGGGACGGTGCTGACCACCGTGCTCTACGGCATGGCCGACACGATGTTCATCCCGAGGTTTCTGGTGGCGGTGAGCTTCTGCGGCCTGCTGGTCTCCACCGGCAGCTATCTGCTCACCGAGTTCGCCCTGCGACCGGTGGCCGCTCAGGCGCTCGAGGCCGGGCCACCGCCCCGGCGGTTGGCGCCGGGAATCATGGGCCGGACCATGATGGTGTGGCTGCTCGGTTCGGGTGTGCCGGTCGTCGGAATCGGCCTGATGGCCTTCTTCGAGATGACATTGAAGAACCTGACGCAAACGCAGTTCGCCGTCGGGGTGTTGATCATTTCCGCCGCCACACTGATCTTCGGGTTCATTCTGTTGTGGATCCTGGCTTGGTTGACGGCGACACCGGTGCGGGTGGTGCGCGCCGCGCTCAAGCGAGTGGAACAAGGTGACCTGCGCGGAGATCTGGTCGTGTTCGACGGAACCGAACTCGGGGAACTGCAAAGGGGATTCAACGCCATGGTCGACGGACTGCGCGAGCGTGAGCGGGTTCGCGACCTGTTCGGCCGGCACGTCGGACGCGACGTGGCACTCGCCGCCGAACGCGAGCGACCCAAACTCGGCGGCGAAGAACGCCACGTCGCGGTGATCTTCATCGACATTGTCGGCTCGACGAAGTTGGTGACCAGTCGTCCACCGGTGGAGGTAGTTCACCTGCTCAACCAGTTCTTCACGATCGTCGTCGAAGAGGTGGACCGCCACCACGGGCTGGTCAACAAGTTCGAAGGGGACGCGTCGCTGGCGATTTTCGGCGCCCCCAATCACCTGGACTCTCCGGAAGACGAGGCCTTGGCCTGCGCGCGGACCATCGCCGACCGACTGGCCCAGGAGATGCCGGAATTGCAGGCGGGCATCGGCGTGGCGGCGGGCACCGTGGTCGCCGGAAACGTCGGCGCCAAAGAGCGATTCGAGTACACGGTGATCGGCGAGCCGGTCAACGAGGCGGCGCGGCTCTGCGAGCTGGCGAAGTCCCGCCCGGGCAAACTGCTGACCTCGGCGCAGACCCTGGAAGGAGCCGGCGAGCAGGAGACCGCGCGCTGGACGCTGGGTCGTAGCGTCAAACTGCGCGGCCACGATCAGCGCACCAAGTTGGCCTCTCCGGCGGAGCCGGCTAAGCCCCGCAAGTAGTGGCCGGTGGCGCGGGGCACGAGCGCGGCCAGCACCCCGGCTCGGCACATTGATGTCGGTTTTCCGCCAGTGTTGTCGGCCCAGGGGTGTAACTGTGGAAGCGTGCACGAGGACTTCGAACGCTGCTACCGAGCGGTCCAGGCCAAGGACGCCCGGTTCGACGGCTGGTTCGTGACCGCGGTTTTGACCACCCGGATCTACTGTCGGCCCAGTTGCCCCGTGCGGCCGCCGTTCGCCCGGAACGTGCAATTCCTCCCGACGGCCGCTGCCGCTCAGCGAGCAGGATTCCGGGCCTGCAAGCGCTGCCGCCCCGACGCCTCTCCGGGTTCACCGGAGTGGAACGTGCGCGGTGACGTCGTGGCACGGGCCATGCGCCTCATCGCCGACGGCACCGTGGATCGCGAAGGGGTGACCGGTCTGGCGGCACACCTCGGCTACACCACGCGGCAGCTGGAGCGGCTGTTGCAGGCGGAGGTCGGCGCCGGGCCGCTCGCGCTGGCCCGCGCACAGCGGATGCAGGCCGCCCGGGTGTTGATCGAGACCACCGAGCTTCCGTTCGGCGATGTGGCATTCGCCGCCGGTTTTTCCAGCATCCGCCAGTTCAACGACACCATTCGACTGGCATGCGACAGCACCCCGTCGCTGCTGCGTAAGCAGGCCGCGGCACGATTCGGATCTGCCTCATCGGCGGGGGTGCTGTCGCTGCGGCTGCCGGTGCGCACTCCATTCGCCTACGACGGCGTGTTCGGCCACCTTGCTGCCACTGCTGTGCCGGGCTGTGAGGAGGTCCGCGACGGCGCGTACCGGCGCACCCTGCGGTTGGCCGCGGGCAACGGAGTGGTGTCTCTGGTACCGGCGCCCGACCACGTGCGGTGCGTGCTGATACTGGACGACTTCCGCGACCTTGCCACCGCCACCGCGCGGTGTCGGCGTCTGCTCGATCTGGACGCAGATCCCGAAGCGGTGGTGGAGGCGCTCAGTGCCGACCCCGAACTGGCTCCCGTCGTCAGTAAGGCGCCGGGACAACGTATTCCGCGCACGGTCGACGAAGCCGAGCTGGCCGTGCGGGCCGTACTGGGTCAGCAGGTCTCGACAAAGGCCGCACGCACCCACGCCGGCCGGCTGGTCACCGCGTATGGGCGGCCCGTCCCCGACGGTGCCGGCACTCTGACGCACACCTTCCCCTCCGTGGAGGAGCTCGCCGACATCGATCCGGTTCACCTCGCGGTACCCAAGTCCCGGCAGCGGACTTTGACCGCGCTCATCACCGCACTCGCGGACGGCACTATCACCCTGGACGCGGGCTGCGATTGGACCCGAGCACGCCAGCAACTGCTCGAACTGCCGGGGATCGGTCCGTGGACGGCGGAAGTGATCGCCATGCGCGGGCTCGGCGATCCCGACGCTTTTCCGGCCAGCGACCTCGGTCTGAGGCTCGCGGCCAAACAACTGGGACTGCCGAGCCGCGAGCGGACGCTGTCCGAGCACAGCGCCCGGTGGCGTCCCTGGCGGTCTTACGCTACCCAGCATCTCTGGACCACCCTCGAACACCCGGTAAACCACTGGCCACCCCAGGAGGTCGCATGATTCACTACCGCACAATCGACAGCCCCATCGGTCCGCTGACCTTGGCCGGACGCGACGGAATGCTGACCAATTTGCGGATGGTCGACCAGACCTATGAACCGAGCCGCGCGGACTGGACTCTCGATGAGAGCGTGTTTTCCGACGTGGTGGGCCAACTCGAGGCCTATTTCGCCGGCGACCTCTGTGATTTCGACGTGCAGATGGATCTGCGCGGCACAGAATTTCAGCGGCGCGTGTGGCAGGCGCTGCTGACCATTCCGTACGGCGAAACGCGGTCCTACGGGCAGATCGCCGAGCAGATCGGAGCCCCGGGTGCCGCGCGGGCTGTGGGACTGGCCAATGGGCACAATCCCGTCGCCATTATCGTGCCGTGTCATCGCGTGATCGGAGCGGCCGGCAAATTGACCGGCTATGGCGGTGGGCTCGATCGCAAACAAACGCTGCTCTCCTTGGAGAAGCGGCGGACGCCGGCAGACCTGACATTGTTCGACTAGCCTGCGCGAGCAGACGCAAAAGCCCCCTTTTTGGCGTCGAAAAGGGGGCTTTTGCGTCTGCTCGCGCAACTGGGTCCCGCCCCGGGAATGCAAAAACACCCCCAAATTAATGGGGGTGTTTTTGTGTATGTTCGGCGGTGTCCTACTTTTCCACCCGAAGAGGGCAGTATCATCGGCGCTGACAGGCTTAGCTTCCGGGTTCGGGATGGGACCGGGCGTTTCCCTGTCGCTGTGGCCGCCGTAACTCTATTTAAATTTGTGTTTGGTGGCGGGGTGCGGTGTTGATCGACCTTGCGGTCGACGAACGAATAGTGGTTGCGATTGGTTGTGTTGGTAAGTTTTCGGCCGGTTAGTGCCAGTTCCCTGCACTCATTACTGAGCTTCCAGGTCTGGCCTATCAATCCAGTGTTCTGCTGGGGGCCTTATCCCTCCTAGAGGGTGAGAAACCTGATCTTGGAGAAGGTTTCCCGCTTAGATGCTTTCAGCGGTTATCCTGTCCGAACGTAGCTATCCAGCAGTGCCCCTGGTGGGACAACTGGTGCACTAGAGGTTCGTCCGTCCCGGTCCTCTCGTACTAGGGACAGGTTTCCTCAAGTTTCTGACGCGCGCGGCGGATAGAGACCGAACTGTCTCACGACGTTCTAAACCCAGCTCGCGTGCCGCTTTAATGGGCGAACAGCCCAACCCTTGGGACCTGCTCCAGCCCCAGGATGCGACGAGCCGACATCGAGGTGCCAAACCATCCCGTCGATATGGACTCTTGGGGAAGATCAGCCTGTTATCCCCGGGGTACCTTTTATCCGTTGAGCGACACCCCTTCCACTCAGAGGTGCCGGATCACTAATCCCGACTTTCGTCCCTGCTTGACTTGTAAGTCTCGCAGTCAAGCTCCCTTGTGCATTTACACTCAACACCTGATTGCCGTCCAGGTTGAGGGAACCTTTGGGCGCCTCCGTTACATTTTAGGAGGCAACCGCCCCAGTTAAACTACCCACCAGGCACTGTCCGTGAACCGGATATACGGTTCGACGTTAGGTGTCCAATACGATCAGAGTGGTATTTCAACAACGACTCCACCTCAACTAGCGTCGAGGTTTCACAGTCTCCCACCTATCCTACACAAACCGTACCGAACAACAATACCAAGCTATAGTGAAGGTCCCGGGGTCTTTTCGTCCTGCCGCGCGTAACGAGCATCTTTACTCGTAGTGCAATTTCGCCGAGTCTATGGTTGAGACAGTTGAGAAGTCGTTACGCCATTCGTGCAGGTCGGAACTTACCCGACAAGGAATTTCGCTACCTTAGGATGGTTATAGTTACCACCGCCGTTTACTGGGGCTTAAATTCTCCGCTTCACCCTTACGAGTTAACGGGTCCTCTTAACCTTCCAGCACCGGGCAGGCGTCAGTCCGTATACATCGTCTTGCGACTTCGCACGGACCTGTGTTTTTAGTAAACAGTCGCTTCTCACTGGTTTCTGCGACCGGCTTCCGCTCCCACCGAAAAGGTGTTCACGATGTGCCGGCCCCCCTTCTCCCGAAGTTACGGGGGTATTTTGCCGAGTTCCTTAACCATAGTTATCTCGTACGCCTTGGTATTCTCTACCTGACCACCTGTGTTGGTTTGGGGTACGGGCCGTGTGTGAACTCGCTAGAGGCTTTTCTTGGCAGCAGAGGATCACTGAATTCGCCTCAATCGGCTATGCGTCACCTCTCAGGATGTATGAGCGACGGATTTGCCTATCGCTCTCCCTACGGGCTTGCCCCAGTATTACCACTGACTGGTACAGCTACCTTCCTGCGTCACCCCGTCGCTTGACTACTACCAACCGGGGTCCCACGCAGCCGGTCACCGTCGCACCCCGAAGGGATTGATCAGCGACCATTTGGGTGGTTAGCACAATTGATTCATCACGGGCGCGCACACACGGGTACGGGAATATCAACCCGTTGTCCATCGACTACGCCTGTCGGCCTCGCCTTAGGTCCCGACTCACCCTGGGCGGACTGGCCTGGCCCAGGAACCCTTGGTCTTTCGGCGGGCAAGGTTCTCACTTGCCTATTCGCTACTCATGCCTGCATTCTCACTCCCCCATCCTCCACCTACGGTTACCCGACGGCTTCGCTGAATGAGGGACGCTCCCCTACCCACACCTACTTACGTAGATGTGCCGCGGCTTCGGCGGTGTGCTTGAGCCCCGCTACATTATCGGCGCACAATCACTTGACCAGTGAGCTATTACGCACTCTTTCAAGGGTGGCTGCTTCTAAGCCAACCTCCTGGTTGTCTCTGCGACTGCACATCCTTTTCCACTTAGCACACGCTTTGGGGCCTTAGCCGGCGATCTGGGCTGTTTCCCTTTCGACGTACGGAGCTTATCCCCCGCCGTCTCACTGCCACGCTTGACACCACGGCATTCGGAGTTTGGCTGACGTCAGTAACCTAGTAGGGCCCATCGGCCATCCAGTAGCTCTACCTCCGTGGTGAACCACGCAACGCTGCACCTAAATGCATTTCGGGGAGAACCAGCTATCACGGAGTTTGATTGGCCTTTCACCCCTACCCACAGCTCATCCCCTCAGTCTTCAACCTAAGTGGGTTCGGGCCTCCACGCGGTCTTACCCGCGCTTCACCCTGGCCATGGGTAGATCACTCCGCTTCGGGTCCAGAACATGCCACTACACCCCTTACGGGGATACGCCCTATTCAGACTCGCTTTCGCTGCGGCTACCCCACACGGGTTAACCTCGCGACATGTCCCTGACTCGCAGGCTCATTCTTCAAAAGGCACGCCATCACCCCACGAGGAGGCTCTGACGGATTGTAGGCGCACGGTTTCAGGTACTCTTTCACTCCCCTCCCGGGGTACTTTTCACCATTCCCTCACGGTACTAATCCGCTATCGGTCATCGAGAAGTATTTAGGCTTACCGGGTGGTCCCGGCAGATTCACAGCAAATTCCACGGGCTCGCTGCTACTCGGGAGATTGATCAAGGCAGGTGTCGAGTTTTCGCGTACCGGGCTCTCACCGTCTGCGGCAGACCGTCCCAGGCCACTTCCGCTAACTACGACACTTTTTTACTGCCTCCCAGCCAGGTAGAGCTGAGAAGATCATTCCCACAACCCCGCACACACAACCCCTACCCGGTATCACATGCATGCGGTTTAGCCTTTTCCGCGTTCGCTCGCCACTACTAGCGGAATCACAATTGTTTTCTCTTCCTACGGGTACTGAGATGTTTCACTTCCCCGCGTTACCTCCCGTACCCTATATATTCAGGCACGGGTAACACGACATAACTCGTGCTGGGTTTCCCCATTCGGAAATCCTCGGATCAACGCTCGGTTGACAGCTCCCCGAGGCATATCGCAGCCTCCCACGTCCTTCATCGGCTCTCGATGCCAAGGCATCCACCATGCGCCCTTAGACACTTACAAACACTACAAAAACCAAAGAATAAAAATTGCACAAAAAGAACACGTTGCCGCGAACGACAACGCATACATTTTGATGCTCGCAACCACTATCCAGTTCTCAAACACCACACCCCACCACCAAGATGGGGGGACAGCACCCGAGGGTGTTGCCTCAGGACCCAATAGTGTGTCTGGCTTTGCTTGTTGTCGTGCACCCGGTCTTCGTCCACTACAGACGATGACCCCTCACGGCTTGCACCCCACCAATTGGAGTGCTTCTCGTGGTGCTCCTTAGAAAGGAGGTGATCCAGCCGCACCTTCCGGTACGGCTACCTTGTTACGACTTCGTCCCAATCGCCGATCCCACCTTCGACAGCTCCCTCCCAAAGGGTTAGGCCACTGGCTTCGGGTGTTACCGACTTTCATGACGTGACGGGCGGTGTGTACAAGGCCCGGGAACGTATTCACCGCAGCGTTGCTGATCTGCGATTACTAGCGACTCCGACTTCACGGGGTCGAGTTGCAGACCCCGATCCGAACTGAGACCGGCTTTAAAAGGATTCGCTTAACCTCGCGGCATCGCAGCCCTTTGTACCGGCCATTGTAGCATGTGTGAAGCCCTGGACATAAGGGGCATGATGACTTGACGTCATCCCCACCTTCCTCCGAGTTGACCCCGGCAGTCTCTCACGAGTCCCCGGCATTACCCGCTGGCAACATGAGACAAGGGTTGCGCTCGTTGCGGGACTTAACCCAACATCTCACGACACGAGCTGACGACAGCCATGCACCACCTGCACACAGGCCACAAGGGAACCGACATCTCTGCCGGCGTCCTGTGCATGTCAAACCCAGGTAAGGTTCTTCGCGTTGCATCGAATTAATCCACATGCTCCGCCGCTTGTGCGGGCCCCCGTCAATTTCTTTGAGTTTTAGCCTTGCGGCCGTACTCCCCAGGCGGGGTACTTAATGCGTTAGCTACGGCACGGATCCCAAGGAAGGAAACCCACACCTAGTACCCACCGTTTACGGCGTGGACTACCAGGGTATCTAATCCTGTTCGCTCCCCACGCTTTCGCTCCTCAGCGTCAGTTACTGCCCAGAGACCCGCCTTCGCCACCGGTGTTCCTCCTGATATCTGCGCATTCCACCGCTACACCAGGAATTCCAGTCTCCCCTGCAGTACTCAAGTCTGCCCGTATCGCCCGCACGCTCACAGTTAAGCCGTGAGATTTCACGAACAACGCGACAAACCACCTACGAGCTCTTTACGCCCAGTAATTCCGGACAACGCTCGCACCCTACGTATTACCGCGGCTGCTGGCACGTAGTTGGCCGGTGCTTCTTCTCCACCTACCGTCAGCCCGAGAAAACCCGGACCTTCGTCGATGGTGAAAGAGGTTTACAACCCGAAGGCCGTCATCCCCCACGCGGCGTCGCTGCATCAGGCTTTCGCCCATTGTGCAATATTCCCCACTGCTGCCTCCCGTAGGAGTCTGGGCCGTATCTCAGTCCCAGTGTGGCCGGACACCCTCTCAGGCCGGCTACCCGTCGTCGCCTTGGTAGGCCATCACCCCACCAACAAGCTGATAGGCCGCGGGCCCATCCCACACCGCAAAAGCTTTCCACCACAGGACATGTGTCCTGTGGTCCTATTCGGTATTAGACCCAGTTTCCCAGGCTTATCCCGATGTGCAGGGCAGATTACCCACGTGTTACTCACCCGTTCGCCACTCGTGTACCCCGAAGGGCCTTACCGTTCGACTTGCATGTGTTAAGCACGCCGCCAGCGTTCGTCCTGAGCCAGAATCAAACTCTCCAAACAAAAACCCCTCGATAACGAGGTGAATTCACAATCAGAGAAAATCTGATCTAACAAAAAGACACCAAAACTGGCATCAATGATTGCGACTACACCCACACACGGGGAGTGCTAGGTGTAGTCAAAAAAACAACAACAAAACAATTCACCAAACACACTATTGAGTTCTCAAACAACACTTCTCGCTATGTTTTCGCCCGTTTCGGGGCAACCCTGCCAGCTTAATACAGATCCGGCTGGGGCGTCAAGTCCTGGTTTCGATCATCTTCTTTGGGAGGTGATCTCGCCGATCGGGCGTGACTCGGCTACTGTACCCGCTCGATCTCCGCTCCCAAAATCGCGAGGTTCTCCACGAACAACGGGTAGCCGCGATCGATGTGAAAAACGTCGTGGACCTCGGTGTCTCCGTCTGCGACGAGACCCGCGAGGACCAGGCCGGCGCCGGCCCGGATGTCCGAACACCACACCGGCGCGCTCGAGAGCTGAGGCAAACCGCGCACCACGGCGTGGTGTCCGTCGGTGCGGGCGTCCGCACCCAACCGGATCATTTCCTCGACGAACCGGAAGCGCGCCTCGAACACGTTCTCGGTGATCATGGAGGTGCCGTCGGCGATTGAGGCCAGCGCAATCGCCATGGGCTGCAAGTCAGTCGGGAACCCCGGAAACGGCAACGTGGCGACATTGACCGCCTTCGGGCGCTCATACTGCACCACCCGGAAGCTGTCGTCGGTCTGGGTGACCGTGGCCCCCGCGTCATGCAGCTTGTGCAGGACCAACTGCAGATGCGACGGATCTATTCCCGTCACCGTGATGTCGCCGCGGGTCATCGCCGCGGCGATGCCCCAGGTCGCAGCCACGATGCGGTCCCCGATGACGCGGTGCTCGGTCGGGTGCAGCCGTGGCACACCGGTGATGGTCATGGTCGGAGACCCGGCGCCTTCGATCTGGGCGCCCATCTGGTTCAGCATCGTGCAGAGGTCGACCACGTCGGGTTCGCGCGCCGCGTTATGGATGACGGTGACGCCCTCGGCCACCACCGCGGCCATCAAAATATTCTCGGTGGCGCCCACGGACGGGAACTCGAGCTGAATCTCGGCCCCGCGCAACGTCTCTGCCTCAGCGACCACGCATCCGTGCTCGATATTGCATTGCGCGCCCAGCTGACGCAGGCCGGCTTGGTGCATGTCCAACGGCCGCGAGCCGATCGCATCGCCGCCAGGTAGCGCCACCCTGGCCTTCTTGCATCGGCCGACCAGCGGCCCCAGCACACATACCGACGCCCGGAACTGGCGCACGGCCGCGAAGTCGGCGTCATACTTGGGTTCATCCGGGGAGGTGATGCGGGCGACGTCGCCGTCGAGTTCAACGGTCGCGCCCAAGCCCCGCAACACCTCGGCCATCAAGGGAACGTCGAGGATGTCGGGACAGTTCGTAATGGTGCTGGTGCCCTCGGCCAGCAGCGTCGCGGCCATCAGCTTCAAGACGCTGTTCTTGGCGCCCCCGACGGCGACTTCGCCTGACAACCGGTTGCCACCAGTCACCACGAATCGCTCCGCCACCCGGGTCAGTCTAGTGAAGCGGTATCCCCTTGTCAGTCAGCGGACTCAGTCAGCCGGGTACCGTTTTGCCCATGGCAGTCCATCTGACCCGCATATATACCCGGACGGGTGACGACGGCACCACGGGATTGAGCGATTTCTCACGGGTGTCCAAGAACGACCCGCGCCTGGTGGCCTACGCAGATTGTGATGAGGCCAACTCGGCGATCGGGGTGGCGGTGGCACTGGGCGGCCCTTCGGAGCAGATCGGTGACGTGCTGCGGCAGATCCAGAACGACCTGTTCGACGCCGGCGCGGACCTTTCCACTCCGGTGGTGGATAACCCTGAGCATCCCCCGCTGCGCATCACCCAGGCCTACATCGATCGGCTCGAGGACTGGTGTGACACCTACAACGAATCCCTGCCTGCCCTGAATTCTTTTGTGCTGCCTGGTGGTTCGCCGCTGTCGGCGCTGTTGCACGTGGCCCGCACCGTGGTCCGCCGCGCCGAGCGGGCGGCGTGGGCCGCCGTCGACGCGCACCCCGACGACATGAGTGTGTTGCCCGCCAAGTACCTCAACCGGCTTTCGGATCTGCTGTTCATCCTGTCGCGGGTAGCCAATCCGGACGGGGACGTGCTGTGGCGGCCCGGCGGCGGCGGCGCGAAGGGTGACGAGCTGGGGGCACCTCCCGCTTGAGGGGGAACATGAAGGTGCCCTTTTAAGGTGCGGAATGGGTACGTTGGCGTCTGCTCGCCCAGTCAGACGCTGCGGCGCCGGGCGCGCGGTGAGGGCCGCGACTCGAGCCACGACTGAAAAGCGGTCAAAGCCCCTCTGTCCAAGGCGATTTCGTATCCCAGCCGCCGATCCTGGGTGGTGTCACGCAGTTCCAGTACCACGATTTCGTCGGTCATGATGTCGAATTCGTCGCCCCGTGGCGCGCGTCTGGCCACCACCTCCACCCCGCGCCGGCTCAGCCGGCGATCCGGCCAGAGACGCAGGCTGGAGAGCCGGTAGAACGCCGCTTCACCGCCTCGATAACGGATCACACCGTGACGCCACCCGTGCCCGCCCACCGCGGGGATATCCCGCATGATGGCAGCCGTTCCGCCCCGGCGCAGTTTCCACAACCTGAAACTCAGGGCAAGTACGGCCGCTCCCAGCAGGACGACGAGCACGACCATGCCGACCATGGGCGCGCTCATCGCGGGAATCAGTCGAGCGCGCCGACGGCGCGCAACCTCGCGCGCCCCCGGGCCGCAACGTGGGGATCGTCCGATTCGGAGTCCTGTCTGGCAGCGCTCTCGTCGATGTCCTTCTCGAACTCCGCGGACTCGGCGAGAACAGTCACGCCCTCTTCGGTCACCGTGAGGAAACCGCCATCGACCGCGACCCGCAGGTCGTCTTCGCCTTCCCGTTCGACACGCACCATGGCGTCGTCGACCAGCTGGGCCACCAGCGGAATGTGGTGGGGCAGGATGCCGATCTCCCCAGAGGTGGTGCGGGTGAAGAGGAACGTCGCCTCGCCCGACCAGATCTCACGGTCGACGGCGACGATCTGAACGTTCAATTCAGCCATGCCACACCACCTTTCGAGTCAGCCGGAAGGAGTCCCGCGTCATAGCTTGACGTCGAAGGTCTCGGCCTTCTTGGCCAAGTCGTCGAGTCCGCCGATGAGGAAGAACGCCTGCTCGGGCACGTGGTCGAAGTCACCCTTGGACAGCCGGTCGAACGCCTCGATCGTCTCCTTGACCGGAACCGTCGAACCGGGCTGACCGGTGAACTGCTCGGCCGCCATCATGTTCTGCGACAGGAACCGCTCGATCCGCCGTGCCCGGTTAACCAGCTGCTTGTCCTCCTCGGACAGCTCGTCGATACCGAGAATCGCGATGATGTCCTGAAGGTCCTTGTAGCGCTGCAGGATTCGGATGACTTCCTGTGCGACCCGATAGTGCTCGTCGCCAACGACGCTGGGGTCAAGGATGGTCGAGCTGGATGCCAGCGGGTCCACCGCGGGGAAGATGCCCTTGGAGAACACCGACCGGGAAAGCTCGGTGGTGGCGTCCAGGTGGGCGAACGTGGTGGCCGGCGCCGGGTCGGTGTAGTCGTCGGCGGGCACGTAGACGGCCTGCATCGAGGTGATGGACCGGCCACGGGTCGAGGTGATGCGCTCCTGCAACTCGCCCATCTCGTCGGCCAGCGTCGGCTGGTAACCCACGGCGGACGGCATACGACCGAGCAGGGTCGACACCTCCGAGCCGGCCTGGGTGAACCGGAAGATGTTGTCGATGAACAGCAGCACGTCCTGGCCGGCTTCGTCGCGGAACCATTCGGCCATGGTCAGCGCGGACAGCGCCACCCGCATACGGGTGCCGGGCGGCTCGTCCATCTGACCGAACACCAGCGCGGTGTCCTTGAGCACGTCGGCTTCCTTGAGCTCGACCCACAGGTCGTTGCCCTCACGGGTACGCTCCCCCACCCCGGCGAACACCGAAGTGCCACCGAAGTTTCGGGCAATACGGTTGATCATCTCCTGGATGAGCACCGTCTTGCCCACGCCGGCGCCACCGAACAGCGCGATCTTGCCGCCACGTACATAGGGGGTCAGCAGGTCGACGACCTTGAGGCCGGTCTCCAGCATCTCGGTGCGAGGCTCGAGGTCTTCGAAGTTCGGCGGCTTGCGGTGAATCGACCAGTGGTCGAAGTCTTCTCCGTAGCCCGGCTCGTCCAGGCAGTAGCCCAGCGCGTTGAAGACGTGGCCCTTGACCTTCTCGCCCACCGGCACCGAGATCGAGTTGCCCGTGTCGGTGACTTCGGTGCCGCGCACCAGGCCGTCGGTGGGCTGCAGCGAAATGGTGCGCACCAGGTTGTCACCGAGGTGCTGCGCCACCTCCAGCGTCAGCGTCTTCTTCAGCGACTCGAACGGGATGTCGGCGTGCAGCGCGTTGAACAGTTCCGGAATGGAGCCCCGCGGAAACTCGACGTCGACGACGGGGCCGGTGATCCGAACCACGCGGCCGTTGGTGTCGGAGCCCGACTTCTTGTCGGTCTTCTCGTCTACAGCAGTCATATTCTTTCGCTTCCTCGTGGGGCCTACTTGGAGGCGTCGGCGAGCGCGTTTGCGCCACCGACGATTTCGCTGATCTCTTGGGTGATCTGGGCCTGGCGCTCACGGTTGGCTTGCAACGTCAGGTCCTTGATGAGGTCGTCGGCGTTATCGGTCGCCGATTTCATGGCGCGCTGGCGCGACGCGAGTTCCGAGGCCGCCGATTCGAGCAGCGCCGCATACACGCGGGTGGTCAGATACCTCGGCAGCAGCGCCTCGAACAACGTCGTCGCGTCCGGCTCGAACGAGTACAACGTGTGCGGTCCGGTGTCCTCTTCGACGTACTCCACCACCAGTGGCGCAATACGGTGAGCGACGGCGGTCTGCGACATCATCGACTTGAACTCGGAGAAGACGATGTGCAGTTCGTCGACGCCCCGTCCCTCCTCGTCCTCGTCGTCGCCGACGCCCGCCATGAAGGCGTCGACCAGGGTGTCGGCGATCTCCGAGGCGTTCTCGACCTGGGGCTGCTCGGAAAACCCGGTCCAGGATTCCTTGATGTCCCAGTTCCGGAACGAGAAGTAGTTCAAGGCTTTCCGTCCCACGGTGTAGAGCACCGGGTCCTTGCCCTCTTCTCGCAGCAAAGAAAAGAGCTCCTCGGAGCGACGGAAGATGCTCGAGTTGTAGGCGCCGCACAGACCACGGTCGGAGGACACCACCAGCACGCCGGCCCGCGTGGGATCCTCCCGCTCGACGAGCAGCGGGTGGTCCAGGGCGGCCTCGGCGGACAAGGTGGTGAGCATCGACGTGATCTGAAAGGCGTAGGGCCGAGCGGACTCCAGTCGGGCCTGTGCCTTACCGATGCGCGACGTCGCAATCAGCTCCTGGGCCTTGGTGATCTTCTTGATCGACCCCGCCGACTTGATCCGTCCGCGTAGTTCGCGAAGTGTGGCAGCCATTCTTAGCTACTTCTTGTCCTTCTTGGTGTCCTTCTTGGGCTTTTCCTTCTTGACCTTCACCGATTCCTTACCGAGTTCCTCTTCGTCCATGGCCTCGACGTGCTCGTCAGGAACCACCGACTCACCGGAGCTGGCCGCGAAGCCCTTCTTGAACTTGTTGATGATCTCGGTGAGCTTCTCTTCTTCCTCTTCACCGAGCTTTCCGCTGCTGCGGATGCCTTCGAGGAACTTCTCCTCCGATGCCCGCATGTGGTCCAGCAACTCGGCTTCGAACCGCTTGACGTCCTCGACCGGCACCGAGTCCAGGTGCCCGCCGGTGCCCAGGAAGATCGAAACCACCTGCTCCTCAACGGGCATCGGCGAGTACTGCGGTTGCTTGAGCAACTCGACCAGACGTTCACCGCGGGAGAGCTGCTTCTTGGACGTCTCGTCGAGGTCGGAAGCGAACGCGGCGAACGATTCCAGTTCGCGGTACTGCGACAGGTCCAGACGCAGCGAACCCGCGACCTCTTTCATCGCCTTGATCTGCGCGGCGCCGCCGACCCGGGACACCGACACACCGACGTTGATGGCGGGCCGGACGCCCTGGTTGAACAGGTCGCTCTCCAGGAAGCACTGCCCGTCGGTGATCGAGATGACGTTGGTGGGGATGTAGGCCGAGATGTCGTTGGCCTTGGTCTCGATGATCGGCAGGCCGGTCAGCGAGCCGCCACCGAGCTCGTCGGACAGCTTGGCGCAACGCTCGAGAAGCCGGGAGTGCAGGTAGAACACGTCGCCGGGGTAGGCCTCGCGACCCGGCGGGCGGCGCAGCAGCAGGGAGATCGCGCGGTAGGCCTCGGCCTGCTTGGTCAGGTCGTCGAAGACGATCAGAACGTGCTTGCCCTCGTACATCCAGTGCTGGGCGATCGCCGAACCCGTGTACGGCGCAAGCCATTTGAAGCCGGCCGAGTCCGACGCGGGGGCCGCGACGATGGTGGTGTAGTCCATCGCACCGCCTTCGTCCAGCGCGCGCCGCACTGACGCGATCGTGGTGCCCTTCTGCCCGATCGCGACGTAGACGCAGCGAACCTGCTTCTTCTCGTCGCCGGTCTCCCAGTTCTGCCGCTGGTTGAGGATCGTGTCGACGCACACGGCGGTCTTGCCGGTCTTGCGGTCGCCGATGATCAACTGCCGCTGGCCACGACCGATCGGGGTCATCGCGTCGATGGCCTTGATGCCGGTCTGCAGCGGCTCTTTCACGCTCTGGCGCTCGACCACCGAGGGCGCCTGCAACTCCAGTGCGCGCCGGGTGTCGGTCTCGATGTCGCCGCCACCGTCGATCGGCTGGCCGAGCGGGTTGACCACCCGGCCCAGGAAAGCGTCGCCGACGGGCACCGAGAGGACGTCACCGGTCCGCTTGACCTGCTGGCCCTCCTCGATCTTCTCGAAGTCACCGAGGATCACGGCGCCGACGCTGTGCTCGTCCAGGTTCAGCGCGACACCGAGAACTCCGCCGGGGAACTCCAGCAGCTCCTGGGTCATGACGGACGGCAATCCCTCGACGTGCGCGATGCCGTCGCCGGCATCCACCACGGTGCCGACTTCCTCACGAGAGGTGTCGGCGGTGAAGGACTCTACGTATTCTTCGATGGCGCTCTGGATGGCATCAGCGGAGATTGTCAACTCGGCCATGGCTTTTCGTCTTCCTACTTCGTTGTGTTGACTCGGTCGGGTTTCCGTCGGGCTTTGAATTAGTCGGGTAACTGGGCCTCGGCAGCGGCCAGCCGTGACTTGAGAGTGCCGTCGATCACCTCGTCACCCACCGAGAGCAGCAGCCCGCCGAGCAGGTCGGAATCGACCTGCAGCTGGACCGCCACCGGGTGACCGTAGATGCGGCCCAATACCTCGCTGAGCCGGGTGCGTTGAGCGTCACTGAGTTCCGCCGCAGCACTGACCTGCGCCACGACTTCGCCGCGGCGGGCGACCGCCACCTGGGCGAGCAGCAGCACCGCCTCTTCGGCCGGCGTGCCCCGCAACAACTCGACCGTCTGAGACAGCAGCGCCAGAGCGACCGGATTCACCGAGCTGCCCGAGCTCTCAAGTACGTTGCGCAGCAACCCGACTCGCCGGTCGGCGTCGGTCGTGTAATCGCCCAACAGGATGCCGAGTCGCGGCTGTGCGTCGAGGATGCGCGAGAACCGGAACAGCTGGTCTTCGACTTCGTCGACGCTGCCGTCCTGTTCGGCGACCGCGAGCAGAGCCTGGCGCGAGACATGCTCGATCGCGTCGACCAGATCGCCGTTCGCCGACCAACGCTCGGAAACGGCGGTGCGCAGCACGTCGAGGGTGGGATCGGCGACCTTGCCCTCGAACAGCCGCTCGATCAACCTGACACGAGGGGATGCGTCTTCGGCCGGCACGGTGAGATAGCGGGTGACCACGACCTCCTGGTTCAGCATCTTCGCCACCGACACCAGCTCGTCGGACAGCGTGGTCAGACCCTGGTTGTCGAGGTCTTTTGCGAGGGTGTCGAAACGGTCCACCAGATTGCCCACCGCGTGGCGGCTCGCCGAGCGCATCTTGGCCAGCACCGGGTATTCCACCTCGACCGGCTCAGGTGCCATGTCGTCGAGTTCGTCAAGGAAACGGTCGACGGTCGATGCCTGCTGCTGGGCGTCGGCAACATAGCTGCGCACCAATTCGCTTGCCTGGCGCACCGATTCGTGACCCAGCTCCAACCGGAGCTGACGGGTCAGTTGCGCCCGCAGCAGCTCGGTTTGACGCGCGCCCTGCGCCTTGATGCGTTCCGCCTCGCTTTCGGCCTGCGCCCGCATCTGCTCTTCGATGCGTTCGGAGTCGGACTTGGCCTCTTCGACGAGCTGCGCGGCCTCTTCCTTCGCGCGTTCCACGGCCCTACTGTGTGCTGTGGTCGATTCGGTGAGGCGCTGCGCCGCCTTCTCCGAGTCCTTCAACTGCTGACGCACCGTCTCCTGGCGGGCGGTCATCAGTCGGCGGACCGGCGGCACGACATACCGCCAGACCAGCAGCACGATGGCCGCGAACCCGATCAGCTGTCCGATAAATGTCGACATATGGTGACTACCTCGTCGCTTTCGAAGTCGCTTCTGACGTCGCAGCTGCGGGGTTGACTTCCACGCCGAGCACTCGAGAGGCCAGCGTCGCGGAGATGGAACCGACATTGGCACGCAGATCCAATTCCACGGCGTCGCGCTCCCGCTTCAATTGCTCGTTGGCCTGGGCCAACATCTCTGCCACCTGCTGCTCGGCGCGAGCTCGCGCGTCGTCGATGACCTTCCGACCCTCTGTCCGCGCATTGTCGCGGAAGGCGCCCGCTTCAACCCGCGCGTCCTTCAAGGCCTTCTCGTAGTCGGCATCGGCGGCGGCGAACTGCTCGGCCGCCTTCTTGCTGTCGGCCTGAGTCTTGGCCACCATGTTGTCGCGTTCCTTGAGCACCCTCAGAATCGGCGGCACGACGAACGTGCCGATAACTCCGAGCACCACCAGGAAGATGGCCAGCACGAAGAAGAAGGTGCCGTTCGGGATGAGGAAGTTGCTTTGGCCGCCTTCCTCTGCTGCAAAGTTCACAGCCGAAGCAAGAGAGGTCGGGTCACCCATCACAGCGAATTACTTGACGGGCGTGGCGAAGACGAATAGCGCCATGAACGCCAGGTTGATGAAGTAAGCAGCCTCAACCAGACCGACCGTGATGAAGAACGGGGTGAAGAGACGGCCCTGTGCCTCGGGCTGGCGAGCGACACCGGAGATCAGCGCGTTACCGGCGACACCGTCACCGATACCGGCGCCGATGGCGCCACCGGCCATGATCAGTCCACCGCCGATGAGGGCGCCGGCTGCGATAGTGGGGTCCATTTTTATCCTCCTTGATAACTCTGGTAGCGGTTTACCAGGATTTTTTTAGTGGTGGTCCTCTTCTAGTTCCATCGCCTGGCTGAAGTACAGGATCGTCAGCAGCGCGAAGATGAAGGCCTGGATGGCGCCGACGAACAGGTCGAACGACTTCCAGATCGCGTTCGGCAGCCACAGTACGTAGGGCGGGAAAAGCGCGATCAGCGCGACCAGGATGCCGCCGGCGAAGATGTTGCCGAAAAGTCGGAGCGACAACGAAATCGGCTTGGCGAGTTCTTCGACGACGTTGATCGGCGCGAGGATCGCCACGTGTCCCTTGAGCACCTTGATCGGGTGCCCGATGATGCCGCGACGCCAGATCCCGGCCGCGTGATAGCAGACGAACACGAACAGGGCCAGCGCCAGCACGTAGTTGATGTCGGCCGCGGCCGACGAGAGCAGCTCGGTGGTCTTGCCTTCTTTGTCCTTGTACTGCAGCGGTAGCACCGACAGCCAGTTCGAGATCAGGATGAACACGAAGATGGTCACCGCGAGCGGCAGCACGAACGGCGCGATCCGCATCCCGATTGCGGCCTCGACCTGACTGCGCATCTGAATGGTGATCGCCTCGAAGAACAGCTGTACGCCGCCGGGCACGTCGGTCGAGGTGACCTTGGACTTCAGGTAGAAAGCCAACCCGATGACGATCAGTGCGGCGAGCGCCGTCGACGTGATGGTGTCGACGTTGACCGTCAGACCAAGCCATTTGGCGGTGTCGTGATGGCCGACCTCAATTGAGCCTTCGGCCAGGATCGACTCAGTCATCGCCGGCGCTCCTCCCTTCCGTGCCGTCCAATCCCGTCACTACTGCACCTTCCTGCCCCTCGAGCGGCCCGTCCGGCTCGCCGGTGCGCAGCTTCTTCCACACCGGCAGCGCGGTCGATGCCACCAGCAGCACCTGGAAGAGCGCCAGGCCGAACACCACGCCCAGACCTTCGGGCCGGAAGATGAAGGCGATGATCAGCGCCAGAATGGTGATGATCGCGACGCGCGAAGCCGAGTTGATGGCCATCGATCGCTTCAGCGGGTGATCGCGCGCGGTGATCGACTCCACCGAACGCCGCACCATCAGTGCGTTGAGCAAACCAAGCAGCAACCCGATTCCGAAGAACGCCCCGACCACCGGATGACCGGCGTAGCCGGCGACCAGTGTCGCCACCGCCGTCACCCCCAGGCTGATGAGGAACAGCCGAACGGGACGGAACGCAACAGCGGGAAACACCAACGGCGCGTCCTGCGCTGGTGTCGTCACTGCAGCACCTCAATCCCAGGTTGGTGGAGCGGAAACCACGTGATCGACTGATCCGTGGCCCGCCGAGCGTATCGCAAGGGTCACGCTGGACTTACCCAAGGGGTAGCTCCCTGTGTCGGTCTTCGTCCGGCGGCACCGGAAGCCCATCCGACGGGCCGGGGAGCCGGCAACCCGCGAGGTTTATTTCGGGGTTCTACCAGCACCTTACCATAGGGGAACCGGACCTACTACTGATCGTCGTAGTACTCGTCGCGGCGACGCAGCAACGGAATCACGGTCGCGACGCCCGCGACGGCGATTGCTCCCAACATGACCGCGGCAGTATGGCGCGGGTCGAAAAAGATCGTGCTCGCCGCGCCGAAGGCGACGATGCCCACCCACAGATAGATCAGCAGGACCACCCGGCGATGCGAGTGGCCGATCTGCAGCAGCCGGTGGTGCAGGTGCATCTTGTCGGGGGTGAAGGCGCTGCGGCCGGCCCGGGTGCGCCGGACGATCGCCAGCAGCAAGTCGAGCATCGGCACGAACATGACGGCCACGACCAGCAGGAACGGCGATAGCAGAGCAAACACGTCGCGAGCGCCGTAGGCGTTCTGCGAAATGGGGCCGGCGGCGGTCGTGGAGGCCGCCGCCAGCATCAGGCCGATCAGCATCGAACCGGAGTCGCCCATGAAGATCCGGGCCCGGTGGAAGTTGTGGGGCAGAAAGCCCAGGCAGGCACCCGCGAGGACCACGGAGATCACCGCGGGCGGGTAGTAGAGCACGTCACCGCCGTGGTCACGCAACAGACCCACCGAGAACATGCAGATTGCGAGGGCCGTGATGAGGCCCAGGCCGGCCGCCAATCCGTCGAGGCCGTCGACGAAGTTCATCGCGTTGACGATCGAGACGGTCAGCGCCAGTGTCAGCAGAATCGAGGAGGCCTGGTCGAGCACGATCGTGCCGACGCCCCCGACCGGGATGTACAGCACGCTCCACGCCACACCCATGGTGACCAGCACACTGGCGGCGGTGATCTGACCGGCGAACTTGGTCAGGGCGTCCAGACCCCAGCGGTCGTCGATCAAACCGATACTCATGATCACCGCGCCGGCGACGAGCACCGCGGGCATGCCGGTGGAGTAGACGAAGCCGCGGGTGAGCGCGGGCAGCTGCGAGGCCAGGAAGACGGCCGAGCCGACGCCGAGGAACATGGCCAGACCGCCCATGCGGGGCGTGGGTGTCACGTGTACGTCGCGTTCCCGGGGATAGGCGACCGCCCCGAGTCGGGTGGCGAGCACGCGCACCGGCCCGGTCGCGAAATAGGTGATGATCGCGGCGGTCAGCCCGACCAGAGCGAGCTCGCGCAGCGGAACTCCGGCGCTGCGATCGGACAAAGCGAGCAAACGGCCGGCAAGGCTGGCCACATCGCTGGACACCTCGAGACCGTACTTCACCAACCTGAGACCGGTGTGCCCGCACCTTCGGTCGCGTGGGTCGCCGAACGTGAAACCAGGGTGAAAATCGGGCCTCAATGTCAAGTGGTTAGTGCAACGCGGTTAGGCGGCTTGATCGAGCAGGGCTGCTAAGCGTTGGGCGGGGGTGTC
>NZ_LQOY01000079.1 GCF_002101675.1 Mycobacterium gordonae | reverse complement strand
GCCCATGCCGTAGCCGGGTCGCCAATGGTGGCCGTCGACCTGGGCGACGGACCGCAGGTACAGGCCGTGGACCCTGCCCGCGACGCGCAGACACTGACGCTGCACCCGCGCGTGACCGACACCGTGACCCTGAGCCTGCTGGACTGGCAGGACATCATCGACCGCAACGCGCTGGGCTTCGACCAGCTCAAGCCGCCCGGGCTGGCCGAAGTCACGGTACTGGGGGCCGACGGCGAACCGATCGCACCCGCCCGGGCCGGCGGGGCCGGCCGCGACCGGGAGATCGTCGTCGACTGTCAGCAGGGCCCGGTGATCGCGGTGGCGGGCCGGTTCCTGCACACCTCGATCCGAACCACCGCGGGTGAGTTGCTGGACGGCGGCCCGGTTGCCGCGCAGCCCTGTGAACCCGGCCCGATCGCCTTGCCGGCCGGCCAGCAGGAATTGTTGATCAGCCCTGGGGCGGCCTTTGTCGCGGACGGTGCGCAGTTGTCGATTGCGCCTGAAGTTGCAACTGCCCCAGTCACTTCCGCTGACATCGCGGCCTGGGGGCCGGCCCGCCGCGAGGTGCGCGCACCATCGTCGGCGAGGATGCGGGTGCTGGTGATCCCCGAGAGCATCAACCCCGGCTGGGTGGCCCGCACCGGCAGCGGTGCGCGCCTGACACCGGTGGCCGTCAACGGTTGGCAGCAGGGCTGGCTGATCCCCGCCGGGGACGGCGGCACGATCACCTTGACCTTTGCGTCGGATGCGGTGTACCGGGCCGGCCTCGGTGTGGGGCTGAGCTTGTTGCCACTGCTGGCGGTGCTGGCATTCTGGCGGCGCCGCAACGGTTCCTCGGAGGATCCGCCCGCGGTTGCCTGGCCTTCCGGACGGTGGGCCGGCGTAGCGGTGCTGGCAGCTGGGGCGCTGATCGCCGGTGCCGTCGGTGCTGTGGTTGTCGCGGCGCTGCTCGCAGTGCGGCATGTGGTGGCGGACCGCTGGCGCGACGGGCTGACCGCCGGACTCGGCGCGGGTGGGATCGTATCTGCTGGTGCTCTGCTGTCGCGTCATCCGTGGCGTTCCCCCGACGGCTACGCGGGCCATTCCGCGAGTGTGCAACTGCTGGCGTTGATTTCACTTGCGGCGGTCGCCGCGTCGGTGGTCAACGCGGCCTCGCCGGGCCGGTCAAAGGCTGCGGGGTCCGATCCGTTGCACTGAGCCGTCGAGCGCCATCAGCCATGTCTGGACGTCCAACCGGGGTGGCGGCGCAGCGCCTGCTCGCGGAACGTGCCGAGAATATAGGCCGCAGGCGCTGCCACGGCGCGCGGCGCCCGACAGCGCGGTTTAGGAATTCAGCTTTGTGCAATTCTCTGCTCAACTTTCCGCCGCCGGAGCGCGGACAGGACACGACGTTGAGGAACCCACCGGGTGAGTCGGGGCGCGATATGCAAGATTGCACATAATCGCCATAAGCCGAGGAGTTGTGGCCATGGACTGGTTTTCGGCACCCGAATACCGGCTCGGCGCACTGGTGCTGGAGCACGGCGTAGCGGCGGTATATCTGATCGCGTTCGTTGCGGCGGCGCGGCAGTTCCGGCCCTTGCTCGGGGAGCGGGGGATGCTGCCGGTGCCGGCATATCTGGCCCGGCGGTCATTCTGGCGGGCCCCGAGCATCTTTCAGGTGCGCTATTCCGACCGGTTCTTCGCCGGGGTGTCGTGGCTCGGCGCGGCGTTGGCGGCCGCGATGGTTGCCGCCCTGGACGCAGTGCCGCTGTGGGCGGCGATGCTGTCGTGGCTGACGCTGTGGGTGCTGTACCTGTCGATCGTCAACGTGGGCCAGACGTGGTACGGGTTCGGCTGGGAATCGTTGTTGCTGGAGACCGGATTCCTGATGATCTTTCTGGGCAACGGGCAGGTGGCGCCACCGGTGCTGACGTTGTATCTGGTGCGCTGGCTGCTGTTTCGCGTCGAGTTCGGCGCGGGACTGATCAAGATGCGCGGCGACTCGTGTTGGCGCGACCTCAGCTGCCTTGACTACCACCACGAAACCCAGCCGATGCCCGGTCCACTGAGCTGGTTCTTCCACCACCTGCCCCGGCCGCTACATCGAATTGAGGTGGCCGGCAACCACTTTGCGCAGCTCGTGGTGCCATTCGGGCTGTTCGCCCCGCAGCCGGTCGCCAGTATCGCGGCCGGCGTCATCGTCATCACCCAGTTGTGGCTGGTGGCGTCGGGCAACTTCGCCTGGCTGAATTGGCTGACCATTTTTCTGGCGTTCAGCGCTGTCGATCAGAGGTGGGTGGGCGTTGGTGCTTCGGGGGTACTGCCCGGTCCCCCGCTGTGGTTCGTTGTCTTGGTGATCGGTGTGACCGCGGCGATGCTGGTGCTGAGCTACTGGCCGGTGCGCAACATGTTGTCGCCCGCTCAGCGAATGAACATGTCCTTCAACGTTTTCCACTTGTGCAACACCTATGGCGCCTTCGGCAGCATCAGCCGGATCCGGCAGGAAGTGGTGATAGAAGGCACGAGTGACACATCGGTGGGCGACCAGACCGTCTGGCAGGAGTACGAATTCAAGGGCAAGCCCACCGGGCTGCGCCGCCTGCCGCGCCAGTTCGCGCCCTATCATCTGCGGCTGGACTGGCTGATGTGGTTCGCCGCCATCTCGCCGGGCTATGCGCTGGCCTGGATGACACCGTTGCTCCACCGGTTATTGCGCAACGATTTCGCTACTTTGAAGTTGTTGCAGCGCAACCCTTTCCCGGATTCACCGCCGCGGTTCGTGCGTGCGCAACTCTACGAGTATCGCTTTACCACACCGGCCGAGTTGCGCCGCGACCGCGCCTGGTGGCATCGCACACTGATCGGCAGTTACGTCCCACCGCTTGCTTTGCCTGCACAGGCAGGGGGCTCACCAACCCAGGACCAGTGACCCGTGTGAGAAGTACGGGCCGGCACCGGGCGCCAGGGATGAGTAACCGCTGTTGACGACCGGCTGCAGGAATGCGTTGAGGCTGTCGACGATTGGCTGTGGCACACCTAGTTGCTGAAGCGGCAGCAGCATCGGCAGGGTCGGCGACGGGATCATATACGTCGTGATGGTGCCACCCAACGGAGCTGTGACGCTGGACAACTCGACCACATCCGACATCGATGCCAGTGATGATGTGTTGTGGTGATAGGCCGTCCCGAAAAGCGAGTTCACGACCGCCGGGATGTTCCAGGGCCGGTCCGGCGGATTGGCCCAGGCGTCGTACTGGGCGAACACCACGTTGACGTCGTACTGGGTGTTCGACAGACCTTGAACCGTGTAATTCACTATCGGCAAGGTGAATCCGTTGGGCAGGTAAGTCTGCATGATGCCGAGTTCCGGGCTGCCGAAGAGGGCGAACTGCAGGGCGTGGGGCGGCGGGGCGGCCGGGTTGCTCGCCAGGTACGCCAGTTCTCGGTTGACGACGAGGGTTCCCTCCGACAGCGCGGCGACACTGACCGGCGAACCACCGCCATTGAGAACGGCATTCATGATTTGGTCGTTGAGCGCTCGCTGTCCCATCGCGACAGCGTCGTTGACGTCAGGAGCCGCCAGGCTGCCGCTCAGCAGGCCCATGCTGGCCGGGTAGTTGACGACCTGGGCGAGGGTGCTGGTAAACCAGTTCTGTCCGATGGCGTGGTTGATGAGGTCATAGCCCTGCAGGATCGACACCGTGCCGGGGCCTGGGACGCTGCCCGCATACAGCAACTGCCCCAGGTAGGGAAGTCGAGTGATGAAGTTCGGGAAGTAGAGCGGTCCCGCGCCGGGGACGGTGATCCTGGCTCCCGCGGCCGGGAGTGCCTGGGCGTTGGCGGCCTCGGCGCTCCGATAGGCGTTCGCGCTCGCCGTCAGTTGGCGCGTGATCCGCTCGTGGTATCGCGCCGCCTGTGTGGCCGCGGCCTGATATTCCCGGCCGTAGGCGCTGAACATTCTTGCCACCGCTGCGGACACCTCGTCCCCGGCGGCGGCCAGCAGGGACGTCGTGGAGCGCGCGGCTGCGGCGCTCGCCGTGGCGATGGCGGACCCCGTTGCGGCCAGATCTTCACCAGCCGTCAGCAGGAAGTCAGGCGCCGCAACGACATACGACACGACTGCCTCCTTGCGGGGGCCGACTGGTAATGGGGTGGTGGCTAGATTACTCGCAGCGGGCTATTGGTCATCGCAGATCCGGAAAACTCGGGACTGCCTATTCGTTTTCTTCCTCAAATCGGTAGTCGAAATATCGGTAGTCAACGGCCAGGCGCGTCAATGGTCGGCGCATTAAACCGCCGAATAACGACGTGTGGGCACAGGGCCGCACCCAGCGGTGCCCGGCGGTACCGCTTTCCTATGGCGGACACAATCTCGTGCCCGATTACATGCGCCGAACCTACGGGACCTCGTCATCGTCGGGGGCGAACAACTTCTCGGGGTGGTGGAAGGTGTTGGTGCGGGGTTGGCCGTGATCGAGGTGGGCGGGTGGGATCCATCGGGTAGTGCCTTTGGCGTTTTTGCGGGTGGTCCAGCCTTTTTCGGCGAGGCGGTTGTGCGGTCCACACGCGAGGGTGAGGTCGTGGATGTCGGTGTAGAAGGTGGTGGTCCAGCCGGAGACGTGGTGGACCTCGGTGTGGTA
>NZ_LQOY01000078.1 GCF_002101675.1 Mycobacterium gordonae | reverse complement strand
TTGGTGGCGACCGCGACGGGTCCGTGGTTGACCTGTGGCGGCGGCGCGGGTTGGCGCGGGAGTGGCGGCGCCGGGTGTGGCGCCGGCTGCGGTGCCGGTGGGGGAGCTGCTTTCGGCGTTGGCGGCGCCTTCGGGGGCGGCGGCGCCTTGGGAGCCGGCGGCGCGGGCGGGGGAGGCTGCGGCGCCCGCTCGGCCACCGGCGCGGGCGGCACGGGACGCGACGCCGGCTGCTCAGGCCGCATTCGGTTCCGCAAAAATTCTGGGGGCTGGTTCATGGGCTCCTCGGGTGCACAGGCCTGTCGGCCGTCGCGGGACGCTGAGGTCCAGTATCGGCCACCGACCGGTCCGCGCCAGTCGGCTCCCGAGCGCGCAAACTCGGCCGAGCCGCGCGCGTCCAACCGGCACCGCGACATCTGGCGGCGCTGACGTCGATTGCCTTGACATTGCTGCCACGCCATATGCCACGACGCGGTGCCGCTGTGACTGCCCGCCATGGTTGAAGGGCCCACGACACGGCGGCGCCGCCGCCGCTCGCAGCAAACTTTCACGAGACGAGGGCGGCGACGGTCGCGTAGTGCGATCCTCACCACAGTGCCCGGGGATCCACCGTGGTCGCAGGTCAGGACGCGATGCTGTCGATCGCTGGTAACAGCGAATTTACGGAGCTGCCAGCGCAGAGGTTAGTATTGGTAAGTTGGCATGTCAGGCGGGTTTTGTCATATCGTTTTACGACTTGTCGAAATAGGTACGGGGCTACCGTTCAACGCTGCACGGACGAATCCCTGACCGGATTATCTCCGCTTGGCGGAACAGCCTGTCGATGAGACCGAGGGGGTTCAATCCCCGCAACCTCCGGGTGCGGTCCCATGACCGGAAAACGTCGATTCGCAAAGCGGCCGTGCAGAAAGTCTGCTGAAGGGTTAGGTGGGAATGACGCCCAGGCGCGTCGGGCTGTATAACCCCGCATACGAACACGATTCATGCGGTGTGGCCATGGTGGTCGACATGCACGGCCGGCGAAGCCGCGACATCGTGGACAAAGCCATCACCGCGCTGCTCAACCTCGAGCACCGTGGTGCCGCCGGCGCCGAGCCGCGCAGCGGTGACGGCGCGGGCATCCTGATCCAGGTCCCGGATGCCTTCCTGCGCGAGGTCGTGGATTTCGAGCTGCCCGAGGCGGGCAGCTACGCCACCGGCATCGCGTTCCTGCCGCAGTCGTCCAAGGATGCCGCCGCCGCGTGCGCCGCGGTGGAGAAGATCGCCGAGTCCGAGGGCCTGCAGGTGCTCGGCTGGCGCAACGTGCCCACCGACGACTCCTCGCTGGGCGCGCTGTCACGCGACGCGATGCCCACCTTCCGCCAGGTTTTCATGGCCGGCGCCTCCGGCATGGCGCTGGAGCGCCGCGCGTACGTGGTCCGCAAGCGGGCCGAGCACGAACTCGGGACCAAGGGCCCGGGCCAGGACGGGCCGGGGCGCGAGACCGTGTATTTCCCGAGCCTGTCCGGCCAGACCTTCGTCTACAAGGGCATGCTGACCACCCCGCAGCTCAAGGCCTTCTATCTCGACCTGCAGGACAGCCGGATCACCAGCGCGCTGGGCATCGTGCACTCCCGGTTCTCGACGAACACCTTCCCGTCGTGGCCGCTGGCGCACCCGTTCCGCCGGGTCGCGCACAACGGTGAGATCAACACGGTCACCGGCAACGAAAACTGGATGCGCGCACGTGAGGCGCTGATCAAGACCGACATCTTCGGGTCGCACGACGACGTGGAGAAGTTGTACCCGATCTGCACTCCCGGGGCGTCCGACACGGCACGCTTCGACGAGGTCGTCGAGCTGCTGCACCTGGGTGGCCGCAGTCTGGCCCACGCGGTGCTGATGATGATCCCCGAGGCGTGGGAACGCCACGAGTCGATGGACCCGGCGCGACGGGCGTTCTACGAGTACCACGCCTCGTTGATGGAGCCCTGGGACGGCCCGGCGTCCATCACGTTCACCGACGGCACCATCGTCGGAGCGGTGCTGGACCGCAACGGCCTGCGGCCCTCCCGGATCTGGGTCACCGAAGACGGCCTGGTGGTGATGGCCTCGGAGGCCGGCGTTCTGGACCTGGACCCAGCCACCGTGGTCAAGCGGATGCGGCTGCAGCCGGGCCGCATGTTCCTGGTGGACACCACCCAGGGCCGCATCGTCGCCGACGAGGAGATCAAAGCCGAGCTGGCGGCCGAGCACCCCTACCAGGAGTGGCTGGAGAACGGCTTGGTGCCGCTGGACCAGCTGCCGGCCAACAAGTACGTCCGCATGCCGCACCACCGGCTGGTCGTGCGGCAGCAGACCTTCGGCTATACCTACGAGGAACTGAATCTGCTCGTGGGCCCGATGGCCCGCACCGGTGCCGAGCCGCTCGGGTCGATGGGCACCGACACCCCGATCGCGGTGCTCTCGAAGCGTCCCCGGATGCTTTTCGACTACTTCCACCAGCTGTTCGCCCAGGTGACCAATCCGCCGTTGGACGCCATTCGCGAAGAGGTGGTGACCAGCCTGCAGGGCACCACTGGCGGGGAGCGCGACCTGCTCAACCCGGACGAGAACTCCTGTCACCAGATCTCGCTGCCCCAGCCGATCCTGCGCAACTTCGAGCTGGCCAAGCTGATCAACCTCAACCCCGAGGACGAGGTCAACGGACGGCCACATGGCATGCGGTCCAAGGTGATTCACTGCCTGTACCCGGTCGCCGAGGGCGGCGCCGGGCTGGCCGCCGCACTCGATGACGTGCGCGCGAAAGCGTCGGCGGCGATCGCCGACGGGGCACGGCTGATTATCCTGTCCGACCGCAACTCCGACCACACGATGGCACCCATCCCGTCCCTGCTGGCGGTCGCGGGGGTGCACCACCACCTGGTGCGCGAACGCACCCGCACCCAGGTGGGCCTGGTCGTCGAATCGGGCGACGCCCGCGAGGTGCACCACATGGCCTTGCTGATCGGGTGCGGTGCGGCCGCGATCAACCCCTACCTGGTGTTCGAGTCGATCGAGGACATGCTCGACCGCAATGTCATCGATGGCATCGAGCGCAGCAAGGCGCTCAACAACTACGTCAAGGCCGCGGGCAAGGGTGTGCTGAAGGTGATGTCCAAGATGGGCATCTCGACGCTGGCCTCCTACACCGGGGCGCAGCTCTTCCAGGCCGTCGGCATCTCCGAAGACGTGCTCGACGAGTACTTCACCGGATTATCTTGTCCCACGGGTGGTATCACCCTGGACGACATCGCCGCCGACGTTGCGGCCCGCCACGCCCTGGCCTACCTGGACCGGCCGGACGAGCGGGCTCACCGCGAGCTCGAGGTGGGCGGGGAGTACCAGTGGCGCCGCGAGGGCGAGTACCACTTGTTCAACCCGGAGACCGTTTTCAAGCTGCAGCACTCCACCCGCACCGGGCAGTACAAGATCTTCAAGGAGTACACCCGGCTGGTCGACGACCAGAGCGAGCGGATGGCATCCCTGCGCGGGCTGCTGAAGTTCCGTGCCGACCTGCGTCCGCCGGTGCCGATCGAGGAGGTCGAGCCGGCCAGCGAGATCGTCAAGCGCTTCTCCACCGGGGCGATGAGCTACGGCTCCATCTCGGCCGAAGCGCATGAGACGCTGGCCATCGCGATGAACCGGTTGGGCGCCCGGTCCAACAGCGGTGAGGGCGGTGAGGACGTCAAGCGGTTCGACGCCGACCCCAACGGTGACTGGCGGCGCAGCGCGATCAAGCAGGTCGCCTCGGGTCGCTTCGGTGTCACCTCGCACTACCTGACCAACTGCACCGACATCCAGATCAAGATGGCTCAGGGCGCCAAACCCGGTGAGGGCGGCCAACTTCCGGGACACAAGGTGTATCCGTGGGTGGCCTCGGTGCGGCACTCCACGCCGGGTGTCGGCCTGATCTCGCCGCCGCCGCACCACGACATCTACTCGATCGAAGACCTCGCTCAGCTGATTCACGACCTGAAGAACGCCAACCCGTCGGCACGGGTGCACGTCAAGCTGGTTTCCGAGAACGGTGTAGGGACGGTGGCCGCCGGCGTGTCCAAGGCGCACGCCGACGTGGTGCTGATCTCCGGCCACGACGGCGGCACCGGTGCGACGCCGCTGACGTCGATGAAGCACGCGGGCGCACCGTGGGAACTGGGTCTGGCCGAGACGCAGCAGACGTTGTTGCTCAACGGGTTACGTGACCGCATCGTGGTCCAGGTGGACGGCCAGCTCAAGACGGGCCGGGACGTGATGATCGCGACGCTGCTGGGCGCCGAGGAATTCGGTTTCGCCACAGCACCTTTGGTGGTGGCCGGCTGCATCATGATGCGGGTCTGCCATCTGGACACCTGCCCAGTCGGGGTGGCCACCCAGAACCCGCTGCTGCGCGAGCGGTTCACCGGCAAGCCGGAATTCGTCGAGAACTTCTTCATGTTCATCGCCGAAGAGATGCGGGAGTACATGGCGCAGCTGGGCTTCCGCACCGTCAACGAGGCGGTCGGCCAAGCCGGGGCGCTGGACACCACCCTGGCGCGGGCACACTGGAAGGCGCACCGCCTGGACCTCACCCCGGTGCTGCACGAACCCGAGTCGGCGTTCATGAACCAGGACCTGTACTGCAGCTCGCGCCAGGACCACGGCCTGGACAAGGCGCTGGATCAGCAGTTGATCGTGATGAGCCGGGAGGCCCTGGATTCCCAGAAGCCGGTCCGGTTCTCGACCACGATCAGCAACGTCAACCGCACCGTCGGCACCATGCTCGGCCACGAGGTGACGAAAGCCTATGGCGGACAAGGCCTGCCGGACGGAACCATCGACATCACGTTCGAGGGATCGGCGGGCAACAGCTTCGGGGCCTTCGTGCCCAAGGGAATCACCCTGCGCATCTACGGCGACGCCAACGACTATGTGGGCAAGGGCCTGTCCGGCGGCCGGATCGTGGTGCGCCCGTCCGACAACGCGCCGGAAGGCTATGTGGCCGAAGACAACATCATCGGCGGCAACGTGATCCTGTTCGGCGCCACCAGCGGTGAGGTGTTCCTGCGTGGGGTGGTCGGCGAGCGGTTCGCGGTGCGCAACTCCGGGGCGCACGCGGTGGTTGAGGGCGTCGGTGACCACGGTTGCGAATACATGACCGGGGGCCGGGTGGTCATACTCGGCAGCACCGGCCGCAACTTCGCCGCCGGCATGTCCGGTGGTGTGGCCTACGTCTACGACCCTGACGAGCGGCTGCCCGAGAATCTGAACATCGAGATGGTCGACGCCGAAGCCCTGGACTCCGACGATGTGGATTTCCTGCACGGCATCATCACGGCGCACGTCGATGCCACCGATTCCGCTGTCGGCCGGAGCATTCTGGCCGATTGGCGTAACCAGCAGCGGCATTTCGTAAAGGTGATGCCGCGCGATTACAAGAAGGTGCTGCAAGCGATCGCCGAGGCTGAACGCGATGGCACCGACGTAGACAAGGCGATTATGGCGGCGGCTCATGGCTGATCCAACTGGCTTTCTGAAGTACACCCACCGGGAGCTGCCCAAGCGGCGGCCTGTCCCGCTACGGCTCAAGGACTGGAAAGAGGTCTACGAAGACTTCGAGACCGAGACCCTGCGCGAGCAGGCGACGCGCTGCATGGATTGCGGCATTCCTTTCTGCCACAACGGTTGTCCGCTGGGTAACTTGATCCCGGAATGGAATGACCTGGTGCGCCGGGACCGCTTCCGCGACGCGATCGAGCGGCTGCACGCCACCAACAACTTCCCGGATTTCACCGGCCGGCTGTGTCCGGCGCCGTGTGAGCCGGCGTGCGTGCTGGGCATCAACCAGGAACCCGTGACGATCAAGCAGATTGAACTCGAGATCATCGACCGGGCCTTCGACGAAGGCTGGGTGGAACCCGTTCTGCCGCACTGTGAGACCGGAAAGACGGTGGCCGTGGTGGGCTCGGGCCCGGCCGGATTGGCCGCGGCGCAACAGCTTACGCGGGCCGGACACCAGGTCACCGTCTTCGAGCGGGAGGACCGGATCGGCGGACTGCTGCGCTACGGCATTCCCGAGTTCAAGATGGAGAAGCGGGTGCTGGACCGGCGGCTGGCACAGATGTCGGCCGAGGGCACCCAGTTCCGGGCCGGCGTCAACGTCGGCGAGGACATCACCGCAGAGCAGCTGCTGGCCGACTTCGACGCCGTTGTGCTCGCCGGCGGGGCCACGGCATGGCGCGACCTGCCCATCCCCGGGCGCGACCTGGACGGCATTCACCAGGCGATGGAGTACCTGCCGTGGGGCAACCGGGTCCAGGAGGGGGATGACGTCCTGGGACCGGACGGGGAGCCGCCGATCACCGCCAAGGGCAAGAAGGTGGTCATCATCGGCGGTGGTGACACGGGCGCGGACTGCTTGGGCACCGCACACCGTCAGGGCGCGGCCCACATCCATCAGTTCGAAATCATGCCCCGGCCGCCGGAGACCCGTGCCGCGTCAACCCCGTGGCCGACGTATCCGCTGATGTACCGGATCGCCTCGGCTCACGAGGAGGGCGGCGAGCGGGTCTTCTCGGTCAACACCGAGGAGTTCCTCGGCGAGGACGGGCACGTGACGGCGCTCAAGGTGCACGAAGTGACGATGCAGGACGGGAAGTTCGTCAAGGTCGAAGGTTCGGACTTCGAGTTGGAAGCCGACCTGGTGTTGCTGGCCATGGGATTCGTCGGCCCGGAGAAGCCGGGGCTGCTCACCGAGCTCGGGGTCAAGTTCACCGAGCGCGGCAACGTGGCACGCGGGGACGACTACGAGACTTCGGTTCCCGGTGTGTTCGTCGCCGGCGACATGGGCCGAGGCCAGTCGCTGATCGTCTGGGCGATCGCCGAAGGCCGCTCCGCCGCCGCGGCGGTGGACCGCCACCTGATGGGCTCCAGCGCGTTGCCGGCGCCGATCAAGCCGACCGCGGCGCCGCTGACGTGAGCGTGCGGGTCCGCCCAGCCTGAAAATCTGCAGCAAAAGGTCGAGTAGCGACCTGCAGAACTTCAGGTTCGACGCGCGGGGCGGAGCGGCGCTGAACCACTCCAGTCACACCAGAAACATTTGATAAATTCCCGGCGCGCCGCCGGAAGTTTGCCAGAGCACGGGTGTCTAATGACTTTCTGTGGGCTCCGCCACACCAAGGCACGCTCGGGCCGCCTAGGAGCCACGGTTGCGTTAAATCGATCGCAGGAGTGATCACCGTGCACATGAACCCAGTTCCCCGGTCAAGAATGGGCCGAATCGCCTGGTCTCTGGTCCGCCACCCCGTCAAGAGTCGTGAGTTCCCGGCACGAAACGAGCGTCTGGTGACGGCCGAAGAAATGATGCGATTCGCCGTCTGACCGCTGCGGTCACCGGGGCCAGCGCCCTGGCTGAAACCGCGGGTTGTTTGCTCGACTAGCTCAGCAGGCCCGACTTCCGGATTGCCTGGGCCAACGGCTCCAGTACGCCGGGGTCATGCGGCGGGGCGATGTAGACGATCCCCAGGTCGAGGCCCTCCGCCCCCAGCGCCGCCGCGTTATCGATGACCTGCCCGTAGTTGCGGTCGGGTCCCAGGCCCAGATGTGCCGACAACGTGATCTCCTTCGGATCCCGCCCGATGTCCGCGCAGCGCGCGGCCAGCACGGCGCGTTTGCGCGCGAACTCCTCTGGCGTGCCCCCGGCGAAATTCCAGTGCTGCGCGTAGCGCGCGGTCAGCGGCAGGGTTCGCTTCTCCCCACTACCGCCGATGGCGATCGGCGGGTGCGGCCGCTGCGGGCCCTTCGGCTCGTTGCGGGCGTCCTTGAGTTGGTAGTACGTGCCGTTGAAGGTGGTGGTTTCGTCGCTGAGCAGGCCGACCAGCACCTGGCAGGCTTCCTCGAACCGGTCGAAGCGTTCCTTAATGCTGCCCAGCTCGATGCCGTAGGCGCCGGATTCCTCTTCGTTCCAGCCGGCGCCGATGCCGAGTTCGAGGCGCCCGTTGGAGATGATGTCCAGCGTGGCCGCCATGTTGGCCAGCACGGCCGGGTGACGGTAGTGGATTCCGGTGACCAGGGTGCCGAGCCGCAACCGCGTGGTGGCCTGGGCCAGCGCGGTGAGCGTCGTCCAGCCTTCCAGACAGGGCCCGGTGGAGTCGGAGAAGATCGGATAGAAGTGGTCGAAAGTCCAGCCGGATTCGAAGACGTCGATGTCGTCGGCGGCCTGCCAGACGGCCAGCATGTCGGCCCAGGTGGTGTTCTGCGGTGAGGTCTTGAATGCAAAGCGCATGATCCCGACAGTAGACTCGGACAGGCGATGGCTCTCGGACTCGATACCAAACTCACCCTGCTGGCGACGGGCCTGATCTTCCTTCTGGCGCTGGCGCTCGGGGTCTGGAAGTACCGGCAGATCATGGTCGCCGAGAACCACCGCGCTCACGTCTACGTCGACATCGCCCACCGGGCGGCACTGTTGTATGCATTCGCCACGTTGCTGTTCGCGCCGTTCGTGGAACTCAGTGCGTGGCCGGCGTGGGTCAACCTGACCGCCACAGCGGTAGCGGTGACGTTCTTCGTCGGCGCGATCGTGAGCTACATCGTGCACGGCGCGCGCCGCGACACCGAGAACCAGTTCGACCCACCGGCGCCCGGAACCGGCGTCTTCATGGCCCTGCTCATCATCGGCGAAATGGGCGGCTTCGGCGTCGTCTTCGCCGGGTTCGTCGCCGGGCAGCTGCTCTGATGGATCCGGTGTTCGCGCTGCGCCAGATCGCGTACTACAAGGACCGCAGCCGCCAGGATTCCCGGCGGGTGATGGCCTATCGCAACGCCGCTGACATTATCGAGCGTCTCGACGAAGCCGCGCTGGAGCGCCACGGCCAGGCCAACAGTTGGCAGTCGATCCCCGGCATCGGGCCCAAGACGGCGATGGTCATCGCCCAGGCATGGGCCGGCCAGGAACCCGATCAGTTAGTCGAATTGCGGTCCGGCGCGCAGGATCTCGGCGGGGCCGAGGTACGCACGGCGCTGCGCGGGGATCTGCACCTGCATTCCAACTGGTCCGACGGGTCGGCGCCGATCGAGGAGATGATGGCCACCGCCGCCGCACTCGGGCACGAGTACTGCGCGCTGACCGACCACTCGCCGCGCCTGACGATTGCCAACGGCCTGTCTCCCGACCGGCTGCGTAAGCAGCTCGACGTGATCGACGAGTTGCGGGAGAAGTTCGCGCCGCTGCGCATCCTCACCGGGATCGAGGTGGACATTCTCGATGACGGCAGCCTGGACCAGGAGCCCGAACTGTTGGATCGCCTGGATATCGTGGTGGCCAGCGTGCACTCGAAGCTGGCGATGGAACCCGCGGCGATGACGCGGCGGATGGTGCGGGCCGTCTCCGACGGTCACGTCGACGTGCTCGGGCACTGCACCGGACGGCTGGTCTCGGGTAACCGCGGGATCCGGGCGGAGTCGAAGTTCGACGCCGAGAAAGTCTTCGCCGCCTGCCGCGACCACGGCACCGCGGTGGAGATCAACTCCCGCCCCGAACGCCGGGATCCGCCCACTCGATTGCTCAATCTGGCGCGTGACATCGGGTGCGTCTTCAGCATCGACACCGACGCGCACGCGCCGGGCCAGCTGGACTTCTTGGGCTACGGCGCGCAGCGGGCGCTGGACGCCGGGATCGAGGTGGAGCGCATCGTCAACACCTGGTCCGCCGAGGAGCTGTTGGGCTGGGCGGCGCGCTAGACGGCGGCGGTCAGGAGTACCCGGTGGCCCCTTGTCATTTGTCTATCTGGCGACTACGCGAAGTTTCAGTCGGGTAGCCGCGGCATCTCCAGGCCGGGATCGCGACCCACGAGCACGGCCCGCGTCAGCGCGGACTTGCCGTAACGGCGGTGCACCTCGTCGATCGCCTCGTCGACCGCCGGAGTCTGCCCGCCGAACGGCAACATCAACTGCTGGGCGCCGCTGCGGTCGATGCCCGAGACCGCGAAACCCACCAGCGTCAGGCCCCGCTCGCCGATCAACGGCGCCGCCGACGCCACCAACCTGCGGGCTGTGGCAAGGATGGGCTGTGTCGAGGAGGTGGCCCACGGCATCGTCTGTGATCGGGTGACGCGGGTGAAGTCATCGAACCGCAGCCGCAGCACCACCGTGCGCCCGGTGCGGCCCGCCGCGCGCATCCGCCCGGTGATCCGGTCGATCAGATTCACCACCACCGCGTCGATCTCGGTGGGCGCCATCCGGGTGCCGGCACGGCCCAACGCCCGCTGGGCCCCCACCGAGCGCCGCCGCACCCCGGTTATCACGCGGCGGCGGTCGATGTTGCGGGACAGCGCATATAGCTGGCGGCCCATCGCCGGACCGACCATGGACGCCAGCGTCGACTCACCGAGTTCGGCGACCTGGGCGACGGTCGTGATGCCGTGGTTGTGCAGTTTCTCGGCAGTCACCACCCCGACGCCCCACAGCCGGCGCACCGGCAGCGGATGCAGGAACTCCAGTTCGCGATCCGGCGGCACCAGCAGCAGACCATCGGGCTTGGCCTCCTGGCTGGCGACCTTGGCCAGGAACTTCGTCCGGGCGATGCCGACGGTGATGGGCAGGCCGACCCGCGCAAGCACGTCCCGGCGCAGCCGTGCGCCGATCTCGATCGGCGTTCCGGACACCCGGCGCAGGCCGGCGACGTCGAGGAACGCCTCGTCCACCGAGAGCGGTTCCACCTGGGGCGTGCAGTCGCGGAATACCTCGAAGACGGCGTCGCTGGCCCCGGAGTAGGCGCTCATCCGGGGCGGTACCACCACGGCATGGGGGCACAGCCGACGCGCCTGCGCCCCGCCCATTGCGGTGCGCACCCCGTAGGCCTTTGCCTCGTAGCTGGCGGCCAGCACGACGCCGCCGCCGACGATGACCGGGCGGCCCCGTAGACCGGGGTCGTCCCGCTGTTCGACGGAGGCATAGAACGAGTCCAGGTCCGCATGCAGGATGGACGCCTCACAGCGCACGAACATATGTTCGCACGGTCGGCCGACAGGTCAGCGTTTCTCGCCGTAAATGGCGCTGACCCAGATGTGCACCAAAGTATCCAGCACGGTGGCCTCCGGCACCGAGGGCTCCTCAGCCAGGAACGACGCCGACAGCGCGCGCTCGTTCATCAGGTTGAGCGCCGTGGCCAGCTCCAGGGCAGGCAGAGTAACGGGTGCGGCTCCCCGCTCGCGTTCGGCTTCGATGATGGATGCGGTGTGGGCGATCCACTTCTGCATGAAAGCGGACCACAGTCCCCGAACCTCCGAATTGATCGCCCGGACGCCCTGACCGCCCCGGATCACGGCCCGGTGAGATCCGAAGGTCTGCACGAACACGTTGATCCCGGTGCGCCACATGTCGTCACGACCGGTTTCCAGCCCGTCGGCCAGGGACTGCAAGGCCGAGTCGGCTTCGTTGACCACCCGGTCCAGCAGGGTCAACAACACGGCTTCTTTGGACGGGAAATAAAAGTAGAAGGTGGGCCGGGAGATACCCGCCCCTTTGGCCAGGTCGTCGACTGAGATATCGGCCAGCGGGCGATCTAACAGCAGTTTTTCGGCAGTGGCGAGGATTGCCAGCTCCCGCTCGTCGCCGGAAGGCCGGGCGGTGCGCCGTCCCCGCGGCAGCGAAGCCCTGTTTGCCGGAGACGTGGTCACGCACGCAGCCTACACGGCGTCGAGACTCTCGACAGTATGTCGACCAATGTTCGACGTCTCGTTGACCGACTCGACACGGTGTTGATACCGTGGCCGAATGACTGAGCACCTTGACGTCGTCATCGTCGGCGCCGGCATTTCGGGGGTTAGCGCGGCCTGGCACCTGCAGGACCGGTGCCCGACGAAGAGCTACGCGATCCTGGAAAAGCGGGCCGACATGGGCGGCACCTGGGACCTGTTCCGCTACCCGGGTATCCGCTCCGACTCCGACATGCACACCCTGGGCTTCCGCTTCCGGCCGTGGACCGAACGCCAGGCCATCGCCGACGGCAAGCCGATCCTCGAGTACGTCAAAAGCACCGCCGCCATGTACGGCATCGACAAGCACATCCGGTTCCAGCAGCGGGTGGTCGGCGCGGATTGGTCCAGTGCCGACAACCAGTGGACCCTCCAGATCGACAGCAACGGCACGCCGAGCACGCTCACCTGCTCGTTCCTGTTCCTGTGCAGCGGCTACTACAACTACGACGAGGGTTACTCGCCGAAATTCCCTGGCGCCGAGGACTTCGCCGGACCGATCATTCACCCGCAGCACTGGCCCGAGGAACTCGATTACCAGGGCAAGCGCATCGTCGTCATCGGCAGCGGTGCCACCTCAGTCACTCTTGTTCCGGCGCTGGCCAATTCGGGTGCCGAACACGTCACGATGCTGCAGCGCTCGCCCACCTACATCGTGTCTCAACCCGAAGAAGACACCATCGCCGAACGGCTCAATCGCTTGCTGCCGGAGAAGATGGCGTACACCACGATCCGGTGGAAGAACGTGCTGCGCCAGCAGGCCGTGTACGCGGCCTGTCAGAAGTGGCCGCGACGGATGCGGAAAATGTTCATGGGGCTGGTGAAACGTCAACTGCCCGAAGGCTACGACGTGCGCACCCACTTCGGTCCGCACTACAACCCGTGGGAACAGCGGTTGTGCCTGGTGCCCAACGGAGACCTGTTCCGCACCATTCGCCGCGGGCAAGTCGACGTGGTGACCGACACCATCGACCGCTTCACACGCGAGGGGATCCGACTCAACTCGGGTCGCGAACTGCCCGCCGACATCATCATCACCGCAACGGGTTTGAACCTCCAGTTGTTCGGCGGCGCGACCACCAGCATCGACGGCGAGCCGGTCGATCTGACCAAGACGATGGCCTACAAGGGCATGATGCTTACGGGCATCCCGAACATGGTCTACACCGTCGGGTACACCAATGCGTCGTGGACGCTCAAGGCCGACCTGGTTTCCGAGTTCGGCTGTCGCTTGCTGAATTACCTGGACGACAACGGCTACGACACCGTGGTGGTCGACGAGCCGGCCTCCGACGTCGAGGACCGTCCGTTCATGGAGTTCACGCCGGGCTATGTGCTGCGGTCGCTCGACGAATTACCGAAGCAGGGCTCGCGTACCCCATGGCGGCTGAACCAGAACTATCTGCGTGACATCCACCTGATCCGGCGGGGCAAGATCCCCGACGAGGGTCTGCGGTTCGCGAAAAAGCCCGCGCCGGTGGCTGTTTAGTAGCGGCTCATTCTCCTGCAGCGACGACGACAACGCCGTCGTCGTCGCTGTAGGCCACCTCGCCCGGCGCGAAAGTCACACCGCCCAGTGCGATTTCGACGTCGCGATCCCCTTCGCCCGTCTTGGTGCTCTTGCGGGGGTTGGTGCCCAGCGCTTTGATGCCGATATCGATGCCGCGCAGGGTGGCGGCGTCGCGTACCGCGCCGTGGACTATTAGGCCGGCCCAGCCATTGGAGCGGGCCAGCTCGGCGATCAGGTCACCGACCAACGCCGTGTGCAGTGACCCCCCGCCGTCAACCACCAGGACCCCGCCGTCACCCGGCCCGGACAAGATCGACTTCAACAGCGCGTTGTCCTGGAAACAGCGAACGGTGGTGATCGGTCCGGCGAATTGCGTGCGGGCGCCGAACTGGCGGAACTGCAGATCGCAGCTACGCACCGCGGCGCCGATGTCGTCAACCAGGTCGGCCGTCGGACGGAACGTCACAGCCATCGTCAGTGGCGACGCAATTGCCGGACCAACAGCATGGCCAGCACGCTGAGCGTGATCGCCACCAGCCAGGGGCCGGGGGATTGCAGCGGCGACGACTCGGGCGCCTCCTGCGGTAGCGGATTCTGCGCCCGCTCGACGGTCGACTTGGCTTGGGCGGCGGCGTCTTTGGCGGCGGCGGCGAGTTGTCCGTTGGTTTCCGCGTGCTGCTGCAGGTCGACGGGTGCCGCGACAGGCTGCTCGACCAACTTCGGTGCGGGGGGTTCGGCCTTCTTGGCGGGAATCTTCTTGGCCGGCGCCTTCTTCGCGGGCGCCTTCTTGGCCGGCACCTTTCCGGGGACGGCCTTCTTGGCCGGCGCCTTCTTGGCCGGCGCTTTACCGGTGGCGGCCGTTTTCGCGGGTGCCTTCTTGGCCGGCGGGCCGGATTGCGGCTCGCCGTCGGGTCGATCCTGCGGGTCTGCCATGCGGCCGCTCCTTTGCAGCTTGGTCGTCGCTAGTAGGTCGCTCGAAGCTCGGGTCCCATCATGCCAGTACGCGCATTGACTACGGCCTGCGCCGTACGGACCAGATCGCGACGACGGCGACCGCGGCAATGGCTCCCACCGCGAACGGCCAGGTGGGTAGCTCGCCGTCCGGGTCGGCCGGCTTGGCTGCCGGGTGAGACGTGTCCGGCGGCCCGGCCCAGACCCGCGCGCTGTCCGCTGACGCGGCCCCGGCCGTCAGGACGGCGACCACGGCCGCGATCACCCACAGCAGAGCCACGGGTGCCAGTGGTGGGTGCCGACGCACTCCCATCACAACCCGAGGCGGGCCAGGAGGTCGCCCTCTATCCCGTCGAGCTGGCCCGAGATCGCGGCGTGCGCCGCCCGTCGCCGCTGGGTGGGCATGTTCTCCGCGGCGGTGATGGCCGCGGACAGGTCACCAAGGCGCTCACTGATGGCCCCGACGAATTGCTTGGTCTCAGGGTCCTTGGGCTTCTTGTCCTGAACCGCGCGCAACGACTGCTCGGCGCCGGCGACCCGCGCCGACAGTCGGGCGCCGTGCCCGGAGAACTGGCCGATCTGGGCCAGCGGGATGCCGAGTTGATCGGCCCGGCGCTGGTCGATGAACCCGCGGGCCGCGATGGCTGCCCGATAGATCAGCGGGGTCAGCACCGGGGCCAGCAACCGGGACACCGTCAACGTCCGGCGGATCCGGGTGGGTGCCAGCAGCCTGCCTTCGCGGGCCGCCTTGAGTTCGGTCTCGGCGACCTTCAGTGCGACCCGGTCGCTGTCCTTCTGCGCCTTGAGCTGCGCGGCGAGCGCTTTGTCGGCCGCCTTCTGGGCGGACTTGATGCGGCGCCTCTCGTTCTTGGCCGACAGCCGGGCTTCCAGCTTGGCGCGGGCCTTGATCGCGCGGGCTTCGGCGCGACGGGTCGCACGGCTCTTTCGCTTGCGGAACAGGCCCATGCCCGGCTGCCCTCCCGATTTCTCGTGAACTGACGCGATGCGTGTGCGAGCGCTGGGCCAACCCTAATCCGAGCACGCTCCGGACGGACCGCCAGGTCACGTGTGGACTGACCGGCCAGGGTCAGGTGTCGAGTCCTTCAGCCCGGCGCAACTCGTCGATGCGGTCCAATACCTTCTGCTGAGCCTCCGGGGGCAGTCCGTGTGCCCGGGCGGCGATGCGGCGGACGCCTTCGTCGCGCACCGTTGCATGGAACTGCAACTCCTTGTCGAGTTTCTCGTAATACTCGTCGTCGGTGAAGTACGCCGACTTGATCCGGAAGAAGTTGGCGAGCGCGGCCATGGTTGCTGACGACGGGTTCGTGCGGTTACCGGAACGTAGCTGAGACAGGTAGGGAGCCGACATCGTGACGCCCTCCGCCTTGAGCGCGGCGATCACCTCCGCAGAGGTGTGCGGGCCCCGTCCCGGCGGATACACCGTGTCGAATAAGCGGTTCAGACGGGCAGCGAACGTCGTGCTCATCGATATGACCTCCACCGGGGCTATAAGAGCAAACGGTATCAATAGGTATTTGCTGATCATGGTAGCGACTGATGGTCTTCACCACCAAGTGCAAACCTGATCGTAGCCGGTCCCAGCATGCGGGGCGACCGGGCCCGGTACCCCCGACGAGCATCGGAACGAACCGGGCGGGTGTCCACAAATCGGCCAAATTTCACAGGTTATCCGCAGAATACAGGGTCTGAGCGTGCGCCGTGTTCCGCCGTTAGCGAGCACAGAAGCCGCGGGGATCGGCGCTCACGAAGCGCCTTTGGATGACTTCGGGCAACCCGCGGTCAGCCAAAAAGCGACCACTGGTCAATTTGCTGCCTGGTGTCGGTGCGGTCGCCTCAGCTGATCACCGGCGCGGCCGGAAGCCCGCGCAGACGGCGGTGCGCGGAGTGTCGGAGCTCGCGCCGCGAAACGTGTGGCACCGCCTCGCCAAGCGGGACGCCCGCTTCTTGGGAGTCGGTGCCCGGCGCGGGAGTCACCCCTTGGCCCCGCCTGAGGGAGTTTGCGCCGCGGCCACCCGTGCCGCCACCACGGCCGGCGTCGTGGGTTAGCAGCAGAGGTGCCCCCGGCGGCGCTGGGGGCACTGTGAGACAGCAGCTGGGGCGCCGGCCGGTGGCGCTGTCACCGGTGCAGAACCGACCCGGCCACCAGAGTTGGAGGGTGGCGAGCCAGCCCTAGGCGGCCAGCAGCATCGCCAAGATGGCGGTGTCGGGGTGGCTGATCGGATCCACGCCGACGCGGCTGACCATCGACGTGATGGTGCCGTCGGCTTCCGCTTCCACCCACGCGGCCCGGTGTTCCAGGCCCAGGTAGGGCAAACCGGGCAGCAGCACGCAACCCGAAGCGGCACCGGTGCACTCCGGCAGGGACGGCGTGGTCTCCGAGGGCGGATGCAGCATCAGCAGTGCGGGAGGCTGGTGGTCGGCGAAATACCCTGGCTGGATTGCGGTTTCACCGAACACGGTGCCCTCGGCCAAAACCAGGCCGACGGTGCCGGGCTCGGGCTCGTCCGGAAGTTCCTCCCGGGCGCCGAACACCGTTGTAGTGGAGAGCAATCCGGGCAGTGACGCGACCCGCACCGCGACCATCAACAGCTGCGCCCATTCCTTCGTGGAATCGGGCCACCGCCCAGAGATCACAAACCCTTTCAGGGCACCGCGAGCATGAAAAGGGGACACCCCTATCGGCCGGCCTGACCCAGCATCCATCTTGCCCTCCGTGACGCCTTCATCCGAAGTAACCACGCTGGTAGCTCGAACAAATGGTAGCTCGAATAATCAAGCATGCGCGGGGTTTTGGCGCCGCGCAACTCGACACGGCCGTTTGCGGGCGACGTTACGAATCATCGCGTGCGGCGCCCGGCGCCGACGCAGCGTCAAAAGGCAAGGGCGCCGCGCGATGCCGCGCGACGCCCTCGCCCATGGACCAGACCGTCAGGGAAAGATCAACCCGGAAGTCTTCGAAGTGGCCGCCTCGTAGCGGGATTGCACGTCCGCCCAGTTGACGACGTTCCAGAAGGCCTTGACGTAGTCGGCCTTGACGTTCTTGTACTGCAGGTAGAAGGCGTGCTCCCACATGTCGACCTGCAACAGCGGAATGACACCGAGCGGGACGTTGGCCTGCTGGTCGTAGAGCTGGAAGGTGAGCAACCGGCCGCCCAGAGTGTCGTAGCCGAGCACCGCCCAGCCCGAGCCCTGTAGGCCGTTTGCGGCGGCGCTGAACTGAGCCTGGAACTTGTCGAACGAGCCGAACTGGTCGTCGATCGCGGCGGCCAGATCACCGGTCGGCTTGTCGCCGCCGTCCGGCGACAGGTTCTTCCACCAGATGGAGTGGTTGACGTGACCGCCCAGGTGGAAGGCCAGGTTCTTCTCGTTCAAGAAGATGGCCGAGTGGTCGCCTTTGGCGCGCGCTTCTTCCAGCTTGGCGACCGCGTCGTTGACGCCTTTGACGTAGGTGGCGTGGTGCTTACTGTGGTGAATCTCGTTGATCTGACCAGAGATATGCGGCTCTAGTGCTGCGTAGTCCCAGTCCAAGTCGGGCAGGGTGTATTCAGCCACGGCTTTCCTTCCTTCGATGAGCGAATCGTCTGTCGTGTCCTTCGCGGGGTCCCGCCACGCGGCAACCTGGCATGTTCAACCCTGCTCCATGACCGCGCGCGCCGCAAGGACGACCCCTGCCTACCCGCCCCGTATACCCCGCGTGCGGCGGAATCAAGCTGGAATCAGGACAAGGCGATGAGGGCGAGGATTGCCAGCAGAGCGAGCGCGATCAGGCCGGCGCGCAGCGCGGCGACGACGTAGGCCTGGTTCCAGGCGGGCGATCCCGAGTACGAATTCGACGGTGTCGAACCCGGACCGAACGAATGTGTGGCCATTAAATGCCTTCCAACTGCACGTCCACCTCGCCGCGCCGAAGGGCCGAGTGAGGTGAGTCACAATGAAGCTCCGCGTCCGCGATCATAACGCTAGAAACCCGGCTTGGAAAACCGGACGCGAGCACGCGTCCGGCTCCGAGTCCCGCCGCGCGTTTGCCGTGGTCGAGAGCTGCGCCGGTGTCTACCAATTGGACGCGGCTCGCACGTTTCGCCCTCCGGGACAACGGGTAACCGAAGGCCTCAGTATGGCGAGCGATTCGCTCGGGGCGCATTGAGACTGTCGATCGACACGCCTCGTTACCGCCGCGTTATCCACAGTTTTACTGGAATCTGGCCGATAGAGGCTGCCTCCGCGACCCATCCCAACTGTGGATAAACCTGTGGAAATTGTGGATAGCTCGATTTAGCTGTGTCGTACGTCACGCCTACCGGCGGTGTGCCGCCTGTCGGTCCCGGGGGCGGGTGTGCTAAGCGAGCCGCCGATCCGCGGTATTGCGTCAGGCACCTATTAGGCTGGTCCGGTGATTCAGGTGTGTTCCCAGTGCGGCACGCGCTGGAACGTGCGCGAACGCCAGCGCAGCTGGTGTCCCCGCTGCCGAGGCGCTCTCATGGCGCCTCTGGCCGACACGCCCCCGGGCGATACCCGATGGAGCGCGCAAGCCGGACCGCAGCTGCCGGTTGCCCCCGCCGCACCCCGCACCCCGCCACGGCTGCCCCCGGGTTTCCGCTGGATAGCGGTGCGCCCCGGTGCGGCACCGCCGATCCGCCGGGTGCGGCGGCCGCTGGGCCCGACACCGCGATATGCGGTGATACCGCGCTGGGGACTGGTCGACCGTGTCGGGCCGGCGGTGCCCACGGTGTCGGACGCGCCGGTCAAAGCGGGACCCAGCCCCCAATTTGTGCGCGCTGTGATGTTCGCGACCCAGTTGGTGCTGGTCGGCGCAGCGCTGATGTATGCCGTGCGCTACGGACTGCTGATCTACAACCGCAACTCGCTGCTGAACTCGCTGGTCGCCGTTGCTGCGGACTGGCTGGGCATCGCCGCCAGCGTCGCCGCGATGGCGGCGACACTGGGCAGCTTCGTCGTCCTCGTCGCGTGGTTGATCGCGCGACGCGCTGCCGCCTTCAGTTATCACGGGCTGCCCGAGCATCGGTCGACCCGCCGGTTGTGGGCCGGCTGCCTGCTGCCCTTCGCCAATCTGGTGATGGCGCCCGTCTACGTCATCGAACTCGCTCTCGTCGAAGACCATTACGAGCGGGTGCGCAAGCCGATCTATCTGTGGTGGCTCGCGTGGGTGGTCAGTTACGCGGTGTCGCTGTTCGCCATCGCCACCAGCTTGTCCAGCGATGCCCAGGGCATCGCCAACAACACCGTCCTGGTGGTGTTCGCGTACGTGGCCGCCGCGGTCACCGTCGCGGGGGTTGCCCGTGTCTTCGAAGGGTTCGAACGCAAACCCGTCGAACGGCCGGCGCACCGATGGCTCGTGGTGGAACGCGATGGGCCAACACCCCCAGTACCAGCCGCTCCGGTTGAGCTGGAGGGACAGGAACCGGCAGCATAGGCCTATGACGCGGGCGGATGAGGTCCTCGCCGGGCACCCTTTCGTGGTTGCCCACCGGGGTGCGTCGTCGTCCCGCCCCGAACACACCCTGGCCGCATACGATCTGGCGCTCAAAGAGGGCGCCGACGGTGTGGAATGCGATGTCCGGCTGTCCCGCGACGGCCACCTGGTGTGCGTTCATGACCGCCGCCTGGACCGGACCTCTACGGGAGAGGGGCCCGTCAGCACGACGACGCTGGCCGAACTGCGGGAACTGGAATACGGCGTGTGGCATGACAGCTGGCGCCCGGACGGTACGCACGGGGATACCGGTCTGCTGACACTCGACGCGCTTGTGGCAATGGTGCTCGACTGGCACCGCCCGGTGAAGATCTTCGTCGAGACCAAACATCCCGTCCGGTATGGCTCACTGGTGGAAAGCAAGCTGCTGGCGCTGCTGCACCGTTTCGGCATCGCCGCGCCGCCGTCCGCGGATCGATCGCGGGCCGTGGTGATGTCGTTTTCCGCCGCCGCGGTCTGGCGGATCCGCAGGGCCGCGCCAATGCTGCCCACGGTGTTGCTGGGCAAGACCGGTCGCTACCTGACCAGCAGCGCCGCGACGGCCGTCGGCGCCACCGCGGTGGGGCCCTCGCTGGCCGCCCTCAGGGACTATCCGCAACTGGTGGACCGTTCGGCGGCCCAGGGCAGATCGGTCTACTGCTGGACCGTCGACGAGTACGAGGACATCGATTTCTGCCGTGAGGTTGGGGTGGCATGGATCGCCACCAACCACCCGGGCCGCACCAAGGCATGGCTGGAAAAGCGGAAGGCGAGCGAGAGTAGCGGCTGAACCCGGCCCCTGCCGAGCTCATATGCCGGACCCGCAACACCGACACCGGACAGGTCACGGCTGGTCCAGCACCGCCGCGGTCGGCACCGGCGCGTCGGCGGCCAGTGCGTCGAACAGTTCGCTGGCGGCGTCGTGATTCCACACGACCACCGAGCCCACGCCGGTGTCGGTGAATTCCGAGATGGGGACCGTCAGCGGCGTGGTGGCGCCGCGCAGAGCCCAGCCGAGGCGGGCGAGATCCCAGGCGTGGTCTCCGCGGTCGACGGTCAGGGCGGCAGCCGCCGCGCGGGGCACCGCATACCAGCGCCACGGGTTCAGCCATACCGCCGGGCTGGACGCACGGTGCAGGAGCGCCGAGATGAACTGCCGTTGGTTGACCATCCGGTCCAGGTCCGCCCGGGGCGTGGCCCGCGATCTGACGTAGCCCAGCGCACTGCGCCCGTTCAGTTGCTGGCAGCCGGCAGGCAGATCCAGCCCCGCCAGCGGATCGCGCATCGGCTCGGTGGGGCACATGGTCACCCCGCCCAGTGCGTCGACCAGAACGGCGAATCCGCCAAAGCCCACCTCCCCGTAGTGGTCCAGCCGCAAGCCGGTGGCCTGCTCGACGGTCTGCGCCAGCAAGGGCGCACCGCCCAGGGAGAAGGCGGCGTTGATCTTGTCGCGGCCGTGGCCGGGAATCGGCACGTAGGAGTCGCGCGGAATCGAGACCAGGGTGGCCCGCGCATTGGACCCGAGCCCCGGTACGTGCACGAGCATGATCGTGTCGGTACGGCCGGCGCCGGCGTCGCCACCGGTGGCCAGTTGCTCCTGCTGCTCGGGGGACAGGTCCTGGCGGCTGTCGGAACCGACGAGCAGCCAGTTGGTGCCGCGGCCAGGGGCCGGCCGGTCTGCGTAGTCGGTCAACACCGTCTGGCGGTGCACCGCGGAGTCGAACCACAGCATGCCGCCCAGTAGGCCGGCGGCCGCCAGCAGCAGCAGGATCACCAGACTCAGGGCGGTGGTACGTAGCCAGCGACGCTTGCCGCGCTGCTTCCGGCGCGTTTTAAACGGGGCGGGCGGCGGTGCCGTGCCGCGGGGTGGCGGCGGTGCTGCGGCGCGGGGCGGCGGTGCCGGCATCGCGGCGCGCACCGGTGCGCGTGGTGGCCGTGGGTCCCGGCGAATGACCTGAGAGGGTTCCGGTCGGGCTGCCGGCCTCGGCTGAGGCGGGTTCGGCCTGCGCAATCCGGGCGGTTCGGGTGGTCGATCGCCGTTCACCCGGCTAACTTACGTCGCCGACGCGGGTTAGTGGCGGGCGCGCAACCCGTTGATGAAGGGACATCCCATCAAGACGCGGATCGCCTGGCGTAGACCGCTCATATCGTCGACCGGCTTGTGAAACGGCAGCCGGACGTCGCGGTCGCCGTCGTTGCCTTCGACGCGGAATCGCACGCCGTAGCGGTCCAGCCCCAGCGGGCGTACCTGGCCGCGGCGCAATGCCGCGGGCAGCCGTGAAACCAGCCGGGCAACCACGTCGTCGTGCGCGGTGGCAAGGTGCCACAGCAACGTCGACTCGATTTCGCAGAAGGGGTCGGGGCGCGCTGCCAGCAGGTCGTCGACCGAGACCGGCTCGGCGCCGGTGGCGTCGGTCACCACCACGGACTCGATCGCGAGCCGGAGCAGGGTGTAGCGCGGTTCATCGCCGGTGTGGTCGGCGGAGCCGGCCCTGTCGACCTGAAGCAGCACCGGGTCGGGGTCCTCGCTGGCGATCAGGTCGAGGAACTTGGCCACCGCGCCCGGCGGGATCTGGTGGAGCCGGCCACGCACCCACACCAGCGACCGGACCGGTTCGCGCACCGGCAGCGGCGCGTAGTCGATGAGCTCCAGCAACGCCTGGGTCCCGCAATGCTCCAGGCCGTCGGCGTCGGTGGTGGGGACCGCCACGGCAAACGTGCCGTCATAGAGCAGATGGTGCACGGGCGTTACGACCGGTTCCCGGCCTTCCACCGCCAGCAGGGCGCCGTCAGCCCGCGAACAGGCGCTGCGGATGCGTTCTGCCGTCGTGGGTGTCGGATGTGCGACCAATGGCACCGCTCCACCTCCTTGTTAGGTAAGCCTAAGGTAACTTGGCGTCGCATCGATAGCAAGGGCGGGCTGGGTCCGCTGCGCCGTTAGGGTTGTGAGCGTGGCCCGCATCGCATACCTCGGTCCTGAGGGAACGTTCACCGAGGCTGCGCTGCTGAAGATGGCAGCCGACGGGCTGATTCCCGGCCAGGACGCCGATGCGCTGCAGCCGTTGCCGGTCGACAGCACGCCCGCCGCCCTGGACGCCGTGCGAGACGGCGCTGCGGATTACGCCTGCGCCCCGATCGAGAATTCGATCGACGGGTCGCTGGCGCCCACCCTGGACAGCCTCGCGCTCGGGTCGCCGCTGCAGGTCTTCGCCGAGACCACCCTGGATGTGTCGTTCAGCATCGTCGCCCAACCCGGCCGCAGCCCCGCCGAGGTGCGCACGCTGGCCGCCTTCCCGGTGGCTGCGGCCCAGGTGCGGCGCTGGGTCACGGCCAATCTGCCCGACACCGAGCTGAAACCGGCTTACTCGAATGCCGACGCCGCGCAACAGGTGGCCGACGGCCGGGTCGACGCCGCGGTCACCTCTCCGCTGGCCGCGTCGCAGCGGGGCCTGGAGGTGCTGGCGGAGGGCGTGGTCGACGAATCCAACGCCCGCACCCGATTCGTGCTGATCGGCCGGCCGGGCCCGCCGCCGGCACGCACCGGCGCCGATCGCACCGCCGTGGTGTTGCGGATCGAGAACGTTCCCGGCGCACTGCTTCAGGCGCTGACCGAGTTCGCGATGCGGGGCATCGACCTCACCCGCATCGAGTCCCGGCCGACCCGCACCCGGCTCGGCACCTACATGTTCTTCGTGGACTGTGTCGGCCACCTCGACGACGACGCCGTCGCCGAGGCACTCATGGCGCTGCACCGTCGTTGTGCCGATGTGCGTTATCTGGGTTCCTGGCCGACGGGCCAGGCTGCGGGTGTGCTGCCGCCGGCATCGGACGAGGCTACGAGCTGGCTGGCGGGATTGCGAAACGGGGAGACACAGCGATGAGCGGCCGGTTGGTGTTGGTGCGGCACGGGCAATCGTTCGGCAACGTCGAACGCCGGCTGGACACCCTCCCGCCGGGAGCGGCGCTGACCCCGCTGGGGCGCGACCAGGCGCGGGCGTTTGCGCGGGGCGGTCACAGCCGGCCGGCCATCCTGGCGCACTCCGTGGCTATCCGCGCGTCGCAAACGGCGGCGGTAATCAGCTCCGAACTCGATATCCCGGCCCAGGAAGTGGCCGGTATCCACGAGGTGCAGGTCGGTGCACTGGAAAACCGCAACGATGACGAGGCGGTGGCCGAGTTCCAGGCCGTCTACAAGCGGTGGCATCTCGGAGAGCTGGACGTCGCGTTGCCCGGCGGCGAGACCGCCAACGACGTCCTGGAACGGTACGTGCCGGTGCTCACCGAGCTGCGGATGCGCTACCTCGACGACGACCGCTGGCACGGCGACATCGTGGTGGTCAGCCACGGCGCGGCGATCCGGCTCGCGGCGGCGGTGCTCGCCGGCGTGGACGGCACCTTCGTGCTCGACAACCCGCTGGACAACGCCGAATCGGTGGCGCTCGCCCCCATTACCGACGGACGGTGGAGTTGTGTGCGCTGGGGTGCCCTTACGCCGCCGTTCCACCCAGCACCCAGCGCCACGCCCGTACGGGACGCTGTGGTGTCAAGCACCGACCCCATGCGCTGATCTGAGCAGATCGCCGGGCGATTCCGCGCACGAGCAACCGATTACGTCGCAGTCGACGACGAACGCATGGGTGAACAACTCGGGGGCGACGCAGTCCGGATCGGTGCATTCCGGCCTGCCCAGCCAGTGACGAATAACGGTGCCGTGGCAGTGGTCTAAGCCTGCCCGGCAGTCGCGGCAGCCTGTGCTCATAAGCCGTTCATAGCACCGGGCGCCGACAGAACCCGGCTGCCGCGCCCGGTCCTACCCGTAAAAGGCTGGCGATCAGGCCCAGCCAAGCTCATCGAGTCGGTCGTCGTCGATGCCGAAGTGGTGGGCGATCTCATGGATCACCGTGATCGCGACCTGGTCCACCACCTCGGTGTCGGACTCGCACACATCCAGCAGCGCGTCGCGATAGATGGTGATGGTGTCCGGCAGCGCTCCGGCGTAGTCGGAGTCACGCTCGGTCAGCGCCACTCCTTCGTACAGCCCGAGCAGGTCGCCCTCCTCAGGGTGGCGGTCGGCGACCAGCACCACGACGTTGTCCATGGCGGCCGTCAACCCCGGCGGGATCAGGTCGAGTGCGTCCGAGACCAACTCGTCGAACCGCTGCGGGTCCATCCGCGCGGCCACGGGCTAGCTGGGTGGGGGCTCGTTGGCGGGCGCGCCGTCGGGTGCCTGCGCCGGTGGCGCACCACCGTCAGCCGGCGGTGGCGCCTGGGTGGGGGACGGTGCCTGGCTGGCCGGCGACGAGGGTGCCCGGGTGGGCGTCACCACCGGCTGTTGGTTGGGCAGGTGCTGATCGCCGGTCGGAGTGGGCGGCGTCTGCGGCTGCTGCTGGGGCTGGGGCTGCTGGGTGGGCAGCTGCACCGGGATCTGCGGGAGGGTGAGCCGTTCCTGGGGAATGTCGGGCGGCGGGACCGGCGCCTGACCGTTGATCAGCAGCGGCCCCTTGGCGCTGTTGAGCAGTGTGGCCCAGCCGCCGTTGCCCAGTGTCGCGCCGATGCTGCAGGCCACCTCGCGGCTGCCCGCCGACCAGCTGGGCAGCGAGATTGTCGGATAGATGAGGGTCAGCGTGGTGGTCCGCAACTTGACAGGCGCGAGGTATGCGTCCGTCATTTTCGTGCAGGTGTCCTTGATGAAACCGTCCTGCTCGGCTTCCGGCGGGAGCGCGTTGGGAAACTTCTCGGCGAGGTTGACCGTGCCGGTGACTTCCATCGAGTGCGGGGCCGAGCAGTCCACCGGCACGTCCACCGGCTGGTTGGTGGCGGGGTCGATGCCCAGGCAGGTCCCCGCCGGCCACACCTTCGACTGGTCGATCTCGGCGATCTTGCCCTTGAACGCGACCTGCTCGTTGTTGGGGCCGGGCAGTTGCAGGCCGCAGAGCATGCGGCGCTCCCCGTTCTGCCGCCATGCCCGGTCGCCCGACCACAGCATGCTGACGGTGAACTTGCTGTTGGGGTCGAACTTGGGACCCAGGTAGCGGCGGACGGCCGGATCGCACTGCTCGGCGTTGATCTGCTGGATGCGGGCCGGCGAGGGGGGCGCGGCACTGGGGCCGTACTCCGAGCCGGGGAACGTGCGCATGTCGACCGACTCGGCGACCTCGAAGCGGTGGTCCTCGGCGCAGTTGACAATGGTGGCCGACTCCGGGGTGCCGTCCGGCCAGTTGAGGCAATCCCCGCTGGTGGCCCGGGCGAACGCGGGGTTGCCCTTGGATCCGGTGCTGGGCACCGGATTGCTGTCGATGAAGCCGGCCAGCCGTCCCGGCCCGGTGCCCACGGCGGGCAGCGCGGTCACCAGGCCGGCGATCAGCAAGCCGCCCAGAGCGGTCAGCAGCAGTCCACGCCGGGTGGCGGACGCCTGCAGGGAGCGCGGCCAACGGAACCCCTCTGACGGCTCGCGCGTCTGGGTCGCGTCGGCCTCCTGCGGCTCCTCGGCAGCCACCGGTTCTGCCACCTCTTCGGCGGCAGTGTCCGGTACCGGTTCTTTCTCGGGCGCGTCCAACATCGGCTCCATTCTGACAGGACCGACGCTGCGGCGTGAAAATCGTTGCTCATGTGAGATCGGGGAGAGTCCCGGGAAGTAGTCTTGCGGCCGTGATCGACCTGAAGCTCCTCCGGGAGGAGCCCGACGCCGTACGACGCTCACAACTCAGCCGCGGCGAGGATCCCGCCCTGGTAGACGCCTTGCTGAGCGCGGACACGGCACGCCGCGCGGCGATCTCGGCCGCCGATTCGCTGCGCGCGGAACAGAAGACGGCCAGCAAGAGCGTGGGCAAGGCGTCGCCCGAGGAACGCCCGGCGTTGTTGGCGCGCGCCAAGGACCTCGCCGAGCAGGTCAAGGCCGCCGAGGCGGACCAGGCCGCCGCCGAGGCGGCGTTCACCGCCGCGCACCTGGCCCTCTCCAACGTCATCATCGACGGGGTCCCGGCCGGAGGAGAAGACGATTACGCGGTCCTGGAGGTAGTCGGTGAACCGCCCGCGCTGGCTGATCCCAAGGACCACCTGGAGCTCGGCGAATCGCTGGGTCTGATCGACATGCAACGCGGCGCCAAGGTCTCGGGGTCGCGGTTCTACTTCCTGACCGGACGCGGCGCGCTGTTGCAGCTGGGGCTGCTGCAACTGGCGTTGCGGGTGGCCGTGGAGAACGGCTTCATACCGATGATCCCGCCGGTGTTGGTGCGTCCGGAGGTGATGTCGGGCACCGGGTTCCTGGGTGCCCATGCCGACGAGGTGTACCGGCTCGAGGCCGACGACCTCTACCTGGTGGGAACGTCGGAGGTGCCGTTGGCCGGGTACCACTCCGGCGAAATTCTGGACCTTGCCGATGGGCCGCTGCGCTACGCCGGGTGGTCGTCGTGTTTTCGCCGCGAAGCGGGCAGCTACGGCAAGGACACCCGCGGCATCATCCGGGTGCATCAGTTCGACAAGGTGGAGGGCTTCGTCTACTGCCGACCGGAGGAGGCTGAAGACGAGCACCAGCGGCTGCTGGGCTGGCAGCGGGAGATGCTGGCGCAGATCGAGGTGCCCTATCGGGTGATCGATGTGGCCGCCGGGGACCTCGGCTCGTCGGCCGCCCGCAAGTACGACTGCGAGGCGTGGGTGCCGACCCAGGCGACCTATCGCGAGCTGACCTCCACCTCGAACTGCACCACGTTCCAGGCACGCCGGCTGGCCACCCGTTACCGGGACGCCAACGGCAAGCCGCAGACGGCGGCCACCCTCAACGGCACGCTGGGCACCACGCGCTGGCTGGTGTCGATCCTGGAGAACCACCAGCAGCCCGACGGCAGTGTGCGGGTACCAGCGGCCCTGGTGCCGTTCGTGGGAACCGAGATCCTCCAACCCGCCGGCTGAGCATTAGCGGACGTCAAATTTGGGCATCCTGTCCGGACTGTTTTGCTGAACTGAGCCGGCGACCGCGCTGCGATTCCGCGGAGCCTTCGGTGGGGGGAGCGCGATGGGTCGGCTTGGCGCGTGGTGGTGGCAGCGCGATCACTTCGATCACCTGGCCTCCCTGTTGCAGTCCCGGGGAATGGCGGGTCGCACCCGGGCCACGATCGCGCTGATCGGCGCGTCGCTGGCCGTCTTGATCCTGGCGACCATGTGGAGCGAAACCGGACCCCGCGGGCCCGCTCGGCTGGTGTGCGCGTTCGCCGCGGCGGCCGGAGCTGCGTCGGGCGCGCTGCTGTGGACGCTGCGCTGGCCGACTCGCCGCCAAGCCGTGGGCTTCGCTGTGTTGTCCAGTGCCAGCATCGGCCTGGCCGCGCTTGCGCAGAGCGATCCGTTGGTCGCCATGCTGGCCTGCACGATCCTGGCGACGATGGCGGGCTACATCGCAGTCTTTCACGGGCCGCCGCTGATGCTGTTCAACTTCGCCATCGCGGCATTGGCGGGTGCGGTGCAGGCTGTGCGCATCTCGGTCGGCTCGGGCGTGGTCAGCGCGCTCTGCGCGTACACGGTGATCCTGACGCTGAACCTGTCGGTGCCGTTCGGAATCCAAGCGGTCGCCCAGATGCTCGGCGTCGACGCCATGCGGGCCGAACGCGATCAGCTCACCGGCCTGCTCAACCGGCGTGCGTTTCACCGGCGCGCCGCCCGGTATCTGCAGCGCGACCGCGCGCTACCGGATCAGCTGGTGGTCACGCTGATCGACCTCGACCGTTTCAAGCAGCTCAACGACCGGCACGGGCACAGCGCCGGCGACGCCGCGCTGGTCGCTGTGGCGTGCGCGTTGCGCGAGTGCACCGACGACACTGCGGAGCTGGCCCGGGTGGGAGGCGAGGAGTTCGTGATCGCCGAGGTCTGTGACCCCGGCGAGGTCGGCCTACGGGCGCAGCGGCTCTGTGACGCCATCGCGGCGCTACCGTTCGGTCTGACCGCCAGCGTCGGCACCGCCGCCGTCTACTGGCTGCCCGACGCCCCGACCTCTATCGATGAACTGATCTGTGCCGCCGATGCCGCCATGTACGTCGCCAAGCGCCGGGGCGGCAATCAGACCTGGCACCACCAGAGTGACTACCGCGGCGACGGCATCAGCGCTTGACCCTTTCCGTCAGGCGGCCACCTTCGGCGCCGGGACCACGGTCGCCCGTTCGTGCCGGTGCTGCCGCTCGATCGTGGCGAAGTAGAAGGCGAACGCGAACGCGAAGCTGGTGAACAGGCTGCTTACGAAGAACAACCAGGGTCGCTTGAACCCGCGCCGGTAGCCGTCGGTGATGGAGAACAGCGGCAGCAGGATCACGTTCGCGATCGTGTAGTCCTGGCCGGCCGAGCCCGCCGCGGGGTTGGTGAACATCAACTGGATGTACTGCGTCCAGCTGCCCGGACCCCAGATCGGGTTGTGCGACCCGTGCGCGTACTCCTGGACGAAGCGGATGTTGAAGTACCAGCCCAATGCGATCGAGGCGACGCCGACGACGTAGTACACGACTTCCAGCGGAGAGAATGCCGGACCGACCGCCGGGCGTGCATAGACCTGCCGGTTGGAGGAGACGATCCAGAAGATGACGGCGATACCGAGGACGGCGTGGGCGATGAGAGACACCATGGGCGCAGTCTCGTCCGGCAAGCGAAGTTTTGTCAATATTGTCATAACCAATTGCTGGGCGGCTGCGGTACCTTAGCGCCATGGTCAGGCCGGCACAGACGGCGCGGAGCGAGCGGACTCGCGAGGCGCTGCGTCAGGCGGCGGTGGTCCGGTTCCTGGCTCAGGGTGTGGAGGACACCTCGGCCGAGCAGATCGCCGCGGACGCCGGGGTCTCGTTACGGACGTTCTACCGGCACTTCAGCTCCAAGCACGATTTGTTGTTCGCTGACTACACCGGGCTGAACTGGTTCCGGGCCGCGCTGGACGCCCGCCCGATCGACGAGGCGGTCATCGATTCGGTGCAGGCGGCGGTGTTCGCCTTCCCGTATGACGTTGAGGCGGTGACCAAGATCGCGACGCTGCGCGGCGGCGAGCTGGACCCCGGCCGGATCGTCCGCCATATCCGGGACGTGCAGGCCGATCTGGCGGAGTCGATCCAGGCACAGCTGCTCCGCCGGGGCTGCACCAATGGTCAGGCGGGTGATGCGAGGTTGCGCAGCACGGTGATCGCCCGGTGTATCGCGGCGGCGATCTTCGGGGCGATGGAGGCCTGGATGTTGGGCAATGACCGGTCGCTCAGCGAACTCGCCAGAATGAGCCATGTGGCGCTGGAGTCGCTGCGGTCCGGCCTCAGCGACTCTTGGGCAACCTGGCCGGCCGGTCAAGTTTCGTCATAATTGACAAAACTTCGGATGCGTGCCAGCCTCCCAGTCAGGAGGTCGGCATGTCTGAATCTGGAAACCAGTACGACGCGATTGTCATCGGCGCGGGCCACAACGGATTGACCGCGGCGGTGATGCTGCAGCGGGCGGGTCTGCGCACCGTCTGCTTGGACGGCAAGCTCTATGCGGGCGGCATGGCCTCCACCGTGGAACTGTTCGACGGCTACCACTTCGAAATCGCCGGCTCAGTGCAGTTTCCGACGTCCCCGGAGGTAATCAGCGAACTCGGCCTGGACACGCTACCGACGGTCGACCTGGAGGTGACGTCGGTCGCGCTGCGCGGAGTCGGTGACGATCCACTGGTCCAGTACAGCGACCCGATGAAGATGTTCGCCCATCTCAATGAGGTTCACGGCGCCGACGCGGTGGCCGGCATGGGTGGTCTGCTGATGTGGGCGCAGGCGCCCACCCGCGCGCTCGGCCGTTTCGAAGCCGGCACGCTACCCAAGACCTTCGATGAGATGTATGCCTGCGCCACCAACGAATTCGAGCGCTCGGCGATCGATGACATGCTGTTCGGCTCCGTCACCGAGGTGCTGGACCGATACTTCCCAGACCGCGAGAAGCACGGCGCGATCCGGGGATCGATGACGGTGCTGGCCGTCAACACCCTTTACCGCGGCCCGTCCACGCCGGGCAGTGCCGCCGCGCTGGCCTTCGGCCTCGGCATTCCGGAGGGCGAGTTGGTCCAGATGAAGAAGTTGCGCGGTGGCATCGGCGCGCTCACCGCGCACCTGGCTCAGGTGCTGGAGGACAACGGCGGCGAAGTCCGGCTGCGCTCCAAGGTCACCGAGATCCTGGTTGCTGACGGCCGGGTGAGCGGAGTGCGCACCGAGGCCGGGGAGACATTGACCGCGCCCATCGTCGTCTCCTCGGTGGCGCCCGACGTGACGCTCAACGACCTGATCGATCCGTCGGTGCTGCCGGCCGAGATCCGGGAACGCTACGGACGCATCGACCACCGCGGCAGCTACCTGCAGATGCACTTCGCGCTGGACGAGACCCCGCAGTTCGTCGCGCCCTACGAGGCACTCAACGACCCCACCATGCAGGCGTCGATCGGCATCTTCTGCACCCCGGAGGAAGTTCAGCAGCAGTGGGAGGACTGCCGCCGCGGGATCGTGCCCGCGGATCCGACGCTGGTGCTGCAGATCCCGTCGGTGCACGATCCCGCTCTGGCGCCCGAAGGCAAGCATGCCGCCTCGGCCTTTGCCCTGTGGTTTCCCATCGAAGGCGGCGCCGACTACGGCCAGGCCAAAGTCGAGATGGGTCAGCGGGTCATCGACAAGATCACCCGGCTGGCGCCGAATTTCGAGCGCAGCATCATCCGCCACACCACCTTCACGCCCAAGCACATGGGCGTGATGTTCGGTGCGCCCGGGGGTGACTACTGCCACGGCCTGCTGAGCTCGAACCAGATCGGCCAGAACCGCCCGGGCCCGAAAGGCTATATCGGACAGCCGATTCCGGTGCAGGGTCTCTACCTGGGTAGTGCCGGATGCCACGGCGGACCGGGCATCACGTTCACCCCGGGCTATAACGCCGGGCGCACGGCACTCGAGGACCGTTAAGGGTTCGCCGAGCCGGCCCGCCGAACGTGAAGCTGTCGTCACGCTCGACGCCGAGCGTGACGCTACAGTCACGTTCGGCGACAGGTCAGCCGCGCTTGTCGAGCAGTTCGTCCAGGCAGGCCAGGAACTCGTCCGGACGCGCCGGGGTGAAGGCGGGTTGCGACCCCGGGATGTCGAGGGTGATCAGCGTCGACTTGAGCGGCCGGTACAGATCCAGCGGCAGCCAGCGGCGCAGGTCCGGGCTGCCCCAGATGTTGAACCGCACGGTGAACAGCCCGAGCGGCTCGGCCTTGTATCCCCGGATCTGGTCCAGGCCGATGACTTTCGCGGTACCCGAGGGAAAATGGTAGCGGCGCAAGGTGATCGCCATCTGATCCAACTGGACGGCGCCGTCGTCGTAGCACAGGTCCGCGTCAGTGCTCATGCCCGGCAGCTCCGCAACTGGTGACCACGGGTGGTCAGGCAGCGCCCGTCCTCCAGCCGCCACTGCCAGCCGTGCAAGTTACAGGTCAGCGTATTGCCCTCGACCACACCGAATTTCGACAGATCGGCCTTGAGGTGGGGACAACGCCGCTGAATTTCCCAGCCGTCCAGCGTGATCGACGCCGAGTCGTCGTGGCTCTCGGCGAACCAGCCGTCGGCGTAGGCGATCCGTTCGTCGGTCAGGCACTTGAAGAAGGTGTACAGGTACTCGTTGTAGCCGCCGACCCGCCAGGCCCGGAAGCGGGTCGACAGGAAGATGGTGTTGACCCAGTCCGGTTCGTTGTCGCGCAGCACCGTGCGCACCAACTCCGGCGCGATCTCGAACCCGTAGCGGAACTTCTCGTCGGGAATGCTCTCCCGCACAGCCCGTTTGGGAAAGTCCAGGATCACCGTCTCCGAGCCGATCACCAGTTCTACCGGGTAACCGATGCCGTCGCAGATCTCGTCGCTCTGCAACATGATCGGCTCGAACAATGCGCGCAACGGCTCGAGCAGCGGCTCTCCGGCCGCCGGAGCCCAGCCGGCTTTCTCCGCGGCCAGCACCGGCGCCATCCGCTCGGCGTAGTCGGCGATGTAGTCGGCCTTGCCGGTGGTGAAGATCGCCTCCACCTGCTCCGTGGGCAGCGGGTGCCGCAGCGAGTTCAGTTCAGAGCCGGTGAAATCGGCGACCGACCCGGGCATCATCAGCAGTCCGCGGTCGTGGCCGTGGCGGCGCATCTGGTCGAGGAACACCATCTGGTCCGGAAAGATGTTGGCCGGATCGTGGCGGTCGTCGTTGAGTTGACGCAGTTCGGGGTCCAGGAAGGCGGGCGGGCCGGCGGACGGCACCACCCACGTCGCGCCGACCTGCGCGATGTACTGCCGCGCCCGGTCCATGCCGCGCTGCCGCTTCTGGGTGGCGAAGGCCTCCTTGGCGCGGGCCGGCATGTCGTAGACCATCGGATACCAGATCGCGCCCGAGTACTGCAGCAGGTGCACGTCGATGTGCCCGAAGTCGGCGGCCAGCACGTCCAGATCGACCGGGCGTGCGTCATTCATGTTGAACACCGTGGTCTGCCCGTCGGAGACCACGAGCGCGGAGTCGCCGATCGGGCCGTCGGCCGGTGCCCGCAGGGCGATGATCATGATGTCGAGGTCGCCCTTAGGGCCGGACAACCGGTGGCTCACCGAGTCCGTGGTCTCGAAGAACCGGTGAAATCCCAGCTTCTCCAACTCATGTCGCAGGTCGGGCACCGGGAAATCCGGCAGCAGCACCACCGCGTCCTTGCTGACGTGCGCATCCAGCAGCTTGGCGTCGAAGTGGTCCTTGTGCAGGTGCGATACGTACAGGTAATCGCAGTCGCCCAGGGCGTCCCAGTCCAGGCCCGAATAGGCCGGCGAGTTGTCGGGGAACGGGAACCACGACCCGAAGTACGCCGGGTTGACCCACGGGTCGCACAAGATGCTGCCCGCCCGGGTCTGGATCAGAAAGCCGGCGTGGCCGACGCTTGTTACCTGCACAAATACCTCTCGGGACCGTGTCTGCGACGCCCCGAGTTTAGCTTGAGTCAGAGCGTCGGGTCTTCCCACAACCGCCGGTAGTAGTCGATGCGCAGGGGGTCGGGGTCGATGCCGTAGGCGGCGAAGAACTCCGGCTCCCAGTTCCGGCCGGGGTAGTTCCAGCGCAATGACAGCGTTGCCACCGCCAAGTCGGCCCACCGGTCGGCCACACCGAGCTCACCCAGATCCACCTGCCCGCAATAGCGGCCGACGTCGTCAATCAGTGTGTTGGGCGCGCAGGCGTCGCCATGGCAGACCACCAGTCGATCGATCGGCGGGGGGTCCTCCAGGTTGGCCCGGTGGGCGGGATGCAGCATCGGCAGCCGGCTGGCCACCGACCAGTCGAACGGGCATGAGGCCACCGGGAGGTTGTCGTGCATTGTGCGCAATCCCACAGCGATGGCAGTGACGGCGACCGCGGGCTGCGCTTGCCAACGCGGGTGCACCGCGGACAGGCCGGGTAAACCGGCGGTGCGCAGCCAGGCCCCGTCCGCTGCGCAACCGAAATCGATGACGGTTGGCACCGGAATGTAGGGCGCAGCCCAAGACAACCGGTGTACTTCGCCGGTGAAATCGGGCGAGTGGACCCCACCCAGCTTGACGAACTCCGCTCCGTCACCCACCCGGAAAGTGATATCGCCCAGCTCGTTGCGCCACACCGCGCGCACCGGCCGCCCGGCGGCCAGCCGACGCACCAGGTCGGGGACCGGCGGCGGCGACGACGGGAAGGACAAGGCTCACCTCTCTGCACTACGCGTTTTGCCCAGTTGGGGTATCTGGCAGCACGGAGCATTAGGCTGAATTGCTGTGGAACCTGCATACGGCACCGCCATCACCCTCGCCCGAATGATCTTCCGCTTGCAGGGTCTGAAGATCACCGTGACCGGCGTCGAGAATCTACCGACCAGTGGTGGCGCCGTGGTCGCGATCAACCACACCGGTTACCTCGACTTCACGCTGGCGGGTCTGCCGGCCTATAAGCAGGGGCTCGGGCGCAAGGTGCGGTTCATGGCCAAGCAGGAGGTCTTCGACCACAAGGTCGCCGGCCCACTGATGCGCTCGTTCCGGCATATCCCGGTGGACCGGGACAGCGGCGCCGCGTCGTATGCCGCAGCCGTCGACAAGCTCAGAGCCGGTGAGCTGGTCGGCGTCTATCCCGAGGCGACGATCAGCCGCAGCTTCGAGATCAAGGAGTTCAAGACCGGCGCCGCCCGGATGGCGATCGAGGCCGGCGTGCCGATCGTTCCGCACGTCGTCTGGGGGGCCCAGCGGATCTGGACCAAGGGTCATCCCAAGAAGATCTTCCGGCCAAAGGTGCCGATTCAGGTGATCGTCGGCGAACCGATCGAACCGACTTTGTCGACCACTGAGCTGACCGCGCTGTTGCATTCCCGCATGCAGCACCTGCTGATTCGCGCCCAGGAGCAGTACGGGCCGCACCCGGCGGGTGAATTCTGGGTGCCGCGGCGGCTGGGCGGCGGCGCCCCGTCGCTGGCCGAGGCCGCCCGCATGGACGCCGAGGAGGCGGCGGCCAAAGCGGCTCGCCGCGCGGAGCGGGCGCACCCCACCGGAGCCCCGGAGCAGTGACCGATGGCGGAGCCCATTTACCGCGCCTGCGAGATCGTGGCCCAGTTCCTGGTTCGGGCCACCGGGACGCGGATCACTTTCATGGGCGAGCAGAACATTCCCGCGCAGGGCGGCGCCGTGATCGCCATCAACCACACCAGTTACGTCGATTTTCTGCCGGCGGGTCTGGCCCTGCGCCGTCGGCACCGCCGGCTGCGGTTCATGATCAAGGCCGAAATGCAGCGGGTGAAAATCGTCAACTTCCTGATCAAGAAGAACGGTGCCATTCCGGTGGACCGCGGCTCCGGCGCGGACGCCTATGCCTCGGCGGTACAGGCGTTGCGCGACGGCGAACTGGTCGCGGTCTATCCGGAAGCCACGATCAGCCGCAGCTTCGAGCTCAAGGACTTCAAGTCGGGCGCCGCGCGGATGGCCATCGAAGCCGAGGTACCGATCGTCCCGCTGATCGTCTGGGGTGCCCAACGAATCTGGACCAAGGGGCTGCCCCGACAACTGGGGCACAAGAAGGTGCCGGTCACCGTGGCGGTGGGCGAACCGGTGCGGGCGGCCCAGGACGTCGCGCGTACCAACGAGGTATTGCGGGAATCGATGGCTGTGCTGCTGCGTCAGGTACAGCAGCACTATCCTCATCCAGCCGGCGAACGCTGGGTGCCACACCGGCTTGGTGGCGGGGCGCCGACGTTGGACGAGGCCGCGCGAATGGACGCTGAGGAGACGGCGGCAAGGGTCGCACGCCGGACACCGCGTCAGTCACGGTAGGGAAAAAGGAGACCGAAAAGATGGCCGAGCCAGTCTTCCGGATACTGGAATATCTCGTTCCGACCGCTATGGCGTTGAACGGCAACAAGATCACGTACCACGGTCTGGAGAACATTCCGTCGCAAGGCGGCGGCATCGTCGCCCTCAATCACACCAGCTATGTGGACTGGATCCCCGCGTCGCTTGCGGCCAAGGAACGCAAGCGCCGGTTGCGGTTCATGATCAAGGCCGAGATGCAGGAGGTGAAGGCGGTCAACTACGTGATCAAGCACATCCAGCTGATCCCGGTCGACCGCAGCATGGGTGCCGACGCCTATGCGGTCGCCGTGCAGCGGCTGCGGGAGGGCGAGCTTATCGGCGTGCATCCGGAGGCGACGATCAGCCGGAGCTTCGAACTCAGGGAGTTCAAGACCGGCGCCGCGCGGATGGCGGTCGAGGCGCAGGTGCCGATCATTCCGATGATCGTCTGGGGTGCACACCGGATCTGGCCGAAGGACCATCCCAAGAAGCTGGTGCGCAGCAAGATTCCCATCACCGCGGCAATCGGGCCGCCGTTGGCTCCGGGAAGCGACCACGAGGCGCTCAACGCCACTCTCCGCCAGGCGATGCAGGCGATGCTGTACTGGGCGCAGGAAAACTATCCGCACCCGCCGGGGGAGCCCTGGGTGCCGCGCCGGTTGGGTGGGAGCGCGCCTACTCCGGACGAGTCCAGAGAATTCCGTATCGCCGAACTCGCCGAACGAGCCCGCAAGCGCGCGCTCTACGACGATGCCGCGAAGAAGCGACAGAAGGCGGGACCCACTGACAACCCCAGCCGCCCGTAACTACGCCTCGGCCCGGGGCTCCGATGCCTGAGCCGACCTCGACGCGAATCTCATCGACGAACCAACCCGCGCTCATCGGGTGTGACGTCGACGGCACCCTGCTCAATGACGAAGAAGCGCTCAGCCCGCGCACACGTGCCGCAGTGCATGCCGCCGTCGCCGGGGGAGCGCACTTCGTGCTGGCCACCGGCCGTCCGCCGCGCTGGATCAGGCCGGTGGTCGAGGCCCTCGGGTTCGCGCCGATGGCGGTGTGCGCGAACGGTGCCGTCATCTACGACCCCGAACACGACAAGGTGTTGTCGGCGCAGACGCTGTCGGTCGACACCCTGGCGGTGTTGGCCGACATCGCGCGGCAGGTGATTCCGGGCGCCGGGCTGGCGGTCGAGCGGATCGGCGAACGCGCTCATGACACCGCGACCCCGCAGTTCATCAGCTCACCGGGCTACGAGCATGCATGGCTCAACCCCGACAACACCGAAGTGTCCTTCGACGACCTGCTGAGCGCGCCGGCGATCAAGCTGCTGATCCGCAAGGCCGGAGCGCTCAGTGCGGACATGGCGGCCGCGCTGGCCGGGCATATCGGCGATGAGGGCGATGTGACCTACTCGACCAACAACGGCCTGCTGGAGATTCTGCCGAGGGGCATCAGTAAAGCAAGCGGTCTGCGCGAGGTCGCCGAACCGCTCGGCATCGCCGAGTCGCAGGTGGTCGCCTTCGGCGACATGCCCAACGACGTCCCGATGCTGCTGCAGGCCGGGCTGGGGGTGGCGATGGGCAACGCGCACCCCGAAGCGGTGGCCGCGGCCGACGAGGTGACGGCACCCAACAGCGCGGACGGTGTGGCACAAGTTCTGGAGCGCTGGTGGTCTTAGCCACGGATGCCGCCGCGATGTGGGAGACTGCCCGCGTGTTGAGGAAAGCGTGCCACGGTGAGAGGGGACCGGAGGCGACCTAGTGGATTCCGAATCAGATCCGCCCGAGGGCGGTAGGACCGAGGAGACCAAGCCCGAGCGCAGTGAGCCGGCTGCGGATCGCCCACGCCGCAGTTCGTTCGGTGCGAATCGGCCGGATAAGGATGCGCCGGCGCCGGACAAAGTGCCCGAGGGGCTGATCCCGCCGATCGGTCAGCCCACGAAGGACACCACACCCAAGCTCAAACCCCTGGGCAGCATTCAGTTCCAGGACGCTGCCACGACCAAGCCCAGGCCGCCGACGCCTGCCGAGTTGCGCGCCCGCAAGAAGCACGAAGAAAAGCAGCGCGAGCTCGAAGAGGCGCGGCAGGCAGCCGAGGCCAAGCGGCAGAAGCAGAAGCGGATCCTGATGGGATCGGCGGCCGCAGTCGGAGTCGTCGGCCTGGTGGCCGGCGTGGGGTACTGGCTGTTGAGGCCGGCCAATGTGACCGCGCAATGCGTCCAGGACGACCCCAATGGTCAGCCGGTGATCGTCCCGGACAGTTACTGCACCGGCCACACGCCGGGCATGAACGGCTTCTTCTTCTGGGGCGGGCACTCCTACCGCTATTACTACGGCAGCTCGGGTTCGGTCGGGCAGCGGCCGATCGGGGGATCGACGAGCATTCCGAAGGGGGCGAACGTCACCACGAAGTCGGGTACCACGATCCAGCGCGGCGGCATCGGGGGCAGCGGCGGCAAGGGCGGCGGCGGCTCGTGAAACGCGTCAGGTCCCAGCCGCGGCCGAACTGGCAGTCGATCGTCGAATCGCAGGGGCTTGTCTACGGGACACCCGCGCGCGATGCCCGTGGCGACGACCGGCCGTATTGGGACGAGTCGGTCTATTACGAGTTCGAGATGGACGAGATCCTGGCGCTGGAAGCCGACGTCGAACTGCTCCACTCGATGTGCCTGAACGCCGTCGAACAGGTGGTCCTGATGGAGCGGTACGCCGATTTCGGCCTGCCGGAATGGAGTTGGCCGCACGTCGCCGAATCGTGGCGCCGTTCGGATCCACATGTGTACGGCCGCTTCGACCTCCGCTATGACGGCCGGCGCCCCGCGGTGCTGCTGGAGTACAACGCCGATACGCCCACCACGTTGCTGGAAGCCGCGATCCTGCAATGGTATTGGCTCAAAGACAAGTTCCCCGAAGACGATCAATGGAACTCATTGCACGAGCAACTGGTCGACCGCTGGAAGATTGTGCGGGATCTATTGCCCAGCAACGAATTACACTTCGCGTGGTCCGGCGTGGAGGCCACCGGCGAGGACCAGATCACGACCACCTATCTACAGGAGACGGCGGCGGAGGCCGGTTTTCAGACGGTCGGGCTGTTGATCGAGGACGTCGGCTGGGACTCCGCGCTGGAGCGATTCGTCGATCTCGAAGAGGACCCGATTCAGGCGATCTTCAAGCTGCACCCGTGGGAGTGGGTGCTCGACGATCAGTTCGGTAAGTATGTGGTGCAGACGCTGCCGCAGACCATGTGGATCGAACCGCTGTGGAAGACGCTGCTGTCCAACAAGGCGATCCTGGCCGTGCTGTGGGAGATGTACCCGGGGCACCCGAACCTGTTGCCCGCCTACCTCGACGACCCGCACGAACTCACCGAATATGTGCGCAAGCCGAAGCTCGGACGTGAAGGCGCGAACGTCACCGTCGTTGGCGCCGGCATGGAGACGGCCACCGGCGGCTTCTACGGCGAAGAGGGATTCGTCTACCAGCTGTTGGACCCGCTTCCCGAGTTCGACGACATGCGACCGGCCCTGGGCGCGTGGGTGGTCGGGGATACCGCTGCGGGGCTCGGCATCCGCGAGACTGCCGGACTCATCACCGATGATGGCGCGGCATTCGTTCCACACCGAATTCCACTGAGATGAACCTTCCCGATATGAACGGAGTTGATCTTCGATGACGACGACGATTGTTGCGCTGCATTCGGACTACTGGAGCTGGCTGGGGCGCGGCGCCGGTGCCATCGTGCTCTACTCGATCCTCGGGCTGGTGCTGATGATCATCGGCTTCTACGCCATTGATCTGACCACGCCGGGGCCGCTGCGCAAGATGGTCAACGCGGGCAAGCCCAACGCCATTCTGGTGGCCGCGGCCGGAATGGTCAGCATGGCTTTCATTGTGGTCATTGCGATTTACTCGTCGTCGGGCAACTTGCGGGAGGGACTGCTGGCGTCGGCGGTCTTCGGTTTGGTCGGTATCGCCTCGCAGGTGGCGATGATGCGGATCGCAGCCGTGGTGATCGGTATCGACATGGACGCGTTGTTCCCCTCCGACGAATTCAGCTACAACGCTTTGATGGTGGCAGCGGCGCAATTCGCGCTGGGGATTGTGGTGTCGGTCGCGATTCTCTGAGGCGGGTCCGCGCGCTACGCCGGCTTTATCGCCAGCGCGAGCTGCTGCGGCGTGTAGTTCACCAACAGGGGAATCAGTCCCGAGAACGGCGTGCCGAAGACGGTGACGTCGAACGGGTTGACGATGCCTGGTAGATGCGGGTCGACTGTCGCGGTAACGGGGTGCGGCGGAACGAGAATTCCGTCTGCCGGCAGGTGCAGCGTGATCGTCACGTTCTGCGGGGGTAAGCCGAACGGAAGATTCGTCGGGACCTGGATCACGCTGTCGAAGGTGTTGTGCGCATTGAGGAACCCGTCGAGTATGTTGGCCGGGGCATCGATGAGGGTGCCGGCCGCCCCCAGGAAATCGCCTGCCGCCAAGGCACCCTCGAATGTTTGCAAGCTGGTCGCCATCGCATCCAGGGCTGAGAACGGAGCGCCGGCTGCCGCGTAGGTGAACACCAGCGGCAAGCCGAAGAATGCGCTGAGCGTCCCCGTCGCGGTCAGCGGTTGATTTAGCTCCGCCGAAATGCTGGGCAAGGTGAGCGTGTTGAGCACGTTGGTAAAGTTCTGAGCCATCTGCCGAGGAATGGATGGCGGCATCAGGTTGGTGAGGAACTGCGCCTCCTGGCCGGGCAGGTTCATGATGGTGAAGAAGTCACCAAGCGGGCCGAGCACCTTCGGGCTCAGCGTGGCGGTGAAGCCAATCGGAATGTTAGCGGTAATGGTCACGGGTCCGGGGTCGAATCCGGTGACCAGGAGATGTTCAAAAGCCAGTCCGACGTCGGCTACCGCGCCGGTGTAATTGCCGGCCAGCAGCGCCCCGAACGCCACCTGGAGCTCGGAGCTGAACTGCGGCAGCCCGGCCACCAACCCGGTGATCCCGTTGACCGCCGAGGTGACAAACGTCTGGGCGAAACCGGCTTGCGTGGCGATGAACTGCTGCACGTAGTACGCGGCGTTGAAGGACATGGCCTGCCGGATGGCAGCTTCGATCGCCGCCGGAAGATTCGGCAGATTGGCGGGGATGTTTGCGATAGCAGTTGCGATCTGCTGTGCATAGCCCGCCTGGTTGGCCAGGAACTGGCGGAGGAAGGGGAAGGGGTCTGCGGCCCAGGCACTTCCGAGGGCTTGGAGGTTGGTGACCGTGTTGGTGACGAGCTGCCCGTATGCGCCGCCCGGCACCGTCGTGGCAGCGGTCGGCGCACTAACCGTACCGGCGAGAAGCTGTCCGGCAGAAGCGATTTCCGCCCCCACGTACGCCGACGCGCTACCGTTGAGCAGGCGCACGAATTCGGCGTGATACGAGGAAACCTGGGCGCTGACGGCTTGAAACTCCTCGCCGAGGCCGCCGAACAATTGCGCGACGCCGGCCGACACCTCGTCCGCGGCGGCGGCCGCAAGGCCGGTGGTGGGCGCCGAGGCCGCCGTCGTGGCCTCCTGAAGCGCCGAGCCGATACTCGTCAGATCTCCGGCTGCCGCTGCGACCCAATCTGGCGTTGTGACCAAGTAAGACATGGCCGAATCCCCTCAGAATGACTTCCCCGCCAGGTGAAGCCTAATCCGCAGCCGCCGTCGCGCGCCGGGATTCCGCGGTTCTCAGCGCCGATTGAGGCGCAGCGGCACCGAAATCGGTCCGCGCAGCGACGGCGTGGTGCTCCATCGCACGGGCCCTGCGAGTTCGAGGCCGTCGACTTCGTCGAGCAGGCAATCGATGGCCGCTGCCGCCTCGAGGCGGGCCAGGTGAGCTCCGAGGCAGAAGTGCAGGCCGTGTCCGAACGCCAGATGTCCAGTGGTATTGCGGTGGATGTCGAAGCGGTCGGGATCCTCGAATTTGGCCGCATCCCGGTTGGCTGCGGCGTAGAACAACAAAGTCCTTGCCCCCCTGGGAATCACCACGTCGTCGACTCGGTAGTCCGTGGTGGCGGTCCGGGTCACCCATTGCACCGGCGAGCCCCACCGGGCTGTCTCTTCGACGGCCGCGGGCAGCAGGCTGCGGTCGGCCTTCAGCTCTGCGAACAGGTCGTGATCTTGCGCCAGTTGAACCAGCAGCACACCCAGCAGGTTGGTCGTCGTCTCGTTCCCCGCGACCAGCAGAACCAGCACGTAGAGAAAGGCCTCTTGATCGGTCAACTCGCCGGCCGCCTTCGCCGCTTGCAGGCAGGTCAACAAATCGTCGGCGGGATGCGTTGCACGCAAGCGTAATTCGGTGTCAGCGAAGCTGCGCAGCCGCAGATAAGCCTGCATCGCCGATCCCATCAGCCGCACGACCTCCGGCAGCGAGCGGGGGCTGAACATCTGCGCAAACCGTTCCGACACCGATCGGAAGGCCGGCCACTGCTCCCGCGGGATTCCCAGAATCCGGGCGATCACGTTGATCGGCATCGGTATGGTCAGCGCCGGAACCATGTCGACCACCGCGCCGCTGCTCAGGTCCGCCACCGCCGCTTCGGCCAACGCCCGGATGTCGTCGCGCCACGTCTGGACCGCACGCTTGCTGAACAGCGGCGCGACGATGTGCCGCAGCCGGGTGTGGTCGGGCGGGTCGGTGAAAATCACCATGTTGGCCACGAACGAGCGCAACATGATGCCGTCCCTCGACGTGAAGACGGTGCTGTCCCGGACGATGGTGTGCACATCGTCGTAGCGTCCGAGCATCCACACACCGAGCCGCTCGTTGACCGTCACCCTGTGCTCCCGAAGACGCCGCAGCTCCGGATACGGATCAGCGATATTGCGCAGCAGCGTGGGGTCGAACGTGGTGCGCGGTACCGACGCGGGCGCCGAATGGGGCCGGGGCCGTCGTAGATCGCGGTATCCGCCGGCGGCGACGGGGCGCCACAGGTCGGCTACCGAGCTGCGCGCCGCCGAGACGAGCGCCAGTGGTGCGGGCCGCAGCAAATCCGTTGCCATGGAGATGACGGTAGAGCCGGGCCTGGGATCCGGTAATGCCCGATTCGGACACACATTTGATATTTTCGGACGCATGCCCGGCGCCGAAGCGCAGATCTGGGACGTTGCGCTGTCGTCGACAACGGGGCGGCACATCCTGGAAACGGCCCGGCGGCACGGCCTCGAACCAGCAGTGTGTCTATCCGGGACGGGGCTGACCGAGGCGGAAGTGCACGATCCGGCCACCGAGATCTACGCCAGCCAGGAGCTGACGATGACGCGCAACCTGATCGGCCGCCTCGGTGACCGGCCCGGGCTCGGTATGGAAACGGGAATGCAGTACAACCTCGCGGACACGGGGATCTTCGGCTACGCCCTGATGGCCAGTCCCACCTTCGGCGACGCCATCGACGTCGCCTGCCGCTACGCCGCGCTGACCGATTCCTACGTGTGCCTGTCCGCCCCGGAGGTGACGGCCGCCGAGGCGGTGATGATCTTCGACGACAGCCGGGTCCCGCGGGATGTCCGGCGCTTCGTCATCGAGCGGGATTTCGCGATCATGCTCAAACTGTTGCCGCTGCTGTTGGGGCGCAATGCCACCCCCTTGACGGTGCGGATGGAGTTGGCCGATCTGCAACTGCCCGTCGACACCGTCGAGCTCGACAATCTGACCGTCGTCGTCCAGAGCGGCCCGCGCAGCGCGCTGATCATGCCGGCCGACCTCATGCAGCGGAGCATGCCCGCCGCCGACGCGCAGACGGCCGCGATCTGCATCCGGCAGTGCGAAGAGCTGTTGAACCGGCGGCGCACCCGTCGGGGGTTCTCGGCATCCGTCCGTACCCGGCTGATTCAGGATTCCTCGGCCATCCCGTCGATGGCCACCGTCGCCAGGGAGCTGTGCATCACCGAGCGCACCCTGCATCGCAGGTTGGCCGGCGAGGGCACCAGTTTCCGCGCGCTGCTCGACGAGGTGCGCGCGGCGCTGGCCGGCGAGCTGTTGAAGTCGGGGCTGACCGTGGAGGAGACCGGGCAGCGGCTCGGGTATTCCGAGACGGCCGCCTTCACCCGCGCGCACATCCGCTGGAACGGGTATCCGCCGAGCCGGCGCCGATGACTTAAGCCTCTGCCGACGGGCCGGCGGCGCCGTTAGCCTCAGCATCCATGAGCAACCAGAGGCCGCTGCTGGGCGCGCTGCTCGCGGCGGGCGGCATCGCCGGCATGTACAACTGGGTGGGTCGACCCCTGATGTACAACTGGGGCGCCACCGACGCGGAGGTGGCCGCCGAACTGCCCGGCGACGAACTCGTCCAGCCCGGATCGGTGCGCACCACCCGCGGGATCACCATCGCCGCACCGCCGGAGGCCGTCTGGCCGTGGCTGGCGCAGATCGGTGAGGATCGCGGCGGCTTCTACAGCTACGACTGGCTGGAACGCTTGGTGGGCACCCATATTCACAACGCCGACACCGTGCATCCGGAATGGCAGAACGTGAAGGTCGGCGACACCGTCTGGCTGGCCCGGCGCTACGGCCGCAACGCGAGCCAGGTGGTCGTGGCGGTCAAGCCGCAGTCGCATCTGGTGTTGATGTCGCGACCGGACTTCGACCGGGTGCAACGCGGCGAAAAGGCCGACGCGTCATGGGCCTTCTACCTGCGGCCGCAGAACGGCGCGACCCGCCTGCTGGCCCGCGGCACCGGGGGTGTGGCCGGGATGGCGTTCTTCGACATACCGCACTTCGTGATGGAACGCGGGATGCTGCGGGGAATCCGCGAGCGCGCCGCCTGCCCGCTCTAGACGTTGTCCCGCAAAGCTTTTGGCGGCACCGTCGCGCCGATCAACGAGACGCCGTCGATGGTGAGCGGTCGGTAGGCGAGGGACTGCAGCCGTTCGGACATGAGTGACACCGGGTCTTCGACGGGTTCCGACAAGCCGGACAGGAATGCCCACTCGTGCTCGTCGCTGCCGAAATAGACCACAGTGGCGAATGTCTCGCGGAATCGCCGCCACGACGACAGCAGGGTCTCGTTGCGCCACAGCGTCGGGCAGCCCGCCTGGTCGACCACCACGCGGCCAAGTGCGCGGCACCGCTGCAGGAAGTCGATGTCGTAGAGGCGGTTGTGCTGCGCGGACCCGGAGCGCTCGTCGGGCAGGTCCACCACCACGACGTCGTATGACAACGGCGCCCCGTCCACGAAGTCCCAACCGTCCCGGTAGTGCATGGTGATCGGGCCGATACCCTGTTCGGCTCTGCGCAATTCGGCCGTCGAATACCCGTAGGGCAGATGTTCGGCGCACAACCGCACCGCTTCACGGTCGATATCGACGTGATCGACGTGGCCGGCTCCGGCGGCGACGGCCAGCTGGCTGATCACCCCCTCCCCGGAGCCGACGATCAGCACGCGCTCGACACGGCCGGCCAGCAACAGCGCGGGCACCAGCAACGCTTCGTGATAGACCAGCTGACTGAATTCGGTGCTCTGGCGTTCGCCGTCGCTGAACAGCGCGACGCCCTGCTCGGTGCGGCCGATAACCAGTTCCTGGTACCGGGTTCGGACGTCGCAGAGCACCTCGGACAGCGTCCAGCTGCGGGTCAGCCCCGGCGCCAACGGTTCGACGAGGGTGCGGGCCGGTTGCGCAGCCGCGCCGAAGATCGTTGGCAGCGGCGGGAATCCGTTGAACTGCACCGACGCGTAACTGCCGGTGTAGGCGCCGGTGTCACAAATCTCGACCGCGTCACCCGGGCGCAGTGTGACCGGCAGCGAATAACGTTGGTACAGAACGTCGTCACCGTCGCACGTGGGCCCCGCCAGCACGGCGTCCGCGACTTCGTCACCGTCGCGCTGCGTCCGCAACCGGTAGCGGATGTACTCGTTCTCGGTTTCGGCGAGACCGCTGTAGCGGCCGACATCGAGGTACACCCAACGGCGGCCGTCGGTCCCGGTGCGCACCGACACCACCTCGCATGCGATGGTGCCGGCGGAACCGACGACCACCCGTCCGGGCTCCACCGCCAGCCTCGGTGGCTGCGCACCGAAATGACGCCGCAGTGACGCCGTGATGGTGTCGGCGATCACCTCGGGATCCGGTGCGTCGCCGGCGTAGGGTAGCGGAAATCCACCGCCGGCGTTTATCGTGGTCAGTCCGCCGACAGCGTCGAATATCGCTGCCGCACAACCAATGCCGATATCCCATGCACCCGCGTCGAGTTGTTGCGACCCGACGTGAAAGCTCACGCCCTCGGCCGCTAGGCCCAACGACCGGGCGCGGGTGAGCAGTTCGCCGGCCTGGTGCGGGACGCAGCCGAATTTGTGTCCGAAGGGAGTCACCGATGACGGGAATGCCGGAGCTATCCGGCATTCCACTCGGGCTCCGGGCGCGTGCTCGGCCAGCACGGCCAGGTCGTGCGCGGTGTCGAACGCGAACAGGCGCACTCCGCGCGCGTACGCCGCCGCCACCGCCGTCGGTTTCTTGATGGTATTGCCGAAGGCCAGCCGACGACCGTCGATCTCCGCGCGGATGCAGGCGTCGGCCTCGCCGACGGAGGCGACGTCGAACGCGGAACCCTCGTCGGCCAGCAGTCGCAGCACCGGCGGGGCGGGATTGGCCTTGACGGCGTACCGGATGTCCGCGTCGGGCAGTGCGGACCGCAGCGCCCGGAAATCTGCGCGCACCCGGTCGAGATCGATCCTCAGGTAGGGCGTTTCGGGCACCCCGTGAGACTAGTTGGGCGGGTGGGCCGGCAACGAGAAGTGTTCGGGCGGCACGTTCGGGCCGCTCGGGGGCTGGGTGGACAGCGGCGTCGCGATCCCGTCCAGGACCTGGGTCATGTTGCCGGTCAGCCGTTCGAAGTTCAACGTCCCGTGCACGAAGTTCTGGGTGATGCGCAGCGGCTCCTGGATCTCCGCGCTGGTCGGCAACCCGAGCGGGCCGCGCTCGTAACTCTGCGCCGCCCAGGCGTCGTAGATGGCACCGGTGACCGGTTGCACGCCGGTGGCCGGCGACCAGTACATCGCGCCCTTGGCGAAGGTGACGAACCGGGATCCGTCCGCGCCGTCGGCCTCCGGTGAGGTCGGCGCGCCCAGCACGCTGGTCATGCCGCCCATCTCCTGCCAGTGCTGGTAGATGGCGCCGCCCTCCAGGGCCTTGATCAGTTCCTCCGGCGGATCGTTGAAATGCGCCGCGATATCCCGGATCTCGTCCATCAGCGCGTAGGCGGCGTTGCCCGGGCAATCGGTGTTGCCGACGTCGCGGTGGGTGAAGATGGCCGGCAGCCTGGCTATCGCGCCTCCCGGATAGGTGGTGTAGGAGCTGCCCGCCGACACCAGCTCCACCGTGCTTTTCGGGTCGACTTCGGCCAGCCCGAGGCGCCAACCCAGCAGGCGTCCGATGGTCCGGATCTGGATGGGGGTGGGGGCGACGTCGTCGAAGTTGCCGAGCATGGCCACGCCCCAGGTCTCCCGGTTGAATCCGCCGGTGTGGAACGCCTCGACCGGCTTGGTGAGGCCGCCCGCGCTGCCTTCGAAGACCTGGCCGTACTTGTCCACCAGGGCGTTGTAGGCGATGTCGCACCAGCCCAGGGTCTTGCTGTGGTAGGTGTAAATCGCCTTGACGATGCCGGCCGATTCCAGCGGCGAGTAGTCGTTGCTGCCGGCGGTGTGGTGGACCACGGCCGCGCGCACGCTGCGGTCGTATTCGGGGCTGCCGCACCGCAGTGACTCGTCGGCGCCCCACTCCGCGCGGCTGATGATCTGCGGCGCCTGGCCCGGCATGGTGACGCCGGTCGGCGGCGTCCAGTGGGTTTCCGCGGGCGCCTGCGGCGGCGAGATGAGGATCGCATTGATGTTCTGCCCGAACGGCTGTTCCTTGGTGGCCGGCCGGTAGCCCAGGCCGCCCGGTTGGGACGGGGCGGGGGGCGCTTGCGTCACCGGGGCGTCGACCGGCCGGGTAACGGCGATCTGCACCGCCGTGGTGGTGCCGACGAACACCGGGTCGGTGCTGCGCGGCTCGGCCGCCGATCCGGCGCCGTCCGGCGCAGAGGTCTGGTACTCGGTCTGATACCAGGGTCCCCATGACCCGTCGGGCTTCTTGGCGCGCACCCGCGCCGACGTGCCGGCCAGGTCGCCGGTCAGCGCCACCAGGGAGAACGGGGTGTCCTGGGTCAGTTCGCGGACGGTCACGCCGCCGCCGAGGCCGATCAGTGGCTGCTCGGCGAGTTGGGTATCGCGTGCCGGAGCCGGTGGGTGGTTCGCGGCCGGGGGACGCATCAAGACCCACGAGACGATGACGACCGTCGCCAGGGCGGCGGTCAGCAGCATCGTGGGTGCGCGGCCGCGAGACACCAGCTGATGTTACGTGTGTGTCTAATGTTTCTTCTGTGACGACACGGCCATTTTGGGCGAGCAGACGTGAAAGCGCCCGGGAGCATTCGCTCCGGGGCGCTTTCACGTCTGCCCGCGGGGGGCAGGAAGCTGTCGACGACACCGCAGAGGATTACCGACTCTGCGGTGCCGTCACGTGACAGGCTTCGCTAAACCGGTGGCGCCTCCGCCACCGCGGCCACCGGCGCCGCCGCTGCTGCGGCCGCGGGCACTCCCGCCGCCGCGGGAATGGCGGGCACGGCCGGCACTCCGGGCGCACCCGCGGTGGGCAGCACCGGTGTCAGGCCGGCCGCACCAGGCACGGCGGGCAGCGCGGGTGCGGCACCCGCCGCCGCCGGAGCACCCGCGGCGCCACCCTGCACCTGCTGCATGATCGCCGGCATGATCAGGCCCTTGAGCAGGTCGATGGCCTGGCTGGCACCCAGCTGGTTGGCCGCCTGCATCAGGTCGCTGACCAGGCCGCCGCCCCCGCTGCTGCCAGTGGCGGCCGGAGAGACCGGCGCAAGCCCGGTGCCGCCACCGCCGAGTCCGGAGGTGTCACCCAGGATCGGGTAGGTGCCGTCGGCACCCGGGTCGAGCCCGACTGGTGTCGAGATCGGAACCTCGCCGGTCGCGGTGGCCGGGCTGAGCGCCGACGGGCTGGTCAGGCCGGGCGCCACGCCGGCCGGGCTGGTCAGCGCCGGGTTGGTCAGGGCCGGATTGACACCCGCGCCGGTCCCGGGCGTCGGAGGTGTCAGCGTGCTACCGGGCAGGGCGCCGGGTGCGGTGGGAGTCAGGCCGGGGCTGGCGAGGCCGGGCGTGGTGCCCAGACCGGTGGTGCCCAGCCCGGGACTGGCCAGGCCGGGTGTGGTGCCTAGGCCGGTGGTCCCCAATCCGGTGCCGGCGCCGCTGGTGCCGCCGAGCGCGGGGACCGGCGGCAGGTTGACACCAAACTGCGAGAGGCCTTGCGACAGCGCGGAGATCAACTCGTTGGGCAGGTCGGCGACGCTGGCGGCCCGCTTGAACTCGTGGTGTTCCACCGGCTTGTTGTCGGCGGTCGATTCGTAAACAAGAAAGTAAGCACACGGACTTGCGACGGCCAGGGCGGCGACCGCGCTCATAGTCTTCGAGAGCTTGCGTCGGCGTCTGTTCGGCACGGAAGTCTCCTCAATCTGGATTATGTGGAGTCGGGGTCGGAGACCCACACGACCGATGGTACGAGTGAGAATGATGTGACTACTGTGGCGATACCGAATCGTGAGGGGAGTGGTTCACAGGTGTGACGTTGGCCCGACGGCACGCCGTTGTTCAGGCCGGCACCTGGGAAAACCCGGGTGGGGCCGACCCGCCAAGTCGGGTTTTGGCAGCAAGGTCGGATACCCTAGGCAACCGATGAACTCCCGTTTCGACCTCCCCGCTCGTTTTGACCTCTATGTCGTCGGCTCCGGATTTTTCGGCCTGACGATCGCCGAGCGCGTGGCCACCCAACTCGACAAGCGAGTTCTCGTTGTCGAGCGTCGCCCGCACCTCGGCGGTAACGCCTATTCCGAACCTGAGCCGCAGACCGGGATCGAAGTCCACAAGTACGGCGCGCACCTGTTCCACACCTCCAATAAGAAGGTGTGGGACTACGTCCGGCAGTTCACCGACTTCACCGGCTACCAGCACCGGGTCTACGCCATGCACAACGGGCAGGCCTACCAGTTCCCGATGGGCCTGGGTCTGGTGTCGCAGTTCTTCGGAAGGTATTTCACCCCTGAGGAGGCCCGCAAGCTCATCGCCGAGCAGGCGGCCGAGATCGACACCGCCGACGCGCAGAACCTGGAAGAGAAAGCCATCTCCCTGATCGGCCGCCCGCTGTACGAGGCGTTCGTCAAGGGCTACACCGCCAAGCAGTGGCAGACCGACCCCAAAGAACTGCCGGCGGCCAACATCACCCGCCTTCCGGTCCGCTACACCTTCGACAACCGCTACTTCAGCGACACCTACGAGGGCCTGCCGGTTGACGGCTACACCGCCTGGTTGAAGAACATGGCCGCCGACGACCGCATCGAGGTCCGGCTGGACACCGACTGGTTCGACGTGCGCGACGAATTGCGCGCCGCCAGCCCCGACGCGCCGGTGGTCTATACCGGCCCGCTGGACCGGTACTTCGACTATGCCGACGGCCGGCTGGGCTGGCGCACACTGGACTTCGAGCTGGAAGTCCTTCCGATCGGCGACTTCCAGGGCACCCCGGTGATGAATTACAACGACCCCGACGTGCCCTACACCCGCATTCACGAGTTCCGTCATTTCCACACCGAGCGTGACTACCCGACCGACAAGACGGTGATCATGCGCGAGTACTCCCGCTTCGCCGAAGACGACGACGAGCCCTACTATCCGATCAATACCGAGGCCGACCGCGCCCTGTTGGCCGCCTACCGGGCCAGGGCGAAGTCCGAGACCGCGGCAGCGAAGGTTCTGTTCGGCGGACGCTTGGGCACCTACCAATACCTGGATATGCATATGGCCATTGCCAGCGCTTTGAGCATGTACGACAACGTCCTTGCGCCGCACCTGAAAGACGGCGCGCCACTAGTGACCGAGGCCGCCTCATGACCGCCGTCAGTCTGCTGTCGCGCATCATCCTGCCGCGTCCCGGCGAGCCCCTCGATGTGCGCAAGCTTTATCTGGAGGAGTCGACCACCAACGCCCGGCGGGCGCACGCGACCAGTCGCACCTCGCTGCAGATCGGCGCCGAGTCCGAGGTGTCGTTCGCGACCTACTTCAACGCGTTCCCGGCCAGCTATTGGCGGCGCTGGTCGATCTGCACCTCGGTGGTGTTGCGCGTGGAGTTGACCGGCACCGGGCGCGTCGACCTCTACCGGACCAAGGCCACCGGGGCCCGCATCTTCGTCGAGGGCCGCGGTTTCAGCGGCACCGACGAACAACCCGCGGTGCTGGAGATCGAGGTCAGCCTGCAGCCGTTCGAGGACGGCGGCTGGATCTGGTTCGACATCACCACCGACACCAAGGTCGCGCTGCTCAGCGGCGGCTGGTATGCCCCCACCCCGGCGCCCGGTACGGCCAACATCGCGGTCGGCATCCCGACCTTCAACCGGCCCGCGGACTGCGTGAACGCACTGCGCGAACTCACCGCCGACCCGATGGTCGACCAGGTCATCGGTGCGGTGATCGTGCCCGATCAGGGCACCCGCAAGGTACGCGACCACCCCGATTTCCCGGCAGCGGCCGAGCGCCTGGGTGCCCGTCTGTCCGTCCACAACCAGCCCAACCTGGGCGGCTCCGGCGGCTACAGCCGGGTGATGTACGAGGCGCTGAAAAACACCGACTGCCAACAGATCCTGTTCATGGACGACGACATCCGCATCGAGCCGGACTCGATCCTGCGGGTGCTGGCAATGAGCCGGTTCGCCAAGACGCCGATGCTGGTCGGCGGCCAGATGCTCAACCTGCAAGAGCCGTCGCACCTGCACATCATGGGCGAGGTGGTGGACCGGACGAACTTCATGTGGACCGCCGCACCGCATGCCGAGTATGACCACGACTTCGCCGAGTACCCGCTCAACGACAAAGAGGACAAGAGCAAGCTGCTGCACCGGCGCATCGACGTCGACTACAACGGCTGGTGGACGTGCATGATCCCGCGGCAGGTCGCCGAGGAGTTGGGCCAGCCGCTGCCGCTGTTCATCAAGTGGGACGACGCCGACTACGGTCTGCGAGCCGCGGAGCACGGCTATCCCACCGTCACCCTGCCCGGCGCCGCGATCTGGCACATGGCCTGGAGCGACAAGGACGATGCGATCGACTGGCAGGCGTACTTCCACCTGCGCAACCGGCTGGTGGTCGCCGCGATGCATTGGGACGGCGACGTCTCCGGCCTGGTTCGCAGCCACTTCAAGGCAACGCTGAAACACCTTGCCTGCCTTGAGTATTCGACCGTCGAGATCCAGAACCGGGCCATCGACGACTTCCTGGCCGGCCCCGAGCACATCTTCTCCATCCTGGAGTCGGCGCTGCCCGAGGTGCGCCAGATGCGTACCGCCTACCCCGACGCGGTGGTGCTGCCGGCGGCCAGCGAGCTCCCGGCGCCGCTGCACAAGAACAAGGTGATGAAGCCGCCGGTCAATCCGGTGGTGATCAGCTACCGGCTGGCCCGCGGCATCCTGCACAACCTCAAGGCCGCCGACCCGGCTCACCATCAGCGTCCCGAGTTCAACGTGCCGACCCAGGACGCGCGCTGGTTCCGGCTGTGCACGGTCGACGGCGTCACCGTCACCACCGCCGACGGCTGCGGCGTGGTCTACCGCCAGCGGGACCGCTCCAAGATGTTCTCGCTGCTGCTGGCGTCGGTGCGCCGGCAACGCCAGCTGGCGCGCCGCTTCGATGAGATGCGCCGGGTTTACCGCGAGGCGCTGCCTGTGCTGTCCAGCAAACAGAAGTGGGAGATGGTGCTGCCCGTTAACGGCTCGGCCGACGCTGCCAGCCATGGTTGAACCGGCCGAGCCGCCGCGTGGTGAGGTCGCAGCAATGGTGGCCGTCCAGTCGGCGCTGACCCAGCGCCCCGGGGTGCTCCCGGTCACCCGTGCCATGTCGCATTTCGGCGAGCACAGCATCGGCTGGCTGCTGATCGCCCTGCTCGGGGCCGTCCTGGATCGGCACCGGCGCCGGGACTGGGTGGTGGCCGGCATCGGCACCTTCGCCGCACACGCCGCTGCCGTGGTGGTCAAGCGAGTGGTTCGGCGCCAGCGGCCTCATCATCCGGCCGTCACGGTCAACGTCGGCACCCCGAGTCAGCTCAGCTTCCCGTCGGCCCACGCCACGTCGACGACGGCCGCGGCGATCCTGCTGGGCCGGGTTACCGGCCTGCCGCTGCCGGTGGTGCTGGTGCCGCCCATGGCGCTGTCACGAATACTGCTGGGTGTGCACTATCCCAGCGACGTCGCCGCCGGCGTGGTTCTCGGTGCCGGAGTGGCCGCAACGGCCGTCCGGGTGGACAACGCGGCCCGACGAAGGTGGGTGCGATGAGCGACGATCTGGTGGAAGTGAGCGGGGCCCCGAAGAACCTGGTGACCGGGGTGATCAAGGCGATCCGCCCGCGGCAGTGGGTCAAGAACGTGCTGGTGCTGGCCGCGCCGCTGGCCGCGGCGGGCAGCGGTGACCACACCCGCCCACGGGATGCGAGCGGGCACGTAGTGCCCTACGACTGGGGCGCCATGGGCGTCAAGGTCGCAATCGCCTTCGTGGTGTTCAGCCTGGCGGCCTCGGCGATTTATCTGATCAACGACGTGCGAGACGTCGAAGCCGACCGGGAGCACCCCACCAAGAGGTTCCGGCCCATCGCCGCCGGTGTGGTGCCCCCGTGGCTGGCCTACACGCTGGCGGTGGTGCTGGGCGCCGCTTCGCTGGGCCTGTCCTGGTGGCTGACGCCCAATCTGGCCGTGGTCATGGCGGTCTACCTGGTGATGCAACTGGGTTACTGCTACGGGCTCAAGCACCAAGCGGTGATCGACATCTGCATCGTCTCCTCGGCGTATCTGATCCGTGCGATCGCCGGCGGCGCGGCCACCGGCATCCCGCTGTCCCAATGGTTTCTGCTGACGGCGGCCTTCGGGTCGCTGTTCATGGTCGCCGGCAAGCGGTACGCCGAGCTGCAATTGTCCGAGCGCACCGGCGCTCAGATCCGCAAGTCGCTGGAGAGCTACACCAGCACGTATCTGCGCTTCGTCTGGACGCTGTCAGCCACCGCGGTGGTGATGTCCTACGGGTTGTGGGCCTTCGAGCGGGACCGCTATTCGGGTTCGTGGTTCGCGGTGTCGATGATTCCGTTCACCATCGCGATCCTGCGCTATGCGGTGGACGTCGACGGTGGGCTGGCCGGGGAACCCGAGGACATCGCGCTGCGTGACCGTGTGCTGCAGCTGCTGGCCCTGGCCTGGATCGCAACAGTTGGTGCTGCTGTTGCTTTCGGCTAGCGAAAGGTTCAAAGCCCTCCAGGCGGCGGCACTCGCGCGGCGACCGTCCGTCCGACGGGTCAAGTGGCCGGTATTCCCTTACACCACCACGGTGCGAATCAGCCTGTGGGTGAGTGTCGCGCTGGTCGCCCTGTTGTTCGGCTGGGGCGCCTGGCAACGCCGCTGGATCGCCGACGACGGGCTGATCGTGCTGCGCACGGTGCGCAACCTATTGGCGGGCAACGGGCCCGTGTTCAACGCCGGTGAGCGGGTGGAGGCCAACACCTCGACTGCCTGGACCTACCTGCTGTACGCCTGCAGCTGGGTGGGCGGTTCCGTGCGACTCGAGTACGTGGCGCTGGCCGTGGCCCTGACACTGTCGGTGGCCGGCGTGGTGCTGTTGATGCTGGGGACGGGCCGGTTGTTCGCGCCCAGCCTGCGTGGTCGCCGGGCGATCATGCTGCCGGCCGGAGCCTTGGTCTACATCGCGGTGCCACCGGCCCGCGACTTCGCGACGTCCGGCCTGGAGAGCGGGCTGGTGATGGCCTATATCGGGCTGCTGTGGTGGATGATGGTTTGCTGGGCTCAGCCGCTGAGGGTGCGTCCGGAAAGCCGGTGGTTCATCGCGGCGCTGGCCTTCGTCGCGGGTTGCAGCGTGCTGGTGCGGCCCGAGCTGGCGCTGATCGGCGGCGCCGCACTGATCATGATGATGATCGCCGCCCGCACCTGGCGGCGTCGCGGGCTCATCGTGCTGGCCGGCGGGCTGCTGCCGGTCGCGTATCAGATCTTCCGGATGGGCTACTACGGCCTGTTGGTCCCGGGGACCGCCCTGGCCAAGGATGCGGCCGGCGACAAATGGTCCCAAGGCCTCATCTATCTCGCGAACTTCAATGCGCCGTACTCGCTGTGGGTGCCGGTCATCCTGCTGGTGCCGCTGAGCGTCGTGCTGGTGCTGGCGCGGCGCCGGCCCTCGTTCATGCGCCCGACGCTGGCGCCCGGCTACGGACGGCTGGCGCGGGCGGTGCAGAGCCCGGCGGCCGTGGTGACGTGGATGGTGGTCAGCGGCCTACTGCAGGCCCTGTACTGGATCCGCCAGGGCGGCGACTTCATGCACGGCCGGGTATTGCTGACGCCGCTGTTCTGTTTGCTGGCGCCGGTCGCCGTGATCCCGGTGGTGATTCCCGACGGCAAGGACTTCTCCAAGGAGGCCGGCTATTGGCTGGCCGGCGGGGTGAGCGCGCTCTGGCTGGCGGTGGCCGGCTGGTCGCTGTGGGCGGCCAACTCGCCGGGCATGGGCGATGACGCCACGCACGTCAGCTACTCCGGCATCGTCGACGAACGCCGCTTCTACGCGCAGGCCACCGGCCGCGCCCACCCGCTGACGGCTGCCGACTACCTGGACTACCCACGGATGGCGGCCGTGCTGGTGGCCCTGGACAACACCCCCGACGGTGCGCTGCTGCTGCCGTCGGGCAATTACACGCAGTGGGACCTGGTGCCGATGATCCCGCCGGGCAGCGCCCCCGGCATTCCCCCGGACCAGAAACCGCAGCACACGGTCTTCTTCACCAATCTGGGGATGCTGGGCATGAACGTCGGTCTGGACGTCAGGGTCATCGACCAGATCGGGCTGGCGAACCCGCTGGCCGCGCACACCGAGCGGCTCAAGCACGGCCGTATCGGTCACGACAAGAACCTGTTCCCGGACTGGGTGGTGGCCGACGGGCCGTGGGTGAAGTGGCCGCCCGGCATCCCCGGCTACCTGGATCAACAGTGGGTCGCCGAGGCCGAAGCGGCGCTGAAGTGTCCGGGGACCCAGGCGGTGCTCAACTCCGTGCGGGCCCCGATGACCCTGCGCCGGTTCGTCTCCAACCTGCTGCACGCTTATGAATTCACGCAGTACCGCATCGACCGGGTGCCGCGCTACGAGCTGATCAGGTGCGGACTTGAGGTGCCGAAGGTGCCGCCGGCGCCGCCACGCGAGTGAGCGGTGCTCTCTGAAGCGAAGGCGGCAGCCGCGGGGCGCGGCGGCTCAGAAAATTTCTAAGAATCCTTATGCGCCGGGTCAGCGCGGTCGATCCACAGCCCTACGCAGACTGACAGCAACATCACAAGTGAGCCTTCACCAGCGTGCACCCGCCCTCGGGCACATGCGCAAACGCCGTCTCCGGCCGCCGACCGCGCGCCCGTAATTTCGGCGAAACCCGGACGGAAGACCCCGAAAGCGCCGTCCCGAAGGAGAGCGTCAGCCTCAAGGTGTGGTTGACTACGGGAGCACTGCAGCGCCGCGTGCGTGCAGTCTGACCCAATTCGGGACGCGCCCCCAAGCACAGCGATGCGTAAGGATGTGCCCACAAGGATGAGGATGAGGAAGCAAGGATGAAGCTTGTTGACAGGTTTCGTGGCGCCGTGACGGGTATGCCGCGCCGCCTGATGGTGGGTGCCGTGGGTGCGGCGCTGCTGTCGGGACTGGTGGGGTTCGTCGGTGGCTCCGCGACCGCGAGTGCGTTCTCGCGTCCAGGGTTGCCGGTGGAATACCTGCAGGTGCCCTCGGCAGCGATGGGCCGCAACATCAAGATCCAGTTCCAGAGTGGTGGAGCCAACTCGCCGGCGCTGTACCTGCTCGACGGCATGCGCGCCCAGGACGACTACAACGGCTGGGACATCAACACTCCGGCGTTCGAGTGGTACAACCAGTCCGGCATTTCCGTGGTCATGCCGGTCGGCGGCCAGTCCAGCTTCTACAGCGACTGGTACAACCCGGCCTGTGGTAAGGCCGGCTGCACCACTTACAAGTGGGAGACCTTCCTGACCAGCGAGCTGCCCGCGTACCTGGCCAGCAACAAGCAGGTCAAGCCGACCGGCAGCGCCGCCGTCGGTCTGTCGATGGCCGGCTCGTCGGCCTTGATCCTGGCGGCTTACCACCCCGACCAGTTCGTCTACGCCGGCTCGCTGTCGGCGCTGCTGGACCCGTCGCAGGCGATGGGCCCGTCGCTGATCGGCCTGGCCATGGGTGACGCCGGTGGTTACAAGGCGTCCGACATGTGGGGTCCCAAGGAGGACCCGGCGTGGCAGCGCAACGACCCGTCGCTGCAGGTCGGCAAGCTGGTCGCCAACAACAGCCGCCTGTGGATCTACTGCGGTGACGGTAAGCCGTCCGACCTCGGTGGCAACAACCTGCCCGCCAAGTTCCTGGAGGGCTTCGTGCGGACCAGCAACCTGAAGTTCCAGGAGGCCTACAACGGCGCTGGTGGCCACAACGCGGTGTTCAACTTCGACGCCAACGGCACGCACGACTGGCCGTACTGGGGCGCGCAGCTCCAGGCCATGAAGGGTGACCTGCAGAGCACGCTGGGTGCGACGCCTGGCGCCGGTCCCGCCACCGCCGCTGCGGTCGGCGTGAACCAGGGCACTGGCACCTAAATCGCGCTGGCGATAAACAACCGTCTGACGGCGGCGACCCAAACGGGTCGCCGCCGTTAGCGTTACCGCCCCCTTTATCCGGCTCCGCCGGGTGTGGTTAGCTACCTGCGGGCTAGGTCTTGTCGTGCACAGCGTCACACCATGGAGGGTGGACATGAGGGGTCTGTCGGTAGTGCTACGGCTGTTCTGCGTTGCCGTGTTGTCGGTCGCGTTCGGGGGTGTGAGCGCGTCGCTGGGTTCTGCGGGGACGGCCAGGGCCGCCGGATTCGAGACCCTGATGGTGCCCTCGGGCGCGATGGGCCGCGACATCCCGGTGGCTTTCCTGGCGGGCGGGCCGCACGCGGTCTACCTGCTGGACGCCGCCGACGCCAACCCCGACGTCAGCAACTGGGTCACCGCCGGCAACGCGATGAACACCCTTGCCGGCAAGGGCATCTCGGTGGTGGCGCCGGCCGGCGGGGCGTTCAGCATGTACACCAACTGGGAGCAGGACGGCAGCAAGCAGTGGGACACCTTCCTGTCCAGCGAGCTTCCTGACTGGCTGGCGGCTAACAAGGGCCTGGCGCCCGGCGGGCACGGCGCGGTCGGCGCGTCCCAGGGCGGCTACGCCGCGTTGGCGCTGGCCGCCTTCCATCCCGACCGCTTCGGCTTTGCCGGTTCGATGTCCGGCTTCCTGTACCCGTCGAACACCTTCACCAACGGCGCGATCCTGGCCGGTCTGCAGCAGTTCGGCGGCGTCGACGGCAACGGCATGTGGGGAGCCCCGCAGCTGGGCCGCTGGAAGTGGCACGACCCGTATGTGCACGCCGCCCTGCTGGCCCAGAACAACACCCGGGTCTGGGTATGGGCACCCACCAACCCCGGCGCCAGCAACCCGGCAGCCATGCTCGGCGCCGGCGCCGAGGCGATGGGCAACAGCAAGGCCTTCTACCAGCAGTACCGCGACGTGGGCGGGCACAACGGCCACTTCGACTTCCCGGGCGGCGGCGACAACGGCTGGGGTTCGTGGGCCGGGGTGCTGGGCGCTATGTCCGGCGACATCGCCGGCGCCATTCGCTAGCGGCGATCGCAAGCGCGGCCGCAGGGATGGAGCCGGGCGCAGCGGGTCGGCGCCATTCGCTAGCGGCGAGGGCCGGTACCCTCTAAGGAGTGCAGCAGAGGGCGGTACGTCCGCATCACCACGCTGCGCGGGTGAGTAGGGCGCGAAGGTGCGTTACCTGGTAAGGCACTTGCCCGACCCATTCGCCGGGACCCGCTGAGGGTCCCCACCGGACTCTGTTAGCGGGAGAAGATGGCTAAGAACAGCGCACAGCGCAAACGCCGCCGACGGCTTGCCTGGGCGGCGGCCGGCTCAATGGCTCTGGTGGTGGCCCTCGTCATCATCGGCGGCGTGATGTTGTTGCGTCAGCCCAACGTGCCACCGAGCGCGGTTCCTCCGGGTGTGCTGCCCCCGGGCCCCACCACGTCCCACCCGAAGAAGCCACGCCCGGCATCACAGGACGCGTCCTGCCCCGACGTGCAGTTGATCTCGGTGCCGGGCACCTGGGAGTCGTGGCCCACGGACGATCCGCTGAACCCGACGCAGTTCCCGAAGGCCTTGCTGCTGAACGTGACCGGGCCGATCAGCCAGCAGTTCGCGCCGGGCCGGGTGCAGACGTACACCGTCCCCTACACCGCGCAGTTCCGTAATCCGCTGAGCGCCGACGGTCAGATGAGTTACAACGAGAGCCGCGCCGAGGGCACCCGGGCCATGGTGAAGGCGATGACCGACATGAACAATCGGTGCCCGCTGACCAGCTACGTGATCGTCGGGTTTTCCCAGGGTGCGGTGATCGGCGGCGACGTCGCCAGCGACATCGGCAACGGCCTCGGCCCCGTCGACGAGGACCTGGTGCTGGGTGTGACGTTGATCGCCGACGGGCGACGCCAGGAGAGCGTCGGCAACAACGTCCCGCCCACCCCACCGGGCGTCGGCGCCGAGATCACCCTGCACGAGGTGCCGGTGCTGTCCGGGCTCGGTCTGACGATGACCGGTGCGCGGCCGGGCGGGTTCGGTGATCTGGACAACCGGACCAACGAGATCTGCGCCGAGGGCGACCTGATCTGTGCCGCACCCAAGGAGGCGTTCAGTCCCGCCAACCTCCCTACCACGTTGAATACGCTGGCCGGCGGGGCGGGGCAGCCCATCCACGCGATGTATGCGACCACCGACTTCTGGAATGCCAACGGCCTGTCCGCCACCCAGTGGACGCTGAATTGGGCCCAGGGCGTGCTGGACAAGGCGCCGCATCCCAAGCACAGCTGATCCGCCCGGTCCCGATTCGATAGCTGAGCTATCGGACACGGCCGCGGTGTGATGGTGGTGACCGCGATCAGGCGTACCTTGTGATTTGGTCTGCCGCCCCCGGCCCCTTAACATTAAGAGAAAATTAAGAGCATGTGGTTGACCCGGGTGGGTCAGAGTTGGCTGCGACAGGCGCCGGTGCGAAACGGGCGCTGGTCGCAGCTGGGCCGCGCGCAGATTTTTCAGCCGGCTCGGCCGGCCACTAGAGGACTACCGTCGGCGCGAGCCGACAACTAGAGAGTTTGTGACAGGAGAGAGCGTCATGGCGTACCACAACCCGTTCATCGTGAACGGCAAGATCCGGTTCCCGTCGAACACCAACCTGGTGCGTCACGTCGAGAAGTGGGCGAAGGTGCGCGGCGACAAGCTGGCGTACCGCTTCCTGGACTACTCCACCGAGCGCGACGGCATCGAGCGCGACATCTTGTGGTCGGAGTTCAGCGCCCGCAACCGCGCCGTGGGCGCGCGGCTGCAGCAGGTCACCCAGCCGGGCGACCGCATCGCCATCCTCTGCCCGCAGAACCTGGACTACATGGTGTCGTTCTTCGGCGCCCTGTACTCCGGCCGGATCGCCGTCCCGCTGTTCGACCCGTCCGAGCCCGGCCACGTCGGCCGTCTGCACGCGGTCCTCGACGACTGCACGCCTTCGACGATCCTGACCACCACCGAATCCGCCGAGGGTGTCCGCAAATTCATCCGCGCGCGTTCGGCCAAGGAACGTCCTCGCGTCATCGCGGTCGACGCCGTGCCGACCGAGGTCGCCTCCACCTGGGTGGAACCCGACGCCGACGAGACCACCACCGCCTACCTGCAGTACACCTCCGGCTCCACCCGCACCCCGACCGGTGTTCAGATCACGCACCTGAACCTGCCCACCAACGTGGTGCAGGTGCTCAACGCCCTGGAAGGTCAGGAAGGCGACCGCGGCGTCAGCTGGCTGCCGTTCTTCCACGACATGGGGCTCATCACGGTGTTGCTGACCTCGGTGCTGGGCCAGAGCTTCACCTTCATGACGCCGGCCGCGTTCGTGCGCCGGCCCGGCCGCTGGATCCGTGAGCTGGCCCGGAAACCCGGTGAGACGGGCGGGACGTTCTCCGCTGCTCCGAACTTCGCCTTCGAGCACGCCGCGGTGCGCGGTCTGCCGCGCGACGACGAGCCGCCCCTGGACCTGAGCAACGTCAAGGGCATCCTGAACGGCAGCGAGCCGGTGTCACCGTCGTCGCTGCGCAAGTTCTTCAAGGCGTTCGAGCCCTACGGCCTCAAGCCCGAGGCGGTCAAGCCGTCCTACGGGCTGGCGGAGGCCACGCTGTTCGTCTCGACCACCCCGATGGACGAGTCGCCCACCGTCATCCACGTCGACCGCGCCGAATTGAACAAGCAGCACTTCGTCGAGGTGGCCGCGGACTCCCCGAACGCGGTCGCACAGGTCTCCGCCGGCAAGATCGGTGTGGACGAGTGGGCCGTCATCGTCGATCCCGAGGCGGCCAGCGAGCTGCCGGACGGGCAGATCGGCGAGATCTGGCTGCACGGCAACAACCTGGGCATCGGCTACTGGGGCAAGGAAGAAGAGACCGCCAACATCTTCAAGAACATCTTGAAGTCGCGGGTCAGCGAGTCGCACGCCGAGGGCGCTCCCGACGACGCGCTGTGGGTGCGCACTGGTGACTACGGCACCTACCACAACGGCCACCTCTACATCGCGGGCCGGATCAAAGACCTCGTCATCATCGACGGCCGTAACCACTACCCGCAGGACCTCGAGTTCACGGCCCAGGAATCCACCAAGGCGTTGCGGGTGGGCTATGTCGCCGCTTTCTCGGTGCCGGCCAACGAGTTGCCGCAGAAGGTCTTCGACGACCCGCACGCCGGCCTGAAGTTCGACCCGGAAGACACCTCCGAGCAGCTGGTGATCGTCGGCGAGCGTGCGGCGGGGACCCACAAGCTCGAGTACCAGCCGATCGCCGACGACATCCGCGCGGCCATCGCCGTCGGTCACGGGGTGACCGTGCGCGACGTGCTGCTGGTGCAGGCCGGCTCGATTCCCCGAACCTCCAGTGGCAAGATCGGCCGCCGCGCCTGCCGCACGGCCTATCTCGACGGCAGTTTGCGCAGCGGCGTGAACTCCGCGACGACCTTCGCCACCTCTGAATGATCGACTGAACAAGGTAGCTGATGTCTGACATAAGCCAGGAGAACTCGCCTTCGCCCGAGAAGCAGCCCATGACGGTCCCCGAGATGCGCAAATGGCTGCGCGAGTGGGTCGGCAAGGCCGTCGGAAAGTCGCCGGACTCGATCGACGAGTCCGTGCCCATGGTCGAGCTGGGTCTGGCGTCGCGCGATGCGGTCGCGATGGCCGCCGACATCGAGGACCTGACCGGTGTCACGCTGTCGGTCGCGGTGGCGTTCCAGCACCCGACCATCGAGTCGCTGGCGACCCGGATCATCGAGGGCGAACCAGAACGGCCCGAGGATGACTCCGACGCGGCCGACTGGACCCGCACCGGTCCCGCCGAGCGCGTCGACATCGCGATCGTGGGCCTGTCCACCCGCCTGCCCGGCGACATGAACACCCCCGACGAGACGTGGGCGGCGTTGATGGAAGGCCGCGACGCGATCACCGACCTGCCCGAGGGCCGCTGGTCGGAATTCCTGGAAGAGCCGCGGCTGGCCGAGCGGGTCGCCAAGGCCCGCACCCGCGGTGGCTACCTGAAGGACATCAAGGGCTTCGACTCCGAGTTCTTCGCCGTGGCCAAGACCGAGGCGGACAACATCGACCCGCAGCAGCGGATGGCCCTCGAGCTGACCTGGGAGGCGCTCGAGCACGCCCGCATTCCGGCGTCCAGCCTGCGCGGCGAGGCCGTCGGCGTCTACGTCGGTGTCAGCAACAACGACTACGGCTTCCTGGCCATCTCCGACCCGACGGTCGCGCACCCGTACGCGATCACCGGCAACTCTGGCGCCATCATCCCCAACCGGGTGTCGTACTTCTTCGATTTCCGCGGCCCGTCGGTCATGGTCGACACCGCCTGCTCGAGTTCTCTGGTGGCGATCCACCAGGGTGTGCAGGCGCTGCGCAACGGCGAGGCCGACGTGGTGGTGGCCGGCGGCGTCAACGCGCTGATCACCCCCGCGGTGACGCTCGGGTTCGACGAGATCGGCGCGGTGCTCTCGCCGGACGGCCGGATCAAGTCCTTCTCCGCCGACGCCGACGGCTACACCCGCTCCGAGGGCGGCGGGATGCTGGTGCTCAAGCGGGTCGACGACGCCCGCCGCGACGGCGACCAGATCCTGGCCGTCATCGCCGGCAGTGCGGTCAACCACGACGGCCGCTCCAACGGACTGATCGCGCCCAACCAAGACGCACAGGCCGAGGTGCTGCGCCGCGCCTACAAAGATGCCGGGATCGATCCGCGCAACGTCGACTACATCGAGGCGCACGGCACCGGCACCATCCTGGGCGACCCGATCGAGGCCGAGGCGCTGGGCCGGGTCGTCGGCAAGGGACGTCCGGCCGACCGGCCGGCGCTGCTCGGCGCGGTCAAGACCAACGTCGGGCACCTGGAATCGGCGGCTGGCGCGGCCAGCATGGCCAAGGTCGTGCTGGCGCTGCAGCACGACAAGTTGCCGCCGTCGATCAACTTCGCCGGACCCAGCCCCTACATCGACTTCGACGCCATGCGTCTGAAGGTGGTCGACCAGGCCACCGACTGGCCCCGTTACGGCGGCTACGCGCTGGCCGGGGTGTCGAGCTTCGGGTTCGGTGGCGCCAACGCGCACCTGGTGGTCCGCGAGGTGTTGCCCCGCGACGTGATCGAGCGCGAGCCCGAGGAGCCGGTGGCCTCACCGCAGGCGGCCGTGGTGTCCGCCGGGGGAGAGCTGACCGAAGGGGTCGGCCACTCGCTGCGTTTCGACGAGTACGGCGAGATCATCGACGACGACGCCCCCGTCGCCGCCGACGACGAGTACGAGCTGCCGGGCGTCACCGAGGAGGCGCTGGCGCTCAAGGAAGCGGCGCTGGAAGAGCTTGCCGGACAGGAACTTCCGGCACCGACGATCCCCCTGGTGATCTCGGCGTTCCTGACCTCGCGTAAGAAGGCCGCCGCTGCCGAACTGGCGGACTGGATGGAAAGCCCTGAAGGGCAGGCATCGTCGCTGGAGTCGATCGGCCGCTCGCTGTCGCGCCGCAACCACGGCCGCTCGCGCGCGGTGGTGCTGGCCCACGACCACGAAGAAGCCATCAAGGGTCTGCGCGCGATCGCCGAGGGCAAGCAGCGGCCGAACGTGTTCAGCACGGACGGCCCGGTGACCAACGGCCCGGTCTGGGTGCTCGCCGGTTTCGGCGCGCAGCACCGCAAGATGGGCAAGAGCCTCTACCTGCGTAACCCCGTCTTCGCCGAGTGGATCGAGAAGGTCGACGCGCTGGTCCAGGACGAGCTGGGTTACTCGGTGCTCGAGCTGATCCTCGACGACTCGCAGGACTACGGCATCGAGACCACCCAGGTCACCATCTTCGCGATCCAGATCGCCCTCGGTGAGCTGCTCAAGCACCACGGCGCCAAGCCCGCCGCGGTGGTCGGGCAGTCCCTCGGTGAGGCGGCGTCGGCGTATTTCGCCGGCGGCCTGTCGCTGCAAGACGCCACCCGCACCATCTGCTCGCGCTCGCACCTGATGGGTGAGGGCGAGGCGATGCTGTTCGGCGAGTACATCCGGTTGATGGCGCTGGTGGAGTACTCCGCCGACGAGATCAAGACGGTGTTCTCCGACTTCCCCGACCTGGAAGTGTGCGTCTACGCCGCGCCCACCCAGACCGTCATCGGCGGCCCGCCCGAGCAGGTGGACGCGATCATCGCCCGCGCGGAATCCGAGGGCAAGTTCGCCCGCAAGTTCCAGACCAAGGGCGCCAGCCACACCCAGCAGATGGACCCGCTGCTCGGTGAACTGGCCGCCGAGTTGCAGGGCATCAAGCCGATGAGCCCGACCTGCGGTATCTACTCCACGGTGCACGAGGGCCGCTACATCAAGCCCGGTAGCGAGCCCATCCACGACGTCGACTACTGGAAGAAGGGCCTGCGCCACAGCGTCTACTTCACCCACGGCATCCGCAACGCCGTCGACAGCGGGCACACCACCTTCCTGGAGCTGGCGCCCAACCCGGTGGCCTTGATGCAGGTCGGTCTGACGACGGCGTCGGCCGGGCTGCATGACGCCCAGCTGATCCCGACGCTGGCCCGCAAGCAGGACGAGGTCGAGTCGATGATCTCGACCATGGCCCAGCTGTTCGTGCACGGCCACGACCTGGACGTGCGGACATTGTTCACCCGGGCTGCTGGCCCGGAAGATTACGCGAACATCCCGCCGACCCGGTTCAAGCGCAAAGAGCACTGGCTGGACGCGCATTTCGCCGGGGATGGCTCGATCCTGATGCCGGGCGCGCACGTCGCCCTGCCGGACGGTCGCCATGTGTGGGAGTACTCGCCGCGGGAGCGGACCCCCGATCTCGTCGCGCTGGTCAAAGCCGCCGCGACGGCGGTGCTGCCGGACGCCGCTGTGACGGCCGCCGAGCAGCGGGCGGTGCCCGGTGAGGGTGCCCGGTTGGTGACGACGCTGACGCGTCATCCCGGCGGGGCTTCGGTGCAGGTGCACGCCCGCATCGACGAGTCCTTCACGCTGGTCTACGACGCCCTGGTGGCCCGCGGCGGTGCCGAGGCGGTGCTGCCGGTGGCGGTCGGGGCCGGTACCGCTGTGGCCGCCGAGTCCACTGCGGTGGCGCCTGTCGAGGAGGACGCCGCCGAGACGCTGACCGACAGCCTGACCAACCGGTACCTGCCGTCCGACGTGGGCCGGTGGTCTCCCGATTCCGGCGAGACCATCGCCGAGCGCCTGGGCACCATCGTGGCGGCGGCCATGGGCTACGAGCCCGAGGACCTGCCCTGGGAGGTGCCGCTGATCGAGCTCGGCCTGGACTCGCTGATGGCCGTGCGGATCAAGAACCGCGTCGAGTACGACTTCGACCTGCCGCCGATCCAGCTGACGGCGGTGCGCGACGCGAACCTGTATGCCGTGGAGAAGCTGATCGAGTACGCGATCGAGCACCGCGACGAGGTCGAGCAGCTGCACGAGTACCAGAAGACGCAGACCGCCGAGGAGATCGCGCGAGCGCAGGCCGAGTTGCTCAGCGGTGCGTCGCCGGCCAGCCTGGTGGCCCCGGCGCCGGACCCGCAGGCAGAGCCCCAAACGCAGCCCGAACCCGCCTCGGAGGCGCCCCCGCCGTCCGACGTGCCGATCCCGCCGCCGCCGACAGATCCGTCCGGCCCGGGCACCAACGGCGCCGCCGGGAATGGCGAGAAACCCACGGCCGGGGCACTCAGCCAGGAGGCGGTCGCCAAGGCGCTCAACTCCGACGTCCCGCCCCGGGACGCCGCCGAGCGCGTCGTCTTCGCGACCTGGGCCGTTGTCACCGGCAAGTCCGCCGGCGGCATCTTCAACCCGTTGCCCAAGCTGGATGACGAGAAGGCCGCCAAGATGGCGCAGCGGCTCTCCGAGCGTGCCGAAGGCCCGATCACCGTCGAGGATGTGCAGACCTCGGAGAACATCGAGGCGCTGGCCGAGAAGGTGCGCAACTACCTGGAGGCCGGCGTGGTCGACGGCTTCGTGCGCACGTTGCGGCCACGGCAGGAGGGCAGCACGCGCACACCGGTGTTCGTGTTCCACCCGGCCGGTGGCTCGACGGTGGTGTACGAGCCGCTGCTCAAGCGGCTGCCGGCGGACACCCCGATGTACGGCTTCGAACGAGTCGAGGGGTCGATCGAAGAGCGTGCCGCGCAATACGTCCCGAAGCTGATCGAGATGCAGGGCGACGGGCCCTACATCCTGGCCGGCTGGTCGCTGGGCGGGGTGCTGGCTTACGCCTGTGCGATCGGGCTGAAGCGGCTGGGCAAGGACGTGCGCTGGGTCGGCCTGATCGACGCGGTGCGCGCCGGTGAGGAGATCCCGCAAACCAAGGAAGAGGTCCGCAAGCGCTGGGACCGCTACGCCAAGTTCGCCGAGAAGACGTTCAACGTCACCATCCCGGCGATCCCGTACGAGCAGCTCGAGGAGCTCGACGACGACGGCCAGGTGCGGTTCGTGCTGGACGCCGTCAGCCAGAGCGGCGTGCAGATCCCGGCCGGCATCATCGAGCATCAGCGCACGTCGTACCTGGACAACCGGGCGATCGACACCGCCGAAATCCAGCCGTTCGATGGCCACGTCACCCTCTACATGGCCGATCGATACCATGACGACGCGATCATGTTCGAGCCGCGGTACGGCATCCGCAAGCCGGATGGCGGCTGGGGCGAGTACGTCGCCGACCTGGAGGTCGTGCCGATCGGTGGTGAGCACATTCAGGCCATCGACGAGCCGATCATCGCCAAGGTGGGCGAACACATGAGTCGCGCGCTGGACGAGATCGAATCCGAAGTGGCTAGTGAGGTAGGGAAGTAAGTGACGGAATTAGCTCCGGAGCCGGCTCCGATCGTCGTGCATTCCACCGCCGAGAAGCTGGCCGAGCTGCGGGCTCGTCTGGAGCAGGCCAAGGAGCCGGGCGGCGAGAAGGCCGCGGCCAAGCGCGACAAGAAGGGCATCCCCAGCGCCCGGGCCCGGGTGCACGCGCTGGTCGATCCGGGCAGCTTCTTCGAGATCGGGGCGCTGTGCAAGACCCCGGGTGATCCCAACGCGCTGTACGGCGATGGCGTGGTCACCGGGCACGCGCTCATCGACGGCCGCCCGGTCGGGGTGTTCTCGCACGACCAGACTGTCTTCCAGGGCACGGTCGGTGAGATGTTCGGCCGCAAGGTGGCCCGGCTGATGGAGTGGTGTGCCATGGTCGGCTGCCCGATCGTCGGCATCCAGGACTCCGGCGGAGCCCGCATCCAGGACGCGGTCACCTCGCTGGCCTGGTACGCCGAGCTGGGTCAGCGACACGAGGCGCTGTCCGGGGTGGTGCCGCAGATCTCCCTGATCTTCGGCAAATGCGCCGGGGGAGCGGTCTATTCGCCGATCCAGGACGACCTGCTGGTCTCGGTGCGCGACCAGGGCTACTTCTTCGTCACCGGTCCCGACGTCATCCGCGAGGTCACCGGCGAGGACGTCACCCTCGACGAGCTCGGCGGATCCGACGCGCAGGCGCGCTACGGCAACATCCACCAGGTGGTGAACTCCGAGGCCGAGGCATTCCAGTACGTACGCGAATTCCTGTCGTTCCTGCCGTCGAACTGCTTCACCAAGCCGCCGGTCATCAATCCCGGACTCGAACCCGAGGTCACCCCGACCGACCTGGAACTCGACTCGATCGTGCCGGACTCCGACAACGCGGCCTACGACATGCACGAGATCCTGTTGCGCATCTTCGACGACGGCGACTTCCTGGAGGTCGCGGCGCAGCACGGGCCGGCCATCATCACCGGTTACGCCCGGGTCGACGGGCGCCCGGTGGGCGTGATCGCCAACCAGCCCATGCACCTGTCCGGGGCCATCGACAACGAGGCCTCCGACAAGGCGGCGCGATTCATCAGGTTCTGCGACTCGTTCCAGATCCCGCTGGTGTTCGTGGTGGACACCCCCGGGTTCCTGCCCGGCGCCGAGGAGGAGAAGCGGGGCATCATCAAGCGCGGCGGCCGGTTCCTGTACTCCGTGGTCGAGGCCGACGTGCCGAAGGTGACCATCACGATCCGCAAGTCCTACGGGGGCGCGTACGCGGTGATGGGCTCGCGGCAGCTGACCGCCGACTTCAACTTCGCCTGGCCCACGGCGCGCATCGCGGTGATCGGCGCGGAGGGCGCAGCGCAATTGCTGGTGAAGCGCTTCCCGGACCCGACCGCTCCCGAGGTCCAGAAGATCAAGAAGGACTTCATCGAGGGCTACAACCTCAACATGGCGATTCCGTGGATCGCCGCCGAGCGTGGCTTCATCGACGCGGTGATCGACCCGCACCAGACCCGATTGTTGCTGCGCAGGTCGTTGCACCTGCTGCGCGACAAGCAAAGCTGGACACGGCTGGCGCGCAAGCACGGGTTGATCCCGGTCTAGTTACCTGGCGCGAGCAGACGCTAAAGCGCCCAATTTCGTGCCGAAATGGGCGCTTTAGCGTCTGCTCGGCGGGGTTAGGCGCCCACCTCAGATGATGTGGCCGTCGGTGCCGTCGACGCCGTCAATCCCCGGGCCGCCGGTGGCGCCGCCGGGCGTCCCGCCGCCGCCGCCGCTGCCGTGAACGCTGCCGGCGCCGCCAGTGCCACCGGAGGTGCCGCCGTCGCCGCCGTCGCCGCCGTTCCCCCCATTGCCGCCGTCGCCGCCTTTACCGCCGGCGACGGTGCCGTTTCCGCCGGTGCCTCCGGTGCTGCCGATGCCGCCGACCCCACCATTGCCGCCCACGCCGAGGTCGGCGTTGCCGCCGCCACCCGCCTTTCCGCCGCTCCCGCCAGCGCCGCCGGCGCCGCCCGTGCCGGCAGATCCGAAGGCGTTGCCGCCCACGCCACCGACTCCGCTGCCACCGCCGTTGCCGCCGGTGCCGCCGTCACCACCGCCGGTTGCCGCGCCGCCGACGCCCCCTAGTCCGCCGGTGCCGCCAGTGCCGCCTGAGCCACCAAGGACGGCGATGCTGCCGGAGCCGCCGCTGCCGCCAGCAGAACCGGTACCGCCGCTGCCGCCGGTGCCGCCATCGCCACCGCCAGTTGCCGCGCCGCCCGCGCCACCGGCGCCTCCGGTGCCGGCTTTGCCCCCGGCACCGCCGGTACCGAAGCTGGTACTGGCGCCGCCCACACCACCCACACCGCTGTTGCCGCCGCTGCCGCCGGCGCCGCCGTCGCCGCCGCCCTCTGCGGCGCCGCCAGCACCACCGACACCACCGTTGCCACCGGTACCGCCGGCGCCGACGACGCTCCGCGCCTTCCCGCCGGTGCCGCCACCGCCGCCGGCGCCGCCGGCGCCGCCGGCGCCTGCTTTGCCATGGTCGTTCGCCGTGCCGCCGATACCGCCGGTGCCGCCGGTGCCGCCACCGCCGCCATTGCCGGCGCTGCCGCCGGAGTTGCTGCCACCGAAGCCGCCGTCGCCGCCGACGCCGGCGCTGCCGCCTAAGCCGCCGTCTCCGCCGTGGCCGCCCCCAGTTGCTGTACCGCCGCCGCCGCCGTCGCCACCGTCTCCGCCCATGCCGCCGCTGCCAGCAGCGCCGGGACCGAACGTGGCCTCGGTGGCCCCGCCGATACCGCCGTTACCGCCGGCACCGCCGTTGCCGGCGCTGCCGCCGTTGGTTGCGGTGCCCCCAAGGCCCCCGGTGCCGCCTTTACCGCCGTCGCCGCCCCTGCCGCTGGTGGGAATATTCCCGGTCGCGCTGCCGCCGCCGCCGCCGTTGCCGGCGTTACCGCCGGCCCCGCCGTTGCCGGCGGTGCCGCCGTTGGTTGCGGTGCCGCCGGTGCCGCCGGTGCCGCCGGTGCCGCCGTCGCCGCCGGTGCCGCCGATGCCGCCGCCGCCGCCCTGATTGATGGCGACATTGCCGCCGGTGCCGCCATTGTTACCGGTGCCGCCGTTGCCGCCATTCCCGCCGAGGCCGACGTCAGTACTGCCGCCCGCACCGCCCGCGCCGCCGTTGCCTCCGCTGCCTCCGACGCCACCGCGAGGGGTATATCCGTCGGCGCCGCTGCCTCCATTCCCGGCATTCCCGGCGATGCCGGCGTTGCCGCCATTGCCGCCGCTGCCCCCGTTGCCGCCGCCGGTGGCTGCACCGCCGGTCCCGCCGGCCCCGCCGTTGCCGCCGTTGCCGCCGTTGCCGCCGTTACCCGTTGGAAAGCCAGCGCTGGCGCCGGCCCCGGCGATGCCGCCGCCACCGCCGCTGCCGCCCTTGCCGCCGCTGCCGCCGCCCGTGGCTGTGCCGCCGTTGCCGCCGCCGCCGCCGGTTCCGCCGTTGCCGCCATTGCCGCCTTGGTAACTTGCAGTACTGGTGCCACCGCTGCCGCCACCGCCGGCCTGGCCGCCATTTCCGCCGTCGCCTGCATCGCCGCCGTTGGTTGCGTTGCCACCAGCGCCACCGTTCCCGGCCATCCCGCCGTTGCCGCCATTGCCACCGGTGCCGAAGTTGGGGAGGTTGCCGCCTTGGCCGCCGATCCCGCTGCTGCCACCGTCACCGCCAGCGCCCCCGTCACCACCGCCGGTGGCCGTACCGCCAATACCGCCGTTGCCGCCGTTGCCACCGGTGCCGCCGACGCCGCCGGGGTCTGCCCCGCTATACCCGAGGCCTCCGGTGCCGCCGTTGCCTCCACTGCCGCCGGCACCACCGCTGCCCGCGTTGCCGCCGTTGGTTGCGGCGCTGCCGGCGCCGCCGACACCGCCGTTGCCGCCGCCACCACCGGCGCCGCCGGGATCAAAAGTCGCGTGACCGCCCGAGCCGCCGTTGCCGCCGGTACCGCCGCGGCCGCCGTTGCCGGCGTCGCCTCCACGGCCGATCGCGCTGCTGGCACCGGGGGCTCCCCCAGTCCCGCCGTTTCCGCCTGCAAGGCCGGCGCCGCCGGCGCTGCTCCCAACGGCGTTGGCGCCCGTGTCGCCGGTCCCGCCTGCGCCGCCGTTGCCACCGCGGCCGCCGAACCCGTCGGTTCCGGTAACGCCGCCGCTGCCGCCGCTGCCTGCTTGACCACCTGTGCCGGCTTTGCCACCGCTTCCGCCGGTGCCGCCATCCCCGCCGACCCGCTGTAAGCCGACGCCGGATCCACCGGCGCCGCCGGTGCCACCGGATCCGCCGATACCGCCGGCGCCGCCGCTGCCGTTGGTGCCGCCGACCACGCTGTTGCCGCCTGTGCCGCCGATGCCGCCGGCGCCACCGGCGAACCCGGTTCCACCGATACCACCGACGGTCGCGGGGTCACCGTTGTCGCCGGCGCCCCCTGTCCGCCGGTGCCGCCGGTGCCGCCATTGCCTGCGTTTCCGGTGGTCCCCCCGGGCCTGCCCAGACCGCCCGCGCCCGCGTTGCCGCCGGCGCCGCCATCGCCGCCGGCGCCGCCGGTCATGTGCCGGCCGACACCTGAGGTTCCGGTGCCCCCGCCGCCTCCAGTGCCACCGTCGCCGCCCTCGCCGCCGTTCCCGTTGACGCCGCCGGTACCGCTGTTGCCGCCTATGCCGCCTTCACCGCCTTTCCCGCCGGTACCACCGGTCATGTCTCCGCCGACGTCGGTACTGCCGGGGCCGCCCTTGCCGCCGGTGCCGCCGTCGCCGCCGTTCCCGCCGCTGCCGTTGGTGCCGCCGGTGCCGCTGCTTCCGCCGGCGCCGCCGGCGCCGCCCTTGCCGCCATCCAGGCCGGTGCCGTGGCCACCCGTGCCTGCTTCGGCGCCGTTGCCGCCGTTGCCGCCGTTGCCCCCGAGACCGCCGGAGCCGTAGTTGCCGTTGTGGCCTCCGGTGCCCCCGACGCCCACCGCGCCGCCGGCCCCGGCGGCGCCGCCGTCTCCACCAATCCCACCGGCACCGCCGCCGAGGAAGGTGCCGACTTCCGATCCGCCGTCCCCACCGGCACCACCGATGCCGCCACTGCCGCCCATGCCGCCGCTCCCGTTGGTGCCGCCGGCACCGCTGTAGCCGCCGGAGCCGCCATTGCCACCTCGGCCGCCGGCGAATCCCGCCTTGCCGGCGCCAGCGGGGCCTCCGCCGCTGCCGGCGGCGCCGCTGTCACCGGCTCCACCGTTGCCGCCGTCGCCGCCGAGACCCCCGGTGCCTGCGTTGCCAGCGGTGCCCCCGGTGCCGCCGGCGCCGGCGAGACCGCCGCCCCCCGCGTTGCCGCCATTGCCGCCGTTGCCGCCGTTGCCGCCGGCCATTTGCAGGCCGACGCCGGATGCACCGTTAGCCCCGGCGCCGCCGGCTCCACCGTTCCCACCTTGACCGCCGCTGCCGTTGATGCCGCCGTTGCCGCTAGTGCCGCCATCACCGGCGTTACCGCCCCTGCCGCCGAGGTAGCCGTCGCCTCCGGCGGCGCCGCTGTCACCGGTGCCCCCGTTGCCGCCGCTGCCGCCTTGACCGCCGGTGCCTGCATTGCCGTCGTGGCCGGCGGTGCCGCCAGCACCGACCAGGCCTCCAGCGCCGGCGTTGCCGCCGTTGCCGCCGTTGCCACCGTCACCGCCGCCCAGGAATTTGCCGACCCCGGACCCACCGTCGCCGCCCGCACCGCCGGCGCCACCGTTCCCGCCGAGGCCGCCGATGCCATTGGTGCCGCCGTTGCCGCTGCTGCCGCCGTGTCCGCCGTTGCCGCCTTTGCCGCCGGCCAGACCGTCGCCGCCGATGCCGCCGGCCGCGCCGACGGGACCACTGTCACCGGTGCCGCCGTGTCCACCATTGCCGCCTAGGCCGCCGCTGCCGAAGTTTCCATCCTGACCGCCGGTGCCCCCGGTGCCGACGAGGCCACCGGTCCCAGCGTTTCCGCCGGCGCCGCCGTCACCGCCTGCGCCTCCGGCCAACCCCAGGCCGACCCCCGAATGACCGTCGCCGCCTGCGCCGCCCGCGCCGCCGTTGCCGCCGAGGCCGCCGGTGCCGTTGGTGCCGCCGGCACCGCTGCTGCCGCCATGTCCGCCGTTGCCGCCGTTGCCGCCAGCCAGGCCGCTGCCCCCGGTGCCGCCGCCGGCTCCGGTGGCACCGCTGTCACCGACACCGCCTTGACCACCGTTGCCGCCCAGGCCGCCGTTGCCCGCCTTTCCGTTCAGGCCGCCGGTCCCGCCGCCCCCTGCCGATCCACCGGCTCCGGCGTCGCCGCCGGCACCACCGTCTCCGCCGGCGCCGCCGATTAAGTCCCGTCCGACGCCCGAGCCGCCATCACCGCCGTCACCGCCTGCGGCGCCGCTGCCACCGGCACCGCCGCTGCCGTTGGTCCCACCGACTCCGCTGGCCCCGCCCGCTCCGCCCTTGCCGCCCTGACCGCCGGCGAAGCCGGTACCGCCGGCACCAGCGGGCCCGCCACCGGTGCCGTTGACTCCGTGGTCACCGGCCGCACCGTCACCGCCCCGCCCGCCCAGACCGCCGGTGCCCGCATTTCCGGCACTCCCGCCGGTGCCTCCGCTGCCAGCGTGCCCGCCGGCTCCGGCGGCACCCCCGGCGCCACCCTCGCCGCCGCCACCACCAGCCAGGCCCAAGCCGACGCCCGAACCACCGGCGCCGCCACTGCCACCGATACCGCCGGCGCCACCAGCACCGCCGTTGCCGTTGGTGCGGCCGGCGACGGCAGCACCACCGGTGCCGCCGACACCGCCGTGTCCGCCGATGCCTCCCGCCTCGCCTACCGCGCCGCCGGCTCCGGTGTCACCGGTGCCACCGGCGCCTCCCGTTCCGCCGGCGCCACCGGTACCGGCGGCACCGACGTTGCCGCCGGTGCCGCCGGTGCCGGTGTGCCCGCCGGAGCCGCCCGCTCCGCCGTTGCCGGCATCGCCACCGGTTCCGCCCGGCAGATGCAAGCCGACACCAGAACTGCCGGTTCCTCCGTTACCGCCGATGCCACCCACACCCCCGGCACCGCCACTGCCATTGACGCCACCCGGGGCGGCGTTGCCACCGGTGCCACCGGTGCCGCCGCCCCCGCCGTTGAAGCCGTGCCCGCCATCCGCCGAACCGGTAGCGCCGCCGCCGCCGGTGCCGCCTGCACCGCCGGTCCCGCCCATACCGGCCGCGCCTGCGTGACCTGCTGCCCCCAAGAACGCGGTGGCGCCGGCGGCTCCACCCGCCCCGGCATCACCGCCGAC
>NZ_LQOY01000077.1 GCF_002101675.1 Mycobacterium gordonae | reverse complement strand
GGTCGGTGCCGCCCACCCCGCCGGTGCCGCCCGTCCCACCGGTGCCGCCGGCCCCGCCGGTGGCCACGGCGATGCTTGTCGGGTAGGTGTTGGAGACGCTCGCGACGCCGCCGGTGCCGCCGACGCCGCCCGTCGCGCCGGTGCCGCCGGCGCCACCGGTTCCGCCGGCGCCTCCTTGCCCGCCCGCTCCGCCGTCGCCGAACAGCATGCCCGCGCTGCCCCCGGCGCCACCGTGGCCGCCGGCTCCGCCGACGCCGGCGGCGCTTGCATCACTACCGACACCGCCCATGCCGCCCTGGCCGCCGGCACCCCCGGTGGCCACATAGAGGCTGTTGCTGGTTCCCGAGGATCCTGCGCTGCCGCCGGTGCCGCCCGCGCCACCCACCTGGCCGGTGGATCCAGCATGGCCGACCGAACCGTCGCCGCCGACGAATTTGCCTGGGCCACCCGATTGTGCGTTGCCGCTGGTTCCGGTGCCGGCGGTGCCATTGTTCGGAGTGGTCAGCCCGGTGCCGGCCAGCCCCGCACCACCCTGCCCTCCGGCGCCGCCACTGCCGACGAGGTTCGCGCTGCCGCCGGCACCGCCATTGCCTGCGGCCCCGCCGTTGAAGCCGGCTACCGCTGCGCCGCCGTTGCCCCCGGCGCCGCCGTTGCCGAATAGCCATCCACCGGCGCCACCCTGGCCGCCCGGCGCGCCGTAACCTCCACCGCCGCCAACCCCGCCGTTGCCGAACAAGCCGGCGTTGCCGCCGTTGCCGCCTTCGAGTCCGGAGGAGCCCGGCTGGGTGTAGCCGGCTCCGCCGTTACCCCAGAGCAGTCCGCCGTTGCCGCCGTTCGGACTCGACGCGCTCCCGTCTGCTCCATTTCCGCCGATCAGTACGCCGAACAGTTCCAGTCTGGGGTCGGCCGCGGCAAAGCTGAGGGAGTTGGTCGCCTCGGCGGTGGCGTAAGCCGCCGCGCTTGCGTCCAAGGTTTGGACGAACTGGTCGTGGAAGGCCGACAGCTGTCGGCCCAGCGCCTGAAATGTTCGGCCGTGTGCGCTGAACAGCTCGGCAATCGCTGCCGAGATTTCATCAGCGCCGGCCGCCAGGATGCCGGTCGTGGAGCCCGCGGCCGCCGCCCGTGCGGCGTCGATCGATGACGCGATCGTGGTCAGATCGCCGACGGCTACCCCAACTACGTCCGGGGTGGTCAAGAGATACGACATCACTTGCAACCTTCTTCGCCCGCAGAGCCGAATCAATCGTCACTGAATGTTTTATACGATAATGAAGAAATCTTCAACCTATGTGCGCCGGTCGGCGCGGTCACGATCCGCACGTCTGCTCCCACCCGTCGCTGACGGGCGGACGATGCATTCGATTCGGTGCCCTTCGCATGCACCACTCCTGACCGCAGCGAGTAGCCTCACGCCTTGTGGAGGCCGGGGAGCACGCCGCGTCACAGCGCGAGATCTCGTCGGAGATCGCTGCTATCGCGACCGACTATCAGGGCGGCGGCGGTGTCGAAGTCATGCCGCGCCTGGACTACCCGCCGTACCGCAGCAGCATCCTTCGCCACCCGGAGCATCCCCTGGTCTCCGTCGATCCCGACGAGATCGAATGCTGGTCACCGTGTTTCGGTCATCAGGACGTCGATCCACTTGACGCCGACCTGACGGCCGGACACCCGGGGGAACCGATCGGGGAGCGCATCATCGTGACCGGACGCCTGCTGGACGGCGACGGGCGGCCCGTCGCCGGGCAGTTGCTCGAGATCTGGCAGGCCAACGCCAGCGGCCGCTACCGCCACCACGGCGACCAACACCCCGCCCCGCTGGACCCGAATTTCACCGGCGCCGGCCGGTGCCTCACCGGGCCCGACGGTTCCTACCGCTTCAAGACGATCAAGCCGGGCCCGTATCCGTGGCGCAACCACCACAACGCGTGGCGGCCGGCCCATATCCACTTCTCAGTGTTCGGGACTGCTTTCACCGATCGCCTGGTCACCCAGATGTACTTTCCCGGCGACCCACTGTTCGGATTGGACCCGATCTTCCAGTCGGTGCTTGATCCGGTTGCGCGACAACGGCTCGTCGCCGACTACGACCACGACGTCACCGAACCGGAGTATGCAACCGGCTACCGGTGGGACATCGTCTTGAGCCGATGACTCAAACACCGTGCACCCCAGGGCAAACGGTCGGGCCGTTCTTCGGCATCGGCCTGCCGTTCTCGCGTGACAGCGAACTGGTGTGTAACGAATTCCCGGGCGCCGTCGAGCTGCACGGCACGGTGTACGACGGTGCCGGAGCCGGAGTGCCCGACGCGCTGGTGGAGATCTGGCAACCCGACAACGCCGGGCGAATCCCGCAGGCGTCCGGCTCACTGCGGCGCGACGGTTGGACGTTCACCGGCTGGGGCAGGTCGGCGACCGACGCGCAGGGGGGCTACGCCTTCACCACGGTGCCCCCCGGCCCGACCAGCGCCGGGGCGCCGCCGTATTTCGTCGTCGCCGTTTTCGCGCGGGGCTTGCTGCATCGCCTTTTCACGCGCGCCTACCTGCCCGATGCCGACCTAGAGACCGTCGCGGAGCTGGCCGGGCTCGAACCGCGACGGCGCAGGACCATGTGCTGTCTCGCCGAAACCGGTTCGGGCCGAGCGCGATACCGTTTCGATGTGCGTCTGCAAGGTCCCGGCGAAACGGTGTTCCTGGCCTACCGGGGTGATCGGGCATGACCAACCTGCTGTGGCCCGGTGACGAACGCGCCGGCGAACACATGACCGATCAGGCGCTCTTGCAGGCCATGGTGGCGGTGGAGTCGGCATGGCTGAATGCTCTGGGTGCTGCCGGACTGGCCCCCGTGGCGGGGGCCGATCTGCGGCATCTGGTGGCGGAGCAGGACCGCGAGCACCTCGCCGTCACCGCCGAGGACGGCGGCAATCCGGTGGTCGGGGTGGTGGCCCTGCTGCGCCACCGCGCGACGCCGGCGCTCGGGCCGTGGATCCACCAGGGACTGACCAGCCAGGACGTCGTCGACACCGCCCTGATGCTGGCGCTGCGCGGCGTCATCGTGCAATTGGGTGCCCAGTTGGCAACGCAGATCGAGACGCTGTCCGCCCTGGCCGGCATGCACCGCCGCACACCCATGGTGGCCCGCACCCTGACCCAGCACGCCGCACCCATGACATTCGGCGCCAAGGTAGCCGGCTGGCTCAATGGCGTTCTCGACGCCCACGACCGGCTCGCCGCCCTGTCCACTCCGGCTCAGTTCGGCGGTGCGGTCGGAACATGGTCGGCCACCGTGGAATTGGCCACCGCGCGCACCGGCACCGACGATGCGGCCGCGCTCGCCGAACGGGTCGCACGCACTGCGGCAACGACTTTGGGACTCGACTATCGAACGCCCTGGCATACCGCACGCGGACCGATCACGGCCGCAGCCGATGCGCTGGTGGCGTGCACCGACGCCTGGGCCCGGATCGCCTCGGACATCGTCACGCTGACCCGCCCGGAGATCGGTGAGTTGAGTGAACCCGCCCGCGCGGGACGCGGGGGCTCATCGTCGATGCCGCACAAGCGGAATCCGGTGTTGTCTATCCTGATCCGGCGTGCCGGGATAGCGGCACCGCCGTTGGCCGCCACGTTGCATCAGGGCGCCGCGCTGGCCAACGATGAGCGCCCCGACGGGGCCTGGCATGTCGAGGGCGACACCCTGCGCACCTTGGCCCGACGGACTCTGGTGGCGGGTTCACAATGCGGTGAGTTGCTGACCGGGTTGCGGGTGGACACCCGGCGAATGGCTGAAAACCTGCGTATGACAGACACTCTCGGTGAGCAGCGGGCCATCGCCGAGCTGACCGGGGCAAAGCCGTCACCGACGTACTTCGGCGCTGCCGACAGGTTGATCAACGAGAGCCTGCAGCGAGCCCGCGGCACAGTCGCGGATTAGCCGGGCTTCTGCGCGACGATGACCACCGCGGCCAACCGCTCGCGGTGTTTGCGGAAGGTGCCCCGCATCGCCAGCACGCGCTTGCGGGCGTCGTGTTGGGTGAGCACATTCTTGGCAAATTTCATTGTGCCCCAGAGTCCTTCGTCGGCGATCAGCCGTCGCGGCGCCAACAGTGCCATCGGGGCCGTTGCGACGTGCTGCACCACCAGCCCGTGACCGGCCAGCAGCTCCGACCACTCCGCGACCGTCAGGGGACGCGCATTGACCTTGATCGCCCGGGCCAGCGACTGCCGCACCTCGGTGCCGATCTCCTCCGGTAAGTCGTCCGGCGTGAGGGCCAGCTCGTGGATCGCGTAGCGGCCCCGCGGGCGCAGCACCCGTGCCGCCTCGGCGACGATGGCGTGCTTGGCCGCATCGCTTTGCATGGTCAGCATCGCCTCGCCGATCACCACGTCGGCACTGGCCTCAGGCAGGCCCGTGTCGGCCGCATCGGTGACCTTGACGTCGCCGTGGCCGGCGACGACACGGCGTACTCGATTGGCCGCGTCCGGGTCTGCCTCCGCGCCAACATAGGACCGGGGACCCCGGGCGATGATCTCCGTCGCGGTCCGGCCCAGCCCCGGAGCCAGCTCGAGCACGTCGGCGTTGGTCACCTCGGCGCGAGCCAGCAGGGTGCGGGTCAACTCGACGCCACCGGGTCGCAGCACCCGCTTGCCCAGCCTGGCCAGCAGCCAGTGGCCAGGAACGTGGGCATCGTCCCGGCCGGACAGGGGAAGCGGTTCTTTTTCGGCGGTCATAGTGGTGGGTGTGCTGCACTGTAAGGTAGCGCAGCCGGCGTAGCGGCTGAAAACACTCCCCGATTTGTACAATTCTACTTGTGTAAACTTGCTAGTCCACGCCCCACGCGCTGGGAAAGGGTGAGTGACTCGCTATGGCAGATCCTGATCCGGGGCCGGAGTCGACCGGTCGCCGTCGCGCGGTGTTACGGATTCTGCGCTCGTCCCAGGTGCCACTGAGCATCGTCGAGATCGCCGGGAAGCTGCATGTGCATCCCAACACGGTGCGTTTCCACCTGGACACCCTGGTCGGTGAGGGCCGGGTGGAGCACGTGCGGCCGACCCGGCGCGGCCCCGGACGCCCGCCGCTGATGTTCCGGGCCGTGCAGCAGATGGACCGCGAAGGCATGCGGCAGTACCGGCTGCTGGCCGAGATCCTCGCCATCGGCCTTGCGGCCGAACCTGATTCGGATGCCCGGGCCGTGGCCACCGGCCGGGCGTGGGGTGAGCGGCTCGGACCACCCGGGCCGGACCCCGACGCTGAGAAGTCCATCGCCCACCTGATGGGCGTTCTCGACGATCTGGGCTTCGAACCCGAACTCCGTGCCGCCGGCGGAGGGCAGCAGCTCGGACTGCGACACTGCCCGTTCCTCGAACTCGCCGAGCGGCAATCGAGCGTCATCTGCCCCGTCCACCTCGGGCTGATGCGCGGCGCTCTGGAAACCTGGGCGGCGCCGGTCACCGTCGAGCGGCTGGAAGCGTTCGTCGAACCGGACCTGTGCCTGGCCCACCTGGTGCCGGCGGGAGCGCGACAGTGAACGCGGGACGCGCCACGGAGGTGGCCACCACGTTCGTCTGGCTCGGCATGGTGCTGGCGATCTCGTTCCTGGAAGCGCCGCTGAAGTTTCGGGCGCCCAACGTGACGCTGCAGATCGGCCTGGGCATCGGCCGTCTGGTCTTCCGTGCGCTGAACACCGTGGAAGTCGCGTTCGCCTTGGTCATCGGGGCGTTGTTGGTGGCTGGCCCGACTCCGCAGCGCATCCTCGTGGCGTTCTCGGTCGCCGCGATCACCCTGGCCGTTCAGCTCATCGCGGTGCGGCCCCGCCTGACCCGGCGATCCGATGAGGTGCTGGCCGGATTGGATGCACCGCGCTCGCGGGCCCACTACGCCTATGTCGGCTTAGAGGTGGTCAAGGTTGTGGCCCTGCTGGTGGCGGGGATACTGCTACTGAACAACTGAAAGGTGAGGGCCATGGAATCCATTTCGCTGAACGAGCTGGCATCCGAGAAGCTGGCCGAGGCCCGCAAGACCCACAGCGGCCGGGCGGCCCACACCATCCACGGTGGCCACACCCACGAACTGCGCCAGACCGTGCTCGCCCTGCTGGCCGAGCACGAGCTGTCCGAACACGACAGCCCCGGTGAGGCGACCTTGCAGGTGCTCGAGGGTCATGTCCGTCTCACCGCCGGCGACGATGCCTGGGAGGGGAAGACCGGCGATTACGTGGTCATCCCACGGGTGCGGCACGCCCTGCTCGCGGTGCAGGACTCGGTGGTGATGCTGACCGTGCTGAAGTCCCAGCCCGGCGCTTCGCATTGACCGCACTGGCCACGCCCTGGTCGCGAGACTTCGGCTTGCGGGTGCCGATCGTCAACGCGCCGATGGGAGGGGTCGCGGGAGGCCGGCTGGCGGCGGCTGTGACCGCGGCCGGCGGGCTGGGAATGGTTGGCATGGGCAGCGCCGCGACCCGCGTGTCGCTGGCAGCCGAATTGCGTTACGTGCGGGGGCGGTTCGGCATCGGATTGGTGGATTGGGTGATGCGCGCGCAGAGTGGGCTGTTCGAGGATGCGCTGGCCGCCGGTCCGGCGCTGCTGTCGGTCAGCTTCGGTACCGACTGGTCCTGGGTCACCGCCGCGCACGACGCCGGAATCGCAACCGCCACACAGGTTTACGATGCCGAAGGAGCCCGCCGCGCGGCGGGAGCCGGCGTCGACGTCCTGGTCGCGCGGGGAGCCGAAGGCGGCGGGCACGGCGAGGTCCGGCTGGCAACCCTGCCGTTGCTGGACGAGGTGCTCGACGCGGTGTCCGTTCCGGTGCTGGCCGGTGGCGGCGTTGCCTCACCCCGAAGTCTGGCCGCCGTCCTGGCCGCCGGGGCCAGCGGGGCGTGGGTGGGTACCCGGTTGGCGGCCTGCCCGGAGGCGCTGACCGGCGGCGCGAGCCGTCAGGCCCTGATCGCGGCGGCGGCGACCGACACCCGGGTCACCCGCGTATTCGACGTCGCCGCGGGACTTCCGTGGCCGCAGAGATTCCCGTCGCGGGTGCTGACCGACGAGTTTGTCACGCGCTGGACCGGTCGCGAGGAGGAGCTTGCCACCGACCCGGCGGCGGGGGCCGGGCCGTTGGCGCCGGTCGACGCCGGCCAGGGGGTCGGGATGATTCGCGACGACGCCACGGTGGCCGACGTCATCGAGGCCTTGAGTGTGGGAGCGCAGAGTTTGCTGGCGCGCTGGTCCTGATACTTTTCCGGCACCGTCGCGTTGACACGCTTCGTCAAACGTTCGTGAGGACGACGCAACACCGGGGCGGTCCGGGCCGCAGCTGAGTGTCCGGGCCGTGCGGCGCCAACGCGTCGGATACGCCGGTGATCAACGCGTGGTTCATGTTGCAGGCCAGGGCCGTCTGTTCGCGAGCCAGCGCGTGGAACGGGCAGTTGGCCATCTCCACCTCGCCCTGCGTGCGGCGGGGCTCGTATCCGTGCTGGCGGAGCAGGGTCAACATCACCTCGAGTGCCGCCGCGGCGTCCGACGGGCGGGTCGGGGCAAGGCCGATCGTCCGCCCGTAGTCGTAGGCAAGTGCGTTCAGAACTTCGACGACGGGTTCGCCGCTGTCGGCCGACCGCGCGATGGCCGCGGCCATCAGCCGGCCGGCCAACTCGTATTCGCGCTGGGGAAGGCTCACCGCGATATCGCGGCCCGCCCTGCGGTAGAGCTTTGAGGTCCGCCCGGCGCCGGGGCCGGATCGACCCGTGACCCGCGCGTATTCGGTTTCCAGCAGGCCCTCGGCCGTGAGCCGGTCGAGGTGAAATTTTGCCTGGTGATGCGGTATCTCCACAGCATCGGCCGCCTGGTCGCGGCTCACTGGGCCGGCCTGCGCGCACACGAATTGGTAGAGCTGGTAGCGCACCGGGTCGGCCAGTGCGCCGATGCCCGCTGCAGCGCGCTCGAGCGAGTCCGCATCGTCCACGTAGTGCCCATTTCTAACAGACAAAAGACTTGACGCTACAGTGTACCCATTCTAACTTTTAAGTTATTGTCTGTTAGAGATGGGAGACACCATGAGTGGTCCATCAGTCACTGCGACCGGCGGTCTGGGAGCACGGTTGCGGGACCCCGCGTACTCGGCTTACCTGCTCCTTCGCACGGTGTTCGCCGTCGCGCCGATAGTTTTCGGGCTGGACAAGTTCTTCAACCTGCTGACTCATCCCCATCACTGGAGCATGTATCTGGCAAGTTGGATCAACGACATGGTCCCGGGAACCGCTGATCAGTGCATGTACCTGGTGGGAGCGATCGAGATCCTGGCCGGCGTGCTCGTCGCGGTGATGCCGCGAGTCGGTGCCTGGGTGGTCGCGGCCTGGCTGGCCGGCATCATTCTCAACCTGGTCACCGGACCCGGTTTCTACGACGTCGCGTTGCGGGACTTCGGTTTGCTGGTTGGCGCTGTCGCGCTCGGCCGGTTAGCACAGGGTGTGCATGGCGGCACTATCGGGCGGCACTGATCGAGCGCGTTACACCCCGCGCAGATAGCGCTTGGCGATCACCCGCTGCGCCACCGCGACGAACGGCCTGCCGAGTTTGCTATACCAGGTCGCCGGTCGGGAGAAGGCCGACACCTCGGCATAAACCGCGTCGGTGTTGGGGTCGTAACGAACGGCGAAGCGCTCTTCGCCGGACGCCGGGTGGCCCGGTAGCGTGCCGTAGGCGAAGCCACGAACGTCGGGCTCCTCGACCACGTACACCACCCGGCACGGGGCGCGCAGCACCCCCAGCATCTTGACGACCACCACCGTAGAGACGCCGACGGTGTCGGTGCTAGCCGTCACCCGCAACCCGGCGCCGCGTTGCATGCCCCAGTGCATGACTGCTTTGGCGGCCTTTTCGAAGCGGTCCCGCCCGGTGCCGATCTGAGCCGAGACGCTCATGTGGTCATACCCCGGCGGGAGTTGATCGGCGGCGGTCGCGCCTACTTCCTGATAGGTCAGCTGCTGCTGGGCGAGCGTGCGCAGGTCCACCTGGCCCAGCTTGCCACAGGCGCCGATCATGGTGGCGAAGTCCGGATTGCCGGAGTTGCCGAATCCTGTTGTGGATTCGCTATTCCCGGGTCGGCGCACGGCTTCGGCGAAAGCGGGTGGTGTCGGACGCTGATCGTTGACCGGTCTGCGGGCGCGGGCCAACGGTCATCCAGCGCTTCGCCAGGCGATTGCGTAGGGGCTGAATTATGGGGCTGACGCCGAGGTCCGAGTCGTTCGTATCGGTCGCGTGGATTGGCTGTCCGGCGATCGGCATCAGACCGGGTGGGGAAGAGGCCATCGTGCGCCGGTTCGTCGCTCCGGTGGTCGGCTGAGCATTGCGGACGCGCGTACGTTCGGAAGGGTGGCTGCACACGTATCGGAGAAGTTCACACTCGGTAGTGACCTGACGGTCAATCGGCTCGGCTTCGGCGCGATGCGCCTGACCGGTGCAGGCGTGTGGGGCCCTCCCGCCGACCGCGACGAGTGCGTGCGAGTACTGCGGCGCGCGGTCGAGCTCGGCGTCAACTTCATCGACACTGCGGACTCGTACGGTCCCTACGTCTCCGAGGAGATCATTCACGAGGCGCTGCACCCCTACAGCGGGCTGGTGATCGCCACCAAAGCCGGCCTGCTGCGCACCGGCCCCAATGTGTGGATCCCCCTTGGCAATCCGAGTTATCTGCGCCAGGAATGCGAGATGAGCCTGCGGCGTCTCGGTGTCGAGACCATCGACCTCTACCAATTGCACCGCATCGACCCCGACTTTCCGCTGGCCGATCAACTCGGCGAATTGGTCACGCTGCAGGGCGAAGGCAAGATCCGCCACATCGGTCTGTCGGAGATCGACGTCGATCAACTCAACGCCGCGCGTGAGATTGCGCCGATCGTGTCGGTGCAGAACATGTACAACCTGACCTCCCGCAAGGCCGAGCCGCTATTGGACGCGGCGACCACCCAGGGCATCGGCTTCATCCCGTGGTTCCCGTTGGCGTCGGGCCCGCTAGCCGCGCCGGACGGTCCGCTGCAGAAGATCGCCGCCGCACATGGTGCGACGCCCTCGCAGCTGGCGCTGGCCTGGCTGCTCAAGCGGTCGCCGGTGATGCTGCCGATCCCGGGCACCTCACGAGTGGCGCATCTGGAAGAAAACGTCGCCGCCGCCGGCATCACCCTGACCGACGAAGAATTCGAGGCATTATCGGCGGCCGGTGCCGCGCAACAAACGGCCTGACTGCAGGCATCGGCCTACCGAATTAAATTCTAGTAATTGGTTGAATTTCGAACACCATTCTGGAATGTATAAATGCTTTAAAGCACTTTGGTAAAAACGGAAACAAATGGCCGTTCTATTGCGCACAATAACTTCTGCCCGAATCGGGAACGAGGCGCAACCGGGAGGCCGCGATGTCGTTTGTCGTTATCACGCCGGAGATATTGAGCACTGCCACAGCAGATCTCGCGGAGATCGGTTCCGCGCTCGCTGAGGCCAACTCTGCGGTGGCAGCGCCGACAACGAAGTTATTGGCAGCTGGCGCCGACGAAATTTCGGCGGCCATCGCCGACTTATTCGGAGGGCACGCCGAGGCCTACCAGGCGGTTTGTGCCCGGGCTGCCGCCTACCATGCTGAATTCGTCCGAATATTGAACGCCGGCGCCATATCGTATGCGGGCGCCGAAGCCGCTAATGCGTCGCCGTTGCAGATGCTGGAGCAGCAGGTCCGCGGTTTGGTGAATGCGCCGACCCAGACGCTGCTGGGCCGTCCGCTGATCGGCGACGGTGTCAACGGGGGCCCGGGACAGGACGGCGGCGCCGGTGGTCTGCTGTTCGGCAACGGTGGACGTGGTGGTGACGGTTCGCCCGGCCAGGCCGGCGGCAATGGCGGTGCCGCCGGGCTGATCGGCACCGGCGGCGTCGGCGGTATCGGCGGCGCCGGCGCGCGGGGCGGCAACGGGGGCTCCGGTGGCTGGCTGTTCGGCAATGGCGGCGCGGGCGGCCAAGGTGGATCGGGCCTCGCCAATATCAACGGCGGCAACCCGGGCCTCGGCGGCAATGGTGGTAGCGCCCTGCTGTTCGGTAACGGTGGAGCTGGGGGGCAGGGCGGTACCGGCCTGACCGGACTGGACGGCGTGAATCCGGTCATAAGTGGGACCGGCGCTACGGGCACCCCGGGAACCAACGACATCGTGGACGGGGTCAACGGCAATGTGACTGCCGGTCCCGGCGGCACCGGCGGTGACGCCGGCGTCGCCGCTACCGGCGGGACCGGGGGTAGCGGGGGCGCGGCGACTCTCTCCAATGGCGTTGGAAACAGCGTCGGCGGGCCCGGCGGTACCGGGGGCGAAGGAGGCAACGGGGGCACGGGCGGGATAGGCGGCCCCGCGTCCGCCTCGGATGGTTTCGCGTCAGGAGGTAACGGCGGGTTCGGCAACAATGCCGCCGCTCCCGGCGGCTCGGGTGTTAGCGGCGGTGAGGGGGGTGCCGGTCTGAGCGATGTCGGTGGTTTCGCCGCCGGCGGTGCTGGCGGAGATGGCGGCAACGGTGCGGCCGGCACTTCCGGCGGTACTGGAGGCAGGGGTGCCGCGGGAGGGAACGGCGGCAACGCGGGTCTGCTGTTCGGTAACGGCGGCGCCGGAGGCGTCGGCGGCACCGGTGGCGTCGGCGGTCAGGGCGCAACTGGCGGTCTTGGCGGTCGCGGCGGTGAAGGGGGCCTGGCCGCGGCAGCTAATGACGTGGCCTTCGGCGGCTCGGGAGGAATCGGCGCGGACGCCGGCGCCGGAGGTACCGGCGGCGCCGGCGGAGCGGGCGGCGACGGCGGCAACGGGGGCCGCGGCGGCTTGTTGGGCGGCGACGGCGGCAACGGCGGTATTGCCGGCCTGGGTGGGGCCGGCGGCGTGGGCGGCCTTGGGGGCGCAGGTGGTGACGGCGGCATCGGTGGCGCAGGCTTGAGCACCGTCAGCGGCACGGGTGGTACCGGCGGCGACGGCGGTGATGGCGGAATTGGCGGGACGGGGGGCGCTGGAGGTGGCAGCGGCACCGGCGGATTCGGTGGCGACGCAGGATTGCTGTTCGGCGACGCCGGAGTGAACGGCACTGCCGGTGCGGGCGGCGCCGGTGGGGCCGGCGGCAGCGGCGGTGCATTCGGCGCCGGCGGCAAGGGCGGTATCGGCAATTCGACCAACGGGTTCGACGGCGACGACGGGCTGTCCGGCGTCCAGGGGGCTTCGGGACAACCCGGTTAGCGTGGCCGCTTTGTTTCCGGTCGCGGATCGGCCGACCGACTCGAGCGGTCCGTACCAGCTTCCCGCAAAACGCTGAAAAAACGCGGCCGGGCAGCGCACAATACGGCTGCCTGAATTCGGGATCGGGCCGTGTCTGGGAGGCTGGATGTCTTTTGTGATCGCTAACCCACAGTTGTTGACTAGCGCGGCAAGGGATCTGGCAAATATCCGCGCCGCGCTCGCGGCGGCCAACGCATCGGCCTTCGCCCCGACGGCCGAGGTGCTGGCGGCTGCGGCCGACGAGGTCTCGACGGCGATCGCGACGGTATTCGGCGGGCACGCGCAGGCCTATCAGGCCGTCAGCGCGCAGGGGGCGGCGTTTCATGCTCAGTTCGTGCAGGCGCTCGGTGCCGGTGCCTTGGCGTATTCCGCTGCCGAGTCCACCAGCGTCGACCAACTCCTACTCGGCGTGGTCAATGCACCCACCCAGGCGCTGCTGGGCCGCCCACTAATCGGTGACGGGGCCAACGGCGCCCCGGGCCGTAACGGCGGCGCCGGCGGATTGTTGTTCGGCAACGGCGGACGCGGCGGTGACGGGCTGCCCGGACAGGTGGGTGGCAACGGCGGTGCGGCGGGCCTATTCGGAAGTGGTGGTGTCGGGGGTCAAGGCGGGGCAGGCGCGGCCGGCGGTAAAGGCGGCAGCGGCGGCTGGCTGTTCGGCAACGGCGGCGCCGGCGGGCAGGGCGGGACTGCGCTCGCGGGCATCAACGGCGGTAATCCAGGACTGGGCGGGCACGGCGGCAACGCGCTGCTGTTCGGCGACGGTGGTGCCGGCGGGCAGGGCGGCACCGGCCTGGCGGGGGCCAACGGGGTGAACCCTGTGATCAGCGGTCAAGGCGCCACCGGAGTCTCCGGCACGAACGACTCAGTATCAGGTGGCGCGTACGCGACCGCAGGGGGGACCGGCGGCGACGGCGGTCTCGGCGCCACGGGTGGCACCGGAGGCAAGGGTGGCATCGCCAATTCGACACTGAGCTTTGCAGCCGGCGGCAACGGTGGCATCGGTGGCGCCGGCGGTAATGGAGGCGCCGGTGGTGAAGGCGGCTCTGCGTACGCAGGGGGCGGTGCTGCTGTCGGCGGTAGCGGCGGGAACGGCGCCGTCGCTCAAGCATTGGGCGGCACGGGGGGAACTGGCGGTAATGGTGGTGCCGCGACGGCTGTCGGATCGAGCAGCCAGGCCGGTTACGGCGGTAACGGAGGAGACGGTGGAACCGGCGCGTCGGGCGGCGCGGGGGTGATCCTGCAACCGGCGCACCGCCTCGATGAAGCGG
>NZ_LQOY01000076.1 GCF_002101675.1 Mycobacterium gordonae | reverse complement strand
CGCCCGTCGCTTACGCATGGTGTCCCACCACTTCTTCTTGGGCACGAACAGTGTTCAGTCATACATAAGCCGAAACCCCCAAAGACGCCTGGCGGCGCCGCTACACCAACTACAGCAAGGACTACCTGCGGTTCCTGGCCGACAACGGCTACGAGCTGTCCGAAATCGAAAAAATCATCACCGGCCAAGCCAAGGAAGACACCGTCTATGACAGGATCGCCGCCGCCAAGACCACGGCGCCGAAGGGCGGCTGACCACCCACAGTCGGCCGGAACGGGCGTCGGGTGGGGCGGCGTGCAACCCGCGCCGCCCCACCGATCCTGTGCACGCCGCCCGGCGTCTGTCATCGATTGCTGAGAACCCGACACGTGCGCCGCCCGTAGCGCGAAACATCAATGGGTCAGTGGGTTTTCGTGACATCGTGAGGGTGGAACTCGTCCTCATTACCGTTGCTAAAGATCGGTGCCGCTGGTAGACTGACTACTATAGTCGTCACTACTGAGGAGGAGTACGCAGTATGTCCAGCAAGCCCGCCATCAACCCGGCGCAGTCCACCCCTGCCGCCGTCATCACCCACAGCCTGGTCCGCATCCAGGGCACCCAAGAGGGTGATCTGACCGTCTTTCACGCCTGCACCCCCACGGCGCGCATGACGATGACGTGGGGCGGCATTCTGATGACGTTCTGGTCGGCGCAGGCAGCGCAAAGTGTGCTCGAAGCGTTCGCGGCCGCCCGCCCACTGCTCGCACCACTGCTGCGCCGCATCCCGCCGCCGCCGACACCAGCCCTGGAACCCTTTGCGGCCCAGACCATCGCTCTGGACTGGACCCGGCGCGCCAGCTACGCCGTGGTGGCCCGCGACGAGTTAGCGCGCGATCGGCGCCGCCAGCTGAACTGGATCGACATTCACTGCGGCCCCTGCACCTGGCAGATCCTCGACCAGGACGGCTACCACAGTGCCGTGGAGCTGCTGCGGCGCGCGCACTCGACCGCAGTGCACGTGTTCACCGATGGACCGCGCTTCAGCGCAGACCCCACCCTCGACGATTACCGACCCACGCCGGAGTAATCCACAAGCCACCCACCGCGGGCCGCACTTATCCACAACGGAGGGTGCGGCCCGCGCCCGCGTGCCCGCCTAACGCCGACACTGGATGCAACGACACCTCCGGTGTCCCCCAAACCGAAAGGAATCCCGCGCATGACGACCTGGAGCCTCACCAGCAGCCATCCCGGGGACGTGCAGATCTGCACCGGCACCGCCACGACCACGGCCCAGGCGCGCGCGGCCGCGCTCGCCGCCGTTCGCGCCCGCCATGCCCACCTCAAGATCGCCGGCGCCTGCCGCTACACCCTGCACATCGATGGCCAGTGCACCGCCATCATCACCACCACCGCGCAGCAACCCGGTGACGACGTCGACCCCGAACAGCTCGACGAACTACTCGATCGCCTGGTGGCCACACCGATGCCCGCCGAACTCGACACCGCGGGTTACCGGTAGCACAGCCAGTCCGCGCGTTCTACTCGAACCTCACGGCGAGTTGCCGGATCCGCTGAGCGTACTCGGTTTCAGTGTTCTCAATCGCGGTCTCCATGCGTTGCAGACGCTGTTGATAGATGCGTGCTTGTTCCTCACGTGCGATTCGATCGGCCTCGATCTGCACGTGCAGTGCCGGAGCATCGGAGTTTTTCAATACTGCATAGGATTTGGCGTCGGTGACGGTGGTGAAGTCGGTGCTGTCGACTGCATAGCTTTCGGATTCGATACGGGCGATGAGCCGTGTCTGGGGTTGGCGCTGCTGATAGACCGCGGCACCGCCTTCGTCGAGGAGTTTGGCGAGTTCATCCATGGTGCGCTGCGTCGATTGCATGATGGCGATGGCGCGATCGCCGTAGTCCATGATTGCGCTGCGCGTGGGCCGGGCGTCAGCGGGCACCTTGTCGGTGATGGTGGCGATCAGTGCGGCGAGCTCATCGAGAAGTGCGCAGGCCGCGACGCCGGTCGAGCGGTGGCCCAGTTTGGCGTTGATGTCTTTGCGTTGATGGCGCACGAGATCGCCGAGGGCGTGCAGGCTTTGAAACATTGACGCCATTGTCCTGCATGCGGTGGCCGCGCCGAAAGGCCTTACTCGACGACGGAGAGCGCATGCGGTGGCAACCACAGGTTCATCGTGAGCTGGGATCGCCGGTTGGCGCTGCGTGCGGGCATCTGGACGCAGGCCAGCCAGGAGCCCTCGGAACGGCGCAGCCAGGCCACTTGGCGTGCCAGCATGACCGGCTCCAGCACCACGCCGCCCGCTTTCACCCAGAGGGGAAGTTCGTCTTTGCGGATACCGGAGGCCGGGAAGACCCGTGCCACATCGAGGCGGACCTGGCGGTCGACGCGAACAAGGGTCGGGAACTCAGCGGAATCGTCCCAGTGTTCGAACATAGTTTCGATGATGTCACGCGATGCCTCGCAGCAGCGTGGCGGCGCTGGTGTTCAGGGCGCGGGCCAGGTGGACCAGCACGACGGTGGTGGCTGCTTTATGGCCGTGTTCGACCTGGTTGAGGTAGGTGCGGTGGATGCCGGCGCGTTCGGCCAGGGTGGCTTGGGTCAAGCCTGCGGTGATGCGGCGCTCGCGGATCGCGGCCCCAATCTGTTGTTGGATCGCTGCGTCGTCGCCCGCAGTGTCGGTGTCCACCCAGGTCGCCCTTTGTTGTGTTCGGCCAGCAGTTGATTGTGGCCGATAGTCTACAAGCGACGTGGTGGCGCCGTGCTCAGAACAGGCCATCGCCGGTCGCCTCCTGCCACCACTGCTCAAAACCGGGGCGCTGCTTGTTCTGCGGGCCCGCCGGGGCGGCCACGAACAGGTGGTCCACCCCGTCGTGCGCGCGTTCGCGCACCACATGGCGCACCACGTCATCGGCGCCGCAGACCCGCTGCCCGGGTTGGGCGCTGAGCTGGTCGGCCATGTGGCTGCGGGTACCGGTGGCGATGATGCGCACCGAGCGGGCGGTGATGCCACGGCGGCCCTCGCGGCCGGGCCGGGCCAGCCGGCGCACCTCGTAGAGCGCCCACGGCGAGTGCTCCAAGCGGAAGGTGAAGCGCGCCATCACCTCGTCAAGTCCGGCCTGGGCGACAAGCTCGGCGGCGCTGCTGTTCTCGATCAGCGTTTGGGCCGGATTGAGGCTGCGGGCAACAAATTCCAGGAACAACGCCTCGGCGCCGCGCTCGGGTTCGGCGCGGTAGCGCTGCACTTGCTGGGATCGGCCGGTGGCCGTGGCCATCGAGAACGGGCAGAATCCGCATGCTGATTTGGGGATCGCTTCGCCCAGGATGTCCAGGACGAAACGCTGGCAATCGGCGCGGGTCCAGCCCCACTCCAGCAGCGGATACCAGCCGGTGCGGGTGGCGGTGTTGTAGGTGCGGTCTTTGGCGGCGCGCCCGGATTCATTTGCCTCGAAGCCGATCGCGTGCCGGTAGGGGTGTCCGGCGGTGATGCGCGCGATCACCGGATCCAGGCAGTCGCCTTTGGCGTGCATCGAGCAGGCCCTGATCCCGCCGCGCTGAGGCACCGTGCCCGCCGCCAGCATCTCCTGGCCCAGTGTGTAGTCGCCGTGGGCGAACAGCGTTGCCGCGCTCGAGGAATCGTCGAGGATTACGACGCCGTCGCCGACGCGTGTGGTGGTGCGGGCGCAGCGTGCCACCTGGATGAAGCGCACCCGGTGGCGCGCCAGCAGCGGCAACACCAGCCGCGAGACCGCGTCGGTGGTGGCCGCGAACTCATGGCCGGTCATGGCCGTGAGCACCACCAGGTCGGCAAGCTCGAAGTCGCGTGAGCTGGCGTCGGTGAGCCAGCGCAGCAGCATGGCCGTGGAGTCCAGACCCATCCCGAACGAGGCGCACACACGCGGAATCGGTGCCGTGGTGTCGAGCCCGGTCAATCTCGAAACCGTTGGCGCGCTTGCCATCATCGTACATCCCCTTGCTCGAAAGTGTTGTCTATAGTCTACCTTATGATGTAGACTATAGACAACACTTAAACGAGAAGGGAACCGATGACAATCACCGCCAACCACGCCCAGCTCCCGCTGGACTGGAACACCGCCGGATGCCCGCTACCCGCGCCCCAGACGGCGACAGCGGCGAGCACGCCCGAACTGGCCGACTACGACCGGATCCTGGTCAATTCCAGCGCCGGGAAAGACTCGCAAGCCAGCCTGCACGTCGTGGCCACGGCCGCACGCGCCGCCGGTGTCAGCGACCGCATCGTGGTGGTGCACGCCGACCTCGGCGACGCCGAATGGGACGGGGTGCCCCAGCTGGCCGCCGAACACGCCGCCCACTACGGGCTGCGCTTCGAGCTGGTAGGGCGCTCACGCGCCGGCAAGACCGAAACGATCCTCGAACGGGTCGCCCAACGCGGCAAGTGGCCCGACGCGGCACGGCGCTGGTGCACCAGCGACCACAAACGCGGCCCCATCCGCACCCTGATGACACGGCTGAGCGCTGAGCTGCGCGAGAGCGGCCAGGCACTCGACCGCCCCGTAAACCTGCTCAACGTCATGGGACTGCGCGCCGAAGAAAGCCCCGCCCGCAGTCGCCGAATCCCCTACGCCCACAACCACTCAGCCAGCAACGGACGCCGCCGCGTCGATGACTGGTACCCCATCCACGACTGGCCACTGGCCCGCGTGTGGGACACCATCGCCGCCGCAGGCACCCGCCCCCACCCCGCCTGTGCGGCCGGGATGACCCGACTGTTGTCGCAAGTCGCTAAACTACCCTCTGATGAAGCCGCATTCCTGGCTCGTAAGCGACCCTGAACCACTTTCAGGACTTTCTCAGTTGGCGTAGCCGACGCCATACTCGCCGCGGATGCATTAAGTACTGCGACCGATCGGAGAGCGTTGATCGCTCAGGTCTCCACTGATGCTCGCTCCGGCACGCTCGGCCTGGCGGTGCTGTGCGCCCCAAAAGGAGGAGCGACAGTATCTGACATCGATCAAGACGCTGGCCGAATAATCCAGGGCGACAGTAGACTTGAGCTCTACCACACGCTGTGGCAGGAACCCGGCGATGACGATGAACTCATACCAACTAGGGGCTGCTCGGTCCCCACATTCCATGGGTCGGCAGCCGATCTCGCGGCGGTCGCAGCTACGCTCGTCAACCTGATAGGACGCCACCTCCAACAACCGAATCCCGCGGTTTCGGGCACACATCTCGTCGCTTTGCCGCACGCGGCTAGCGGCCCACGTCACCACTTCCTCCCGGCGGGAACACAAGCCATGGATCACACTGCGGCGACAGAATGAGGGCAACCCTACGCCATGGCTGCGGCGCTGCTGAGGGTGTAGTTGTCCAGCGGCTGCGCACCGAGGGCGACCAACTGGATCAATGCAGTGCCACTCCAATCAGGACGCATCTACCGACGCTCCGCAGGCAGCATGCCGACATTGAAATTCAGGTCCTTGAAGTCGAGCTTCATTGCTTCTTGGTAGCGGCGGTACACCTTCGCCGATGCATCGAGCGGATGTCTCGACGCATGCCCGGGTTCAGTGGTCACCACGCGGTTGCGGAGCGTCGACATCGACGCCCCTTCGCTGCTCAGGCCGCGAAACGTCAGCGAGCACATTGATGAGTACAACCTCGACCAAGGCGACGATACAGTGAGCCGCCGGCAAGTACAGGCCTGGTACCTCGACATCGCCAACAGTGCGCCTGGCGGGGCTATTTCGCAGCAACCGTGGTCAGGCGCATGACGTCCTCGCGCCGGCTCGGCTCGGGGAGTGACGAAGGTAGAACCGAGGTGGTTAGCCATTGACCGGAGCTGATCGACCCGGCGTCGTGCCGGGACCAGTTCGGCGCCTTCAGGTCGCAGGCCACTGGGGAGCGCCCAGCTGAGACCACTCGTGGCGCCGTCACGGGATCTCTTGCTGGTCACCTGCATCGTCTGTTCAGTACTCGCCACTCGATTGCGTTACCGCTCGGTGCGGCTCCTCGGAAATCAGGATGCATATGGCACTCGCGTCACGGCATGTGATGGGGGTCTTCACCCCCCGGATGAAATCTCAAGAAAGTGGTGCTAAGACGGGCAGGAGAACCCCGAGCAGTATTTTGTCGACGTGCAGGTATCCAGCTGCTAACGATCTTGGCCAGGATGCGGTCCATGAGATGCACCTGCGTTTCGGTGCGATACCACTTCGCCATCGCCGGCTTGCACGTGACAATTGTTCTGCAAGGTGCAAACGAGTGAACTGGTCAACCATGATGTCGGACCGCAGTCGCCTCGGTTCGCGAGATCGGCGAGGAGAGACGGGCGTGCTGAATATGCGTGGTGGGTATTCCGAAACGTTTCCCGGTCAGTAGTATAGGCGATCGTGTCGTTGAGCACGGGTTCCATAACCGCGGCGGTCACCGCTGCAATTGACAAGCCCTCTTGCGTTAGGTTCTCCACGAGGTACATGAAGTCCATGCTTGCCTACAGCTGTTCTTCGGTTACGAATACATGCGTGAATCGCGGGTCTCCCGCGCGTTCATTGATTCCCGTGTACCAACTCTTTACCGCGGATCAACTCAGATCATGAAGGAATCATTGGTCGCGTTTTGTCGCCGCAAGATCTCGGTTGGTGGCCGGAAAGCCCTTGTTACATGACGGGTCTCGTCAAACGCATCTGGATCCCTATCGTGATGGCTGTTGTCGTAGCAGTCGGGTCCTTCACCGTATCGCGGCTGCGCGAAGTTTTCGGTTCAGATCAACATGTTTCGAGCGGAAGCAACGCTGACGCGATCGTTGCGTTCAATCCCAAGCGTGTTGTCTACGAGATCTTCGGTCCGACTGGAGCGACGGCGACCATCCACTATCTCGATGCCGATGCCCAACCGCAGGAGGTTGATAACGTGGCTATACCGTGGTCGGTGCGGATCGAGACTACGCTCAGCGCGGTTGTAGCCAATGTGGTGGCGCAGGGCGACAGTGAACGGCTTGGGTGCCGTATCACCGTCAACGGCGTTGTGCGTGACGAACTTACGGTGGAATCGCACAACGCCGCGACGAGCTGCCTGGTGAAGTCCGCATGAGAGGCGAACCTGACGGCGGGCGGGTGGTCGCCAGCCGAATAATCCGGTGGCTGGCGCTGCCGATCATCCTGTTCTGGCTGGCGTTGTGCGCCCTCATGAATACGGTGACGCCGCCGCTGTCCAAAGTCGCCGGAACTCATGCAGTCTCGTTCAGCGCCCACGATGCGCCGTCCTTGATCGCGATGAAGCGCATCGGCAAGGATTTTCAGCAATTCAATTACGACACCACGGCAATGGTGTTGCTCGAAGGCCGAGACAAGCTGGGCGACAGCGCGCATCGGTTTTACGACACGCTGATCGCCAAACTGTCCGAAGACAGAGCTCACGTCGAGCATGTCGAGAACTTCTGGGGTGACAGCCTGACCGCGGCGGGATCGCAGAGCACCGACGGCAAAGCCGCCTACGTCCAGCTGTACTTGACCGGCGATGGAGGCAGCGCGGCAGCCCACGAATCCGTTGCCGCCGTCGAGCGCATCGTGGACAGCGTGCCAGCGCCGCCCGGGATCAAGGCCTACGTGACGGGTCCGGGTCCGCTCAATGGTGATACCCATACCTACGGCGATCGCAGCCTGGAAAAGATCACTGTGATCACTGTTGTCGTGATCGCGATCCTGCTGCTCATCACGTATCGTTCGCTGAGCACCGTGCTGCTCGTGCTGCTGACGGTGGGCGTCGAATTGCTCACCGCCGAAGGCGTCGTCGCCACGCTGGCCAACAACAACGTCATCGCCCTCTCCACGTTCTCTGTGAATGTGCTTGTGGCACTGGCGATAGCAGCGTCGACGGACTACTCCATCTTCCTGATCGGCCGCTACCAGGAGGCTCGCGCGGCCGGCCTAGATCGAGAAGCCGCCTACGACGCCATGTTTCACGGAACGGCCCACGTGATCCTCGCCTCCGGGCTGACCGTCGCGGGAGCGATGTACTGCCTGAGTTTCACCCGTCTTCCCGTGTTCAACACTCTCGGTTGGCCGTGTTCTCTCGCGGTCCTGGTGGTGACCGTGGCCTCGTTGACCCTGGCACCGGCCGTCATTGGCGTCACCAGCCGATTCGGAGTATTCGACCCTAAACGCACAGTGAGCACCCGCCGTTGGCGACGAATCGGCACGATTGTCGTCCGGTGGCCCGGCCCGGTTCTCGTTGCGTCGATCCTGGTATCGCTGATCGGATTGATCGCCCTGCCGAGCTATCAGACCGGCTACAACGAGCGCTACTACCTGCCGGCCGATACCCCCTCGAACATTGGTTTCCAGGCGTCGGACCGGCACTTCCCCCAGGCCCGCATGGCGCCCGAGCTGCTGATGATCGAGGCCGATCACGACCTGCGCAACCCGACGGACATGCTCGTCCTGGACCGGATAGCCCGCAGCGTCTTCCATACCCCCGGTATCGCACGGGTGCAAGGTATTACCAGGCCGCTGGGCTCCCCGATCGACCACGCTTCGATCCCGTTCCAGATCAGCGCGCAAAGCGCGGTCGCGATCGAGAACCTCAAGACGCTTCGCGCACGCGTCGCCGACATGTCGAGGATGACCAACGAGTTGCAACGCATGATCGACATCTCGCAGCACATGGAAGACCTGACGCGACAGCTCACCAGCGTGACGCACGGCGTGGCCGGCGACACCCAGCAGATGCGGGACACCACCGGCGAGTTGCGAGATCACCTCGCCGATTTCGAAGACGTATGGCGGCCCATTCGAAGCTACTTCTATTGGGAGCGGCACTGTTTCGACATTCCGCTTTGCTGGTCGCTGCGGTCGCTGTTCGAGGGAATCGACGGCGTCGACCGACTCAGCGAGAATGTCGGCAACCTCGCACGCAGCACCGATCAACTCGACAAGATCATGCCGCAGATGCTGGCGCAGATGCCCCCGCTGATCGCGGCAATGCAGATGGTCAAGGATCTCGCTCAAACGGCGACCAGCACCTTCTCCGGGTTGATCACCCAGATGGACGCGTTGACCCGTAACACGACCGTGATGGGACAAGCCTTCGACGGCGCGAAGAACGACGACTTCTTCTACCTTCCGCCGGAAGCCTTCGACAACCCGGACTTCAAGCGCGGCCTGAGCATGTTCTTGTCGCCCGATGGCAGCTCGGCACGGTTTTTCATTACCCACAAGGGCGATCCGGCAACAGCCGAGGGGATCTCGCACATCGACAGCATCAAACAAGCCGCCGACGAGGCGGTCAAGGGCACTCCGTTGGCGGCGGCGAATATCTACCTGACCGGGACAGCGGCGAACTATAAAGACATGCACGACGGTTCCATATACGACCTGATGATCGCCGCGGTGGCTTCGCTGTGCCTGATCTTCATGATCATGCTGGCCATCACCGGAAGTGTGGTCGCCTCTGCGGTCATCGTGGGAACGGTCACCATCTCGTTGGGCTCGTCATTCGGCTTGTCGGTGCTGATCTGGCAGCACATGCTGCATATGCCGCTGCACTGGCTGGTGCTCGCGATGGCCATCATCGTCCTGCTGGCCGTCGGATCGGACTACAACCTGCTGCTGGCCGCGCGGTTCCGCGAAGAAACCAGTGCCGGACTCAAGACCGGGATGATCCGCTCAATGGGGAGCACCGGCGCGGTCGTCACCACCGCCGGCCTGGTATTCGCGTTCACCATGGGCACGATGGGAACCAGCGACCTGCGCGTCGTGGGCCAGATCGGCACCACGATCATGATCGGACTATTGTTCGACACCCTGATCGTGCGGTCGTTTATGATGCCGGCCGCCGCGACACTACTGGGCCGCTGGTTCTGGTGGCCCCGCCGCGTTCGTTCTCGTGCGGATTCGAGTCCTAATGGCACGCCCACGATCGCGCACCGAGCGGCGGACTTCCCGACGACCGCACCCGTGGTGTGAATTGCGTTGGTGAGCGACACCGTCGTCTTGCGCAAGACGCACACGAAAATTTCCGACCCCGCAATTGCAACTAGTGTCCTGAGTCATTAGTTGCAATCTAGTTGTTAGACTGGGTTGTGCCGACGCCACATGCTGCCGTGATTGTGT
>NZ_LQOY01000075.1 GCF_002101675.1 Mycobacterium gordonae | reverse complement strand
CTAGTGTCCTGAGTCATTAGTTGCAATCTAGTTGTTAGACTGGGTTGTGCCGACGCCACATGCTGCCGTGATTGTGTTGACCGCCGATGAGCGGGCCGAGTTGGAGGGTTGGGCGCGGCGCCGGACCAGTGCCGCCGGCCTGGCGATGCGGTCGCGAATTGTGTTGGCAGCAGCCGATGGCGGTTCCAACACTGAGCTCGCTGAGCGGCTCGGGTTGTCGATCACAACGGTGCGCCGGTGGCGTAACCGGTTCGTCGTCGACCGCCTCGACGGTCTGCTCGACGAGCCTCGGCCGGGCCGGCCCCGAGTGGTGGGCGATGAGCGGATCAAAGATTTGATTACCGCGACGTTGGAGACCACACCACCAGATGCCACGCATTGGTCGACACGCTCGATGGCGCAGCAGTTGGGCTTGAGTCAGTCGATGGTCTCGCGGGTGTGGAGAGCGTTCGGATTGGCGCCGCATAAACAGGATTCATGGAAGTTGTCCAAAGATCCGTTGTTCGTCGAGAAGGTCCGCGACGTCGTTGGGCTGTATCTGGATCCCCCCGAGCGTGCCGTGGTGCTCTGTGTCGATGAGAAGACGCAGATCCAGGCGCTCAACCGCACTGCGCCGGTGTTCCCGATGCTGCCCGGCATCCCGGCACGCGCCACCCATGACTACGTGCGTCACGGCACTTCGAGCCTGTATGCGGCACTGGACCTGACCACCGGCAAGGTCATCGGCTCACTGCATTCGCGGCACCGCTCCCAGGAGTTTCTGGCGTTCCTGAAGAAAATCGATGCCGAGGTCCCCACCGACCTGGACTGCCACGTCGTGCTTGACAATGCCTCCACCCACAAGACCCCAGCGGTGAAGCGTTGGCTGACAAACCATCCCAGGTTCGTACTGCACTTCACCCCGACCAGCTCGTCGTGGCTCAACCTCGTCGAACGCTGGTTCTCAGAATTGACCACCAAGAAACTGCGCCGCGCCACCCACACCTCAGTCCGACAACTCAACGCCGACATCCGCTCCTGGATCGCCACCTGGAACGACAACCCGCGCCCCTACGTCTGGACCAAGACCGCCGACCAAATCCTGGCCAGCATCGGCAACTACTGCACTAGAATTAATGACTCAGGACACTAGT
>NZ_LQOY01000074.1 GCF_002101675.1 Mycobacterium gordonae | reverse complement strand
GCGACAACAGACTGGTCGAACTCCACAAATACCGCACCCGCCACAACAACTACGGCATCACCGAATGGCGCCCACCCAAACACCTGGACATCGGGCGCCCCCGCACCAACTGCATGCATCACCCGGGAAGGCCACTGAAACCCGAGGATGACGACGACGAACCCGAGTGACAGTAAGCGGGTTTGCTAGCCGGACAACTCCCGGCGCACCACCTTGCCCGCCGGATTGCGCGGGATGCTTTCGACGATGTTGATGTCCCTGGGCTGCTCGAAACGAGAAACCTTGCCCCGCAGATATTCTCGCAGCGTCGGCTCGTCCACAGAACTGTCCTCGCGCAGCACGACGAACGCCGCCAGGCGCTTGCCGAACTGTTCGTCGGCGACGCCGACGACCGCATTCTCGGCCACCTCCGGGTGTCCGGCGAGTGCGTTCTCCAGAGCGCGGGGATAGACGTTCTCACCGCCCGAGACGATCATGTCGTCTTCGCGGCCAACGATATACAGACGGCCGTCCTCGTCGAGGTAACCCATATCGCCGGTGCTGGTCATGCCGTCGATGACCGTCTTGCCGCCGCCGCCGGTGTAGCCGTCGGAGGCCAGCCCGCCCCCGACGAATATCCTGCCGGTGACCCGCGGCCCGACCGGCCGGCCGCTGCGGTTGTAGATGCGCACCGGACATCCGGCGACCGGCCTGCCCACCGTCTCCGGAAAGCGGCGCAGCTCTTGCGGTGTGGCCAGCGACCCGATGCCCACCTCGGTAGAGCCGTAGAGGTTGTAGAGGACGTCACCGTAGGCATCCATGAACCGGCGCGCCAGGGCAGGATCCAGCCGGTCGCCGCTGGAGATGACAACTCGCAAGCAGGACAAGGGATTTCGAGCCCGGACCCGCTGCGGCAGATCCAGCATCCGGGCCAACATGATCGGCACCGCGCTCATCGCCTCGGCTCGGTGCAACGACGCCTGCGCCAGTACGGCTTCAGCGTCGAAGCGCCGCCGGGTCAGCACCGTACCACCCAAAGCGATGGCCATCATCAGGATGCCGAAGCCGAGGCCGTGGAACATCGGGGCCGCCAGGGAGATTCGCGTGCCGACCCGCAGCCCGGTACGCGACAGAATCGTCATGCTGACGCCCACTCCCGAACTCAAGTGAGGCGTGCGTGGGACTCCCTTCGGGATTCCGGTGGTACCCGAGGTCAGCAACACCATGCGACCGGACGGGGCCACCTTGGGCCGGGCCACGCCCAGGCACGGTTCGGCGGTGGCCGGATCGATGATCCGGATGGGCTCCTCGCTCGCCCTGATCTGATCGGCGAACTCGCTGTCGCAGAACATGATTCGGATACGGTGCGCACCGAGCGCGCCAGCGAGGGCATCGGCGCGAAATTCGGTGTTCACCAGCACTACATCGGCACCCACCAGCGCCGTGGCGAAAACCGCCGCCACAAAGTTGCGGCCGTTGCGCGCCATGACGCCGACCGGGCGTCCCGGCCCTACGCCGGCATCGAGCAGTTCCAGCGCCAGGGATTCGGTCATCGACTGCAGTTCGTGGTAGTTGAGCGCCCCGTCCTCGTCGATGATCGCGGTACGCTGCGGCCATCGCGCCGCCGACACGGCCAGCAGGGTGAAGAGGTTGGTCCCACCCCGGCAGACCTCGCGGACCAGACGCAACCCGGCGGTGGGACCGGGCGGACCCAGCAGACCCGATGACAGCACCGCACGCGCCGTCGTGCCGAGCACGCTGTCCGTCATGACCGGGCGTCCTGCCGGGATTCCGCGAAAAACCGGCGGTACCACAGGCGGGCGGCGCGTTCGGCGGGCCCGGCCAACAGCACCGAGGCGATCTCGGCCGGCCACACCCAGGGCGGTTCGTTGGTGCGGGGCCGTTCGATGATGACCTTCGCCACGGCGTCGGCAGCCTCGTCGGGCGTCAGTCCGGGCAACCGGCCCAGCAGCGGCGTCGGCGCGATCATCCGGGTGCGGACCAGCGCGAAGTAGATCGTCGAGACGTCGATGCCGTCCACGTGCAATTCCGGTGCGACGCTACGCAGCCACCGGTCGAAAGCACCTTTCGATGCCTGGTAGGCCCCCCACTGCGGCCCCGGGACCACCCGTACGCCGACGCTGGACACGTTGACCAGGTGCCCGCGGGCGTTTTCGCGCATGGCCGGCAACAACCCGAGCAGCAGCCAGATGGGTCCCAGATAGTTGACATCGATCGTGCGCTGGAAGTCGTGCGGGCGGTCGTACTGCTCGTGCAGTGACCGGCGCAGCGACTTACCCGCGTTGCTCACGATGATGTCCAGTGGGCCGTGATTCTCGTTGATCTGTTTCGTCAGCACGCTGACGGCGGCCTCGTCACTGAGGTCGGTCGGATAGACCACAGCCTGTCCTCCGCCGGTGTTGATCGCGGCGGCGACATCCTCCAGGCGTTCGGCCGAACGGGCCACCATCAGCACGGTCGCCCCGGCCGCCGCCAGCTTGCGCGCGGTCGCCTCGCCGATGCCGTAGGACGCGCCGGTGACCAGCACGGTGCGGCCTGAGACGGATTCCCGCAGCTTGTCCGGGTCCGGCTCGCGCGCCGGGTTGGCCAACCTGCTGGCAGCCGAATCAATCGCCTGCGAAACCAGATTCATCGGCTGCATCCCTCATCGCTATCGACCCGTCTCTATCCATCGAAACACAGTTATGACCCATGGTCACGATGGCATTCGAAGGCCCGATGCGTCAGGGGTTTCAGTTATCTCGATCGCGAACCGTATCGCCGATGGAAACGCTCCACGCGCCCGGCGGCGTCCAAAGTGCGCTGCGTGCCCGTCCAGAACGGATGGGATTCCGACGATACTTCGACGACCACCAGCGGATATGTCTGTGGGCCGGCTGGTGTCATCCACTCGACGGAGCGGGAGCTGGTTAGGGTGGAACGGGTCAAGAACATCTCGCCGGTGTTGGCGTCCTGAAACACCACCGGGTGATAGTCGGGATGAATGCCTGGTTTCATCCGCGTCGCCCGTCGTTGCGGTGCGCCGAGAACTCCCCCGCTTCGTCCGGCAGCTCGTGGCACGGATCCTGGTGCCAGTCGCCGAACGGGTCCTGGTAACCGCGCCAGGAATCCGGATAGGCCATTTCGGCATCCGTCAGGAGGGCGGCACTCAACGCATTCGTGACATCGGCGGGATCGGCGCCGCAGACCAGTACCGTCATCGCGGTGTGCCGGTCGCCATGCTGGTACTCCCACAGCAGATCGGCGAACAAACGGCGCTCCCGGTCGGCGTAGGCCGCCTCCGACGGGGTCATGGCCGCCAGCCACTTCCCGGCCGAAGCGACCCGTAGACCGCCGCCGGCCGATTCCAGCCACATCACCTGGTCGGGTCGGTTGGCCAGCCACAGCCGCCCGCGGGTGCGAACCACCCCGTCGAGCAACGTGTCAACCGAGGCATGCAGACGCTCCGGATGAAACGGGCGCCGCGCATTGAACTCGACGAGGCTTACTCCCCCGTCGGGGGCCAGCGGCGGCAATCCCGCCAGTAGCGGTCCGTGCGGATGGTCACTGCGGCCGCACCGTGACTGCTCGTCCAGGTTCGCCAGGGCCAGTTCGACGCGATCACTTCCGACGGTGATGCGTGCCCGGGGGGCAAGCCGACGCAACACAGCCAGCGTGACCGGCTCGGGGCGCGTCAGCACCAGCAGGTCAGCGAACTCGGCCTGGCCCACAGCGGCCTGAGCCACGGTCCTACCGTCCGGCAGGATGTCGTCTCCGAGCGATTGCCCTAACCAGTTGTCCGCATCCACGCACGTCACCACCCCGGCGATCCGCACGTCGACGGCCGCCGGTCCGTCCGGATAGCCGGGACCGACCCGCACCCTGACGTGATTGATCGCCCAGCAGACTGGCTCCGGCTCCAGCCACGACGCCAAATGCACGACGATGCGGTCCACGTTGGAGCGTCGATGCAGCTTCCGCAGCAGCACCAGCAGATCGTTACGGATGGTGCAGGACAGGCAGCCGTGCGCCAACTCCAGCGCTTCATGGTTGGTGCGCAATTCGCCACGATCCAAGGTGATGACCGAGCGGCGCACCACCTGACCGTCGAACCGGTGCTCGACTACGGCGGTTCCCCTTTGCCGCAACAGAGCGCCGGTCACCTCGTCGCTGGAGCCCTGACCGGCTACCAGGAGCACTGGAGTTCGCATCTCTCACCCCTTATTGAAAACCATTTTCATTAAGGCTACAGTCGCAAGCGGCACTTGTCCAAGCAATCAGAGGAGGCCGCCATGTCAGCGCGTTGCCAAGTCACCGGTCGCACAGTGAGTTTCGGCAACACGGTGTCGCACTCGCATCGCCGCACGCGCCGCCGGTGGTCACCGAACCTGCAGCGCAAGACCTATTACCTGCCCTCGGAGGACCGCCGCATCACGCTGCGAGTCAGCACCAAGGGCATCAAAGTCATCGACCGGGACGGGATCGAAGCGGTCGTGGCCCGCTTGCGCCGCAGTGGTGAGCGGTTCTGATGGCACGCAACGAGATTCGCCCGATCGTCAAGCTACGTTCCACTGCAGGAACCGGCTACACCTACGTCACCCGCAAGAACCGCCGCAACGATCCGGACCGCATCACGCTGCGGAAGTACGACCCGGTGGTCCGCCGGCACGTCGAGTTCCGGGAGGAGCGCTGAATGGCCAAGAAATCCAAGATCGTCAAGAACGAGCGGCGCCGCCTGACGGTGGCGCGCTACGCCGAACGGCGGGCCGAGCTCAAGGAAGTCATCCGATCCCCGCTCAGCACACCCGAGCAGCGGGTCGACGCACAGCGGGAGCTGGCCCGCCAGCCCCGCGACGCCAGTGCGGTCCGGGTGCGCAATCGTGACTCGATCGACGGCCGACCACGCGGACACCTGCGAAAGTTCGGTTTGTCCAGGGTCCGGGTGCGTGAGCTGGCCCACCAGGGCCAGCTTCCCGGCGTGCGCAAAGCGAGCTGGTGATGGCGCAGCGACCGAAGCGACAGCTGCGCACCGCCCAACAGCCCATGGCAAAAAAGAACCTGCTGAAAAGCCTTGGGATGCAAAGCGTCGACTACAAGGACACGAACACCCTGCGGCTATTTGTGTCCGAACGCGGGAAGATACGATCCCGCCGTGTCACCGGGCTGACTGTCCAGCAGCAACGCCAAGTGGCCACGGCCGTCAAGAACGCGCGCGAGATGGCGCTGCTACCGTACGCCGCTACCCGCTAATTGTTGATCTTGCGCGGGTCCACACCGGCACGCGCCCACGCGTCGGCCGCCCACGATGCGTAGATCAGCCGCACGGGCAGCCGGTTGATCAGCGGATTCAGCGCCCGCATCACAGCGGCGAACCGCTGAAACCGCTTCTCCTTCTTGTCATCCCAGGCCAGATCGCACACCTCGCGCATCTGCGGCGGACAGGTCCCGACGATGACGAGCCGGGCGTAGGCGTTCAACGGCGCGGACAGGATCCGCCAGATCGGACGCGGGATTCGGCGTGGACCGGGCAGGCCCTTACGGATGTAACCGGTGCCGTACAGAACGGTCTTGTGGGGTACGAACCGGTCGAGCATGCCGTCCCAGTATTCGACGAACTCGTCGTAGGTTTGCGGCTGGCCGCGGTCACTGACGCCGTAGAGGCGATACCAGACCTTGCTTTCGGTGAAGATCTGTTCCTTCTCGGCGTGTGACAGGCGCCGGATGAACGTGTCGGCGTTGTAGAGGACCTGGTCGACGAACGTGGCGTGCGCCCAGTAGAACAACTCCGGGTTCAGCGCGTGGTAGCGGGAGCCGTCGTTGACGGTGCCTTTGATCGGCCTGTGGAAGTCGCGCACGGTGCGGCCCCACGCGTGCGGATTGTCGGAGTAGACGGTTTTCATCAGGGGCGGAGCGGTCCGCTTGGCCCGGCCCAGCGTGTCGCTGAACACGACCGAATGATCGAGTACGCCCTGCGCGAGCTGTTCGATGCAGTTCTCGGTGCCGGCAACGCGCTGGAATCCGAACAGCTGGGTCCGGTAGTCGCCGTAGAACTTCCAGATCAGCGAATCCGGCCCCAGTACCGGAGCCGTTTCGTCGATCTCGTCGACGACGACCGGCGCCGCTTCCCGGACGCCGGTGTCGAAACTCGCTGTCATCACAACCCCCTCCGGCACCCCCCGCGCCGTGAAGCAGAGACACAAAACCGTTCTTTTGTGTCACGATACCATTCGTAGCGGTGCTGCACTGGCAACACTGCACTGCCGGGCGGGAAAGAAGTGGAGCATGGCGGGGAGCGGCCTGGGAACGAGCGCGGAGTCTGTCGAAGAAACGATTCTGGACACCGCACGCGCCGTCTTCGAGACCTACGGCGTGCGCCGCGCGAACATCGAAGATGTCGCCACTCGCGCCGGCGTCAGCCGTAGCACCATCTACCGGCGTTTCCCCACCAAAGACGAGCTGTTCGAGGCCGTCGTGCGCCGCGAGGCGGAGTTGTTCTTCACCACGCTGGACCAGTCCACCACCGGCCGCAGCCCGCAGGAGGCCGTCATCGAGGCGTTCACCCTCGGGGTGCGCCTGATCGGGGACTCGCGGTTGTATTCGCGCATCGCCGAGAGCGAACCCGAACTGTTCGGGATGTTCTCCCGCTCGGACGTCTTCCCGATCGGCCGGTTCGCCGACGGCATCGCCCACACGCTGCGCCGTTGCGGCGCCGAAATTCCGGACGCCGACCTGGCCAACATCGCGGACATTTTATTGCGCGTCGCCGTGGGCATCATCGTGTTCCCGACCGATCGCCTTGACACCTCCGATCAAACGGCGGTCCGCGAGTACGCCGCCCGTTACCTGGTTCCGATCATCGGCAGGTAGTTACGCGACCCGATCGGGGTGGTCCCCGGGCCGATGCGCGTTTCGGGCAAGGCGGAACGGGTAAGGCGTCAGCATCGGGTATGAGCCGAGCCAGGCTTCTTATCTTCCGATGCTCGCCCGAGTGTCCCCCGCCAAATTTCCGGCAGGTAGGAGAGTGATTGTGCACGAGACCGTCGCCGACGTGTTGTTGTCCCGGCTCCGCGAATGGAATGTCAAGCAGGTCTTCGGTTATCCCGGTGACGGGATCAACGGTCTGCTCGCTGCCTGGCAGCGGGCCGGAGAACAACCCCAGTTCGTGCAGGCTCGTCACGAGGAAATGGCCGCCTTCGAGGCGGTCGGCTTCGCCAAGTTTTCCGGCAACGTAGGCGTGTGCGTGGCGACGAGCGGTCCGGGAGCAATTCACCTGCTCAACGGCCTGTATGACGCCAAGCTCGACCACGTCCCAGTGGTCGCCATCGTCGGTCAGACCGAGCGGTCCGCTATGGGTGGCGCCTACCAGCAGGAAGTGGACCTGCTGAGTCTGTTCAAGGACGTGTGCAGTGATTACGTCCAAATGTGCACCGTGCCAAAGCAATTGCCGAATCTCATTGACCGGGCGATCCGCATTGCGGTGAGTGAAGGTTGCCCGACCTGCATCATCGTCCCGTCCGATGTGTTCGAGCTGAAGTATGAACCGCCAGAGCACGCATTCAAGCAGGTCCCGTCCAGTCTCGGACTGAGCCCCGCCCGCATGAGCCCTGATGACGCCGCGGTGCGCGCCGCCGCCGATCTGCTCAACGCCGGCGAGAAGGTCGCCATGCTGGTGGGGCAGGGAGCTCGCGATTGTGTGGACGAATTGACCCAGGTCGCCGACCTGTTAGGGGCCGGCGCCGCGAAAGCCTTGCTGGGCAAGGACGTGCTGCCCGATGATCTGCCCTGGGTGACGGGTGCGATCGGGTTGTTGGGCACCACGGCCAGCTGGCACCTGATGATGGACTGCGACACATTGCTCACCGTCGGATCCAACTTTCCCTACACCCAGTTTCTGCCGAAACTGGACCAGGCTCGCGCAGTACAGATCGACCGGTCGGGCAAGTGGATCGGCATGCGCTACCCGTACGAGCTGAATCTGGTTGGCGACGCCAAAACGACCCTGCAGCAGTTGATCCCGTTACTACACCGCAAATCCGACCGGACCTGGCGCGAGGCCGTCGAGAAGCACGTCGCCCAGTGGTGGACAACCGCGCAGCGACAGGCGATGACCGACGCCGACCCTGTCAATCCGATGCGGATCTTCTACGAGCTGTCGACACGGTTGCCGAACAACGCCATCGTCGCGGCTGACTCGGGGTCCGCGGCCAACTGGTATGCCCGCCATCTCAAGTTCACCGCGGGCGTGCGTGGATCGTTGTCCGGAACGCTGGCCACCATGGGCCCGGGCGTCCCGTACGTCATCGGCGCAAAATGGGCTCATCCCGACCGGCCCGGTATCGCCTTCGTCGGAGACGGGGCGATGCAGATGAACAACATGGCCGAGCTGATCACCATTGCCAAGTACTGGCGGCAGTGGACCGATCCCCGATTGATCATCGCGGTTCTGCACAACAACGACCTCAACCAGGTCACCTGGGAAATGCGGGCCATGGAAGGCTCGCCCAAGTTCGAAGCGTCCCAGACGCTTCCGGACGTGGACTATGCCGCATTCGCGCGCAGCCTGGGTCTGCATGGTGAAAATCTGGACGAGGCAGGGCAATTGGGTTCGGCATGGGAGCGTGCGCTGGCCGCCGACCGCCCCACTGTGCTGGATGTGCGTTGTGACCCCGACGTTCCGCCCATCCCGCCGCACGCCACTTTCGAGCAGGCCAAGTCGCTGTTCCATGCGGTAGTCGGTGGCGACGAGGACGCGGCGGGCTTCATCAAGCAGGGCGTCAAACAGAAGGTGCAGCATTATCTGCCTGGTGAGAAGCGCGATCGAACCTGAAGCCCCGTCGTCTCGCGTCGGCCCGGGGACCGCAGGTGAAGATATCGGTAGCAATTACTAACCTGTATCTGTGGCGCAGGCTCCCCGCACTCGCTATGCCACCTGCGGCGACGTCGACATCGCCTACCAGGTGTTCGGTGATGGGCCCATCGACCTGCTGGTGCTGCCCGGCCCGTCCATCCCGATCGACACCGTCGACGCCGAGCCGTCGATGTACCGGTTTCACCGTCGCCTCGCGTCGTTTGCCCGGGTGATCCGCTACGACCAGCGCGGCATCGGGCTGTCGTCGCGGGTGTCGTCGCCCGACATGATCGGACCGAAGCACTGGGCCAAGGACGCGATCGCGGTGATGAACGCGATCGGGTGCGAGCGGGCGACCATCTTGGCTCCCGGCTTCACGTCGATGACCGGTTTGGTGCTCGCGGCCGACTATCCGGAGCGGGTGAGCAGCCTGGTGTGCATCAACGGCGCGGCTCGGACACTGCGCGCGCCCGATTACCCGATCGGTCACGAGGTCGACGCCGCGGATCCCTTCACCACCGTCGCCATCGAGCCCGACGCCGTCGAACAGGGCTTCGACATCTTGAGAATCATCGCCCCGTCGGTCGCGGCCGACAACGCGTTCCGCGCGTGGTGGGACATGGCCGGCAACCGCGCCGCGTCACCGAGCATGGCCCGGGCGATCATCACCGCCGTCCGGCATTCCGATGTGCGCGACACGCTGCCACGCATCACCGCACCGACACTCGTCCTGCATCGCGACAGCCGGGCTTTCAGCCCGATCGAGCACGGCCGCTACCTCGCGGAAAACATCGCCGGGGCACGCCTGGTCGAGCTCCCCGGCGAGGACACCCTGTACTGGGTGGGCGATGCCGCCGCCATGCTCGACGAGATCGAAGAGTTCGTCACCGGCGTGCGGGGTGGCGGCGATGCCGAACGCGTGCTGACCACGATCGTGTTCACCGACATCGTCGGTTCGACGCAGCGCGCCGCGCAGCTCGGCGACTACCGGTGGCGCGACCTGCTCGACAACCACGACACCATCGTCCGCCATGAGATCCAGCGGTTCGGCGGCCGTGAAGTCAACACCGCCGGGGACGGCTTCGTTGCGACGTTCACCAGCCCGAGTGCCGCGCTGGCCTGCGGCGACGCCGTGATCGAAGCGGTGCGCGTGCTGGGCATCGAGATCCGGGTCGGCATCCATGCGGGTGAAGTCGAGGTGCGCGGCTCCCAGAAAGACGACCAGAAAAGCGATGTGGCCGGGATGGCCGTGCACATCGCCGCGCGGGTGGGCGCGCTGGCCGGGCCCAGCGAGGTACTGGTGTCCTCGACCGTGCGTGACATCGTCACCGGCTCGCGACACCGGTTCACCGGCCGGGGTGAGCGCGAACTCAAAGGCGTGCCTGGGCAGTGGAGCGTGTGCGCGCTGGTTCGCGAACGTGCTTCGGTCAGGTCCTGATACCGCTTGTACGCTGGGAATACCGACGCGAACCGAGCACCGAGGAGGACCGTGGCGACTCCGCTTGTGGAGAACTCCGAGCGCCAGCGTGTCCGGCTCGATGTTTCCGGGATGTCCTGTGCCGCGTGCGCGAGCCGGGTCGAGACCAAGCTGAACAAGGTTCCCGGCGTGCGTGCGTCGGTGAACTTCGCTACCCGGGTGGCCACGATCGACACCGTCGACGCCGGCGTCGACGAGCTGTGCGCGGTGGTCACCCAGGCTGGCTACCAGGCGGTTCCCCACACCGAGTCCACGTCGGCGGCAGGCCCCGGGGACGACCCGGACGCCCGGCATGCCCGCAGCCTGCTCCGCCGGCTGCTGATCGCCGCGGTGTTGTTCGTGCCCCTGGCCGACCTGTCGAGCATGTTGGCGGCCGTCCCGAGCGCCCGGTTCCCCGGCTGGGGCTACGTGCTGGCTGCGCTGGCGGCGCCCATCGTGACCTGGGCGGCGTGGCCTTTCCACTCGGTCGCGCTGCGCAACGCGCGGCACCGGACGGCGTCGATGGAGACGCTGATCTCGGTCGGCATCGTGGCTGCGACCATCTGGTCGCTGGCAACGGCGTTCGTCCCGAAGCAGCCGCGCCAGACGCACGGCGTCTGGCAGGCCATCCTGCACAGCGACGCGATCTATCTGGAAGTCGCCGCCGGCGTCACCGTCTTCGTGCTCGCCGGCCGCTACTTCGAGGCGCGCGCCAAGTCGAAGGCGGGCGGCGCGCTGCGTGCGCTGGCCGCCCTCGGCGCCAGGAATGTGACCGTGCTGCTCGAGGACGGGTCGGAGCTGGTCATCCCGGCCGCCGAGCTCAAGAAGCGGCAACGCTTCGTGAGCCGGCCGGGGGAAACCATCGCGGCGGACGGGGTCGTCGTGGAGGGATCCGCGGCGATCGACACCAGTGCGATGACCGGCGAGGCCAAGCCGGTGCGGGCCTACCCGGATTCGGCGGTGGTCGGGGGCACCGTCGTGCTCGACGGCCGGCTGATCATCGAGGCGACCGCCGTCGGCGCAGACACTCAGTTCGCCGCCATGGTCCGCCTGGTCGAAGAGGCCCAGGCACAGAAGGCCCGCGCTCAGCGCCTCGCCGACCGCATCTCGGCCGTGTTCGTCCCGGTGGTGTTCGCCATCGCGCTGCTGGCCGGCGCGGGCTGGCTGATCAGTGGCGCCGGCGCCGAGCGGGCCTTCTCGGTGACCCTGGGGGTGCTGGTGATCGCATGCCCGTGTGCCCTGGGGCTGGCGACGCCGACGGCCATGATGGTCGCCTCCGGACGGGGTGCCCAGCTGGGGATCTTCATCAAGGGCTACCGCGCGCTGGAGACCGTGCACGGCATCGACACCGTCGTCTTCGACAAGACGGGCACGCTGACGGTCGGAGAACTGAACGTGAGCACGGTCACGACCGCGGTCGGGCACGAGCGCGACGAGGTGTTGGCCCTCGCCGCGGCGGTGGAAGCGGCGTCCGAGCACGCGGTGGCGACGGCGATCGCGGCCGCGTCGCCGGACCCGTTGCCGGTCAAGGACTTTGTTGCCGTAGCCGGTTGTGGTGTGGCCGGAGTCGTCGACGGCCGTCGTGTCGAAGTGGGCAAGCCATCGTGGGTCACCCGGGACGCCCCGGGCGCTGACATTCTCGACTCGGCCCGCCGTGACGGCGAGTCTCGGGGCGAGACGGTGGTTTTCGTTTCGGTCGACGGTGTGGCGTGCGCGGCCGTCGCGATCGCCGATACCGTCAAGGATTCGGCCGCGGATGCGGTCGCCGCGCTGCACCGGCGCGGGATGCGGACAATGTTGCTGACCGGCGACAACAAGGCCGCCGCCGACGCCGTCGCCGCCACGGTCGGCATCGAGACGGTGGTCGCCGAGGTGTTGCCGCAGGGCAAGGTCGAGGCGATCGAGCGGTTGCGCGGCAAGGGCGCGACCGTGGCGATGGTCGGCGACGGGATCAACGACGGGCCCGCATTGGCTTGTGCCGATTTGGGATTGGCGATAGGCCGGGGCACCGACGTGGCGATTGGCGCGGCCGACATCATCCTGGTCCGTGACGACCTGCACATCGTGCCGCAGTCGCTGGACCTGGCACGCGCGACCATGCGGACCATCCGGATGAACATGGTGTGGGCATTCGGCTACAACGTGGCGGCCATTCCGGTCGCCGCCGCCGGCCTGCTCAATCCATTGATCGCCGGCGCCGCGATGGCCTTCTCGTCGTTCTTCGTGGTGTCAAACAGCCTGCGGCTGCGTAACTTCAGCGCTGGCCCTGCCCGGCCGAGTGGGAATCTGGCGACGCAACACGCCGGGCAGACTCAATCGGTCGCTGCAACACCTGACTGGTTGAGGGGTGTTGTTTGATGGGGTTTCGCAAGCAGGGCAGCA
>NZ_LQOY01000073.1 GCF_002101675.1 Mycobacterium gordonae | reverse complement strand
GACACCCCCGCCCAACGCTTAGCAGCCCTGCTCGATCAAGCCGCCTAACCGCGTTGCACTAACCACTTGACATTGAGGCCCCGATCGCAGCCTTGAGGCCACGCACTGTGCGCTCGTCGCTGGACTCACCGACGTTAATCAGCCCACCAGAAACCTTGAGCAACGCCCTGCGCCACCCCTTGGATGGCGCCTCCTTGTGTGGGGCAATCAAGTCCGTGGCGCGCAGGTGCTCTCGCAGCGCGTCCGAAGACCGTGGCGTGCCCGCGGTGCGAGGCGACGGTTGGGGTGTTGGCGCACGCCAACCATGTTCTTCTGCCGGCGGATACGGACGCGCAACCTGGCTGGGATCTGCGTGACCGGCTGGCTGCGGTGCGCCGTGACGCCCACCGAGCGCCGCCTCCGACACTCCCTGCGGTGGGCGGCCCAATTGACTTGAGGAACCGTAGCTTTCGCTGGGCGTCCCCTGCTGATGGGGACCGGCCTGCTGCGCCCACGGAGGTGGCGGAGGGGTGTCTTGGCCCTGGGGTGCCAAGGTGCCCTCCGGGGGCGAAAACCGCGGCGGCTGCCAACCCGGGGCTTGTTGGGGCGCCGAAGACGGCGCCGGCGTCGCATCCTGGGCGGGGAGCCCAAGAGCGGCCTCCGGGGGTGAAAACCGCGGCCGCCCATCATCGCTCGTCGGTTCGCCGCTGTTGTTGGGATGGCTGGGCTCAACTGCGCCTGGCGCGGGCTGCGTCTCGGGCGGCGGACCTGCCGCCAGGCCATTGAAAAAGTCGCGTTCCTCACGCTCATGCGGACTTGTCATACCGTGTCCCCTCGTCACCAGACGTATTCGAATTTCGCTTAGCGCCACATAATTTGGCCACAGCGCGACAGTAACAACCACGGTTTTCATCCGTCTACAACGGACACCATATTCGCCTGTATCGAAATTTTATGTCCGCTGATGAGTCGCCCAGCCGCGTCCCGAGGGCAAAGTTTCGAGCAGCTCGACCACAGCCGTGTGGATTGCGTGATCGGCGCCGGGCAGCAGTGTGGTCCATTGCCTGCCGTCAGGACCAACGCTGTTGCTGACAACGACGCGGCCGATCAAGGTGTCAGCCACGGTCACCGCCATCGGCGCCCGCGCCGGGCCACTGATAGAGAATTCGGCCGCGCCGATAACCGCGCGGGTGGTGCCCCGGTCGGCGACCGCTTCGACTAGCCGCGCCTGGGGAACTGAAAGTCCAACCTCTACGAGGCCCGCGATGATGTCGATGGCGGGGTTGGCCTGCCAGGCCGACAGAACTGTATTGAGTACCGCTGCTTCGCTATTGATGCCGTGGAATTGGGCCGGGTCGGCCGGCCCTATCGTGTCGACGACGACGTGCGCGATCTCGGTCCCACCCAGCGGGGTGACCACAACCTCATCGCTGGTGTCTTGGCCCGGGCGCCAGAGCCGCGCGGCGGCCACCCACGCGTTATCGCGCCGGCACAATGTCACAACTCGCTGGGGAGGCCGCTGGGCGTACCACCGTGCCAGCGCCTCGGCGGCCTCAATCGCGTCCTCCGGGGCGGTGAAGACCGCTGGTGGGCCTTCAAGCCGCTCCGGTCGGATCTCGGGGCGGGTAATCGTCACGTCAATCTCGACGTCGGGACGCCCCAAGGCCCGCACCCAAGAGGCCACGCTGGGGTCAACCTCGCCGCCCTGACAAATCCCCGCGTTTTCGAGCACCTCCATCCCGGGGTGAGCCGCGATGGTGGCCTGCACCGCCCCAATGGGCCGGATCTTGAGGGCAGGTGGCAATTGAGCCACACCGCAAAGCGCGGCTGTCAACCACAAACCTTCCGACGTGGTCGACAGCCGCGCTGCAACCGCGGTTCCGGTCTCGGTCACAAGCCCCGGAAACCAGCCTGGACCGCGTGGTCGGTGCCCAGCGCATTCGTCGACGCGTGCCCCTGGGCCTGTCCATGGCGCTCGATCGTGGTGAACACCGCCTGGAACGCCTGATCGATCTCGTGCATGGCGACCTGGGCAGCGTCAGAACCATGCTGCGTCCAGACTGTGGCGACCTGGTTGATTGTTCCCATGGCCCGGGTACGCAGATCGTTCATGTGAGCGACCAGCTGCGCCTGGGCCGACACGTGATCGGCGATCATGGCGTGGTCGTAACGCATTGAATCCATAACCATTCTCCTCTGAAAGTCGTTCGATGTCTGAAAGATTGGCCGCGGTCAGGTCGACTGGATGGAGCCCAGCGCCGCGCGGTTCTGCGCGTTCGTTTCTTGGTACTGGTGCGCCGAGCGCTTCATTATGTCGATGACGCTCTGAAACCGCTGGCTGACCTGTTGGCCGGTCCGGTTGATGTCCTCGGTGGTGGCCATGGAGGCCAGCGCCGCATCACCACTAAACCCAGTACCGGTGAGGTTCTGGTTCATGGTGACATAACGGCCCAACGCCGACAGCACCTCTTGTTGAATGTTCGACAATTGACTTGCGCCCGAAAGCATCTGGGCGACATCGGCGTTCAACGCCATGATGGTGTATCTCCTTCACTAGCAAGTGGTTACCGCTGGTTCGATCAGTTCAGCAATGACCCGGGCCCCTGCCGGGAGTTATCCTCCCTGCCCGACGTGGACCACGCCCTCAGACGTGAGCACCGGCGCCGCATGCGCGGAGGCCGGTAGCGTGATCGTCTTATCCTGCTCGCTGACATCGGCATATTCACTGCCGCGTCCGGAGCGCCCCGTTGCCGCCATGGGTCCATACATTCCGGGCGCCATGGCTCCTCTGCCCGCTGCCGCGCCGCTTCGCAGTCCCGCAGCCGGTTGCTCGTCTGTTTCAGCGCCATCAGCCACGTCGGCCCACCAGCCGCCCGGCACGCCCACAGGCCCACCTAGCCCGCCAGCAGACGGTTTCGTCAACGCCGCGGCAACCGCTGACGCGCCCCCGGCGAAGCCGCCGTTGGCGCCACTTAGTCCCGACCACGGTGCACTGGCTGCGCTGAATCCCGGTGCTCCCCCGGCTGGGGGCCCACCCAATCCACCGGACATTCCACCGGTCAGCGCCGACAACGGGCCCATCAGGCCGCTTAGTTGGCCACTGGCACTCGACGGGAGCTGCCCCAGTGACTCCAGTGGTGAACTGAGCGAACTCATCATTTCGGTTGGCGCCTGGGTGAGTTGGCCGAGCAACGACTGTCCAGACTCTTCCAGGGGCGGCTGACCGCCTTGACCCGCCTGCAACGGTGGAGCTTTTCCCTGCGGCGCGTTACTCGTGACGCCCTGGCCGGTGCCCGTCGTTGCGGGCACGCCCTGCCCCGCGGTCGTGCCGGTGGTCGCTGGCTGCGGTGCCGGGGTTTGCCCACCAGTGGGCGACCCTGCGGCCTGCACGCCTGCTCCCGTGCCGTTGAACACGCCGCTCGAGATCCCAGTGGCCACGCCTGTGCTGATCCCACTGCCAGCCGACACCACTCCCCCACCGGCGCTAATGCCCGACCCTAAGGCCTGCACGCCAGCACCAACCCCGTCGCCGACCAACCCTGCCAAGCCGGCCGTCGCCCCCAGCGGATTGCTCATATCAGGCAACGTCGGCAAGGGAACGGTCAGCGCGCTCACGACAGGGGCCATAGCGCCCAAGTAGCCGACCATGGCCCCGGCGTTCTGCGACCAATACTCCCCATATTCAGCATTCGCCTCGGCGATCGCTGGGGTGTTGATCCCCATGAAATTTGTTGATTCCAAAGTGGCCTCGCGGACCCGGTTGGCCACCACCACTTCATGAGGAATGGTCGCGGACACGGCCGCGCTGTACGCAGTCAACCCAGTTTGGATGGTGGCCGCCGCAGTCTCTGCATGCAGCCCGGCGGTCTGCTGCCAGGCCGCCATCGGCGTGGCACTATCGAGCATCCCCATTCCGCCAGAGCCCTGGAAAACCGGCGCGGTCGCGATCGCGGTCACCGACTGCTGCATCCCTTGCTCGAAGTGCGTGGCCGCAGCAGCCGTGTAGGCGGTGATCTGTGGGACGTGCGCCGTTGGACCCGCGCCCATCCTGGTCAACCGAAATGCGTTGATCTCTGGTGGGATACCCCAGTACATCAGTGCACCGCCGCGCTACAGCGACAGCAGCGCCTTGCCGACCGCATCCATAGCGGTGTAGGTGGCCGCCGACGTAGCCACGGTGGCTGCGAACGCCTCCCGCTGAGCCACACCTAGAGCACCTGCCGCCAAGAACTGCGCGCCGTGCGCGGCGATAGCTTGAGCGAACATTGCCGACACTTCCTCGCCGCCCATCGGCAGCACAGCGCCCATCGCTGGTGCCCCAGCGGCAAGAGTGGCCGCCGTGGTCGCCCCGCCTGCGCCCTCTGATGCTGCCTGCGCCGCCAGCGCCGGCGCCTCAATGAACATCATTGCAATCCCACCCCTGTCCACATATCCCATTCGCCCCACGAGCAATAAAGCCGCCGTTTGATGCGACGATAACCGCCCCCAGGGACACCGGCAACCAAACCTCCGACATTCCACACAAGGCAACACCCCCTGTTTCCCGACACCCTCTACGGCGCCGCTCACCTGGCGAAATACCGCCACGCATCACCGAGCGACAAAGGCCCATGCCGACGCATGAATCGGTCCAGATCGACCGCTTAATCAGCTACTGAACCGCCCAGCACGAACTGCGCAGCCGCACGCGCACGCTCCTCGATGGTTTTCAGCCGCAGAATCGACTGCTCGGCAGCACCGGCGGCCGACCGCGCCTCCTCGGCAATCTCGGTGAGCCGCGCTGCGACGAGCTGGGCCGAGCGAGTCACCGGCGCGCGTGGACCCGGTAGGGGTTGGCCGGCCAACAAGGCCGCACACGTCCCGGCCTCCCAGCCCAGCGCCGAGCCGATCCTATCCAGCGTGGCCGCACGAGACGGGACCATGCCATGGTTGATCAGCCGCGAGATCGTAGGCCGCGCCACGCGCGCCAGGCGTGCCAGATCATGTTTGGACAACCCCTGTTCTAAGCGGGCTTGTTCCACCGCGTGGACGAGCAGCCACGCGGGGTCATCCTCGCTCAATGGGCGCTCGCCGGGAACGCGATCTGCACCGGCGCCACCATCCGGTCAGTGACGTACAGGCCACGACCGGGGTCAGCTGGCACGGCTTTCGTTTTGCCGACGATCGGCCCTTCATCAGGGTCGCCGTCCATTACCACGACAGGTGCTTTGGCCTTGAGCAACTCCCCGATTATCGGATTGGTCAGCGTGCGGCCCCACTGAGCGATCCGCCGCGACACGACCAGGTGCAGGCCGACCTCTTTACCCCGCGCAATAAACCGCGCCAGCGGGCCCAACGGGTATCCGGTTCCTGCCACGAACCCACCAGTGTCCCAACTAGCAAGGGTCTCTTCACGATCGATGAAGACAAAGATCTCTGGCCCGCTCCAACGCCGCGTCCCCGCAGCCAACTCCGCCTGGCTTAGGTCTGTCATCGGCATACGTTCAGTCAGGATCGCCCCCAGGCTGTCACCCAAGGCACGCACCTGGTCCTCCCGGAAAACGTAGGCGCCCAAATGTTCACCTTCGACCACGCGCAGCAACTCATTATGAGGGTCCACCACATAGATCTGGGCCTGCTCGGGCCCGTACACCCGCATCACAGCTTGGGCCACCGTGGCCAACCCGCTCGACAATCCACATTCAGGCCGACCGGTAAGCAGCAGATGCGGGGTCGCAGCGAAGTTCGCGACCGCCGGCTCCAAACCGATTTCTGAAATCCCGAACGGCACGACACCACTCCAGTCGACCCCACCCGGCCCATGCTCACGCTGCTCCCATTGCGCGAAGACCTCGTCGATACCGACGATTTTGGGCAGCATCCGTACCCGCGCGGCCGCACTGTCAGGTCCAGCGAGCCGCTGAATTGGCTCAACGGCTGCTGCCACGTCGGCGCGCCGCCCTTGCACGGTTATCTCCGGTAACCCGGCCTGAAAATGGTACCCCTCCATCGTCGTGCCGCGGCCCCTGATCTTGACCACGTTGACCTGCTCGACCTCACCGCCAGTGTCGTCCTCTTCGTCGAGGAACATCTTCTGCTCCCCGAAGGGAACGTCGCGCGCGACCTTCACATTGTTGACCGTCATGTCATCGTTGTCACCGAGCTTGAGCTCCACGTTGCTGGTGAAATTCTTGGTCATTCCTGACGGGAATTTGTTGGCCACCCAGCCACTGGTCGACACAATGGCGTGCACCCCAACATCGGGTCCTTTAGCCAAGATTCGTTCCACGTCAGAAACCAACAGCTCCCAGTTCTTCACAAACGTTGGCCAGCCATCGATCACCAAAAACACATCGCCGAACGAGTCTTGAGGCACCTCACCTGGCACGCCGCCAAATTTGCGTTCACGCAGCTTGGTTAGCGTCAGACCTAGCTTGGTGAACGCCTGCTCGCGCTGATCGATCAGCGCCAGCATCTCGGCGATGATTCGTTTGACCTGCTCGGGGTCCACCTCGCGTGCGAAACCACCGACGTGCGGCAAACCAGCTACCAGGTTGAGGTCCGGCCCGCTGAGTGCGATGACGTAGAACTGAAGCCGCCGAGGATGATACAACAAAGCGGCACCCGAGATCATCGTCGCGATGGCCACCGTCTTACCCGATTGCCCCATACCAATGACCGCGCAGTTACCTTCGGCCAGATTGGGCGCATAGACAAGCTGGCGGTGGTCGCGCGGCCTGTCTTCGATCCCGACCGGAAACATCAGCCTCGAGAGCTCGCTTTGGGCCGAGCCATAGTCGACATCCCACGGTTGGCCCCGCAACCGCCGCACCAGCTCATCAGCAGGGACCGGCTGCAGCGGCGGCAGCCACATCGCTTGCAGTGGAGGAAGATTCAGCCGATTCAAGCAATCCACCGTTGCCTGCACCTGTTTGACGGTGCGGCCATCGGCGCCAATGATGGCGCGTGGTTCCGGGATTTTGGTCTGCTCGCCCTCGCCGTCGCGGGCCATCTGCAGAGCAGGCATACCGACCGCCTGGAACTCTTGTGGCTCAAGGTAACCGGCTTCCTGCCTGGCCGCAGCAGCTGCTGCCCGTTGGGGCGGTACATAGCTCTTGAGCACGAACGCCGTCTGAAACCTCGTCAGGTTCTTGTTGGCACCTACCTTCAAAAGCCCAGCCCCAGCAGGTTTTTTGGGCAGATGATTGGCCTCATCGCTACCCAACACCTCGTGGGAATCGGTGTCGCCGACAGTTCGCAGCGCCACCCGCACCGGGATGTTACTCATGATGCCGCCCTGCATCTGGTGGCCCAGCCGCTGCGACCCCATCACGAGGCGAAGCCCCTGCGAGCGGCCCTGGCGGCCGACCTCGTCCATGACCGCTTTGGCTCCGTCATGTTCAGCGAACATCTGCGTGAACTCATCGACAATCAGCAGCAGGTGCGGCATCGGCCGCAACTTCTCCTTCTTGTGAATGCGCAAATACTCATATTCAGCGATGTCACTGACCCCAGCCCGGTCAAGCCAAGACTTGCGGCGCTCCATCTCGCCGTAGAGGACATCTTCCATCCTCACAATCCACAGGCGATCGTTACGCAAGTTGCTCATCGCCGCGACGCAGTGCGGGAATCCCGCCACCAAATGCGCCAACGCACTACCCTTAAAGTCAAACACCGCGACCTTCAACGAGTCTGGCGAATGCGTCAAACACGCCGACGTAATCAACGCCGTCAAAAACACCGATTTACCACTCCCAGTCGTGCCGACGACGACGACGTGATGGCCCATCCCCTCGAACTCGTGAGTCTCCTTCAAGTCGAGGGCCACGGGCTGTCCATTGCGTGGATCAATACCGATCGGGAACCGCATCCACTCCCGACCCCACTGCAATTCGCCCTCGTCGTCTTGCAGCGGCGGACCCAGCCGCGTCGCCGCCCAGGCCTCCTCCACATCGATATCGCCCGGATCAGCGTGGCCGAGAATCTCATACAGATCCACGACCTTCGATGCGGCGGCAGTCGAACTTTGCGTTACCCGCGAATCTGCATGGTATCTAGCCATTTTGCGCGCAAACGCGACCGCGGACGCCGTGTCCAGCGTATCGGGGAGCGCGAAAAACCCCTCCTCGTCATATGCCCCGTCGCGCTTGACATGCAATGTGAACTCAGTTGTCATCCGCCGCGCCCTCCTTGACCACTACACGCACAAAGGTCACGCCCGCGACCCCCCCAACGCCCCTGCGATTCAACGTGTCCCATTCACTATCCACACGGAGCTGGTCGTTGATCACAAGCCAATGCGGACGTACCCCGTCCGCGGCGCCAGGGTCCCCGTAATTCTTTCGAGCGCCATGCAATTCGTGACCAACCGCCGCATCCATCGCCGTCGGCGACGTCCACACCATTCGCAACGGCCCGCCACTATCAAAGAGCTTGTCGTGTTGGCAATGCGGCAACCACTTGACCCAATCCCATCGTGCTGGTTCGTCGGTGACGACCATGACTTTCAAGTCCTGCGGTGAATGGAAGCAGGCCGCCTGACAAATCATCGCCCGCACCACACCGTGGACTGTGTCCGGACCATCCTCACCCACCAACGTCATCAGCGGAATCACCTTGAGCGACAGCGGTTTAGCGATCCCACTAATCTTGGACTGCTCCAACAAAAACTTGCGCAGCGCGTCATAGCAGACTGGCTCATAATCGGCCGACTCCCCCAACCGAGGCTTAGCCAGCTTCTTCGCCAAATCCGAAGTACCGGTTCCGAAACGGACAAAACCAAAGTGCATCGCCAAGTCCTCAGCAGAACCCGATCGCTCCCACATCCGCGGCGACCCGACCAACCCACGCAGCATCGCCGGTTCGGGATGCAAGAACTGGTAATTGGCGAACTGACGCTCGGCGTCACTTTGAATCACATCACGTGTCTGGTCGAGCTCGTCCATGTAGGCACGGCGCTCTTCTTCCAACGCCTGCGGAGACAACGCCTTATCACCGCCACCAAAACGGCCCTGCATAAACACCCCGGCGAACGACACAATCATCATCACCGGCACAAACAACGAAAACAAACTCATCGGCCCCGAGCGCAGCCCCGGTTGAGTCAAGATCATGGCCATCATGCCCAAAAACGCCGCGCCCATGACTGCAGGCAAAATGATCTGCGCCTTCGTCATCGGCAACCGGCGCGGCGCGATCGGAGAATCGCGTACCGACTGCATGCCGCCATCAACTTTGGGCGCCCTCAGCCGCCGAGACGGGCTGAAACGAATCGTCGACAACCTTCTCCCCCTCCTATCCGCCGGCCCGTACGTTGGTCTTCGTCGGCAACACAGCCACCGCGTCCGACGGGCTATGCACCGTCAACGCGGCCGCCCGCGACAACTCCGGTCCCGCAGGCCACACCTGCAGCATCGACCACGGCGCCGGACGAACCTGAGATAACACCAGCCCCAACGCCTGCACGCTATTGTCGTCAAACGGCACACCATAGCGCGACCCGGTGGAGCTAGTCAGCCACATCGTCTCGCGCGCAGGCGAATCCAATGCCTGACCAGTAGTGCTAACAAACGTCGATGCACCATCACCGACCAAGACCTGATTCGCTTGCACCCCGCCATTGCCGGCACCCACCAACGGCACCATCTTCGCCCGCTGATCCGCGCGGATGGGCAACCCCCGACCCGAAATCACCGCGAGCCGCGCCTGACGCTCGCTCACACTCCACTGCCACGCCACACACGAAACCGGCCGACTGCCCGCATCAACCAGGCGCACAGGCGACCGCGGATAATAATCCACATCAAGAACATGACGCAGCGGAATATGCGCCAAATGATCCGGCGATATCTGCGGCGGCGTGGCTAAACCAAACGAATCATGCTGGCGCAGCATCGAAGCCACCACAGGCGAGACCTCTTGAACCCCATCTGCCAGCACCACATAAAAGCGGTCCGACTGTGCAGCCACATCCCGGCTCGCCACCACCGCACCGACAACAACCCCCGCCCCCAAATCCACCTGACCGGGCCCACCGGCGCCAGGCACCGCGGGAACAGCCAGCGGTCCCCCCGCCGGCAACGCGTCAAAAAGGGCCCGCGACATCCCCGTCGCCTGCGCCCCGGGCGCAATCCCCAGGGGCCCGGCGACCGCGGACTGAGACAGATCAATCGGCATCCGAACACCATTAGTCACCAGGTGTACCTGCGGCCCATAAGACAACAACAAGGCCTCGCTGCCGGCGAGCTCTCCCGCCGCCTCCCCGAGCAACAACTGCCCATTGATGCCCGTCACCAACGGCGAACCACCAACCGTCGTCGGCGCCGTGTCGCACACAGCCCAGCGCGAAACCTGCGGAGACACCACCGCCGGTGTCTCCACCGGAGCGCCCTGGATCCCCACCGTCGGCCCTTTGGGCCACTTCGCAATCTCCCCCGATGCCACAAACGTCGGCCGATCCGGCGACCCAGCAATCAGCTGCGCCGACACCAGATTCAACGCCGGATACAGTCGCTTGTCGACCACCACAAACAACGCCCCCGACGAACGATCAGCAACGATCTTCGACGAGTCGTCGATCACCCCCGCCGGGCGAAACCACCCGTACACGAACGCCCCCACCACGAGCACCACACCCAACACCGCCGACAACATCAACAGCGTGCGGTGCCAGCGAACCGGATTGATCTCCATGCTCACCGAACGGCGCAGCAACGCAAACGACAAGCGTCGCCGAACAAAGAAATGACCCGAAACCTGCGTCTTAGACGCCAACTTCAACGGCACACCGGCACCGTACCGCCCCCCGCTACACCCCCGCTACCAGCACGTCCAAATTGAATGAAAACCCAGAACACCGCAGTGGCGCCAGATCGCTACAGGTACCGGGCTTTCAGGACCTTGACCGCCAGCGATCGGAGTCCGCCCCAAAAGCGAAGTCGCCCTACCCATCAGGATCGCAGCTCACTCCTGGCCGCCGACCATCTCCTCGAGTTCGGCCATCGACTTAGTAAGGCTCGCCAGCCCGGGACGACGGCCCTATCCCGTGCGACGGCCGCCATGAGGCGGCGCGCATTCTCACGCGAACCTAGCAGGTACACCGTTTCGCGCCCCGAATCGTCGTCATCGGCGTACATGGGCCCGTCCGTAACCGTGACTGGCAAGCTGAATCTGTGGTAGGTCGTCCTCGCACCATTTAACGCAACCTGCGTCGGCGCCACCAGCCGGAGTACCCTCACGACAACTGTCCTGCTCAGAGTAGGATAAATGGTATGGCGAAAGCCAAAGTGTCCGTAATGATTGAAGAGGCCGTGCTGGCGGCGGCCGATGCGGACGCCCAGGCGGCCGGGCTGAATCGTTCAGAGATGATCGAACGAGCCCTGCACAACGAGCATCTCCGAATCTCGCTCGAGAACTACACAACACACACTGTGCCAACGCTCGACATCGACGCCTACGCGGAGAAGATCTATCAGGCGAACCGGGCCGCTGGCCTGTGATCACACCCGGAGACATCACGCCAGGCCGCGACACCAACCAGGAACTGTACGTTGTCGTACTATCTAACACGATTCACCTCGCAGCCGCCACCGGCCAGGTGATCATCTGCCCCTTCATTCCCGGTGAAATCCCCAGCAGCACAATGGCTATGATCGTCACAGTGCTGCAACCCAAAGGGGTTGTCTTACCGGAGCTCATCCAGTGGCTTCCTGTCGCGGCCCTCGACCAACCCATCGGCAATATCGGCGGCATCGCGCTCGCTGACACGACCACGACCGCCGTCACCGCGCTCATTTCCTGACCCTCAACGTACTATCCCCGATCGCAACTTGCCCCCAATCCGATAAGAATGTCCCCGAGATTGCGTGAGAACAGACACCAATTTCTCGGGCAACCCTGCGCGCGTGGCCGCGGCGGTGGATGGATGGGTGCTTCCAGCGAATACCGCTTATTTCGTCACTGTGACGACTCGGCGTCTCTCCTCCAACGATCCGGCCATCACCTCGATCGCCAAATCGAGGCCCAGCTACCACGTACTTATAAGGCGTGCTCCTATAACGGTTTTCGCCAGCGCTCGGCGGTCAATCCTGATCACTGCATCCCACGTCGCACGCCGCGGCACCTCACGCTACGCCGCAGCCGAGCTCGGATTCGACCACGCGCCATAACAATTCAAATTTGGTGCCAAAATCTCCATGGGTAGGCCGTCGCCGCAGCGTAGACCATATCCGCTACGTCGACCGGTCGCCGCTCCCAACCCTGCAGCAACTCCATCGTGCGTGCGGTGACCCACTGCGCCTGATAACGCTCGCGATCTCCTGTGGAGGCCTCCGGCCGAGGCCGGTTCGCGCTGAGGTTCACGTAGTACACGGTTGAGGCGATCCGGTACTGGTTCCATACCTCCTCCGAGATGTGGTCGCCGGTGCCCAGCACATCCCACATCTGCCGCAGATCGAGCGTCATCTCCCCCGACATCTTCACAGCTTCGATCATCTGCACAGCCAGCGGCACAACGACCTGATTTTCAACCATGCGCGTCTCAGGTTCAGTGGAGGTCGTCTGCTGAACCCGGGCATACACCTCCGGGTGCAACGCTTCGAGACGATGCATATGCATATCGTCGAGAATCGGGCGGATGTAAGCACCGTCATCGAATTCGCGTTGACAAACCGCGTATTCGACCCCTGGCACCCGACCGTAGGGGCTGTCCGCGGTTACTGCCATGGCAACCAGATGCGTTCCGCCGCGGCCGCGCAGCCGTGCATATTCGGCTAGCACCTCGGCAGGATCGGATGACCCGAACCAGCCTTCCCGAAATTGGTTGTCTACCAACTTATCTGCCGTCAACAGACGGGCAGTACGTGGCAAGAACACTCCCCGCGGAATGTAACCAAAGCCTTCGTTGGACATCACCACGCACTCGGTGGCCCCGCCAGCCTCGCGGCGAAATACGCCCACGGCCCACTCAATGCACGCGTAATTAACAATGTCGCTGTCACGACGGAGCTTGCGCGCCAACACTTTTGCGGTTGCCAGTTCGGCTGACTCCGGTCGTCCACGGTTGCGGGCGCCAGCTCCGGCGCTGACAACACTTGCCGGCACAACCACCGCCCCACCCGATCCGACCGTCGATCCAGCTGCCGGCCCGGTTGTCGGCGCGGAGCCACCCGGTGTGGCCGTGTTGCCAGCAGGGGCGACGGGGGCTGCAGCACTTGCGCCACCCGCAGCTACGGGGGCCGCGGGAGCGCCCATACCCGGGGGCGGAAGCATCATCGCCGCCGGTGCAGCACTCGTCGGCCCGCCAGACGTGGCAAGCCCCGGCGCTGCGGGGCTGACTGCCGGAGGGGTCGCACCTGCTCCTGTCAACCCGGCCGAAGGAACGCCCGCACCCGAAGTCAGCCCTGCCGCTGGAGTTGCGGCTGCTTGCCCTGCGGCCGGCGTTCCAGTGCCGGTCGCAGGCGGCAGCGACCCCAACGCCGATCCGGCTGAAAGTCCTTGGGAGAACGCCGGTCCCAACTGTGCCGGTGCCCCGGCTGCTGGTGCGGCATTAGCGGGCAGGTTCCCCAGCCCGGCAGCCTGAGTACCGGGCAGCTGCCCCATACCGCCGGGCAGCCCGCCCAAGCCCCCACCAGAGCCCAGGCCTCCCATGCCACCCCCACCGGGCATCGATCCAAGTCCCCCCGTCATCGACGTCAACCCCGGCGGGAAACCAACAGACTGAATCCCGCTGCCACCACCACCCGGCATCGGCATCTGCCCGGCACCCGGATAAGGGCTCCCCATCACCGCAGGAGTGGATCCTGGTCCCGTCGTCGCCGGCTCGCCGTCCTCGCCCTTCGCTGCACCACTGTGGCGCGGCGTGTGCCCATTACCTATTCCCTGCGGATTGCCAGTGCCGTTGGGGTTCGCGGGGTCGCCGTTGTCATCACCTAGTCCGGAGCCCTCTTTGCCTGTGGGTACGGCTATTCCGCCTCCGCCGCTATGGGGCAAGACGGGGTCTTGAGGTGCCGGACCGCCTAGGCGTGAGGTAAGAGCCGTGATATCGGTGCCTGCAGTGTGCTCGAAAACTCCGGCCTTGGCTGTAGCGGCTCCTACCGCGCTGGTCGTCAGGGCTCGGGCGTGCGTGTGCCAGCGCGCCGCGATCTCCTGCTGTTGTATCGCGTTCTTGGCCTGCGACAGTTCAGCATTGGCTTTCATCAAGACGTTCCGTTGGGCGGTTTGCGCGTCGCGGTAAACGCCAGCGACTCCGTTGAAATAATCTGCCGCCGCGTTGTATATCTCGACCATCCGGCCGTAGTCTGCGGCCAATTGGCGATTCTTTTCGTGCCCAGCTTCCCAACCGGGCGATTGTGCGGCCTCTTCGCGCATCGCATTGGCGGCTTTGAGCTGCTGCTGCAGCTCACCGACTTTCTCCGCCAACGCCGCGTAGTGCGCCGCTTGGGTCTCCAACGGCTCTGCTGCTGGCGGCACCATATCCGGGGTGATGATGATGTTCCCAGCGATACTGGTTGCGGGCACATCCGCCACGGCTCCCTCTTCCTCACACTACCGGCAAGCGGCGTTTACCTTGTCTTCTGCGGTGTTTGCACGACCGATCGCGGCGTTTCGCAAGCTGCCCTTGCGATGCGTGGTGGCGTTTTCCATGTCCGAGCTGGCCGCAAGGTAGTCGTCGATCCCTGAGCGGATCGTTGCCGGTGTATCGGCGGGCAGTTCACGGCGCAGGTATGCGCTTTCCACCAGGATTACCCGCGCCTCGTTGGCCAAGGCCTCTTGGGTGCCAGGGTCATTCCAGTCGGCTGGAGCGTGGGCCACCGCGTTCGTGGCCGCGTCCATTGCTGTCGCGGTAATCCCCCACACTTGGCATGCCTTTGTGCGTGCGGCTGCCACCTGGTCGGAACTCGGGGCAGGTGGTGACCACGGCGCAACCACCGTACTGACGGGAACTTTGGATGGCGTCATCCACGCTACTGCGGCAAGGACGGCGGCTCCGACCGCAACGACTAGCGCCGCCGCCGTGCCCCCCACCGCCCCGCGGCCGGGCCCCGCCGGTGGCGGAAGCTGACGTGGCGGGAAAGCGGGTGGGAGCGGTGTCCCCGCTTGGGGCGAGTGCAGGGTGGCGGTCATATGCTCACCACCGGTGTCAGGTCCTGAGCGTTCTGGTTGTCGGTCTGAAGGTCTGCGGTCAACGATTGATCGTTGCGTTGAGCCACCTTTCCACCGCGTGGCGCCAGCGCGGCACCGGCTCCCGCGACTTGCTGGTTCACACCTGCGCTTGCTGCCACGCTCGGCGCCCACATTGAAGCCGCGTGAGCCCCCCCGGCTGCCGTGGCCGCCGCGCCATGGGCCGCGTGCTCGGGCACGGTCGTAGCAAACTCGACCGTTGCCGAACCGGTCAGCATGTTCGCCGACTCCGCCGCAGCGGGAATGACCTGCAGAATGTCATCGGTTCGCATCACTCACACACCTTGTCGAGTCGATCTCCCGCACTTCTAAGCGCTAACACGAACGGCTGGGCATCGTGGTCGGACAGCTCGCGGGTATTGGCGTCGACCAACCGAATTACTGCGGTGACATATTCATTGGTCGCGTCTAGCACGTTCTTCGGGGTAGCCGGCGGAAGATGCTGTTGGATGTACTGCGTCTCCAGTATCACCACAAGCTGGAAGTTGCCCAGTGCAGGATGGTATTGAGGCGATTGCCGGTCTCGCGCAGCGTCGAAGAAGTTCTTTTGAGCAGCAATTATCGATTTGTCCGCCGTATCGCTGGCGTCGCAGGCTTCCTTCTTGGCCGCCGCCACTTGCTCCGGGCTGTAGCTCACCGGCGGTGGGGGTGGCGCCATCACCGTGGTGGTTGTCGCGGCCGGGTTTGATGCGGTCAACTTCATCGCACTCATCACCGTTGCGCTTAACGCCAGTAGCAGCGCGAGCGCCAGCATTACCCATACCGCCAGCCAGCCCGGCCCGCGTCTGCGGTACACCGGTGGCGGTGCAGGAGCTTGTGGGGGTGGCACGTAGCTGGGCGGTGGTGGCAACACCGCGGCACCGGTCGGCACACCGACCGTACTCGTGGAGGTGGGCGGGCCGCCGGTCGCAGCGGGGTAGCTCGGCTGCCCAACTGCCTGCGGATTCATGCAATCAGCGTACTGTCCTGCGGCGACATCGGGCTACCGTTGGACGCGAATCCAAGACGAAACCGGTGCTCAGGTGGCAGTCCAGATCTCACTTTCGGGATTGATGAACGCTTGCACAGCAGCGTCGAGCGCTTCCTGGTCTTGGCCGCCTCCCACGCTCGCTGTTTCCTCGGCCGCGGCGTTGACTGCCTCGTCGATCGTGGTGTTGATCAGCTCGGCCAAAGCCCCGTGTGAGTAGCGGGTGGTGCAGCCCTGCGCCAGCGACAGCGAGGTGAGTTGTCCTTGGGAGTTCACCGACAACACGACGTCGCCATCGCCGCCGATGGCTTCCAGGTCGATGCCATCCATCTCCTCGAGCAGCTTGGAAAGCATCGTCGACACCCGTTCCATGCGCGCTATGACACTGGCGGTTAAATTCTTATCCGCCTGGTAGCCGTCATACTCGTACACCGTCACGGGGCCTCACCATCGTCGTCGGACGCAATTTCATCCTGCAGGTCGGGCAGGGCCATCGACACCGAATCGAGCTGGGCCATCACTTCAGCGACCAGATTCTGATCGGACTGATAGCCGACGCACCCATTCACGCTCACTGGTCATCACCGCTGCCCGGGTCGCGGTCGACGCGTCGGCTGCGTGACCGAACGGTCACCGTGCGCTTCGGCCCGTCTTTGGGGTAGGCAGCGGCGTCAACGGTGGCCGTGTGCCGAATTGGGTCTCCCCGTTCGCCTTTGATCGGCTCGGAATTAGGGCGCGATGGCATCTCGATCGACTTGTCCGGGTCCTTTACCTTGCGCTTGGCCGCCCCGGCGCCAGCGCCCATGCCCCCCATCGGGGGCATGAACATTGGGGAGCCGCCCATACCGCTCTCAGCGGCGGCAGCGGTGGGACTCGGGGTGGCGCTGGCCCCCGCCAACGGGGGCGAGGTGGGGGAACTCATTCCGGAGATCGCTGAAGCCGCCGGCTTGAGATCTGCGCCGCCGCTGGCCGCCGGGGCGGTAGCGCCGTCGTCACCACCGCCTCCGCCGGCACCGCTGCCCAGGGAGTCTGCTGGCTCAATTTTGGCCGCGTCGTCCAGCCCGTTCTTGCCTGCCATTCCTTGTGCCAAACCTGCAACGCTCTGGGTGGCTTGCTGGGCCAATCCCTGCAGCTCTTGGCCTAATTTCTGCGGTATCTGGGTGGCCATCCCGACCCCGGCGCCCAGCAGGCCGGTCAACATCGGCGGCAAAGATGAGGCCATTCCCGGCATCGCACCCGTTCCCGCAGGCGCTAGCGGGTTAGCGGCGGGATCACCATCGCCTGCATTGAGACTCTCGTCGAGGCCGGCGGGGTCGGTGTCGGGGTCGACGTCGCCGGCGTGGGTGGTGCCCGGGTGATCGCGTGTCGGTTTTGGATCCGCTCCCTGCTGAGTTGGAGACGGCGGGGTGTCCCCTTGTCCGGCACCAGGTTCCACGATTGCTGGGGCTGGCGGTGGCCCCGGCGGAGCCTCCGGTATCGTCTCGCCGGTGTGGTAGCCAGCGGCCACAACCTGGGTGTGGTTCGTTAACTGGGTCAAATTCGTGTGTGCCTTAGACACCGCGGCCGCCGATCCCGGACTGGGATAAGAGCTGTTGAGTGCGATCGCGTTGTGGAGCTCGCGGTGACGGTTAGCGAACTCCGTGGTCGTCGGAGTCGCCTGCTTGGCTTGTGTAAATCTGTTCTTGTGGCTGCCGGCGAGCTTTCCAACGGTGTCGGCATGGCGGGCCATCTCCTGCGCCCAGTCCGCGTAACGATTCAACGCCGCCGAAATACGCGGTCCTGCTTCCCCTTTGAGATGTTCACTGACCGTGGCCGCCCCGCGGCGGGCCGATCGCGCGGCAGCGCTAAATCCTTCTGACAGTGCCGCACAGTCGGCCACAAACGCATCCCCGGCAGCGGGCTGACCGGCTTCCATGATCGCCGCCGTCGTTTCGGCTGGGCGGGGTCCCGGCGGGGCGATCGGCACATCAGGCGCAACAAGATTCACCGTCACCGCCGGGGTGAAGCCCGGCGTGGAGGGTGCAGGGTTACCTTGCAAGCTCACCACCGCTTGATTGGCCTGGTCCATCTGCCCATACGCGACTGCTGACTGGGTTATCGCCTTGGCGCCGGCCGCAAGGACCGTCGACCCGTCAGCAGCTCGCGATGCCATCACCGCCGCGTGCTCACTGAGGCGGGCAGCCACGCTCGTTGATGTCTCATCGGTGGCCAGCGGAGGGTGCACCGGCGACTGCGCGCCGAGCCTGGCAAGGCTGTTAGCGGCGGCGACCAGCCCCGCGACCGCACTCTGCAGTCCGGCAACATCGACCTGCAGCACTGCGGTCCTCCCTCCGTGTTCTAGCTGACGTTGCGACGAGTTCTCTCAGAAATCGATCAGGGCCTCATAGCTGGCAACCTGATCCTTGGTGGGCAACGCACTGGACACGGTCACGTGTTGAGCCTCCCACTCCTGACGCAGCGCCAACTGCGAGCGTAAATGAGCCAGCGTGTTCAATTTGATGATGCGGTTAGCCAGTTCGGCGTCGCTGAGCTGCATCGCCGCCGCCTGAAGCTCCACGCCTAACGAGTTGCCGCTGCGGCCCACCGCCACCACGATCGACTCATCGCGGCTTGCGACCTCGAACACCACGGTGTCGTAGTCGGTCGACGGCGCTTCAGACATGTTGCTAATCCGTGGAAATCGTCAAATTGGCACGGTTGTCAGCGTTCATCTCCGCCATGCGCGCCGCGGCGGCGCGAAGCTGCTGCGCCATGGCCCCGTGCCGCTCTTGTTGGTCGCGCAATGCGGTCTCGCGGTCGTTGACCGCGGCCACTGCAGCACGACGCGCCTCGTAAAACAGCGGTCCCCACGATTCGGCCGCAGCCACGGTGCGGGCATGGTCAGCACGGGCCTGCCCGCACGCCTCGGCGGCGCGTTCGTGGGCGATCGCCCATCGGATCAGGTCATCGGTGTTGACCTGCAAGGCCTGCTCATTCACGGTCATTACGGTACTCCCTCACGTTGCAGTAAAAGTTCGCTTAAGTGGTCGGCGGCGCCGGTGCGGGCGCCACGGCCGGTGCCGGGGCGACGGCCGCCGAAGTCACCGTTGTCGCTGTTGGGGCCGACACGCGTGTCCACCCCAAGAAATTCGGGCCAGTGTCGAGCTGGTCAATCGGCGTGACCTGGCCATTGAGCCAAACATGGTCTTTGTCTAGAGCCATGACCCGATGATCGGTGTATTGGCCCACATCGCCGAATTGCAGCCGCGAGGGTGCCATGGGTGAACTCACCGGCGAACCCAGCGGCGGCAACTGAAGATTGGCCCCTGCAAACGCGTCGTCGATGCTGTCACCGGAGAGCACCGCGCGTCCGGCCTGCGCGAGTGCGCCATTGGCCGCGGTTCGCACCGATTGGTCGGGCAGCTGGACCTGAGTCGACGGTGTTGGCGTCTGACCTGGCGCTGCCGGCGCTGACGGCGGCGGGGTGGATCCGCTGCCAGCGTTTTCTGTCCCCGCCTTGTCCCCTTTGTCTGCTTTGTCCCCTGGGTCGTGCAGTCCGGCCGGCTGGGTGCCATCTCGCGGTTTGTCGTCACCGGTGTGCGATCCGGACGGGTCTTTCAACGAATCGACGTGCTCATCAGAGGCCTGGTCCGGATCGTGGCCGCCATCGCGTAGCGCCCCACCGATCGCCGAACCCAAATCCCCCAGCCCGCCGCCACCGCCTCCGCCGAGCGAGGGAATCGCTGAACCGAGCGCACCTGGCAGCGAGCCAAGAGCGCCCATCGCAGGCCCGCCCATCATGCCCAACCGCGACATCAACGGATCTGAGGCCAGCCCGTCCAGTAGCGGGTCATTGCCACTGCCAGTGCCGTCACCGGTCCCGGCCGGAGAATCGGCACCACCACCCGGTGTAGTGCCGGTTGAGTCCGGGTTGCCGCTGCCAGTGCCGTCGCCGCTCGAACCCTTGGTGTGCGGGTCATCGCCGGGTTTCTTGTCTTGCAACGCCTGATAGCGCGCCGAGAGACCATCCAACACCCGCGCTTGTGAATCTGAGTCCAGCCCAGCGTTTTTCAGGACGTTGAGGATGTCGTCGGTTTTTCCCTGCAAGAACTCTGCCAGCTGCTGTTGGCCGGTCGCAGTATCCAGCGATGACCCCAGCTTGTTGACCTGGTCGATGATGTCTTGCTGCAAAGCTTGGAGCCGCTGACGACCATCAGCGCTAGAGCTCGACGCTTTAAGCAGAGCGTCGGCCAGTTTGTCGTCAGCGTCATTGAGCGCCGAATGATTTTTGGCCAGTGCCTCGTCGAGCCGTTTGGCTGCTTCTGCCCCTGCCCCGCTCAGTCCCGGTGGCGGTGGCGTGCCCGCCGGGGAGGTCGGCGCCGGCGACTCCGGCGGGGGCGGCGGGGGCGGAGGCGCTGCGGGTTGGTCGCGGCCCAGCGCCTGGTTGATTTCGGGCATCGGAGCCGTATCCGGGTTAATGCCCATGTAAGTGAGCTTGGCTCGGTCGAGCTTGGTGAGCTGATCGCGTGAGGTGACCGGAGCCGTTGGGGCCGGGTCTAGTGGCATCGGGCCGCCGGGCGCCGGGCTTTGAGGGAAGGGTGACCCCAATACCTCGGATACTCCGCCGAGCACCTGGGACAGCGCTACATCGGTCCAGCCCGTCATGTTCGGGACGATAAGTCCCGAGTCGCTTTAGCCGCTACCAACAACGCCACATTCACCAAAAACCGGCTACGCCAGCATGTCCACACGGCTTGTCGACTTTTGTTTTCTTTCAAGACACGCCGCACCAGATGCGTCCTGCAACTTCGCACACCTGCGTCAATCAGTCCGGAGATACGGCACACAGGAGTGCCTTAAGCCGGGGAGCCTCGCGACTGTGAGCGTAGCCGGCGAGCCAATCGGCGATCTTAGCTGCAAGCTCCACCGGCAACGATCGCGTGCTCTACATCGGTAGCATCGAGCACCGCGCGCATATCCATCGGCGGCAATGACTTTCGGGTTCGCAGCGGGCCCATCACGGGTTGCGCCTCCTCGATACTTCTCGCCGCACGCCCCTTCCCCGCAGTGGAATCCCCGGCTGCACAAGCAGTAGCCGCCAACACCGACATACGCGCGCGAAAGCCGACGCACCTCTAGCAGGACCAGCCTGGACAAGAGCAGGGTCAAATTGTCACGGTGACGAATCAGCCTGGCGCACGGGGCGCTATTGCAACCCGGGCGGGCGCCGATCATCTGACCGGTGGCGCCGAAGAAGCGGCCTTGCGGCTGGCAGTAAGTACGTCCTGGATTTCCGCAATCTTCATGTCGACGTCTTGCACGACTGCGTGCGTGATGCCCGGATCGTCGGCTAGCTTAGCGGGGATACCGTCGCGCAAGCTGGCCAGCTCGTCGGCGATCCACTTTATTCGACGCGATGCGAACTGGTCGCCTTCGACAAGTGGCATCGCCCGCGAGGCCAACCTGACACCTCTATCAGCGATCCGGGCGCTGCACCCCTTTGGTTCCAATGTTAAATCCCTTCGAGCGCTGCACTTTCCACCAACGCTAGGGCAACTTATCGGCCTAGGCGACGGTCACGGTCAAAATTCCCGCCAGAACTTTGACGCGCGAAGGTTGATCGCCGGCCTTGGGGTAGATCTGCATCGCGACGGGCCATGGGGGCTGTACGCCGCCCGTTGTTGGCAGGCCGTCCCCCGGGTGTGGCTTCTAGTTAGTAGTTAGTGGCCTTCCTGCGGATAGGTTGGTGGCCCCAGAGGACCGGAAGGGTTGTACGGTTCGGGGGTTAAATCGCTGTGCCACATATAAATCCCGGACCCTGGTAACCATTCGTCGTATCCGTAGGGTGGCAGTGGGTTAGAGCCAGGCGGATAGATTTTCGCTCCCGGAAAGGCCGACTGCGGTACCCACACGCCTGTGTTTGGGCCCAACTGGACATATGGGTCTGGATTGCCGCGTTCGTCGACGACCGTTGGTGGCCCTAGGGCTCCGGGCGGATACACCTTGTAGCCGGGGATTTCATCGGATCTGACAAAGTAGTGCGGAACTTTGTCGGGGTCGTCTGCTCCTGACCGGTCCCATATATCAACCCACGGCGGCGAATCAGGAAAGTTGGGCGGGCCCATCCCACCCGGGCCGGCGTCATAGGGCATATGCCGCTTATCACCCGGCTTCCACGTGCGCGAATCCAGCGGCGCAGCAGGTGGTGACTCCTTGCCGTGGCTACCGGAAAGGCGCCCGTAGTCAGCGCTTTGGATGGTGCCGGCTATTTCAGCGTTGCGCTGCTGGAAGTTTTGCAGCAATCCCTTCGCCTGGTTGAGCTGACCCTGCAAAAAGCTGGCGAGTTGCTGCTGCCCTGCGGCGCTACGTGTGCTGGGGGCCAGTGCGCTAACCCCCGCGCGGGTCTGAGCGATCAGGTTGTCCATGCTTCGTGCTCCCGCCGCGGCGGCCTGTCCGGCATGGGTCAGCGCCGGATTGACTTGGCCATCGGCGGCTACCGTGCGGTCTAACGCATGGACCTGATCGGCGTTGGTCGCAGCGTAGGTCGTCGCTGCCTCGCCTTGCCAATTGGCAGCTGCGGCCTGCCCCACTGGCGCTACAGCTGCTCGGCCCGCCATCAACTGCTGCGCCGAAGGCAACGACGCTTCGAGGGGCGCCGCGCCGAAAAGCCGGCGAGCATCACTGAGCACGCGACCTGTCTCGGCCACCAGTCCATCGAGTGACGACATACTGGCCAGTATTACCCAGATCCAGTGCGGCTTCTATCGCCGTCTCCGACTTCGTGCTCATGTGGTGTGCGGGGCGTCGGCGACCGGATCGGCCAACTGCTCGTTCATTCGGTCTCCGGCATGCACGTGCTGGCGTACGAGCGGCGTCGCAGCTTTATTCAATGCTGGGGCTGCGATCCAGGTCAGGGGTGCTGGGGTGCGCGGCGTGCACAGGTCGCTAGTGAGTGCGCGCGCTTGTCTGATATCGAGCCGGACGGCGGACTTTTGTTCGGGCGTGCTCGTGGCATCCAGAAGGAGGGCCCGCGCGCGTTGCTGGACGGCATGGACGTGCTCGCGGCGGGCGAGATTGTCGGGCAAGGCTTGCGCGGCGCGGATGTCTTGTTGGGCTTGAGCCGAAGGTCCGGATTCGGGCATGCCGCACAGTAAACCGCGGGGCTGTGCCGCGCGACAAAGGCTGCGAGGTTTCGCCATGTGTCGGCATGCGGTGGCGACGGCTCGAATATGCCGCGATGAAAGGGCACGGGGAACTTCAGCGCCACACAAGGGACCGTTCGAATGTAGTGTCTAACTTCCGGTTTGGATATTCAGAAGTCGTGCTCGGGACCGGCGAGGCCTTGCTGGTGGTCGTGTTGTTCGAGGGCGAGGCGTTCTCGGGCGCGGACAATTTTGCGTAGGGCATCGGCGCTGGGGTAGCCGAGTTCTTCGACCAGGGCCGGTGTGGGGTTCAGGAGCAGGCTCCATCCGGGTTTGCGGCCGCGGGCGGCCATGCGTTGTTCGGCCGCGGCGGCTTTGGCTTTGGCTTCGGGGCTTTGGGCGGCCATGCGCAGCTCGAGGGTGAGGGCTTTAAGTTCTGCGTCTTTTGTGGCCAGTTCGTCGGCGTGTTCGAACGGTGCTGGGGGGTTGGTTACAAAGTCGTCGAGGGCGGCCTGGTCGCGGTCGCGTTCGTGCTGCAGTCGTGCGTGGTGTTCGGGTAGGCCGGTGTAGAGGTTTTCCACGCGGCGCAGCAGTCCGAGTTGTTTGGGGCCGTTGACGTCGGAGCCTGGACCTGCGCCGGTGGATAACAGTTCAAGGCCGGAGATTTCTGCGGTGCGCGACGGCACGGCTAGTCGTAGTAGCAGTTGGTCGTGGGTGAGGTCGCGGGCGGCCAGGATGTCGATGCCGTAGATGGTGGCGCCGATGGGTTCGAAGCGGCTGGCGCCGCGGTCTTTGCCGGCGGTGTAGGCGCGCCGGCAGGCCGCAGCCAGTGCGTGGGAGGCGGGGACGCGCTCGGTGTAGGTGGTGTCTGCGACGGTCAGCCGTGGTGGCCCGCCGGCGGAGGCATGCGCGGCGGCTGCCCTGGCGAATGGAGTGAGCTCGTCGATGGCGCGTTGTTTGTTGGGAATCGCGCGCTCGAGCACACTGACTTGCCAGTCGCGGTTGCGCACCGATTGACTGTGTGCGCGCTGCAGGGCGGTGAGGCGTTTGACGGTGTCGTCGAGTTCAACTTGGTGTATGTAGCGCGGGTCGCCGGTGGCGATGGCCTTGGTTTCTGCGGCGGCGGTCCCGATGTCACCGCCGGAAAGGTCGTCGATCTCGATATCGAGGACCTCGTTGCGGCGCATCTGTTCGATGAACAGCGTTTTGGCTTGGACTTTTTGCCACATGACGGTGTCGTAGGAGCCTTCGGTGACGTAGATGAAGATGTCGATGCCGTCGAGGTTTTGGTTGCCTTGGCGCTGAATGCGGCCTTCGCGTTGTTCAAGGTCGCGCGGGCGCCATGGCACGTCGACGTGATGCAGGGCGGCGGCTCGGGCTTGCACGTTGACCCCGGCGCCGATTTTCTCGGTGCTACCGATCAGCACTGAGACGTCTCCCCTAATGCACTGGGCGAACAGCGTTTTGATCTCTTGAAGATTTTTTGCCTCGTGGACGAAGCGGATCGCGGCTGCGGGCATGCCGCGCGCCACGAGTTCGTCTTTGATCGCCTGATAGATGGTGAACTGGGCGGGGTCTTTGGATGGGGTGCCGCGGTCGCAGAACATGATCTGCAGTGCCCCGGTGCCGGCCGGCGCGCCGGTGTCGGGATGGGTATAGGCGCGATGCGCGTGGCGGTAATGGACACGCATGGCTGCGTCGGCGACTGCGCAGGCGCGGCTGTGTCGGGGTTTGGGCAGGTGGGCCAACCGTGGATCCAACGACACGTTGCGCCCGTCGTTGCTGATTTTGAGTGGGTTGTCGCGTCGGGGATTGCGTGAGTCGAGATGATCGAGGCGGTAGCCCAAGTCGGTAATGAAGTCGACGACTTCGATGTCGGGGTGCAAGCTGATGATTTGGCGTTGCCCGGTGCGAAGCGGCGGCAGCTCGACGGGGACTTGGTCGCGGGTGACGACGTCGGTGTAGACCGAGGACAGCGCCAGCAGGGCGGGCAGGTTGGTGAACTTCCCTACTCGCGTGACGGGCCGCAGCTTAGTGCCCGTGGTGTTGACCTCGATGGTGGTGGTGGTCGCGGTAAACGCCGCACCCCAGTCCCCCAGGTCAGCGACCCCGGCGTGCTCTAAAAGGTCTGGCCGCAAGTAGGTTTGCATGACCCATAGCTCGCCTAATGAGTTGCTGATCGGTGTGCCGGTGGCGAAGGTCGCGACCCGTTCGACAACCCGGTGCGCGGGAATGCCTTTGGCCAGCGCCTCGTCGCGGCGCCGCTGGCGCAACACGGTGAGTTTGAGGGCGAGGTCCTCGGCACGTTGCGATGCGTTGGGGCACGATAATTCTTCAATGTTGCAGGTGCGGCCCAAGTTCTTGTACGTGTCGGCCTCGTCGATCATCAGATAGTCACAACCGGATTCCTCAAACCGCAACCCAGTGTCTTTGGTGTTGGCGGCTACAAGTTTTTCTAGCCGCGCCTTGGCGCTTTTGATGGCGAGTTCGATGCGCTTTTTGCTGCGGTCGGCTTCGGCGGATTGGAGTTGTTCGCGCAATGTATCGAGCTGGTTTTCGATGTAGTCGACGCGCATATCCGTGGAGACGTTGATCGCGGTGAACGCCGACTGCGGGATGACAACGAGATCCCAATCACTTGAGGCGGTTTGGGCGATGAAGCGGCGCCGTCCATCAGCGGTGGTGGCCGCTGAGCCGAGCAGAATCTTGGCGGCCGGATACCACTGTTGGGCTTCGCGGCCAACTTGTTCGGTGATCGCATTGGGTACCACGAGCCAGGGTTGGCGTACCAACCCCAGGCGCCGCAGTTCCAGCGCTCCAGCGACCATGCTTCCCGTCTTGCCCGCTCCGACAACATGATCCAAGAGAACGGCGGGCTCGGAGATGATGCGCGCGGCGGCGTTGCGCTGGTAGAAGTGCGGCGTGAAGTGATCCGACATGCCAGGAAAACGCATGTGTGAGCCGTCGTAGGCAGGCGCGCGCCGCGAGTTGAAGCGCCGGTTGTATTCGGCGACCAGGGTGTCGCGGCGGGTCTCGTCAGACCACAGCCAGCGGGTGAATTCCTCGCTGATTTTGGCCATTTTGGCTTGGGCGGCGAAGGTGGCCTGCAGGTCGAGGACACCGTCGTCGTTGTTGACGAGGACGGCTTTGGAGTTGCAGGCGGCCTCGAGCAGGCTGACCGCGTCGCAGCCGCGTCGGTCGGTTCCCCATTCGTCGGTCATCAGCCGGCCGTGGCGTTTGTAGGAGGCAACGTCGACGACCCAGCGCCCGCCGATGTGTTCGGCGACCACACCGGTGGCGTCGAATGTTTTCTCGGCGAAGGCGGCGACGACTTGGGCCGGGATCCACGGTGCCCCGGGGCGCATTTTGATGTCTTGGGCTTCACGCTGGGGCGGCAGCACCTGTTGCAGGGCGGCGGCGTAGTCGTTGTAGATCGGGTTGGTTTCGGCCGCATCGAGCGCGCGGGCGAGTTTGGTGCGCACGTTGCCGGACAGGGCACTCACGGCGGGGACGAGTTCGTCGGGGTCGTCGAGGCTGGGATAGACCAGTCCAGCGATCAGGTCACGGGCGTCGTCGACTTCGACTTCTAGCAGGTTGGCGATTAGGTCGACGTCGACGCGCTGGGTGCGGTCCAGGCACACCGCCAACGCTTCTTCGGGGGTGTCGGCGGTGGCGCGCTCCAGCGGCGGGGGGAGCAGGTCGGTGGAAAAGATGGGCGATTTCTGGGCGGAGCCGGTGTCTTCGTCGAAGATTTCCAATGAGGCGACCAGTGCCCATCCGGGGTCGTGGCGCATTCCGCCGTCGAGGTGACGCCGCTTCTTGTAGGGCGCGGGCGCTTCGGAGGCCTCGGTGTCCCATTGCGCGGCGACGTCGTCGGGCACGGGCCCGGTGTAGGGGCGCTCGGGGGTGCCTTCGGCGGTGCGCCAGGCGGTTTCGGCGGCGGCCAAGCGCTGATCGTGGCGTTCTTGGGTGACGGTGGGATAGACCCAGGTGAACCGGTTGAGGGGGCCATGCTGGCGCACGTAGTTGTCGTAGAGGGTGTTGAGGTGTCCGCGGAGCTGGTCGCGCTCGGCGGCGGGCTGGCCGTCGCGTTGGGAGGCGATGAGGCTGACGGCGACGTCGCGCAGGCCGATGAGTTCGCGGGTTTCTGCTAGCAGCGTTTTCGGGGTTTTGTGGGGTTCCCATTGGTGTCCGGCCCAGTATTCGATGCCGCGGTTGGCCTCGCTGTAGCGCAATGTGTAGAGCGGGGTGTCCTCACCGCGGTCGGCCGCGGTGATCAGGCCGGGGTCGAAGACGTCTGCGGAGACCTCGGTGAGTTCAGCCGGCGTGGCGGTTAATCCGAGCCCGTGCTTCATGGCCGAGTCGATGAGCAGGTGTAGCCGGTCGTGCAGCTGCTCGGCGAGCTCGGTGCCGCTGGTGCCGCTGGTGCCGCTGGTGCCGCGCACGACGAGTTGGTGGGAGCCGTTGAGTCCGCGGCCCAGGTGCATCTGGCCGAGCACGTTGTGGGGGTTGGCGACGAAATGGGAGTTGATGTGCAGGGTTTCGCCGGCGCCGGTGTCGGGGTCGGTGAGTTCGATGGCTTCGGTGTTGATCCAGGCGGGCAGTTCGTCTGGGGAGGGGGTTCGGGGATCGCGGCGGCGCAGGATGAGCAGGTCGGTGACGACCTCGGTGCCGGCCACCCGCGTAAACGCCTTCGACGGGAGCCGGATCGCGCCGATGAGGTCGGCTTTGGCCGAAATGTCACGCCGGGCGACCGATTTCGCCGCATCCAGGGTGTAGCGGCTGGTCAGCACAGCCACGTATCCACCGGGGGCAATCAGCGCGAGGGATTTGACGATGAAGTGGTTATGGATGGAGTGACGGGCGGGGTTGTGGGCGGGGTCGGTGACCGCGTAGCGGCCGAAGGGGACGTTGCCGACGGCGGCGGCGAAGCTGTTTTCGGGGACGTGAGTGGATTCGAAACCTTCGTGGCGGATCTGGGCCGATGGGTAGAGCAGGGCGGCGATGGCTGCGGTGGTGGCGTCACTTTCCACACCAACCATGACTGCCTCATCGGGGGCGTGAGCGATGAATGTTCCTGCTCCGCAACCTGGTTCGAGGACCTTGCCACCGCTAAACCCGGCCCGACCTAGTGCTTCCCACACCACGGCGGCGATGGCGGGATCGGTGTAGTGGGCGTTGAGGATGGAGGCCTCTGCCTGGCGGTATTGGTCGCGATCGAGCAACTCGGCCAGGGTGTCCCGTTCGGCGGTGAGGTCGCTGGCGCGGGGGTCGAACACCTGGGGTACCGCACCCCAGCCTGACCAGGTGGCCAGGACACGTTGTTCGGCTGGGGTGGCCGGCCGCTGCGCGTCTTGCAGGGCGCGCAGCAGCTGGACGGCGGCAATGTTGGCGCGGATGCGTGCTTTGGACCCCGATGGCACCAGGGTGTCGAGGCTTGCCGGAAAATCGGTGGGGCTGGTGAATTCTTCTATCCGCTGCTCGGCGGCCGGAGTCGGTTCGTCTGATACAGCCGGGCTTTGTACGGTGCCCGCCGGCGGGTCGATTGGCTGGTGGGCTGGTGTGCGCGGGTTCGGCCGCGGCAGCGGGGCGCCGCCGGGGTCAATCGAGCGCGGATCGGTGGGCTGATCGGCCTCATCGAACAGTGAGGGCTGGGCGTTTACCGCTCGGGTATGCCGTCGTCGCGCAGATCGGTGTAGACCATCTGAGCCAGCGTGCTCGTGAGCGGATCGTCCGGGCCGCTCGGTAGGGGCAGGCCATCCTCGGCCCGGGCGGCTAGCAGGTATCCGGCCTTGATCCGAAACACCGCCGAGTAATTCGGGTCCGGCCACAGATCCGCGATCAGCGCCTCGATGTTCTGGCTGGGGTCGCTGCGATACTGGGGCCGGGTCCAGCGTTGATCCCAGGGCACCTGACTGCGATCGGGCGCTGGGTCGTTGTGCTCCCCCCACAGGTTGCTGGGCTGGCCGTCCTCGGTCGGGATCTGCTCGTAGAGCTCGTTGTTGAGCACGATCTCCATCGCCTGGCTGCGTGCGGTGTTCAGCATCCCTGCCTTGGTCAGGTAATCCGGATGCTCGCCGCGGCTGCGGGTCCACGCCCCTACCGCCTGGGCGCCCATCTCGGCCGCCAGCTCGGCGACCTGGTAGCTGATCCTGGCCGCCTGGCTGTCCAGGAATGTCTCGCGTTGGGCTGGGCTCCACTGCGGGGGCAGCTCGAGCGGGCCCGCGTAGGCCTCCGCCACGATCTGGCGTATCTCTGGGCTCGTCACCACCACCGTCCCCGCCGAAGATGTCGAACAGACCCGGCTGGTGTGGATCTGGCCGCGTCCTCCGTGCCATATTGTGCGCTCCGATCGGCTCGAGTCGGGGTCGGGGTAACCGTGGTTAGCCATAAACTGGCGCAGCCGACGCTCAGCGACCCGTCTTCGTGCCGCAGCCGAGCGTGCATCGGGGGAGGTCATGTCGTTGTGCCGCAGTCGAATAATGTCGGGGTGAAGATCTTCCGGTTGGACCACGAGACCTCGGTACGCGCCGCGTAGGCGCCGCTTTGCGATGTGGCAGATAGGATTTCGACTCGGTCCCAGTCGCGCAGCTCGATGTCATACAGGGTGTTTGCGCTCATTGGGTTGCCTTTCGGTTACTGGGATCGGGGGCAACTGCCTGGTGGTGCAACCATGGGGGCACGATTTGCGCCAGTGGCGGTGCGGATGTGAATGCTGCAGGAGGTCAGCTGCCGGACAAGGCGCAAGTTGTGACCAACCTTGCCTAGTGCGCGCGCATAGTCATCGGGGTTGACGTAAACGCGGATGCGGCGCTGTTCAGGGTTGATGACTTCGGCGATCGCAGACTTGATTCCCAGTGCGTTGATCACGTACCTGGCAGTGTCGCTGTCGTAGGCGATGATGCTGACATGTTCGCCGCAGAGGCGCTTTTCGACGTCGGCGATACGCAGGCCGCCCCACCCGATACAGACGGCGACCGCGTTGATCCCGCGAACACGTGATCGGACCGCGACTTTAGCCAACAGTCCGGGCTCGCGTGCGACCGCAATGATTTCGACGGAGCCGTTGGCCAGTTCGGGCACCCGAGCTGTCAGCGCCGCTCGAACGGGACATGTGATCATCGGATGGCGCCCTTTCAACGTGGCGCCGGCTGGCCGTCCGAGGCGCTGAAAGCGGCTTCCAGGGCGGCGATTTCGCGGTCGGCGGGGTTGGCGGCCGCCGTCCAGGTGACCTCGCGGCCTTCACGGCCACCGCGGGTCAGCAGGCCTTGACGCTCAAGGCCGCACAGCACCCGGTAGATCTGCTCGTGGATCGGGGCGCAGGATATCGCGACCCCCGCGACCGGCACGTCAGGCGCGTGCAGGCGCAACTGTGCCGTCGTGAGGGGCCGTTGCGCGATGCGGAGTTGGGCGAGCAGGTCGTCGCGCAGGACGCGGGTGGCTGCGCTGCTGCTAGGCACTGGCCTTCTCCCTTAGCGTCGCACTTGCCCTGGACGCGGGTTTAGCCGCTTGTCGGCGGCGCAGGTCGCGCTGGGTGGCCGCGAAGTGCACGGCCTGACGGATTTGCAGGGACCGCAGCCGTAGCGCTGGGGGTTGGTTTCGGTAGCGGGCGATGACCTCGCGTAATTGCGCTCGAGCGGCCTTGAGGGCGGCGACGTCACGGGCGCCGGGCATGGCCACGCTCGCCCACACCCCATCGGTAGCGCCAAATCTGAGGGCGTTCTGGGCGCAGGCGACGATGATGGGGCAGTTGGTGCAGATCGCTGCCGACTCTCGCTCCCCGCTATATCCCCTGAACCAGGTGTCGGGGTCTTCGTACTCGCACAGGCCGGTGTCGGCTCGCAAGGGTCGGATGGTGGTCACGGCGCTCTCCATTCCTAATTATACCTGTGCATCATATTGTGTATGTTGTGTACTGACTACGTTTATAGCTGCTCATGCGCTGATAGGCAACATCAGTGCAGATGAAGGTTTCGGCAGAGTAAGTCGACACAGTTCAAGGGCGTACAGCGTATTGGCACCCCTGCGCATCTGCTGCGCGAAACCATGCTTTTCTGCCTTAAACAGGCTATTTCTGTGCATCTCTCGCGTGGCACATCTGTTGGGATCCCGTGTCCGACCGTGGCTGAACGTGGTCAACTTCTATAGTTAACTTGCAAGTATCCGAGAGGTCGTCGGTCGACGACGGCGGCGACGATGGCGAAGGACACGGTGAGCACCAAGGCGACTCCACCTGGCGAGAGCCCGCTAGAGCGGGTCGGCAAGGCCGTTGCCGACCGCCGAGTCGAAGTTGGGCTGGAAACGCAGCGAGAGCTAGCTGACGCGGCGAATGTGTCGCTGAACACGGCCGCGTTGCTTGAGCGCGGCAAGTCATTTCCTCATCGGATCAACCGCGTGAAGTTCGAAGATGCCCTGCAGTGGCCGCGCGGCACCCTCGATGCGCTACGCCGCGGTGAGCCCATCCCGCAGACCCAACCGCGCCCGGCAGCGGCGCTCACGGCGCAGCCCTCGTTCGAGTCGGTGTCGACCGATCCGCGCACCACGTTGCAGGCCTTGGGAATCGCTAAGGCGATAGCGGCGATATCTGCGATATGCGCACAGATTCTGGTGCGCCACAGCAACAGTGCACAGGCGAAGGCAACGCTGCGCGACCTCGACGATCAACTGTTGCAGTTAGAGTCGCTCATTGTCGCGAGTCTGCCGCACGTGCGCGGAAAGTCGTTTAGCGAGACCATGTCGGCGCTGACCGAGCTGCACGAGTATCGCGACGTCATCCGCGACGCCGCCGGGGACGCGCAGGCCTCGACCGAAACTGCTACGCCATCGGCCGGCGCGCCACGTACGAGGCTGGCATCGGCGAAATCCTGACCGGCACACCGGATTGCTGGGCTTCTACGCACTGCGTTGGGCTGATGGCGAGCATGACGTGCCCTGCTTCGGGAAAGATCAGGTCTCCGGCTTCGACGTTTCCATGAGCTACCTTGGCGCCCTGGTGAATCTGGGTGTATGTGTCGGGACCCAAGGTGATGCCGGCCTGAGCGTAGGACCAGTGAACCAGGCCGGAGCAGTCAAATTGGTTGGGCCCCTTGGCCCCCCAGACATAGGGGCACCCCAAGCGGGTTAGTGCGGCTTTGACCGCGATGCGCGCTAATGGCCCTCCCCCAGCGATCGCGGCGTCGTGGTCACCGGCGAGTTCGGGGTTGGTGTGGTGGTGGTTTCGGGTAAGCCCGGACAGGGCGGTGTCGAGGCCGGGGATAGAAAGTGGGCTGCCCACTCCCCCGCCGGCGGCGCCCAGGCCGCCCATCGGCATGCCACCGGTCATGGCGCCGGCGCCCATCGGCATCGCGCCCATCCCTGCGCCGTAGCCGCCGGCACCTCGCCCGATCAACGCCGCCAGCTCCATATTGCGCCGCTCACAGATGCGCAACAGGGCCTTGGCCCGATCCAGCTGGCTTTGCAAATGCGTCACCAATTCCCGCTTGCCTGCCGGGGTTCCGGTGGCAGGAGCGATCGCGGCCACCCCCGAACGGGTATCGGTGATCACCCCATCCATGCCCCCGCCACCCGCGGCAGCAGCCTCTCCCACGCCGGTCAGCGGCGGGCCGGTCCCCGCGTCGGCGGCGATGGTGTGATCCAGGGAAAATAGCTGCCCAGTGTTGGCAACGCCGTACCCGGTGGCCGCCGCACCACCCCAGCCTGCGGCGGCGGCCTGTCCCGCGCCTGCCACAACCTGGCGACCCGTCACCAGTCCCGACGTTGATGACCAACCCCCGTTAATCATCGGCGCCGCCCCGAAAAGCCTGCGCGCATCGCCCAATACACGGCCAGCCTCAGCCACCACCTCATCGAGCGACATACCCGGCAGTATCACCTAAACCGCGCCCACGCGGCTATCACCAGCACCAACTTCGCCGCTCAGTAACCCTTCGGCGGTCGTGTGGGATCGGCCTGCTGGATGTTGGCTGCCAGATTCGACGCGTCAGCTGCGACGCAATAGCGGCCGCGGGCGTAGTTGATGAACGCGCACGCTTCGGATACGTCGTCGAATCGGCTACTTGCTGTGCCCGGCTGGTGATACTGCCGGAACGTTGCACCGGTGAATTGGAACGACCCTCCGCTGGGATCTCCCCTCTGCGCGTTGGCATCGGTGTGGTTTATGGCGTCGTTGCGGTATCCGGATTCACGTTTAGCCACCAGCATCATCCCGGCTTCCCACCGGGCACGTGCTACGGGATCATGAACGCCTTCGATGTCGAGGGCTTTGCGGATCGCCGCGCGGACGCGGTCGGCCCCTGGACCTGCGGGCTCGGCGGCCAGGTTCAATCCCTGATCCGGCTCGGGGTTGGTGTGGTGGTGGTTTCGGGTAAGCCCGGACAGGGCGGTGTCGAGGCCGGGGATAGAAAGTGGGCTGCCCACTCCCCCGCCGGCGGCGCCCAGGCCGCCCATCGGCATGCCACCGGTCATGGCGCCGGCGCCCATCGGCATCGCGCCCATCCCTGCGCCGTAGCCGCCGGCACCTCGCCCGATCAACGCCGCCAGCTCCATATTGCGCCGCTCACAGATGCGCAACAGGGCCTTGGCCCGATCCAGCTGGCTTTGCAAATGCGTCACCAATTCCCGCTTGCCTGCCGGGGTTCCGGTGGCAGGAGCGATCGCGGCCACCCCCGAACGGGTATCGGTGATCACCCCATCCATGCCCCCGCCACCCGCGGCAGCAGCCTCTCCCACGCCGGTCAGCGGCGGGCCGGTCCCCGCGTCGGCGGCGATGGTGTGATCCAGGGAAAATAGCTGCCCAGTGTTGGCAACGCCGTACCCGGTGGCCGCCGCACCACCCCAGCCTGCGGCGGCGGCCTGTCCCGCGCCTGCCACAACCTGGCGACCCGTCACCAGTCCCGACGTTGATGACCAACCCCCGTTAATCATCGGCGCCGCCCCGAAAAGCCTGCGCGCATCGCCCAATACACGGCCAGCCTCAGCCACCACCTCATCGAGCGACATACCCGGCAGTATCACCTAAACCGCGCCCACGCGGCTATCACCAGCACCAACTTCGCCGCTCACGCCTCCCAGCGCTCCCAGCTGTGAGCGTTGCCGTGGGGTGCGTTTGGCTTTCGGCTCGCCGGTGTTGACGCCGACAACCACCACCTGCGATATCGAACGGTGCCACCGAAACCGCTTGACGCCCAACATAATTGAGTGTGGCTGAGCGTGCAGTATGCCACGCCACCTCGATGGATGGGTCAGCTTTCCACGGAAAACTGACCCTCGCGATGCTATGTGAGCAACTTCCTGAGCTGGCCGACCAGTGTCCTGGCTCCTTTATCGCCAAGTTGATCGCGCAACGCTATCGCCAGGGCGCGTGGATCCGCGTCGAACTTTCGAAGCGCCCGCGTCACCGAGCGCAGCGGCGGCGCCGTTGGTTCGTCTCGTGCCGCCGAATCCGAATTGCCGTCTTCGGTTTCATTGGCGGTGTTGGCCCCTTCACTGCGCCGGCCGCGAGCGGCCTTCCACCGGGCCACCTGCTGTGCGAGCGGAACCTGGGCAAGTGAACGCGCTTCGCGAATCGCCAGATCGCCCCTGCGGGTGGCTTCCTGAAGATCGGGTGCCAGTTTGAGTAGCGCGCGCCGATGTGACACCCACGTCTTGCTCTTACGAAGATGTTCGGCCGCGGCGTCAGCGCTGCCGTACTCCCCCACTAGCCTCTCGACAGCTTTGGCTTCCTCGATCACGTCGAATCCCGAGCGGTCGACGTTCTCGGAGATTACAGCCGTGAGCAGCGTTGCGCGATCATTGGCGAGTTCGTCTTTGATCACGATGTCGAGCTCGGGTCGGCCGAACTTGTGCGCGGCGGCCAACCGCCGGTTGCCGATGATTACTACCCACCGCGCCGAAATCGTGGTCTCGGGGTAGATGTTTTGAAATGCTCCTCGGGTGACAACAACTACGGGCTGTAGTTGGAAGTCAACGATGGAGGCCAACTCGTCGAGGTCACCGACCGAATCGCGCGGGTTGTGTGGGTTGCCGACCAGGTCTCGTAGAGCCACCGACCGCGACAGGCCCGACCGTGGGGCGACGACGGGAATCTTCGCGTTTCCGTCAACAGATGAGTTGTCGCCAACAGCATCGACGAGATCATCGAATGTCTTGACACCACCGCGCCCCATTACCGGACTCCTACCATGTTCAGTTCGTCGGCGAGCTTGTAGAAGTCAGCCGCCGCGTTGGCCGCCGAGCCACTCTTCTTGTACTGGGTGACCACGACGCCCTCGCTGCAGGCATTCGTGTGAATCTTGTAGTGCCGCACTACCGTCTCGGCTAAGGGCCATCCCTGTCCGCGAATGAACTTCTGCGTTTGCTTTAACCAGTGTTCGCCATCGCGCGGGTCCCAATCATTGATGAAGACCCGGTAGGGGATGTTGCGCGGTTCGAGAAGCTTACGGATCGTGCGCGCGGTTGGGTCGAAGCACATCGGCGCCGGCAGCACCGGGACGATCGCTTCGGCGGTGACGTCGAGGACGGTCCGCAGTGCATCGGCGGAGTATCCGTCACCTAGACCATCTCGAGAGGAGTCCGCGTCGAGGTCGAACCAGCCGGCGGTATCGACGTAGACCTCGACAATACCGGGCAGGTTGTTGAGCTGCTGCAGCCATTCGAGGGGATCGTCGTGCGCTTGGACAAGATGGAAGGGGAGTGCGTCGACCCGGTTGGCCCACCATTTTGCCGACCCCTGCGGGTCTATCGAGACCGCAGCCACCGGCGAGAACGCGTCGGGCTCGAGATATGCGGTCAGTTTTTGGGCTCGTACGGCGGCCAGATTGACGGTCGCGGTGCTCTTGCCGACACCGCCTTTTTGGTTCAAAACAGTGACAACTTTAGTCATGGGGAGAAGACCTTGGTGCGCTTGGGCCGCGGCTGCGGCCCACTCCGGGAACCGGCCGCCAGGAAATACGTCGCTGACCGAACGACCGCCCCTCAGACACGCTGAATTGTGCATTACATCTCGCCAGTTTTCCGCGGAAAACTGCCCAGATCCAACCGGAGATCGCATGCCGTCTTTCGCGCCTTCCCGGTCCGTCAATCACATCAGCGAGTCCATGACTTGCGTCGATTGACGAGCGACAGGCCAGTTTTCCGCGGAAAACTGGACATGCCGGGCTCAGATCATCACCCCAAAAGTCACGCGATTCCGCCGCGGCAGTGAGTTGTGCGCGCGCCTCATCGACTCGCCGCTCCCGATGGCATCCGGCCACATCATGACGTTGGCCGGCAGCCGCCGCCGAGAGGGTGACCACTTCCTCGGGCACTCGTGGATCGGGGCGTTGATTGCGCCGGGGCCCCGCACGACGTAGGAGTCGAACCGGCGGCATCCGCTGGCATGCACAACCGGGTCCACCCACAAAGCGCCCCCATAGTCGTTCGCACGTGCACCGACGCTTGACGACCTCACCGACACCGTCGGTCGACGGTTCACGGCGCACCAGCACCTAGTGCTTGTGCCGCCACGTTGTTGGGCACGCCACCGCCGACCTCTCGCGCGGCGGCGTCTACCGAACCTAGTGCTTGCGCCGCGGCGTCGGTGGCTGCGCCACCGCCGGCTTCCGGCACCGCGCCCTCTCCTGCGCCCCGCGCCGCGCTGCCTTCCGCGCCTAGTGCATCCGCGCGTGGCGCTGCCTGCGCGTCGGCAGACTTCAACACCGCGCGCACCTCACCGACTTTGACTCCCGCCAGTTCAGCGATCGCAGTGAGGCTTTCACCACGGCCTTGCATCCGGGCCACCGCTGTCGCGCCAGCCTGGCGGTGTTCGTGACGGCGCCGCTCCCCCTCTGCGCGTATCTCGAGGATACGGTTGCGCTCCCACTCGTCGACGGCGACCAGCCGCCCAATCTCGACGAGAAACGACGCAGCGTCATCGACATTTTGACGCTCACGCTCCAGACGTGCCTCGTTGGCCTTATGCTGCGCCTCCCGGACACGCTTGCGCGCCGCCGATTTCGAATTGATGTTCACCACGTGGGAACCATAGGACACACCCATCGTCGCGCTCTACCAACCTGACCAACATCATCTGTGTCCCCATTTGTCCGCACCCACTGTCGCCAAATCAACTGCCCACCAATGCAACACATCCGCACCGATCCGCACCACTCACCACAACCACCTGTCCGATCCGGGAAACGGTCGGGTGCGCTCGTTCACGCGCTACGACACACTTATGCCAACGAGACCCGTACCACAGCAGCCTGAAACCCGCTATCTGCACTGGTCGGCACGCGGTGGTTTCGCTTGGTGTGCGATGGCGCTATATGACCAGCTCAGACACCCCTTCTGGACCTCAACCAGAAGGGCTTGACCGCTCTCCTAAAGCCGGTCTCGCAGATTCGACCCCCTGACCGCACTCGACGGTGCATTTCCGATCGAATGTCGCACTGCTGGTAGCGGGAATCGAGAACTATGCCTCATGATCTCGGTATGACCTGCCGGCCAGTACCAACGGCGGGAGACGGGGTTGGAGACGATGACTATAGAAAATGCGTCGGTCATGCTCACCGCTCATGAAGTTCGAGCAATGACCGGAGTTCCGGTCTCAACGCTGCATGATTGGGCGGCCAGGCGGGAACGTGGGATTGATGCGCCTGGTCCACATCACCTCAGGCTTAGCGATCGGCACCGTCGATGGTTACTGGATGACGTCAAAGATTGGCTGGAATCGACTCGGGTGTAGAGCGATTCGCCCTCACCCACGACTTAGCACAACCGCAAATTTTGAGCTAACGATCAAGCTTGCACACGCTCACTGCTGGCTGCAGGCACTGATCCTCAATTCCCCCAACGTCATTCCGGAGGAATCTTGGCCATAAAGCGCCGCGAGACGAAGGACGGCGTGCGTTATGACGTCCAATGGCGCCTACCGGATCGTTCGAAGCGCAAGAAGAGCTTCCGAACAGAGCGGGAGGCGCGCCAGTTCGAAGCAAGGCTCGTCACCGACAGCGCCGCGGGCGTCAGGGTGGACCCACGCGGCGGCAAAATCCTGCTCCGCAACGTCTATCGATCGTGGCTAGCCTCCCGACCCGACCTGAGCGCGAAAGTCCGCCGCGGATACGAAGACAACTGGAGGCTGCGTATCGAGCCACAGTTTGGTTCGTGGCCGATCGCAAGAATCGACCACGAGTCGATCCAACGATGGGTGAATGCCATGTCAGCGTCGGGTCTCGGACCGCGGACCGTGAGGTGGACGCACTCGGTCCTCAAGATGACCCTTGACCGCGCCGTCGAGGAAGACCAGCTCCTCGGCAAGAACCCCGCATCACGCACCAAATTCCCACCGATGCGGCAAGCCACACACGTCTATCTAACCGTCGGCGAAGTCGCAACACTTGCCCAAACATGCGGCGCTCAAGGTGACGTCGTCTTGCTCCTGGCTTACACAGGCCTACGATTCGGTGAACTCACCGGCCTCAATGTCGAGGATGTCGACCTGGGCGCTCGTCGAATCCGTGTTCGCCGGTCGATGACCCAAGTCGGCGGCAAACTCGTTGAAGGGAACCCGAAATCGCAAGCCGGCCGACGTTCTGTCCCAATCCCCGAGCGCTTGATGCCGGCACTTAAGGCGCGGCTCGACGCACGACCCTGTGGCGCGCCGGCGATCGCGTCGCCGAAGGGTTCCCGGCTGAGCCTGGAGAACTGGAAGCGTGCGGTCAACTGGCGGAAGTCTGTGACTGAGATCGGCCGGGACAACTTGCGTGTGCATGACCTACGGCATACCTACGCATCGCTGTCACGACGGGCCGGCGCCGACTTGCGACTCCTGCAAAAGGCAATGGGCCACGCATCAATCACCGTGACCGCACACACCTACGCGGATCTCTTCGACGACGAGCTTGACGACATCGCAACCGCGCTTGACTCGCTCGACGATACTTTTCGTGCGGGCCGCAGCTGATCCGGTTTGGCCCTGTTTCGTCCCATTTCTCAGGGATCGAGGTGGCGGCAAGGCTGTCTGGCAATCGCACGGGAAGGGAGACCCAATCGTTAGACCCCGGCCTCAAGCCAGGTTGGCGAGGCCGGGGCCATTCGACTAGAGCGCAGACCCGGAGGTCATCCCCAACGCTGGTCCCGAAGCCGTTTGTTTAACCGGCCGCATCGGAGCGCACTTCATCAAGTGTAAAGGACTCAAACCCAATTGAGCGGAGGCCACACGCCCCCGCTGAACACAGCCGACCCCGGGGTTATGCGACGGTCAAGTCCAGGGACGTGGTGTACGACGTCGTCGTGTGATTCTTCGACTTGGTGGTTTAGGCGGTCAGTGCCGCCGGGGTGTCCTCCTGTTCTGTTGATGGCGTGTGGTCGGCGCGGGATTTGCTGAGGACGTCGAGGCCGAGGTAGCGGCGGGATTCGGCCCATTCGTCGTGTTGTTCGGCCAGCACCGCGCCGACGAGGCGGATTAGGGCGTTGCGGTCGGGGAAGATTCCGACGACGTCGGTGCGCCGGCGGATTTCCTTGTTGAGTCGTTCTTGTGTTATCTGTAGTCCTCGTGACGGCGTCTTTGATGTCCGACACGAGGTGTTGAGGTCCCAGGTTCTGCGTGCTGGACA
>NZ_LQOY01000072.1 GCF_002101675.1 Mycobacterium gordonae | reverse complement strand
CCGGCGGCATCGGCGGTGACGCCGGCAACGGTGGCAGGGGCGGGGCCGGCGGCAATGTCACCGTGGGCACCGCCGGCAACGGGGGCGACGGTGGTTCCACCGGCAAGGGCGGTCTCGGCGGCGCCGGCGGCGACGGCAATCGCACCGTCGCCACCGGCGGCGGCAACGGTGGCAACGGTGGCAACGGCGCCGCCGGCGGTGCCGGTGGCAACGGCGGATCCGGCGGAGCGGGCGGCGATGCCGCCACCGGCACCGGCGGTAGTGGCGGAAAGGGTGCTCTCGGTCAGTCCGGCGGCACCGGCGGCTCCGGTGGTACCGGTGAACAGGGCAGCGGCCTCGGCTTCAAGGGCGGCGTGGGCGGCAACGGCGCGATCGGTGGGGGCGGCGGCGCCGGCGGAAACGGCGGCAACGGCGGGCACGGCACTGTCATCGGCGGCACGGGCGGCGCGGGTGCCAACGGCGGCGGGGCGAGCCTCGGCGGCGTCGGCGGCCTCGGCGGTGTCAACCCCAGCGGCGGCACGGCCGCCAAGGGCGCTACCGGCGACCCCGGCGACCCCGGCGCGAACGGCGATAACGGCATCCCGGGATGACCCCAGCTCGTTGAGCCTGCGCCCAGGGCGGCGGCCACTCGTACTTCTGCGCCACAAGCGCAGAGTCAAAAGCTAGAGCAGCGACTCCGTCGCCGCCAGCAGAGCGCACGTGGACAGCCCGTCGACCGCGTCCCGCAGGTCCGGCAGCGACGGGAAGGACGGCGCGATCCTGATGTTCTTGTCCTCTGGGTCCTTGCGGTACGGGAACGACGCACCCGCCTCGGTGACCGCGATGCCCGCGTCCTTGGCCAGGGCGACGGTGCGGCGCGCGGTGCCGGGCAGCACGTCGAGGCTGACAAAGTAGCCGCCCTTGGGGTCGGTCCACGAGGCGATCTTGGATTCACCGAGCCGCTGCTCGAGGATCTCGGCCACCAGCGCGAACTTCGGCGCCAGTATCTGCTGGTGGCGCTGCATGTGCAGGCGCACCCCGTCGGCATCGCCGAAGAAGCGCAGGTGCCGGAGCTGGTTCACCTTGTCCGGTCCTATGGACTTCTTGGCGGCGTACTGCAAGTACCAGGCGATATTGCCCAGCGATCCGCCGAAGAAGGACACCCCCGCGCCGGCGAACGTGATTTTGGAGGTGGAGGCGAAGATGTAGGGCCGGTTGGGGTTGCCGGCCTTGGTGGCCAGGCCGAGCACGTCCACCTGCCGGATGAAGTCGTGGGTGAGGGTGTGCACCGCATACGCGTTGTCCCAGAACAGCCGGAAGTCCGGCGCCGCGGTCTGCATCTGCACCAGCCGCCGCACGGTCTCCCAGGAGTAGGTGATGCCGGTGGGGTTGCCGAACACCGGAACCGTCCACATCCCTTTGATGGCGGGGTCCGCCGCGACGAGTTCCTCGATCAGGTCGACGTCGGGACCGTCCTCGACCATCGGGACCGGGATCATCTCGATGCCCATCGTCTCGGTGATGGAGAAGTGCCGGTCGTAACCGGGAACCGGGCACAGAAACTTCACGGCCGGCTCATCCTTCCAGGCCCGGGGCGAATCGACACCGCCGTGCAGCATGGAGAAGACGACCACGTCGTGCATGAATTCCAGGCTGGCGTTGTTGCCCGCGATCAGGTTCTGCACGGGCAGGCCGAGCAGCTCGGCGAAGATCTCGCGCAGCCCGGGCAATCCGTGCAGGCCGCCGTAGTTGCGGGTGTCGGTGCCTTCCGGGTCCCGGAAGTCCTCACCGGGCAACGTCAGTAACCCGTTGGACAGGTCGAGTTGCTCGGGCGACGGCTTCCCGCGGGTCAGGTCCAACGACAGCTTCTTGGCCTTCAGATCCGCGTATTCCTGCTGGTGGCGCTCGTGTAGCGCGGAGAGTTCTGCAGGGCTGAGGGAGTCGAAGGACACCAGGGACCCTTTCCCATCGAGAAAAGCGGATAAGCCGGGGCATAGAGGGGACCCCGCGCACCCGACAGAGCCCATTGACCCTTGCTGCCTTCCGGCCCTGGGGGAGTTCACAGGATAGACGCCGCGCGGGGTCCAACGGCGAGTGTAGTACCTGGATTTCCCGACGCGGCGGCGGCTGTGGCAGGGACCGGGGACACTAGGCCCGCATCAGCAGCTACCATGACCACGGAGGATTCGCCTAGTGGCCTATGGCGCTCGCCTGGAACGCGGGTTGGGTTAACAGCCCTCGCGGGTTCAAATCCCGCATCCTCCGCTGTACGGTCTGTCGTTTGACCTGGACCGATGCCGGAACTGACGGTGGGGCCCCGTCAATGTCCGGCGGCTTGAGTCGTCAGGCTTGAGGGACTTAAAGGAGTGGTATGGGGCGCAAGGTCGCCATCTTGTGGCACGCATCGTTCACGATTGGCGCCGGCGTCCTCTTCTTCTATTTCGTCCTGCCGCGGTGGCCCGAGCTGATGGGCGACATCGGCAGTGGCGCGGGGATGACGCTGCGGATCGTGACCGGCGCCCTGCTCGGACTGGCCGCTTTGCCGGTGGTCTTCACCCTGCTGCGCACCCGCAAGCCGGAGCTGGCCGTACCGCAGCTGGCGCTGACCATCAGGACCTGCTCGATCGTGGCCCACGTGCTGGCCGGCGTGCTGATAATCGGCACCGCGATCAGCGAGCACTGGTTCAGCCTGGACAAAGCCGGTCAGTGGTTGTTCGCGATCTACGGGGCCGCCGCAGCGATCGGCGTCCTCGGGTTCTTCGCCTTCTACCTGTCGTTCGTCGCTGAGCTGCCGCCGCCACCGCCCAAACCGATCAAGCCGAAGAAGGTCAAAGAGCGCCGTATCCGCGGGAAGAAGCGCGGGAAGGCAGTCGAGGCGGCGGCTGAAGACGACGAGGACGACGACGAGGACGCCGAGGACACGGAAGAGGACGCTGAGCACGCCGATGAGGCCGCGGAACCCGAAGAAGCGGCCGAACCGGAAGAAACGCAGGACGCAGAAACGGTTACCGCCGAGGCGCCCGCCCCGGTGCTGAGCGAGGAGAAGGCGCCGGACCAGGAGCCCGCGGAGACCGCTGAGGCGCCGGCGTCCGACGAGGCGTCCGAGCAGACCGTTGAATCTTCCGCGCGGCTACGCAACCGCCGTCCCACCGGCAAGACCTCGCACCGCCGTCGGCGCACCAGGGGCGGCGTCGCGGTCGAGGAGTAGGCCGGCCGACCCCGCCGCCATAATTGGGATCGGTAGCGGGAGCGGCGATCTGTACTTCTGCCATGACGACGCCATCGGGGCGGCGCATGACGGAAGGAAGTCCAGTGAAGCGTGTTATCGCGGTGGCGATCGGAACCCTTGGCTGCGCGTCGGCGCTGGTCGGTTGTTCCAGTGGCGGCCACAGTGCCAGCCCGGCCTCGAACGGACCGGCGAGCGTCGCCAGCAACGGCGGCGCGGGAACCGAGGTCAAGGTCGGCGGCTCGGATCTGCCGGGCCTGAACCCTTCCTCGGTGACTTGCGTCAAGCAGGGCGGCAAGATCAACATCGGCAGTGGCGACACCGGCGGACAGCAGGCGCTGGCGGTGGTGATGGCCGACGGCAACCCGCCCACGGTCGAGTCGCTGGCCATGGTGGTCGACGGCAACGCCCTTTCGGTGGCGGACAACATGGGATCGAAGGTCGGCTCGGCCAAGGTGTCGGTGGACGGCAAGACGTACACCATCACCGGGCAGGCTCAGGGCGCTGATCTGAAGAACCCGATGGCCGGAATGATCACCAAGGACTTCAACATCAAGGTCTCGTGCGGCTGACGAGGGGTGGTTCGGCACGGCGGGTATGCACTGCATGTCCGCCGTTCCGGATTGGCCGGAAGGCCGGGACTTATGATGCAGCCGTGTTGATCTCCCACGACCTCGAACGTGCCCTCGCACAGGCCCACAGCCTGGCGTTCGCGGCCGACGAGGACGCCTCGCGGGAGCTGCTGCTGTCGCTGCTGCCGGGGATCGAGCAGGCCGACCGCGATGACCTGGCGTTGGAGGTCTTTGCACAGCTCGGAGCGATCTACCTGGCCCGAGGCGCGAATGACGGCGTGCGCGAATGCATTCGGCGCATTCACGAACCGCTGGTGATTTACCGGGCCATCCTCGCCGGTACCTCGCCGGCGGCGGCCGAACAGGTACACATGCCGCACCCTGAGATCGCCCAAATGATCTGCCGTTACTCACGGCGCGCGCAGTTTCTGCAGATCGGGTTGGCCGCGGCGGAGGGACTGCACGAGGAGGCCCGAACCGGTCTGGATGGGCTGGCCGAACCGGGAGCCGAATTCCCCGATCTGGCCGACGAACGCGCCGCCCTGCTCACGCACGCCCGGGTGCTGTGCGCGACGGCATTGTGCGACGACGACTTGCACGTGCAATCGGTTGCACTGTGGGAGCAGGTGCTCGACGTCCTGCGCCAGCCTGCCCCCGCGTCCGAATATGCAGATTACATCTGGGTGCTGGCCGCCACCCACTACGGCCGTTTCTGCGTCGAGACCGGGCGCTTGGCCGAGGCCGAGCCCTGGCTGCGGCGCGCGGGAGCGCGAGCGCAAGCCAAAGGCTGGGAATTAGCGACCGCACGAACGCAATTGGAGCGCGCGGCAGCCTGCTGGTCGGTCGGTGACCACGTCAACACCGAGCAACTGGCGTCGGAGGCCTATCAGGTGATCAGCCGCTACGCGCGGGCGCACGACGTGTCCCGTTGCTGGCTGTACCTGGGCCTGACCCGGCTTGCCAGTGGCGCGCTGGAAGAAGCCGACCGGTGCTGGGAACAGGCCGAACAGCATTGGCGCGAGCTCGGCAAGCCATTGCATTTACACCGTATTCTGTTGCAGCGCAGCTGGATAGCTATCTTCTGGGGCCGGTTCGCGGATGCGGTGGAACTGATTGCGCAGGCGCGTGAGCTGCTCGACTCCTCCCCGCGCAGCAGCTGGCTGCAGTACGCCCTGCTCGACAACCATCTCGGAACGGTGTGGCGCGCCGATGCGCTGTCGGATATGGGATTCGACGGTTCGGGTGACCCCGACGAGTCACTGCAGGAAACCGAGGCACGTCAGGCCGAGTCGCTGGGAATCCTGCGCGGCGAGGTCGGCACCCCGGAGTATTGGCGCGCCATGACCAAATTGGAACAGGCCGCCGAACTGAAGATCCCGGCGGCCCTGGCGGTGGACTCGGTGCGCTACTCGATCGCCGATGCCGACGCGCGATCTCGCTGGGCAGCAAGGGTTTCCGCGCCGGTACTGGCGAGCGCGTTCGCGGTAGCCTGGGAATGGGAGAACACCCAACTGGTCAGCGAGTTGGTCGAATACCACAGCGCGCGCGGCACTTTCAACGCCGAACACCCGCAACGCCGGGTCGGTGAATGGGAGTCGACCGCTGCCGCTCCGGCATTCATCGAGGCTGGTGACGAACCCGCACCGGCCATCGCGGCAGCCGGTCCGGCATCGGGCGGGAGTTCACTGACCCGGCTCGGACCGTTGCCTCCCTTACAGATGCAACCCGGGGCGACGGCGATCATGAGCCACTACCGCGAGCTGGCACGGCAGCGGTACGGCCGAGCGGTCACCGCGTCGGAGCCGGCCTGGGCGACCTGGCCGTGAACGATCCGAATCGGCAGACTCTGGTGCTGCGGTACGCCGACGTCGGAATCGCCACCTACGCGAGCCTGTGGGTGGTCGGCGATCCGTCCCGAACCGTCAATTGGGTGGTCGAGGAGCCGATGCTGTTGGCGGCTTTGGAAGAACTGACCGGCGCTCTTCCCGAGCCGTACGGGGACGAAAGCCGCCGCGACGCCATCGAGCGGGCCCTGTCGCGGGGCGCGTTCGCAACCCCGGAAACCGAGCTGACGACCGCATACATTCTCGGCGTGCTGCTGATCGGCGAGGCCGGGTGGAAGCTGCTGTCGGAGTGCGTTTCATCGCCGCGGCCGACGCTGTTCGTCTCCCCGAGCGCCCGTCTGGCTCGAATGCCCTGGGGGTTGCTCGCACTACCGAAATCAGGCCCCAGCAAAGAGGAATTGGTGCGGGCCCGCCAGGACGCGATCACCGCCAGCGGCCGGGTTGCCGCCCGCATCCCCTGGCAGCTCGCGGACATCCGGGAACACACCGACGGCTATCGGTTGATGGAGTTGGCTGACGTACTACTGGCGGTGCCGCAGAACATCGTTCATGCGCCGCGCCCGGCTGCCCGGTGGGACGCCAGACGGGACGGCGCGTCGCTTCTGATCCTCGATCCCCGGGTACCTGGGCAGCGGCCAGACTCGGCACTGGGTTCGGTGCTCGGCCGGCCCTCCGAGCACACGGCACTGGCGCGGCACTTTGCCGACTCGATGCAGCGACGCGCGGTGCTTCCCGCGGTGGGCAGCTCGGTTGAGCTGTTCCGGCGTCAGGACGTTGACCGCAGGTGGCTGGCGGATGCGCTGGCCCAGCTTCCCAGCCGCCTGGTCTATGTCGGACATGCCAGCTCCGCCGATGGCGACTCGGGTCAGGCCGACCGGGCCGCACTGCATCTGGCGTGCACCGCCGCCGCACCCGGAGACGCGGAGGCAATCGGCAATCACCGCCCCTTGACCGCGTCGGATCTGATGTCGCTGCGGTTACCCATGCCGCCCCGCGTCGCGCTGCTGGCCTGTGCGTCGGGCGGTGACTATCAGTTCGACGAGGCGACCGGGCTGGTGGCCGCCATGATTCTAGGCGGGGCCCAGCTGGTGACCGCCACGCTCTGGTCGCTGCCGACTACCGCAGCGTATCGTCAATTCAGCTCGGTTCCAGACGATTCCGATCCCATGGCCGAGGCCGCCATCGCCGTCGACACCGCGCACGAAGAGCCGGACGCCGGGTGTGCCGTGAATCGTTGGCAGCGTGCGCAAATGCGCCGATGGCGGGACGGGGATGCCAGCGCCAGCCCGTTGTTCTGGGCAGCGCTGGTCACTTTCGCCGTGGACGGCGCGCGGTGATCTCAGACCAGCTCCAGACCCGACGCCCGCACGGCCAATACGTCGTCGGGCAGCGAAAGTTCCTCGCGGGCAGCGGGATCGAACGCCACCAGCATGACGAGTCCGGGCCGTAAAGTGGACATGTCCGTTTCGGAGTCGTCGTGCACCAACCGGCCGATGAAGCTGTCACCATGCACGCTGGACACTTCGATCCAGATCTGGCGTTCTCCGCCAACGGCTTCCGGCTGTTCGTCGACCACGGTGCGCACCGTACCGACCCCGACGGCAAGATTGTCCCGGCCGCTTCGCGCGCTGGCCGCGATCCGGCCGATCACCACGGCGGCGACACTCGCAACGAAGAACCCGGCCAGTGCGATCCACATGTTCATGCGACCAGATTCGACTGTCGCCAGCGCTACCGAACCCAACTTTTCGGGTACCGGTTTTTTTGCCGGTGCCCCTATCCTGTGGTGATGAGCGCCGACCCGCAGGCACCGCCTGCCAACGACAACCGCGCGGCGGGGCAACCCCGACGCGCGGTGATCGACCAGGCCTGGCGCGCAATCGGTCCCGGGGTCGAGGTGCTGAGCAGCGACGACGGCGGTCCCCTGACCCGCACCGTCAAACGGATCATTGATCCGTTGGTCCTGCGGCTGCGGTCCAATCCGCAATATTCCGCACCGGTGGTGGGCGGCGACACCGCAGCCGAGATGCACGACCTGATCGTCGGCAACGCCGGTCAATTGCGTGTTGCCGCAGCCTGGTTCGAGGTGCTCAAGCTCGAGCGCCGCAGGTTGCGAATCCGCAGCGGCAACGCCCAGGAGCTTTACTTCCCGGTGTGCTTCGAGCTCGCGGTGACCAAAGGCGCACCCACACCCCAGGATCGCGAGGCCGCCGCGGCGGTGCTGCACCAGGTGCACCAGGGCCGGGACCGCACCGCGATCGAGGTGCTCAACGACTACGTCGCCGATCCGGGTGTGGTGGCGACCCTGGCCGCTCAGCTGGAGGCCAGCTGGGCCGATGTCCGGGCGGACACGGCGGTGCTGGAACCCTTGCTGGCGGCGCTGACTACCGTGCTCGGCCCGGCCCGAAGCCACACCGCGGCCACCGCGCGCCAGCGGGTGTGGTCCTCGGTGATCGCCGACGCCACGCCGTACAACCTCGGGGCCCTGGTCCGGGACGACGGAGCGCAGGTCCCGTGGTCGATCGTCGAGCTCGGCCTGAGTTCCGCTGCGCCGCAGCGAGCGCCCCAGGTGGCCGACGGTTCCGACAGTGACCGCCCGCTGGATCGCACCGTGGTGGACCGGGTGCGTTCCACGCTGCGGCGCGCCCTGGACCGCGACGCGCTGCCCGACGTTCCACTGCTCTGCGAGGAGGAGGTCGACCGGGCCTGCGCGCCGTGGGGGCTGCTGGCCGAGGACAAGCAGGCAACGTTGGTCACCGGCATCGAGGTCGCCGGCGAGCTGGCGCCGTTGGACCGTTCGGTCACCAGCCGCTACGCGCTGGCCGGGCAGATCCAGGCGCGACTGCGCAAGGAGGCCTACGTGCTGCATGCGCGGCGGTATCTGGCCGAGGGCGGGCCGATCCATCCGCGCCAACAGCAGGTGGTCGACGACCTGGCCCGGTACCGGCAGCCGTATCTGAGCCGGTTGTGGGCACGGCTACACGGACGCGACGTCTGGCAGGAGTCCTGCGAGGACGTCGACGACGTGCGGTCACTGCTGGAGGGCGTCGCCAGGTCGGTCAGCCTCGACCATCGGCAACGCATCAAGTCGATGCTGGAATTGCAGGTGGCGGGATGAGACTTCTCGGAACCGTCGAACAGCCCCTGCCTCTGATGGCGGTGCTGGAAGTCAGCGGTGCGGTGTTGTCGTGGATCGTCGATGACCCGGCCGGCGCGGACGCCGCTGACATTTCCTTCACCGACCCCACCCGCGCCGACTGGCTGTGGCGCGTCATCGGCGAGTCCGGCCACGTCGCGCTGCTGTCGGCCGTCCAGGAACCTCGGGCTGTCACCGCATTCGACATCGCCCCCGGGGCGATGGGCTCGCTGCACCGCCTGGCGCTCGGCCATTGGCTGCGGCGGTGGTGGCCAGCCAGTCAGCGGGACGGGATCCCCGCCCTCGACCGGGCCCTGCTCGACGTCGAGGTGGCGCTGCTCACGGTGGAGGCACAGGCCTTTTTCAGCGATGAAACCCTGGATTCGGATGTGGCACAACTACTCGCGCCGCATGCCGCTGCCCTGATCGGTCTAGCGCACACCGATGACGGACGGGTGCGTGACCTGGTGCGGGACGGTGCCGAGCTGGCCGACGAGCTCGGCCTGGACGGCGCGGGCTGGGCGGAACTGTCTGTCGCGGTGCAGGATTCGACACTGGTTCCAACCATGCCGACCGGGTACCGCGATGACTACGCGTTGGCCGCGGGTGCGCAGCCGGGCCCGCGTCCGGGCGTGGCGATCGGACGGGGGGTCGCGTCGATCAACTGGGGCGCGGTGCCGCCGGGCATCTTCGACGCGGCGGAGGACACGGTCGATTGGAGCGTCGAGGCAGCCGGTCCGGGGGTCGTCGCCGTCGTGCGGGCGGCCGTCATCGGACCGGACCCGGCCACCGATGTCGCGGTGCGGTTGCGCTCCGGCGACGTCAGCGGCGCCGCCGCCATGGATGCCGCGGGGCGGGCCACCGTCCCCCTCGTCGACACACAGCGCGGAGAGTTGACGGAATCGGCTGCCTGGAACCACGATTGGCCGGCAACCTCGGTCGACATCGGGGCTCCGATATCGGCGGCAAGCGAAACCCGGGAGGCCCGGGACCGGGTCCGCGCCTGGGTACGGGCACGGCTCGACCAACCGCCGGCGGATGCCTACCTCGCCGAAGTCCTCGCCAGCGAGTCTTCCTATTGAGACTTGGCCCCGCTTACCTATGCTGAGCGAGTGCCCAACAAATATCGCGTCGTGCAGTGGACGACCGGAAATGTCGGTAAGAGCTCCGTGCAGTCGATCGTGGCCAATCCCCAGTTCGATCTCATCGGGTGTTACGCGTGGTCGCCGGACAAGGCCGGCCGTGACGCCGGCGAGTTGGCGGGCATCGACCCCGTCGGGGTGGCCGCCACCAACGATGTCCAGGCGTTGCTGGCCCTGAAACCCGACTGCGTGGTCTACAACCCGATGTGGATCGATGTCGACGAACTGGTCCGCATCCTGTCCGCGGGGGTGAACGTGGTGACGACGGCGTCATTCATCACCGGACACAACCTGGGCGACGGCCGCGACCGCATCCTGGCGGCCTGCCAGGAGGGCGGCTCGACGATGTTCGGCTCCGGCGTCAGCCCCGGCTTCGCCGAGTTGCTGGCCATCGTGTCGGCGATGGTGTGCAACCGCGTCGACAAGGTCACCGTCAACGAGGCAGCCGACACCACGTTCTACGACTCGCCGGACACCGAGCGCCCCGTGGGCTTCGGTCAGCCGATCGATCATCCCGAGCTGGCGCAGATGGCCGAGAAGGGCACCGCGATTTTCGGCGAAGCGGTCCGGCTGGTCGCCGACGCACTCGGCGTGGACCTCGACGAGATTCGGTGTGTTCCCGAATTCGCCGAAACCACAGCCGATCTCGAGATGGCGTCGTGGACCATACCGGCGGGTTGCGTGGCCGGGGTCTACATCAGCTGGCAGGGCATCGTCGCGGGCCGCACCGTGATCGACCTCAACGTGCGGTGGCGTAAGGGACAGACTCTTGAACCCGACTGGAAGATCGACCAGGACGGCTGGGTGATTCAGGTCGACGGGCAGCCGACGGTCACCACGAAGGTCGGCTTCCTGCCGCCCCCATACTTTCAGGCCACGACGCTGGCGGAGTTCATGGCACTCGGGCACATCATGACGGCGATGCCCGCGATCAACGCCATCCCGGCCGTGGTGGCGGCGGCCCCCGGCATCGTCACCTACACCGACCTCCCGCTGACCCTGCCCCGAGGCAACGTGCCGACCGGCTGAGCATGAAGCGGCCGCTCAGCGGGTATCCCACCGCCATGGCTACCAATAACCGATTGAGCAACTCAGCCAAGTATTGGGGCGGCCGGGCCAAGGAGACCCTGGGCCGGCTCTCCGGTAACCGGCGCACCCAGTACGAAGGCAAGCTGGACCAGGCGAAGGCGAACGCCAAGGACGCCGGGCTGGATGTCAGAAACGCCTTCCGGCGCCGCCGGGCGCGGTACTGACCGGGGTTTGCGGACCCGCCACATCCGGGTACATCCCTGCAGTCAGCCAATAAGCGAAGAAGGAGCCGCATTCGTATGAGCGCCGAAGACAAGATCAAGAACAAGATCGACGACATGGGTGGCAAGGCGAAAGAGGGCCTCGGCCGGGCGACCGGCGACCGGAGCACCGAGAACGAGGGCCGTTTCGACCAGGCCAAGTCGAGCCTGAAGGACGCCGGCGAAAAGGTGAAGGACGCCTTCAAGAAGTAGCGCTGGACCGAAAGGCGTTGCACGACAAGATCATAAAGCTGCCCCGCGCGGTTCGGCCGAATCCGCGTGGGGCAGCTTCACGATTGAGACACCGATTTATGGCTATCCCTAGTTCATGATGGGTCCGAAACGCGCGCTGGCTGCTGCCGGAGCAACGGCAGCGATCAGCACTTCCCTCCTGGCCGGCGGCCCGGTGCCGACAGCGGCCGCCGCACCATGTCCCGATGTCGAGGTGGTATTCGCCCGCGGCAGCGGTGAACCCCCCGGCGTCGGCGGTGTCGGACAGTCGTTCGTCGACTCGCTGCGTCCGGCCCTCGGCACGAAATCCCTTGGTGTCTATGCCGTGAACTACCCCGCCAGCACCGACTTCGGCAGTAGCGACTTCCCCCTGACCGTGATCGACGGGATTCGCGACGCGGGGTCGCACGTCCAGTCGATGGCCTCGACCTGCCCCAACACCAAAGAGGTGCTGGGCGGTTACTCACAGGGCGCCGCGGTGGCGGGCTACGTCACCTCGGCCGCCGTGCCGGCGGGCGTGCCCGCCGCGGCGGTTCCCCAGCCGCTGGCGCCGGAGATCGCGAATCACGTTGCCGCAGTTGCGCTGTTCGGAACGCCGTCACCGCAGTTCCTCAGCCAGTACAACGCGCCGCAGATCGCCATCGGCCCGCTGTATCGGCCCAAGACCATCGAGTTGTGTGCCGACGGCGACACCATCTGCAACGGCGGTGGCACCACCCCCACCTTCGCGCACACCACTTATCCGGTGAACGGGATGACCGGACAGGCAGCCGACTTCGCCGCGGGCCGGCTCTAACCCCCGACGCACCGACGGCTGATCGGGCATTGGAGAATCGCAGCATGCGCGTTCTGGTAACCGGTGGCACCGGGTTTGTAGGCGGGTGGACGGCCAAGGCCATCGCCGATGCGGGACATTCCGTCCGTTTCCTGGTGCGAACACCGGCAAAGCTGAAGACATCGGTGGGCGCGCTCGGCGTCGACGTATCCGACTACGTGGCCGGCGACATCAAAGACCGCGCATCGGTGCGCGAGGCCCTCACCGGGTGCGACGCCGTCGTACACAGCGCCGCACTGGTGGCCACCGATCCGCGTCAGACTCCCGAGATGCTCAGCACCAACATGCATGGCGCCGGCAACGTTCTGGGCCAAGCGGTGCAGATGGGCCTCGACCCGATCATCCACGTGTCGAGTTTCACCGCGCTGTTCCACCCCAACCTGGACACCCTGACGGCCGACCTGCCGGTGGTCGGCGGCACCGACGGCTATGGGACCTCCAAGGCGCAGGTGGAGATCTATGCCCGCGGTCTGCAGGACGCCGGCGCGCCCGTGACCATCACCTATCCGGGAATGGTGCTCGGGCCACCGGTAGGGGACCAGTTCGGTGAGGCCGGCGAGGGTGTCAAGGCGGCCCTGCAGATGCACGCGATCCCCGGGCGCAGCGCGGCCTGGCTGATCGTCGACGCCCGCGATCTCGCGGCGCTGCATGTGGCGCTGCTGGAACCGGGGCGCGGGCCACGACGGTATATGGCAGGCGGGCACCGGGTGCCGGTGACCGAACTCGCCAAGATGCTCGGCCAGGTCGCGGACACCCCGATGGTGGCCGTTCCGATTCCGGACAGCTTCCTGCGGGTGGCCGGCACGGTGCTGGATCTCGCGGGACCGTACCTGCCTTTCGACAATCCCCTGACCGCGGCGGGTATGCAGTACTACACGCAGATGCCGAAGTCCGACGATTCACCGAGCGAGCAGGAACTGGGCGTCAACTACCGGGACGCGCGAGAGACGGTGGCCGACACCGTCGCGGCGTTCCGCCGAATCGATGCGCCTAGGGCGTGAGCAGGATTTTCACCTGCTCGCCGCAGCGCGAACCGGCAATCGCGTAGCCCTCGGCGGCTTCGTCCAACGGCAGGCCGGTGGTGAAGATGCCATCGACGTCGAGGCGCCCTGATGTGAGCAACGGAATCAGTTCCGGCCAGGTGCGCTGTACCGGCGCGGTGGTGAATCGCAGGGTGATGCTGCGTAACAGGCAGGGCAACGCGGGCAGCGGAAACGGCTGCAGGCCATGCAATCCGACCACCGAGACGGTGCCCGCGGTCCGGACCGCGTTGAGCGCGTCGGTCATCGACGCGTCGGTGCCGACGGCGTCGATGACCGCGTCCGCGCCGCGACCCCCGGTGGCGTCGATGATGGACTCGGCCGCCGGCGACGGGATCGGCGTGGCACCCCAGGCGGCGGCGCGTTCCCGGCGCCCCGTGACCCGATCGACAGCGAAAACGGTTGCCGCGCCTTGGGCTAACGCGCTACGCAACGCGCACAGTCCAACCGCTCCGAGGCCGATCACCGCGACCGTGCCACCGAATGGAATGTCGGCCCGTCGAGCCGCGGCCCATCCGGTGGCGAGATTGTCGGTGAGCAGCACGGCCTGCTCGGTCGAGATTTCCGGGGGGATCTTGAGCAGCTGGAAGTCGGCGGCGGGTACGGCAAGCAGGTCTGCTTGCGCGCCGCCGAGCACGCCGGAACCGAAGATCTGCAAGCCCGCCGAGCAGGTGACCGGGTCGCGGGTGGCGCAGCCGGGGCAGGCGCCGCAGCCGGCCACCGACGACACCATCACCCGGTCGCCGACCCGGACGGTGCGGACGTGCGGGCCGGCCTCGACGACGGTGCCGATCGCCTCATGGCCGAGGGCCACCGACCCGGGTACCGGGATCTCGCCTTCGTAGAAGTGCAGATCGGATCCGCAGATGCCGGCCGCGGTGACCGCAACGATCGCGCCGTCGGGTCCGGGAAGGGCCGGATCGGGCCGGGTTTCGACCCGGATCCTGTGCGGCCCGTCGACGATTACCGCGCGCATGTCAGACGGGGATGGAGCTGTCGAGCTGATTGGCGATCTGCACCACCTCGGCCACCGCATCCGCCGTCGCCGTCAATTGCTCGTCGGTGTGTTCGCTGGTGATGAAGAACCGCAGCCGTTCCTGTCCTGGCTGCACGGCCGGCGCCGTCACCGGTCCGACGTAGATGCCGCGTTGCAGCAGCAGCGCAGAGGCGAATACGACCCTGGCCACACTGGGAATCAGCACGGGACAAATCGGCGTGTTCTGCGATATGCCGAGGTCGATATCTCGGTCTCGCAGCGCGGAGGTGAACAGTTTGGTGTTGCGCCACAACCGTTGCACCCGTTCGGGCTCGCTGTCCAGCACTTCCAGAGCGGTGAGCGCGGCCGCCGCTGCGGTGGGCGGGAACCCGACGGTCAGCAGCATCGCGGGAGCGGTGCTCAGTGCTTCGATCAAATTCGCGTTGCCGGCGATGAAGCCGCCGCAACTGCCCAGCGCCTTGGACAGACTGCCCATCCAGATGTCGACAGCGTCACCTGGCAGACCGAAGTGCTCACGCACGCCATGTCCGTGCGCACCGAGAACACCGATGGAGTGAGCCTCGTCAACCATTACGCCGCAATCGAATTCGCGGGCCACGGCCGCAACCTGTGGAAGCGGCCCGATGTCTCCGTCCATGCTGTAGAGACCTTCGATGACCACCAGCACCCGCTTGAAACGGTCCCTTGACGCGCGCAGGACGGCCCGCAAGGAATCCGGATCGTTGTGCCGGAACGTCATGACGCGCGCGCCGGCCCACCGCGCACCGGCAACGACGCTGGCATGGATGAGCGAGTCGCACACGGCCGCGTCGCCCTCACCCAGCAGGTAGCCGAGAACCCCAGCGTTGGTGAGGAATCCACTGGTGGCGATGATGGCCGCATCGACGTCGTAGATCTGGGCGAGCCGTCGTTCGAGGCGGGGATACAAGGCGGTCTCGCCCGAGGTGATGCGGCTGTTGGACGCGGAGGCACCGTACTGCGCCACCGCATCCTGCACGGCGCGAACCACTTTCGGATGGTGGGCCAGGCCCAGATAGTTATAGCCGGCGAAGTTGGTCAGCTCCCGGTCCGGCCCTTCGATCACGGCGGTGTTGTAGCCTTTCCTTTCCAGGTACAGCGGGCTGGGCATTCCGGTCAGTTCCCAGATCGCGCGCCTGCGGGCGTTCAGTTCGCAGGCCGACACCACCCCCGGATGGTCGGAAAACTTCTGCCGGACAATCGGTTTCGCACCGGTCGCGCTCGTCGGAGCCACCGGACGCAGCGGCGGTGCCAGCTGGTCACCGTTGCCACCTCCGGCGAGCAACTTGCTCGCCATCTCCCGCATTGCTGCTTCGTCACTCCGGGTTCCGATCATTTCTTTGCTCCTGACACGATGGTCTCCGCCAGCGCAGCACCGGCTTTGCGCAGGTTGTAGCTGGGTCCCAGCATCAGCGTGTTCAGCGACACGCCGATCGCTTCGCCGGTGCGGGCGCTGAATTCGACGGCCATCAGCGAATTCAGCCCGAGTTCCATAACGGGCACGTCGATGTCGATGGACTCCTTCGAGACCCCCATGACGGTGGCGAGTTGCTCTGCGAGCAGGTACCCGAGCACCGCGCCCCGCTCGTCCTCGTCGAGTGCGATCAGGCCGGCACGCAGCCGGTCCTGAGCGGAGTTCGACTCGGCGGCCGTCGAGATCACCGCGGAGGTGCGCAGCAGGTGGCGGAAGTGGCCGAAGACGGTGTCCAGCTGAGACCAGTTGATCGAGATGACCGATCCCTGCCGGACCCCTAGCCGTAGCGCCTGCTCCAAATATATTGGGCCATCGTCCATCTCGATCGGGTCGACACCACAGGCGATCATGTGCCGGGCCAGATTCTCGTCGCTGGCCATGCCGCCGGCGGCACCGGACATGTGGCCCCAGCCGATGCAGGTCGCCGGCTGGCCCTGGTGCGCGATCGAATCGGTGAGCGCCTGCACGGCCAGATTGGCCGCGGCGTAGCTGTACTGTCCAAGCAGACCCAGCATGGTGCCGGCCGACGAATAGAACACGAATTGGTCCAGGGTGATGCCCGCGGCATTCACGGCCGCCCACAGCGCGCGGCCGCCGTTGACTTTGACGTCGTAAACCCGCTTGAGGTCGACGAGGTCCATGTCGGCGATGCGCTGATCGGCGATGGCTCCGGCGGCGTGGAAGATACCGCGCAGCCGGTGGCCGCCGGCACTGCAGCCATCGACCAGCGCCGCCACCGCGGCGGTGTCGGTCATGTCGACCAACTCCTCGCGCACCTCGATGCCGGCGGTGCGCCACTGGGCGATCTGCTTACGCGCCAAGTCCGTGGTGGCACCGCTTCTGCTGGCCAGGGTGAGGTGCCGGGCGCCACGCCGGACCAGCCACCGGCCGGTGGCCAGTCCGAAGCCACCATGCCCGCCGGTGATCAGGTAGGAGCCCTCGGGATCGGTGACGACTTCGTGCCAGCCCGGTTTCACCGGTGGTGTGTTGTCGATGAGGCGAAGCGCCACCCGGCTGGTCCGGCTGGAGCGGAACACTTCCTCGCAGGCCCGGCCGATGTCGGCCGCGTCGAACACGTCCACGGGCAGTGGCTGGTAGATGCCGGTGGCGAACTTGTCGTAGATCTCCGCTTCCAACTTCAGGCAGGCTTGCGGGTCCCAGGCCATGAATCGATCCATGTCGATCTGGAAGTAGCTGAGGTTCTTGTCCAGCACCGCCATGTCCAGCGTGCTGTTGCCATAAATGTCGGCCTTGCCGACCTCGACGATGCGGCCGAACTCGACAACGGCGTTGAAATTGTGGCGAAGGATCTCACCCGGCGCGCTGCTGATGATCACGTCGACACCACGGCCGTCGGTCAGTTGATGCACGTCGTCGACGAAGTTCAGTGACCGGGAGTCGATCATGTAATCGGCGCCCGAGCCCAGCGCGAACGAACGGCGCTCGTTGCTGCTCGCCGTGCCGATCACCTCTGCGCCGCAGAGCTTTGCGATCTGGATCGCGGCCTGCCCGACACCGCCGGCGGCGCCGTGGATCAGCACGGTCTCACCCGGGCGCAACCGGGCCAGTTCCAGCAGCGCGTATTCGGCGGTGATGAAGGCGGTCATGCTGGTGCAGAACTCCGGGCGGAACCGGCCATCGCCGGGATCCGGCAGTTTGATGCACAGCGCCGCGTCGGCGATCTGATAGCGGACGAGCATGCCCTGGCTGGCGGTGGTGACGACGTCACCGACACCGAAGCGGTCCACCCCGGGCCCGATGCGGGTCACCACCCCGACACCCTCCATGCCCAGTTCGGTGCCGAAATGCGTGCCCTCCAGTTCTCGTTTTCCGAGCAGTCCGACCACCTTGATGGCGTCTTTGTAGTTCAGGCCGACGACCTGCATCCGCAGCTCGACTTCGCCGGGCCCCGGCTCTGGCCGCGGGCAGCGCCGCCAGCCGAGATCGGACAGAATCCTGGACTTGGGCACGTCGACGGCGAAGTTGGCTTCCGGGTCGGTGAGCTGTTCGCCCTGTGCCATCGTTTCCAGCCGCTGCGGCAGTGTCCGCGCCACGACGTTGGCCCATCGCGTCCCACTGCGCAGCACGATCTCGTCGGTCTGGTCTGCGGAGAACGCTCCCGGGACCGCGAGTTCGGACATCAGCTGACCGAGTTCGGTATCCGGCGCCACGTCGATCAACCGCCACCGAAGCCGGGACTGCTCGGCAACCAGCGAACGCCGCGCTCCGGCCAGGCCGGCGTGACTCACGTCGGGCACGGAAACATCGTTGGGATGCGAAAAGGCTTGTTCGGTAACGAGACTCGCGTAGAACGTGTCGTCGCCGAGCGCCTCGATCCCCTCAGCCTGGTCACCGCTGTGGCCCTGGACGAACTTCTCGGTGGTGACGGCGATCTGCTTCAGCAGCCATAGTGCGGCACTGTCGTCGGCGATGTGGCCCGCGACGACACAGACGTGTACCCGGGGACGTTCCTCCGACGCCGCACCGAGCAGGCGCGTCAGCTCGGTATCGAGGTCGGCCGGGTCGCTGCAGTGGTAGAGGGCGGCATGCGGCAGAGCGTCGGCCAGTTGTCGGGCTCGTGGGCTGGGCTGGTCACCGACCGCGAGGACCAGCGTCGCGGTGTGCTCCGGTGCGGGCAGCGTCGCGGTGTCCAGCTCGTCGCAGAGCTCCCACACCTCTTCGTAGAAGAGCGGATCAAGACGGTCGATCGGCTCCTGCCCGGGTGTGATGGAACCGAATCGCACGCCCGAAAGCTCCGCGCAGGCAAGGTGTTGCGCGTCGAGAATCACGATGTCGGCGCGCAGTGGATCGCTGGGGTGCAGGCTGGTGAGCACCTCGACACGGTCGGGGAAGGGACCGAACACCCGTACCGCGTCGACTCCGATCGGGACGATGGTTCCCAGCGTGCGGCCGACGGATTGGTCGATGAGCGGCGAGACGGTGTGCAACGCGGCGTCGATGACGCCGGGATGCGCGAGGTGCCTGGTCGTCTCGTCCGAATGTGCGTCCACGGTGGCGACGGCCTGGCTGGCGTTGGCTCGCAGTGAGGTGACCCGGCGGAAGTTGGGACCGTAGGTCATGCCGTTGCTGGTCAGCGCGGCATACAGGTCGGCGGGGTCTATCTCGGTCAGGTCGCCGGCAGCGGTGTCGTGATGCTTGGTGGGCAGGTACTTGCCGTCGACCAGCCGGCCGGTGGCGTGCGTTGTCCAGGTCCTGCCGGTCGCGGCGCGCGAGCGGATGGTGAACCGGCGACTGGTCTCGTCGAGTTCGGTGCGCAGGACGGCGCCGTCGGCGGGATCGAAGAAGAGCGGGGCCGCGAAGCGAATGTCCTCGGCGATCGCCGAACTCAGGCCGCTGCGTTCGGCGGCCGCGCTCAGCGCGGCATCCACGTACGCCATCCCGGGCAGCAGGCACGCGCCATTGACCACGTGGTCGGGAAGCCAAGGCAACACCTGCGCGCTGAGTTGCAGTTCCCACGCCGACGGATGGTCGAGGTCCGGGTCGCCCAGCATCGAGTAGTTGTCCGGGGTCCCGTACTTCATCTGCGCGAATTCGGGCGACTCGTCGCGCAGCCGCTGACGCTGCCAGGGATACCGGGGGAGCTCGAAATGCGGACCGACTCGCGTGCACAGGTCGGTGCCGTCCAGCGCGCCGGCGGTGTACAACTCGGCCAGTGTCTTGCGGATGCTGTCGGCATCGCGCTGACCGCGGTGCAGGGTCGGGATGGCGGTGCCGGGCTCATGGGTTTTCAGCAGCAGCTCGCGGATGTTGCCCGAGAGCGCCGGGTGCGGGCCGATCTCCAGGAACGTGCGATGCCCTGCGCCCATGAGCGCCTTGATGGCGTCCGCGAAGCGCACCGGCTGACGCACGTTGGCGCACCAGTAGTCGGCGTCCAGCGGGCCGGTGACCGCTTCCGCGGTGACCGTCGAGTAGAGCCGGGCGTTAGGCTGTTGCGGCGCAAGGACATTGAGCTCTGATTGCAGCTCGGCGAGAATCGGATCCATCCGGAAACTGTGATACGGCACTTCCACCCGCAGCAGGCGATTGAAAACGCCTCGCTCGGTGAGGACTTGGCCAAGGGCTTCGAGCTCGCTCACCACGCCGGCCACCGTCACCGACGACGGGCCGTTGATGGCCGCGACATCGATATGCATGTCCTCGCCGAGCAGCGGTTGCAGCTCGCTGTAGGGCAGCCCGACCGCGAGCATGCCGCCGGTTCCGGCCGTCGTCGCCTGCAGCCGGGCACGGTGGTAGGTCACCAGCAGGGCGTCGTGCAGTGACAGCGCGCCCGACAGGTAAGCGGCCGGCACCTCGCCCATGCTGTGCCCCACCAGAGCGCTGGGTGTGATTCCGAATTGGGCGAGTTCGCGGGTAAGTGCCACTTGGAGAAGGAAAGTGGCTGGCTGTGCGATCGCGGTCGAGGTGATGCGGGACTCTGCTTCGGGACGCAACAGCTCCTCGATGATGGACCAGTCGGCAATCTGGCGGAACGCGTCGTCGATGTGAGCGGCTTCGGCGGCGAAGATTCCTCCCGCATTGAGCAGGTCGCGGCCCATCGCCCACCATTGCGTGCCCATTCCGGAGAACACGAACACCAGCCCCGCGGCGTTGTCCACCACCGAGCCCACCGGGGCACCGCCGGAGGAGATCTGGCGCAGGCCCTCGGTCAGCTGCGTCAGGTCAGAGAACGGCACCGCGCTCCGATGACGTTGGTGCGCACGCCGATTCCACGCGGCCTCGATGAGACCGCCTGGATCAGCGCCTGATTCGAGCAGGTCGGCATAGTTGCCGGCGAGCGCGCGGGTAGCGGCCTCGCTGCGCGCCGACAGCGGAAAGATCCCGGCATGGTGACGGGTCGAGCGGCCGCCAGGCGTCGTCGCCGCCGCGGGCGCGTCCAGTTCGGCGAGGATGGCGTGCGCGTTGGTGCCGCCGTATCCGAAACCGTTGATGGCAACGGCCATCCGCTCGACGTCAACGGCCTCTGGTTCGGTCTGGACCGACAACCGCAGCTCGTCGAAGTCGATGTCGGGGTTTGGATCGTCGAACCAGCCTTGCGGCGGCAGGGTGCGGTGGTAGATGGCCAGCGCGCCCTTGATCACGCCGGCGATGCCCGAAGCCGCCTCGGTGTGTCCGAGGGTGGCCTTCAGCGACCCGACCGGAAGCGGCATCTCGCGGCCTTCGACGCGGCCGTACACGCGTCCCAGCGCACCCAGCTCGATCGGATCGCCGACCGGTGTTCCGGTACCGTGCGCCTCCACATAGGTCACTTCTCCCGGGGCGAGACCCGACCGGGCGCACACCGAACGCGCCAGCGCCTCTTGCGCATCGCCGTTCGGGACGGTGATGGCGCTGGTGCGGCCGTCCTGATTGCTTCCGGTCGCCGCGACGACCGCGTAGACGCGGTCGCCGTCGCGCAGGGCGTCCTCCAACTTGCGCAACACCACCATCCCGGCGCCCTCGCCGCGGCCGTAGCCGTCGGCACGGGCCGAGAAGGGCTTGCTGCGGCCGTCGGCCGCCAGGAAGCCGCCCTTGCACATCGACACGAACGTCTCCGGCTGCAGCATCAGGTTGACGCCTCCCGCCAGGGCCATGTCGCAGTCGCCGTTGGTGATGGCCTGACAGGCCAGGTGAAACGCGACCAGCGACGACGAGCAGGCGGTATCGATCGTCAGGGCAGGTCCCATCAGGTTGAGTGCGTAGGCCAGCCGGTTGGAGAGCATGGTGAAAGAGGCTGCGGTCGACGTGTTCATGTCGATATGAGCCAGCGCCGAAGCGGCCATGGTGGTCACCGAGAAGTCGACATTGAATGCTCCGACGTAGACCCCCACCGGCTGGCCCGACAGCCGGCCGGCGACGCCCGCATCGTCGGCCGCCTCCCAGGCGACCTCCATGATCAGGCGCTGCTGCGGGTCCATGCTGGTTGCTTCGCGTGGGGAGATACCGAAGAACTCGGGGTCGAACTGCCAGGGATCGCAGTCCAGGAAAGCGCCGCGCTTGGTGTACATCTTTCCGGCGGCGGCCTTGTCCGGGTCATAGAAGCGTCGGTAGTCCCAGCGGTCGGCCGGTATGTCGACGATCGCACCGTCGTCCTTCTTATTGACAAATTCCCAGAACGACTGGGGTGAATCAATACCACCGGCATAGCGGCATCCGATTCCGACGATCGCGATTCGGCTCACGGTAACTCCTAATGCTGAAAGATTTTTGACAAGAAGGGTCGATAAAGCGACAGATTTGAAAATGCGGACGCGCGGGCTAATAGACGTATTTGCGCGGTACTTTTCGGCGCCCAATCGGAGCATCCGGCCTCAACGGCCGGGAATCGCGATGGGTCTTATCCGAAGGAAAGGTGGGGCGGGACCAGAGCGCTGATCTCCCGCCGCGTTGAATGGGTCCAGACCCGTATTCACAGAGCCGTCACGGTGCGCCTCCTCCTTGTTCGCCGAGCGCGCGTTGTGTCATACCAGGATTGACCGGTCTCCAGCACTGGCTCAGTCGCGAGGAGCTGGCAGCGGCGGGCAGACCGTTGAAAGATGCAGTGTGCAATTGTTATTAAAGGCAAGTGTAGACCTGGTTGCGCTTGTCGTCAACCCTGGTTGACACATCGAATCGGTGCGGCGCTGACCGGCCCTGCATACCAATGTCGTTGCCGCACCATGGTTTTGAGAGGCTCGATCGGCAGTTACTGGTTGCGGTCTCAGTTGGCCGCGAACCGCAGACCTTCGCCGGCCACCCGGCCGCGCCGGATCACCCCGAGGTCTCGCAAATAACTGTGGTTCACCCGCCACGGGCTGCGTGAGCCCTGCTTCGGCATCCAATCCAGCACTCGCAGCACATAACCCGGCGAGAAGTCCTCGATGAACGGGCGCTCGTCGACATCGGCCCCCGGATGCTCCGCGGTCACCCGGTCAAGGCCGTTGGCGTCCATGTGTTTGAGCAATCGGCAGGCGAACTCCGACACCAAGTCGGCCTTCAAGGTCCAGGAAGCGTTCGTGTAGCCGAAGATGAAGACCATATTCGGCACCCCGGTGAGCATCGAGCCTTTGTAGACCATGGTCCGGCTGAGGTCCACGGGCCGGCCGTCGACGCTCACCGATGTGCCGCCGAAGAGCTGCAGGTTCAGTCCGGTAGCAGTCACGATGATGTCTGCGGGCAGCTCTCGCCCGGACTCCAGCAGGATCCCGGTCGCGGTGAAGCGCCTGATGGTGTCGGTCACCACCTCGGTCCGGCCCTGGCGGATGGTGCGGAAGAGGTCCCCGTTGGGCGCGACGCACAGTCGCTGGTCCCACGGGTTGTACTGCGGCACAAAGTGTTTGTCGACGTCGTAACCGTCGGGGAGCTGGCGGCGGGCCTGGCCGATCAAGCGTGCTCGCATGCGGTGGGGCCAGCGCCGGCAGGCCCAGTAGAAGGCCGCCTTGCGCACGATGTTCTTCCAGCGCACGACGGCGTAGGCCACGGTCGGCGGCAGCCAACGATTCAGTCGTTCGGCGAGGATGTCGCGGTCCGGTTCGGCCATGACGTAGGTCGGCGAGCGTTGCAGCATCGTCACGTGTCCGGCACCCGAATCAGCCAGTGCTGGAACCAGAGTGACAGCGGTGGATCCACTGCCGATCACCACCACCTGCTTGCCGGCGTAATCGACTGTGGCCGGCCAGAACTGAGGATGAATGATCGGGCCCCGGAAAGCCTCCGAACCGGCAAAGCGGGGCGAGTAGCCCTCCTCGTAGTAGTAATAACCACTGCACAGGACCAGGAATGAGCAGGACAACGTCACGCAGGAGGCGATCCTGCTTTCCTCGCCGCCCCGCTCCACCCGCACGATCCAGCGGTTCTCCGCACTCCTCCAGTCCGCCTTGATGACCTTGTGGTTCAACCGGACGTGCGCATCGATGCCGGCCTGGGCCGCGGTGCCCCGCAGGTAGTCGAGGATGGGGCCGCCCTTCGCGATGGCGGGACCGGTCCACGGGCGGAAGCGAAAGCCCAACGTGTACATATCGGTGTCGGCGCGGACGCCCGGATAGCGGAACAGATCCCACGTTCCGCCCAGCTGGTCCCGTTTCTCCAGAATGGCGTAACTCTTGCTCGGACAGAGGTTTTGCAGGTGCCACGCGGCGCTGATGCCGGAAATGCCCGCACCCACCACAATTACGTCCAGGTGCTCCATTGGTGCATGCTATCAACGCGCGGTGGTTCCAATAGCTGCCGAAAGGCTGCCGAATTCCTGAGTAATTGTTGACGGGCTGCCGTCTGATTCGCGGATTACTTTATCTTCGGCTAATGCTGCACCGGTTCGCGATCCTGGCCATCACTGCGCCGCGGCGCACCCTCGTAATCGTCGCCCTGGTGATGATCGGTGCGGGCATATTCGGCATTCCGGTGGTCGATCACCTGTCCGCCCGGGGATTCGACGATCCGAATTCCGAGTCGACGCGGGCCGGCACGCTGTTGACCGAGAAGTTCAAGCAGACCGACCAGCAACTGATTCTCACGGTGACCGCGCCGCAGGGAGTCGCCAGCCCAACGGCGCGCGCCGTAGCCGGTGCCATCGCCGACGAGCTTCGCGCGTCACCGCACGTGCTCAGTGTGGCCTCGGCGTGGACTCAGCCGGATGCGGGCCACGGCGGAATGGTCAGCGGTGACGGCAGGACCGGCCTGATCGTCGCCAACCTGGCGGGTGGGGAGAACCTGGCCCAGAAGTACGCGAAGGAGCTGTCCGATCCGGTGATCGGCGACCGGGACGGCGTCATCGTTCGAGCCGGCGGCGGAGCGATGATCTACGCCCAGGTCAACGATCGAACCGTCAGCGACCTGCTGCGGATGGAATTGATCGCTGTTCCGCTGAGCTTCGCCGTGCTGGTCTGGGTCTTCGGCGGGTTGCTCGCCGCGGTCGTGCCGGTTGCCGTCGGCGTGTTCGCGATTCTCGGCTCGCTGTCGGTGCTGCGTCTGATCACCTACGCCACCGATGTCTCCATCTACGCGCTGAACCTCACCATGGCGATGGGCCTGGCATTGGCGATCGACTACAGCTTGCTGATCATCAGCCGCTACCGCGAGGAACTGGCGGCAGGTGCCGGCCGCGAAGAGGCGGTCATCCGCACGGTGTCGACCGCCGGCCGCACCGTGCTGTTCTCCTCGATCACGGTGGCCCTGTCGATGGCCGCATTGGCGCTGTTCCCGATGTATTACCTGAGATCGTTCGCCTACGCCGGAATCGCCACGGTGGCGTTCGCGGCGGCCAGCGCGATCATCGCCGCGCCGGCGGCGATCGTCCTGCTGGGCGACCGGTTGAATGCGCTGAACCTACGCCGACTGTTTCGGCGCCCTGAACCCGGGCAGCGTCGGGTCGAGCGGTTGTTCTGGTACCGCTCGAGCAAGCTCGTCCTGCGGTATCGGGTGCCGATCGGACTCGGCGCGGTGGCACTGTTGCTGTTGCTCGGCGCGCCCTTCTCGCACGCCCGATGGGGATACCCCGATGACCGCGTGCTGCCGCCGTCGGCCTCGTCCCGTGCGGTCGGTGACGCATTGCGCAGCGGCTTCTCCGACGACAACGCCAAGTCCATTCAAGTCGTCATCCCCGACGCGGCCGGCCTGACCCCGGAGCAGCTCGGTCAATATGCCGCCGCGCTGTCAAGGGTCGATGGCGTGTTGGACGTCTCGGCACCGCCGGGCACCTACACCCATGGCCGCAGTGTCGGTGCGCCCGTTGCGCCAACCGGGATCTCCGGCGGCAGCGCATTTCTCACCGTCAACACCAAAGCGCCGCTGTACTCCCGCATCTCGGACGCTCAGCTAGAGGCGCTGCACGAAGTCACTTCACCGCAGGGACGCACCGTCGAGTTCGGCGGGCTGGCCGAGACCAACCGCGACAGCGTCGCCGCGATCCGGGCACGAATACCGTGGGTGCTGACTTTCATTGGGGCAGTGACCTTCACGCTGTTGTTTCTACTCACGGGCAGTGTCCTGCTGCCACTGAAGGCCATCGTTCTCAACTGCTTGTCGCTGACCGCCGTTTTCGGTTCACTGGTCTGGGTCTTCCAGGACGGACATGTCGGCGGCCTGGGTACGACCTCGACCGGAACGCTGGTCGCCAACCTTGCCGTCCTGCTGTTCTGCATCGCGTTCGGGTTGTCGATGGACTATGAAGTCTTCCTGATGGCGAGGATTCGCGAGTATTGGTGCCAGTTGCAGCAGGACGGTTCGGCGGTGACGCCGCGCGCCGCCAACGACGAGAGCGTCACACTCGGGCTCGCCCACACCGGACGGGTGATCACCGCCGCCGCAATGATCATGGCGATCAGCTTCGCGGCACTGACCACTGCGGAGGTCTCGTTTATGCGGATGTTCGGGCTTGGGCTCACGATAGCGGTACTCGTCGATGCCACCCTGGTGCGCATGGTCCTGGTACCCGCGTTCATGTATGTCATGGGCGAGTGGAACTGGTGGGCGCCAAAGCCGTTGGTGCGGCTGCACGAACGCATCGGGCTCACCGAAGTCGTGCACCGACGGACCGCTGGTCGGCACCGCCGGCAGCGGCGCCCGGCCGGACAGCTAGGGGCGCCCGCGGCTCGGAGTCTGCCCAGCGACGCCGTGACGTAGCGGGGTGTTGGGTTCGGCGGCCGTCGACTCGTGAACGGTCGAGCCGTGCGCGGTGCCCTGAACCTCGGGAGCATTCTGCGGGTCGCCGCCCGAAGGCGCTGCGCCGCCGCGCAATTCCTCCAAGCGGGACTGCAGCACCTGGAGTACCGGTGTGCGGCGGCCGTGCGCCTCCTCGTGATCGATCAGCGTGCGCAGTTGCGGCTCTTCGAGCATGCGAACCCGGTGCCGCAGATCGCCAAGACCAAGCTGGTCGTAATCCGTCAGTGGCAATTCGCCGGATGCTGACATTCGCTTCTCCTTCAAGGATGTGGTCTCAGGTTTGGTTGCTCAACCAACGGCCTCTTGGTGGGCGGGCAGCAGTCCCGAGGAGCCGACGTATGGCAGGAAATCGGCCAGCGCAGACCAGGAGTCGGTGATGGCGCTGGCTCCAGCCTCGACCAGTTCCCTGCTGCGTGCAGCCCGCTCGTCCGGCGCCACGAACATCAGATTCCCGACCGTCACAAAGCCCGCCGCGACCGCCGACAGCACCCCGGGGACCGAGTCCTCAATGGCCAGCCCACGGGCGGGGGCGACGCCCAGCACTTCACCGCTCAGCAGATACACCGCAGGGTCCGGCTTGCTGGTCGGGACCGGCAGCGAGTCCTCCGCGCTGAACCGCACCGCCGCCGGGATGAGCGAGTCCAATCCGGTGGCGGTGAAACACGCGTTGAGCCGCACCGCGGCGCTGGAGCTGACCGCCGCCAAATCGTAGCGGCAGGCCAGGAAATTGAGTGGCCCGCGCACGCGGTCGTCAGGATTCAGGGTCACCGAGAGATGCGCGGTGACATGGTCGCGTTCCTGCTGCACCCATTGCTCGAGCTCGAACGCGCTCAGAGCACGCCCGGTCGCCACGTCCTCACCGGATGCGATTCTCGCGTGCGGACGCCCGCGGGCCAGTTCCTCGTCGACGGGCACCCCTGCCTGCACGGCCAGGTCGGTCGCGGTCGAGCGGAAGTTCTTGCCAGTGGTCGCTTTCCGGAGCTCGTCGGCCGTGTAGCGGGCCGCCACCCCAAACCTCGCCAAGAACCGATTGGTCACCTCGACGGAGGCTTCGAAGGCCGGTTCCTCAGACGGAAACAGGTTCCCGTCCGCGTCGCAGAGCAGCGTGCTGATGCGGGCCGGCTCGAAGTGCCGGAACACCGTCAAACGTTCCTGGGTCATCGCTGCACCAGCTCCCGGTAATCGCCACGAAGGTGACGCCGCAGGGTCGTCGCGACACCGCGGGTTTCGATGCTGCGGATCAGCGCGCTGAGACCGCTTGCGACGTCAGGCATCAGACGTAGGTCGCCGAACAGCTCATGTTGCAGGAGCGGGCCCGGGTTCCTTCTGCTCATGGTTGCCAGGGCGGTCAGCAACTCGGCCTGTGGATCCTCGATGTGAAGGGGGGATCCGCCGAGGTCGTACCCGCGAAGGTAGCGGATCCACGCGGCCAGTCCCGTCATCAGCAGCGTGTGAGGCCGGCCACTGCGCACCGCCTCTGCCAGAGAGGGCAGGAAATATGTCGGCATTTTCACCGACCCGCGCGCGGCCAGCCGGGACAGCTGGTCACTGATGCGGGGGTTGGTCAACCGCTCCAACACCGTTGTGCAGTAATCGTCGATGTCCAGACCGGGTACCGCGGGAAGCAGGGGCGCGATTTCCTCTCGCATCAGTTGCTCTACATAGCCGTAGATCACCGGATCGCCCATCGCTTCGTCGGCGCGACGGTAGCCGGCCAGTGTACCTAGATACCCTAGAGCGCAATGTGTTCCGTTCAGCAGCCGAGCTTTGACGAGCTTGTGACCGGCCACGTCGGTGACGAACTCGACACCGACCTCCTCGAGTGGTGGGCGGCCGTTGCCGAACGCGTCCTCGAGAATCCACTGGGAGAACTGCTCTGTCATTACCGGCGCCTGGTCGGCGATGCCGTACCGGTCCAGCACCAATTTCCGCTCTTCGTCACCGGTTTTGGGTGTGATGCGGTCGACCATGCCGGACGGGAACTGCACATTGCGGTCGATCCATTGCGCGAGTGACTCGTCGCGCCGCGCGGCGAAAGAGACCAGGGCGGTGCGCGTGGCCCCGCCGTTGTCTGGAATGTTGTCGCACGACAGTACCGTGAACGGTGCAGAACCGTTGCGACGGCGGCGTTTCAGGGCCTCCGTGAGGTATGCCCAGGCGCTGCCGTGGCTGCCTGCCGCGCCGAGATCATCATCGGTGTGGTAGCCGTTCGCCGTGATCGTCATGCTGACGATCGCGGTTCGCTCGTCGGTCAGGGCGGCCAGCACCGTCTCGCGTTCTTCCGCCGCGTAGTGGCAGTGCCGGATCGAGCCGACGATCCGCGCGGTGTCACGGTCGCCGTCGCGCTGCACGACGGTGTACAAGCCATCCTGATCAGACAGCAGGTCCGACGTCCGCCGAGACCTCAAGTTCACCCCAGTGATGCCCCACTGCGACGAAATCCCCAGCCTGGCAAGGTCGTCGAAATAGACCGCCTGGTGTGCCCGATGAAAGTTGCCCACCCCGATGTGGACGATGGCCGGGGTCAGAGCCGACCGGTCATAGCTGGGCACATCGACTGCGTCGCAGTGTAATTGGAGCGTGGATGCGTTAAGCGGCACGGCGACGCCCTGCCGTAAGCGGAATACGTTGACCACGGCGCTTCCTTTGCGGTAAAGAGCATTTCAGGAAAGCGCAACTGTTAGACGCTTGCAGCCCGAGATACCCGGCGACAGCGGCCTCAAACAACCGCGGCGTAGACCGGTGCAAGCAAACGGTGTAACGAAGGCCACAACGCCGGACTGGCGGCCAACACATCACCCGTGGCGGGCCAGTGTCCGGCCGTCTCCCCATCCAGGTCGCCCACCACTCCGCCGGCTTCGGCAACCAGCAGCAGACCCGCGGCGCCATCCCAGGACTGCAGACCGGGAACCCATGCGGCGTCTGCGCGGCCGGTGGCGACCTGAGCCAGCGCACTGGCCGCGCTACCGCCACGCCGGACGTCACGAGTGTGTGGCACCAACACGTCGATCACGGCACCGGCGAGGTGGCGCTGGTTGTCGGCGCCGAAGTTCACCTCGATCAGGGCGGTATCCAACGAATCCCGCACCGGCATCGCCAGTCGCCGTCCCTGCGACCAGGCGCCTCCGCCGTCGCAGGCCGTGGTCATCCGGCCCACCGTGGGCTCGGCCACCGCCGCGGCGAGGACACGACGGTCCGCCCTGCGCAGCGCGGCCACGCTGACCGCCCAGTCGCTCCGGCCGTACAGGTAGTTGGTCGTGCCGTCGATCGGATCGATCGTCCACAGCACGTCGGTGGCGCCGTCTTTGCCACCGTGCTCTTCCCCCAGCACGCCGTCGTCCGGGCGCAGCCCGGACAACACCGCGACGATGGCATCCTCGCTTTCCCGGTCTGCCCGAGAGACCAGATCGCGGGGGCCGGTCTTCTCCTCGATCCGAAGCTGGTGTGCATTCTCCCGCCAATGCATGGCAACACGCGCACCGGCTTCCGCCGCATGCCGTGCCACCGCCATCAGTTCGGCGGCTGCGATATCGCCCACTGTTGCCTTTCTGCGCTGCGCGGGCCGCGACTCCGCACGGCTTGCCAAGTGGCTGTCCCCAGAGCGAGCCGCCCGACCCGCTCGCCAAGCTGACCCGCCCATGCCCCAACAGGGCTGCCCCGGTCCAGCTTTCGGATGGTCCTAGTGGTGAAGAACAGGTAGGCGCTCATCAACAGCAGCCAGGGCAGGGCCGCTGCCACGGGACGCGGAGCCGACGCCACGGCCATTGCGCCGATTATCACCGATCCCATTGCCAACAGCGTGATCTCGCGGCGCGCCGTCCACACCAGAGCCACCGCCGCTACCCCACCCAACAGCGCGATGATGATCCCTTGGCGAACGGGACAGGCACCACTCAGCAGCCGTCCGGTCAGGGCCGCGGCCGCGCCGGCGGCGATGATCGCGGAATTCCAGGGCGCGCCGAAAGGCGTGCGGCCCCGCAGTGGAGCCCACTCGTCAACCTTCGAGCCGCACGTTCCCGGCGGCAGCCAGCGCACCAGCGTCAACAGATGTTCGCGCGCCTGACCGGCGCCCGCCTTCCAGGTCAGCCTCCCGTCGAGAACGGTGGCGAAGGCCAGCGCCTCGATCGACCATCTGGACGTGACAAAGGCTATGCCGTAACACCACAACGCGATTGCGGCGGCAATGGCGACCGCCGGGCGGGTGGTCAGGTCGACGGCCAAGGCCACCCCCAACATGCCGCGCACGACGTAGCCGCCACCGACGACCAACCACAACGCGAGAACACCGGGCCGCACCCGCTCAGGTATCGCGTCACTCTTCCCGGTGCTGGTGGACCGCAGCACCTCATAGACGACGGCCACGCCGAATATGCCGGACACCGCAAAGGCCAAGGGAGCAAACAGATTCAGCCCGGGCAGCAGCACTATCAGCAGTGCGGTCACCAACAGCTTGGCCACCGCGGCCGCGCCACTTGCCGCGACGCGCGCGCGTGCCTTGTCGATCGGCCCCGGCAACCGGCCGCGTTGGTGCGACGCCGGATGGTGCTGATCGGCCACGAATCCTCGGACATCGTTCCACTGGTAGCGCGCCGGGTAAACCAGGAGTTCTACCGCCGCCAGCACCACCAGCGCGCGCAGCAACGAGTCTCCGGTGATCTGGCCGGTGGCAAGCACGGCAAGGAGATACGTCACCGGCCCCAGCCATCCCTTGACCAGGTCCTTGGGTCGGGGCATCAACAGATAGCCGAGGAGCCCCCGCCCACCGGGCGGCTGCGTCGACCCAGCTGGCTGGATCGCTGGGGCCGCCAGCAGATGTCTGCCCTTACTGGGTGTCGCCCGCATCACCGCGGCCACCCGTCCGTCGCAGCACCGCTCTGACAGCCAACACGGCCGCCGAGCCTGAGATAACCCACGGCGCGCCGACGATAATCGGGTCAATCCATAAGTGCGCCAGGTCGGCCCGGTTGGTGCGGAACCGCGATGAGAAGCCGTGGTGGGTGAACTCGCTCTTGAGCCCGGTCTCGGTGAAGGGATTGTCCGGGTGCCCGCTCAGCAGCGAAGTCAGGTGGCTTTCCGCGGCGTCCACGCGGTCAGCGGCGATGAGCAGCAGCCAGTGCGCCGCTCGGCCCTCGCTGTACTTGCGGTACGCGAACTTGCGGATGACGCCCGAGAGTCCCTTCGGCGGAGTCGATGTGCCGAACACCGGAGTGAGGAACTGGTGCTCGATCGACCGCTCCCTGGGCCACTTCTCGGGCTGGCGTTCGGGGAACTCCCAGTGCGCGCCGGTGGCCGGCGGAGGATTCACCTGAAGTTTCGGATAGGACGGGCGGTCCCGCGGGTCCAAATCGGCTCCCCAGCCGGGGATGCGGGCCCGCAGCCCGTCATAGTCCGATGTCTGGGGGAGGTTCGGCAGGTAGGCCATGACTACTCCTGTCGTCAGCTTGCCGTCGGCACGATGACCGGCTTGATGCAGTTGTCCAGCTTGGCGGAGAAGATGTGGTAACCCTCGGCGATGTGCTCAAGCGGAATTCGATGCGTGACAACGTCTTTCGGCTTGAAATAGCCTTCCTGGATATGCGAGAAGAGGCGTGGCCACTGCCTTTTCACCGGGCACTGGTTCATCCGCAGCGTCAGTCCCTTGTTCAGGGCATCACCGAACTTCACGGCGCTGAACATCGGCCCGTAGGCACCCATCACCGAAATCGTTCCGCCCTTGCGCACCGAATCGATGGCCCAGTTCAGCGCTACCGGTGAGCCGCCCTGCAGTTTGAACTTCGCTGCGGTGACATGCTGGATGAAGTTGCCGTCCGCCTCGGCGCCGACCGCGTCGATCGCCACATCGGCACCGAGATAGTCGGTTTCCTTCTTCATCCGAACCACGATGTCGTCAACGTCGGAGAAGTTGATGGTCTCGGCGAACGCGAATTCGCGCGCCTTCTGCAGCCGGTACTCCAGATGGTCGATCACGATCACTCGCCCCGCGCCCATCAGCCAGGCCGATCGCGCAGCGAACAGCCCGACCGGGCCGGCACCGAACACCACCACGGTGTCCCCCTCGGCGATGTCGCCGAGTTGAGCGCCGAAGTACCCGGTTGCCAAGGCATCCGTGCACAGCAGCGCGTCCTCCTCGTCCATCCAGTCGGGAATCTTGGTGGGCCCGACGTCGGCGAAGGGCACTCGCACGAATTCCGCCTGACCCCCGTCGTAGCCGCCGCAGGTATGCGAGTAGCCGTAGATGCCGCCGACGGCGGTGGCGTTGGGATTGACGTTGTGGCAGTTCGAGTAGAGGCCTCGCACGCAGAAGTAGCACGACCCGCAGTACACGTTGAAGGGCACCATCACCCGGTCGCCGGGGCTGAGGTTGCGCACCGAGGGACCGACCTGTTCGACGACGCCGATGAACTCGTGGCCGAACGTCATGCCGACGCGGGTGTCGGGCATCATGCCGTGATACAGGTGCAGGTCCGATCCGCAGATCGCCGCCAGCGTCACCCGCACGACGGCATCGTTGGGATGCTCGATCTGCGGCAGGTCCTTGTGCTCGACGCGCACCTTGTAGGGACCGCGGTAGACCATTGCATGCATGACGCCCCCTGAGTAGCCGCTCCAACATTCGGTCCCGAAGCGTTACCCCAGAAACGACAGGCCAAACGGCAGGGCCGGGCGAAAGCCGCTATTCGGCCTTGTCGCGGGGGTCGGGGGTTTCCCCGCTGGGCGGGACGTCGGTGGGCGGCACGTCAGCAAGCCACCTGCGTAGCCTCAGCAGCCCGTTGATCACGATGCCCAGTCCGAGCAGCACCAATAAGACCAGGATGATCGCGGTGGTCATCCTTCCATGGTGACAGTGGGTGATGGTGGCTGACAGTGCCGCACTCAGGAGGCCGGTTTGACCTCGAGCCCGACGTGCACCTTGTCGATGCCGCCGCGCACCAAAGAGTGCGGCAGGAACCACCAGGCGTGATACCAATACCGGCGCAGCACCGCGTTGTAGACCTGGCGCGTCTCCGACTTCGGTAGAACGCGGGCGACCGCCTCCACTTCCTCGCTCTTGGGCTTGCCGAGCGACCCGCTCTTGGCGATGGTGACCCGCGGGGTGTTGCGGATCCGCTTGACCTTCCACGATCCGTCGTCGGTGATGACGAGCAGTCGGTCGCCATCGGGCACGCCCCAGATCGCGGTCGGCTTGGGACGTCCGTCCTTCGTGAATGTTGTCAGCAACAAGTACTTGGACTTGATGACGTCTGCGAACCCGACCACCGCGTCATTCCTCCTGGCTCAATTTTGAACACGAAGATACCCGTGGACCGGAATGCGAAAACCGCCATCGCATGTGACGTGGCGCACCTCAACCCGGGACGGCCGCGGCCGGGATCGCCGACCCCCGCACTCCCACATCCATCCGTAGCAACGCGCCGATCGTCGTGACATAGATTTCGGTTCCGGCGAAGGCGAGTGACGACACGAATCGGCCGGGCACGTCGATGACGTCGTCGAGCGCTCCGGCGGAGTCGAAACGCGCGATGCCCCCGCCACTTCCGAGCGCAACCCACACGCCACCCTCGACGTCCACGGCCAGTCCGTCGCACTCCCCGCGGGGCGCCTGAGCGAATACCGTCTCCCCCGACGGGTCGATGACGCGTACCCGGGCGGCTGCATACTCGCACACGTACAGCCGAGCGCCGTCCGGTGAAAATCCAACGCCGTTGGGCCACAACAGATCTCGCGCCAGAGTGGTGGTGCCGTCGGGCGAGATCCGTACCAGCTCGGTAGGGCCGGCCGCCTCACCCCGCCCGGGATGATGACGCAGGACACCGACGACGACCGATCCGTCCGGCGCCACCGTCAGGTCGTTGAGACCCGTCGCGCCTTCGGGCGCCCATAGGGTCCGCAGACCCGCCGGACCGGCGTACGCGAGATCGCGCCCGGTGACCAGCAGGCCGCCGTCGGTATGCGGCGCGATGCCGCCGATGCCGCGACGCTTCTCCAGCACCGCCGACACCCCCTGGTCCGACCACCGGTACACACCACCGGCGGTGGTGTTCGCGAAGAGCACCGAGCCGTTGCTCGACGGTAGGGGCGCCTCGAGCAGGCCGTCCGACTCCCACAGGATCTCGGTCAGGGCATCGACTCCGCCCACACGATGTGCCCCTCGAAGCCCAGCGCCACCGCCATCTCCAGGTAGCGGTCGGCGAGTTGCGCGTACTCGTCGGTGTGGCCGCGGCTGCGGGCCAGCATCGCCCGCATCCGCAACAGCCAGATGTCGCGCACCGGCAGTTCCTGGTCGTGGCGCGCCTCGGCCACGGCGTTCACCGCGGCGGCGGCTTCAGCCACATCGCTGTCGGCGCCGCTATCGAGCAACGTCTCGACCAGCACCGCGGTGGCGGGGATGCCCCAAGTCAGCAGCTGCCCTTCGCGCACCAGATGCTCGACGATGGCGCGCAATTCGCCGATGGCGTCGTCGCGCTCCCCGCGCCGGGCCCGGTCCCGCGCCGAGTACACGTTGACGATCGGTAACTCCGACAGGTTGCGCCCCTGCCGCCGGAACAGCTCCCTGACCTCGTTGAGCAGCAACTCCCCGCGGCCGTGATCCTCAGCCGTGTCGCGGTGCACCAGGGCCACCCCCAGGGTGAGCCGCGCGAAAGCCAGCGCGAAGTCGTCGCCGGAACGTTCGGCAATGCGCAGCGCTCCCTCGATCTCACGTACCGCCCGCACGTCCGGCCGCAGCACGCCGGCCGGTATCGCCGGAAAGTACGCGTAGGCAACGGCTCTGGCGTACGACAACGGATCGGCCCGGCGGGCCATCTCGAGTCCCTGCCGCAGGTCGTCCCGCCAGCCGGGGTGCCCCAGGCAGTAACAGGCGATTGCCCGCGTCGTGTGGGCGATCGCCAGCGGCGACCCGATGATGAAGTTGCCCCTGGCCGGGTCACCGCCGGCCAGGTCGATGACCCGCTGCGACCATTGCCGTACCTGGGACCACTCGGTGCTTTCGCCTTTGGCGTAGATCGGCGCGAACGACAACCCCACCGTCAAGGTCGGATCGCCGACCGCCTCGATGAGCGCCATGGCTTCGGACGCCAGCTGCGACGCCTCGCGGATGCGGGCCTGATACGCCAGGCCGATCACCATGCCCGCCATGGCTATCGCCAACGACGGCTTGTCCCCCGCCGCGCTGCACAATTGGCGCAATTCTTCGAACCGGGCACCGGCGTCGGCATGCACGCGCCAGGCGACACCGCACAACATGGTGCGCGGCGCGATACGCAGTGCCGCACGGTGTGGCACATCGGCGGGCAACGCGTCGGCGATCCGCTGCGCGCGCTCCCAGCTCAGCAGTGCCGACGCGATATCGCGGTTGGTCGCCCAGTTCGCGGCGCGCATGTGCCAGCCATATGCGGCGAATCCGTCGCCGGCGGCTTCGAGGTGTTCGGCGATCAGCACCGCATGCTGATCGACCGCCTGCGGCTCACGTTCCTCGATGGCCTCGGCCAGCCGCCGGTGCAGGCGGGCCCGATCGGCCTTCAGCTGAGCTTCGTACGCCACGGCCCGGATGAGCGGATGGCGAAATTCGTACGCCGGGTTGGTGGTGAACCGCACCTGGTGCACCAGTTCGGCGGCCAGGAGTTCGTCGGTGCTGGGATCGATGCCGAGACTGACGAGCAGGTCGTCGGTGAATCGGGATCCGATGATGGCGGCGGCGCTGAGCGTGTGTTTGGCGGCCGGGCTGAGCCGGTCGATGCGGGCGGCGATGGTGGCCTGCAGGGTCGGTGGCACACGTATGTCGGAGACGTCGGTGTGGCAGACATAGTCGCCGGGATCCCCGCCGAGCACACCGCGCTCGGCGAGTTCGCGGGTGATCTCCTCAGCGAACAGCGGATTGCCGGCCGCGCGCTCGGCGATGACGTCACCGATCGCCGCGACGGACGGATCCCGACCAAGCAGCTCAGAGACCAGCACCGACGCTTCGGCATCGGTCAGCGGGGCCAGCGCGAAGGTCTGGCCGCCGGCGACGACCTGCAGGGATCCTTGGTATTCGGGGCGGTAGGTGAGCAGCACTATCGACGGAGTCTGGGTGATGACCGCCAGCAGATCCGCCAGCATGGATTCGCTGGCCTCGTCGATCCAGTGCACATCCTCGACCAGGAAGATCGCCGGCTGGGTCCGCCCGAGCAGGTAGGCGTTGAACAACGCCGTCAGCCGGCGCCGGCGCGCATCCGGGTCGATCTTGGGCAGTTTCACCTCAGGGTCGGCGACACCCAGCAGGTCGCAGAGCAACCACCGGTCCTGCGGATCGGTGTCCGGCATCGCCTCCTGGATCCGGCGACGGGCCGCCTCGTCGGCCAGACCGTTCGTTCGGCTGACCGAGCGCAGCAAACGCTCCATCACCCGGAACGGAATGTCGGTGGCGTGCGATTCACAGAAACTGCTGAACACCTCCGCGCCGCGGGCCTGCGCCAGCCGGACGGTCTCGCGCACCAGCCGGGTCTTTCCGATTCCGGCGGGGCCGCTGATGCCGACCACCGACCCACGGCCAGCCGCTGAGCGATCCAGCATGGCCGCCAGCGCCGTCACCTCCCAGCCGCGCCCGACCAACGTTGACACCGGGGCGTCGGCGCGGTCGTCGGGCGTGGCGACGCCGAGCAATCGCCGGCCGACGAGGGCGTCCTCGGCGCCTTTGACGAACACCTGCTGAGGCTCCCCCAGCACCGTCGCGGCCTCGACCAGGCGCGCCGTGGATTCGCTGACCATCACCCCGCCCGCCGGGGCCACCGACTCCATTCGCTGGGCGATTCCAACCTGTTCGCCGATAGCGGTGTAACCCAAAGCGCCAGAACCGATCTCACCGGCGATCACCTCACCGGAGTTCAGGCCGATCCGCAAGCACAGGGCCACGGCGTCGCCGAGTTCAGCCGCCAGTCCTTCAGTCGCGTCCTGGATTTCGAGCGCGGTCAGGCATGCCCGCAGCGCATGGTCCTCCAACGCGGCCGGCGCGCCGAACAACGCCATGATGCCGTCACCGGTGAACTTGTCCACCGTGCCGCCGTAGCGCTGTACCACCGCCGACGCGCGGGTGACGAGTTGAGTCATGATCTCGCGCAAGCGTTCCGCTCCGACGGCCGCGGCGATGTCCATCGAATGCACCACGTCGGCGAACAACACCGTCACCTGCTTGTACTCGGCCTGTGCGTCGGCCGTCGAGACCGGGGCGCCGCAGCCGTGGCAGAACCGTGCGTTTGCCAGCGGTTGGGTGCCGCACTTGCTACAGGCCGCCACGGATTGTCAGGTTAATCCAATTCGATCGGACGTTGGGGGACGAGAATTGACCGACGCGGCCTATGCCACCGCCGGACCGCTGGTGATCGATCCGTACAACGGGAGATCAAAGCCTCGGTCACCCGTTAGCGACGAGCGCGCGATCGGACAACGCCGCCAGAGCGGGCGCCATCAGCGTGGAGTATTCGAGGGTGAGGTGACCGGCGTCGACGTAGACCAGGGTGTTGCCGATGATGACCGGGCAGTGCTGCTTGGTGCAGAACAGGTCGGTGAGGTCGACGTACTGGCCGCCGCCGGCTTTGACCGCGGCTGACTCAGCCGCCATGCCGGCCCGGTCGAACGCGGTCGACCTCGGTGGCGCGCACGCGGTGGCGTCGGTAAGGTGCTCAGACAGGCAACCCGGCACCGCCGCGTTCAGATGCGGGAGCGGTCCGAGCACCAGCACTTTCGCGCCGATGCCGCGCAGCTGCTGCACCAGACCCTTCAGGCCGTTCACCCACGCTGTGTCGTAGGACGAGAAGCCGGAGAGGAAGCCGTTGCTGTGGGTGGCGGTGTATCCCCGGAACACGCTCACGATCACCAGGCGCGGGTGCTCGGCGCGCAACCGCGACATGATCTCGCCCCGCCATTGTTCGCAGTGTTGCAGCGCCTCGACAATCGGGGCGACGAAGCGGTTGGCGATGGGCAGATCCATCATCGGGCAGGCCGCCTTGGCCATCGCCTCGATCCGCCAGGGCCGCTGCTTGCCGATTTCCCGAAGCGCCGGGATCCACATCGAGGAATGCGAGTCACCGATTACGGCCACCGTCGTCTTGGAGGCCTTGTCGCCCATCGCGCACTCGGGCTGCCCGGCTTGAATCGGCAGGCGCAGGCAGCCGTCGAACATCATCTGGCCGACTTCGCCCGCCGCGTTGGCAAGCGACGGATCCAGATTCGAGGGAACGTCTTTCACTTCGGCCGAGGCCGCGACCGCCGCTTGTACCTGCGCGAACACGTTCTGTACGGCCGCGTCATAGGCCGCGATGTCGTCACCCGTGGGCGTCGGCGGGGGTTTGATCGTCATCGGCGCCGCCGGGGCACCGCGCCCGACCGGAATGGGCATGGGGATCGACGACACGTACATCAGCAGGGCCACAGCCACGCACGCGGCGAGCGAGGTGGCGAGACCGCCGACCGCCAGGCTCTTCATCGGGGACTTGCGCAGCGGCGCGGCGTAACGCAGCGGGTTTTCGATGTAACGCAGGGTGAGCCACCCCAGCCCGCCGGAGACCACCACCGCCGCCATGAACTTGCCGAAGAGCCCCAGCGGGTGGCCCACCACGATCGGGGCGAACACCAGCACCGGCCAGTGCCACAGATACCACGAGTAGGACAGCCGTCCGATCGCCCGCATCGGTGACCAACCCAGAATCCGCCCGGCGCCGTTGTTGGGTGTCGAGCAGCCGGCGCCGAGCACCAGCGCGGTGCCCAGGACGGGCAGCAGCGCCGCGGTACCCGGATAGGGAATGTCGGAGGTGTAGAAGACGCACGCCACCAGCACCATGGCGGTGCCGACCCAGCCGATGCTCACTGCGGCCCGCTGCGGAAGCCTGCTCCACTGGTTGGCCGTCAGCGCCACCAGGGCGCCCAGCGCCAACTGCCAGGCGCGGGTGAACAGCGAGAAGTAAGCCGCGAGCGGCATCACGAAGGTGACCAGCAGCGACAGCACGAACGACGACACCGCGATGAACGTGACAAGCACCAGGTACGGGGTCTTGGATGGGGTCTTCGCAGGCCCCGCATCGGTCGTCCGGCGCCGGCGCAACCGCCGGATCAGCCATGCCAGACCGACGATCATGGGCGGCCACAACAGATAGAACTGTTCCTCCACGCCCAGGGTCCAGTAGTGCTGGAACGGCGAGGGCGCGCCGCCGGCGAAATAGTCGACCTGTTGGACGATGAACCAGAAGTTGGGGACGTAGAGCGCGCACGCGATGGCGTCCTTCAACGCGCTCTGGGCCTGCACCACCGGCAGCAGGAACGCCGCGGCGATCGCGGTGATGACGCCTATGGTGGCCGAAACCGGCAGCAGCCGGCGGGACCGCGCCCCGTAGAACTTCTTCAGCCCGACGGTGCCGGTGGTGCTCACCTGTTTCCAGAGCTGCCCGGTGATGACGAAACCGGAGATCTCGAAGAAGATGTCCGGGCCGACGAAGCCACCGCTGACGCCAGGCATGGAAATGTGCCAGCCGACGATGGCCAGCAGCGTGAAGCCGCGCAAGCCCTCGATGTCGTCGCGGAATCCGCTCTGCGGCGTGTGCTGCTGCTGGGCGCCAGGTGAAGGCAGCAGGCTGCGACCTGAGCTGACGTTCTCGGACTGGCGCACGATCCCCCACTGTATATAAATGGACGCGAATAAAAGCCTGAACGGCGGGCAAGTGACCAATGGGGTCACGAACAGGGCCCTAATGCCCTCGCGTCGATTACCCGTGCAGCGCAGCATCTCCCCTGGACAGGAGACGCGTGATGACCAAACCGATTCCGCCGCTCGACCTTTCATGGCTGCTGATCGAGTCGCCGGGCAGCACCACCCACGTCGGCGCCATGCTGCTGTTCCAGAAGCCGCCGGGCCGGGACTCCCTGGTGCGCGAGGTCGTGGACAAATACCGGGCCTGCTCACCGGCGCCGCCGTTCAATTACGTGCCGGAACTCCTGACCCGCGGCGGCCCCCACTTCCGTGAAGTGGACAGCTGGGACCCGCACTATCACGTCGAGCACCTCGCGCTGCCCGACGGAGCCTGCTACGACGACCTGCTGCGACTGGTCGCCGACCTGCATGAGGCGCAACTCGACCGGAGCCGGCCGCTGTTCCGCTGCTGGGTCATCGACGGACTGCCGGACCGGATGTTCGCCATCTACACCAAGACGCACCACTGCATCATCGACGGCGAGTCAGGCCTGAAGCGGCTCTACGACGGCCTCAACCTCTCCGACGAACCCACCATCCCCACACCGGCGTTCGCACTCGACGTGCCGCCGCCCGCCCCGCATCCACCGACACCGCTGGCCGGCCGCATCACCGACGCGATCCGTGGCGCAATCACCCAGGTCGGGGCGCTCAACCAGGTCTCGGTGGGCGCGCTGCGCAAGGTCTTCGGCGGCCTGTTCAGATCCCACCTCGAAGGCAGCCTGCCGTTCGCGGCGCACCACGCCCCCACCAACGAACCACTGCAGATCGGGCGCAGCTTCGCGACGCTGTCGCTGCCGCTCGATGAGATGCACGACGTCGGCCGGCACTTCGGAGCCACCCTCAACGACGTCGCGGTGAGCATCGTCGACGCGGGGCTGCATTCTTATCTGCGGGAGACCGGACGCGCCTTCGGGCACCCTTTCATCGCGATGTGTCCGGTGTCGCTGCGCGGCGGCAACGACACTGCGATCGGCACCCGGGTATCGGCGCTGTTCGTGCGGCTGGGTGAGCCCGACGCCGCCATGCCGGACCGGATCGGTCAGATCACAACCTCGGTGGCGGCCGCCAAGAAAGAGTTGTCGGCGATGTCGACAGAGGCGGCGATGACGTATGCCGTTGGCCTCGTCGCGCTCGCCGGCCTAGGCTCCTCCACCCACTTGGACCGCGTCACGCACCCGGCATGCAACCTGGTGATCTCCAACGTCGCGGGTGCCAAGGAGATCAGGTATCTCAACGGCGCGCGCCTGCTCGGCATCTACCCGGTGTCGGCACTGGCCGCGTCGATCGGGCTGAACGCCACGCTGGCGTCCTACCACGACAGCATGGACTTCGGATTCGTCGGCAACGCCGCGGCGATCGGCGACATGTCCCGGCTCGCCCACTGCACGCAGCAGGCCTACGAAGAACTCAAGAAGTCCGCTCAGAGCGTCTCGACGAACCCGCCGTCGATGCGGTAGTCGGACCCGTTGATGTTGCCGGCGCGCTCGCTGGCGAGGAAGAGGGCAAGGTCGGCCACCTGTTGCGGGGTGGTGAAACGGCCGGTCGGGGTGTCTTCCAGAATGTTGGCCAGCACGTCGTCGGCGGGTTCCCCGTTGGCCGCCGCCAGCCCTTCCGCCAGACCGCCCTCGGTCCACTTTTCGGTCAGCACCAGTCCCGGGCTGATCGAGTTGACCCGAATCTTCAACGGCCCCAGCTCTTTTGACAACGCCTTGGCCAGGTTGGTGACGGCGGCCTTGGTGGCGCAGTAGTCGTAGGTGACCGGGCCGGGGTAGTAGGCGTTGATCGAGCCGATGATCACCACGGAACCGCCACCGCGCCGCTGCATCTCTGGCAACGCCGCGCGGGTAGGCCGCACGACTCCCATCATGTTCAGATCCCAGGACGCCTGCCATTCGTCGTCGGTGATACCCACGAACCCGGTCGGGCGCGGCGTGGCACCGCCGACGTTGTTGATCAGAATGTCGATCCCGCCGCGAGCGACGGCGGCGGCGATCAGCTCCTCCGCGCCAGGGGGCCGGGACAGGTCCACCGACACGTACGTGACCTGGCCGGCCTCTTCCATCGCCAGCAGATCCTTGCCCGGGGTGCGTGACCCGGCCACCACATGAACATCCTCGCCGACGAGTGCTTTGGTGATCGCCAGACCGATGCCCTGGCTGGCGCCGGTGACAACGGCGATCTTGTCCGCTAGCTGAAGGTCCATATCACCCGCTTCGGATAGCCCCGGGTCACAGATTATGCGTCATCACCGATACCTGAGCGGGTTATGTCACTTCTTGCGGTCGGTGTCCCGGGACGGCTGCACCCGCTTGGGTTCGCCCGGCATCTTGGGATAGTTCGGTGGGTACGGCATGTCCCCGAGGCCGCGCTGTTCGTCGGCGTCCGACATGTCCAGCAGCACCGCGATCGACTGGGCCTGGTCGTCCATGCCGGCCCACGGATCGTCGCGACGTCCCACCAGGTCGGGCACGGTGGCCATGGTGTAGTCGTCCGGGTCGGCGCCGGCCAGCTCGTCCCAGGACAGCGGCATCGAGACCGTCGCGATCGGGGTGCGTCGCACCGAGTATGGGGAGGCCATGGTGCGATCGCGGGCGTTCTGGTTGAAGTCGATGAAGATCCGCTTGCCGCGTTCTTCCTTCCACCACGAGGTGGTCACCTGCTCGGGGGCCCGGCGCTCGACCTCGCGGGCCAGGGCGATGCCCGCCCGGCGCACCGCGATGAAGTCCCAGTCGGTGGCGATCCGCAGGAACACGTGCACGCCCCGCCCCCCGGAGGTCTTCGCGTAGCCCGTCAGCCCGAGTTCGTCGAGCAGCGGCCGCAGCACGTCGACGGCGACCGTCCGCGCTTCTTCGAATCCGGTGCCCGGTTGCGGGTCCAGGTCGATCCGCAACTCGTCGGGGTGCTCGGTGTCCGGGCAACGCACCTGCCAGGGGTGCAGGGTGACCGTGCCCATCTGTGCCGCCCATACGATCGACGCGGGATGGGTGACCTTGAGCGCGTCCGCGGTCCGGCCGGAGGGGAACGTCACCCGACACGTCTCGAGGTAGTCGGGATGGTGCTGGGGCACCCGTTTCTGGTAGATCTCCTCGCCGTCGATGCCGTCGGGGAAACGCTGCAGATGCGTGGGACGGTCGCGCAGCGGGGCGAGCATCGGGCCCCGGGCGACGGCCGCGTAATAGTCGATCAACCGGCCCTTGGTGCCGTCGGGGCCGAGCGCGGGAAAGTAGACCTTGTCACGATTGGTCACCCGGACGGCGATGCCGTCGACGTCGATTTCTTGTGCTGCAGCAGCCATATCCACAGTCCAGCATGCCGCACGCCAGTATGAACCACTACCGGCTGCTGCACCGTTCGGAATACGGATGTTTTCATTCTCGGATCCGGTTAACTCCCAGGCTGTGACGCGTCGCGGCGTCGGTTGTCGGCACGTGCAGTGCCGAAATCGAGGAGGAACCGTTGAGGCTAGTTGAAGTTGTTGATCGGCGAATCGCGCAGTTGGTCAGTAAGATTGACCATCACTCGCCGGAAGATATCGCTGTCATGCTGCAGGAGTTGTGCGATGCGGCGGTCGACTTGGTGCCGGGCGCCGAACATGGCGCCATTACGGTCATCGCGGATCAGCGGCTGCAGACAATGGCCGCCGTCGGTAAGTATGCCGCGGTACTTGACGAGGTGCAGCGCCGCCACGCACAGGGTCCGGTTTGGGATGCGGCACGTGAGCGATGCCTGGTCCTCGTCGAGGATCTGGCCACCGACATCCGGTGGCCGGCCTATCAACGGGAGGCATTGAGCGGCACCTCGATCCGTTGCCAGATGGCGCTACCGATGCTGACTGATGGCCATCTGTTAGGCGTGTGCAGCATGTATGCCACGCAGCCGCGGGCGTTTGACACCGCGGCGGCCGATTGCGCCCGTGTCTTCAACGTTCATGCCGCACTGGCCTGGAACACGCTGCGCCGCAAGGGCCAAGTCCAGGCCGCGCTGGCTTCCCGCGACGTCATCGCGCAAGCCAAGGGCTTGGTGATGGAACGCTTCAATATCGACGCCGAGGACGCGTTCGCACTGATCAAGCGGCTCTCCCAGCAGTCCAATAGGCCGCTCGTTGAGATCGCTCGACGACTCGTGCACTTCCATCACCCCGAGGGTGCGCCGCAGGCGGAAGGGCAGGCGGTCATCAGGCGGTCTCGGGAATCGGTTCGAGAAGCTACCCGCTGCTAAGGCAGCGTTCTTTCCGAGTATCGGGTTATTTCGGCGGGCGATCCTTGTAAACAAGTTTTCTAGCGACCTCGTACAACGGCGTGTTGGTTTGCTGCGATAGCTTTGTCAGCAAATCGAAGGCCTCGTGCGACGTGACGCCACAGCTTTCCATGATGATGCCTTTGGCTTGGCCGATGATGTCGCGCGATGCCAATGCACTTCGAAGGTTGTCCTCGCTGCGCGCACTGGCAAGTCCGACCGCCGCTTGTGCGGCCAGCGCCACGGCCAACTCCTCAACTTCAGGGGTGAATGCTCCGGGTTGTTCGGAACACAAGGTGAGGGTCCCGAGCTCATTTTCATTGGTGTAGAGCTGAATTGACAAACTTGAACGCACAGGTGTCAGTTTGAGCAACTCCGCCGTGAATTTGGGCCAACGCGTCTCTGTCGTGTAGTCATCAACGCGGACGGTCTCGTGGTTCCACAACGAGTCGAGGCACGGGCCTTGCCTACACTCGTCCTGCAACCTGTCCACCATCCTGGCAACCGCTTCGGTGGCGGCGACCGAATCCAGTGCTCGGCGCGGACGGTTGACCACCAGTGCTACGCCGGCATGTGCCACCCCAGGCAGAATCTGGACGGCCATTTCGGTCACTGCACGCAACACCTGGTCGGCATCGAAGTCCCTGGTGTGCCAACTCTGCATATCGCGAGCCAGCCGCGACAAATTGGAATAGATTCCTCGGCCAGAGTCAGATCCGCCGCTCAATATGCGCTCCAGATGCTCCGAGCCCCCGATTCCCCGCAGACTCCTGCAAATCAACTGTACAGAGCGATGACAGACGTAAGCTTGCGGGTAGCGACGGGAAGGCGTAGCTGCCTCTGTTTCTCTGCGCGAGGACGGTCAGCGGTATGCAGCTCCCGTGTTCAAAAACCAGCATGGGACCGCTGATCTCCGTTCGAACTCCGCCTGCCGTTATGGTTTCGATCGTCGCGCGGTGTTCGGAGCGTTGTCCATCGCTTGGCCGAGGCCCGGCACAATGTTGCCGAGGCTGAAGGCTTGCGGCTGCTCGAGCTGCTCGTAGGTGCAGGAGCGCGGGTCGCGATCGGGGCGCCACCGGTTGAATTGGGCGGTGTGGCGGAACCGTCGACCCTCCATGTGGTCGTAGCGGACCTCCACGACTCGGTCGGGTCGCAGGGGCACGAACGAAAGGTCCTTCCCCGCGTTCCATCGGGACCCTTCGTTCTTTCGGGGGGTGCGTTCCCCGGCTTCGTGCGCCGCCCAGTTCCAGGGATGGTCGTCAAAGTTGGTGACCAGCGGCTGCAGCTCGGTGAAAAGCCGCCGGCGTTCGGCCATGGGGAAGGCGCCGATTACGCCGACCGACGCGAGTTGGCCGTCTTCCTGGTAGAGCCCGAGCAACAGGGAGCCAATGGCGTCACTACCGGTCTTATGGACTCGGTAGCCGGCTACAACGCAATCGGCGGTCCGCTCCGGTTTTATTTTGAACATGACGCGTTTGTCCGGCTGGTAGGTGAGAGTCAGCGGTTTGGCGATCAAGCCGTCCAGCCCGGCACCTTCGAATTCTTCGAACCACTGCTGGGCGAGCGCCTGATCAGTGGTGGCAGGGGTCACATGGATCGACGGTCCCGAGTTATCGAGGGCATCGACCAGCGCGGCGCGCCGCTCGGTGAAGGGGCGTTTGGTGTAGTCGTCATCGCCCAGCGCCAGTAGGTCGAACGCGATGAAGGACGCCGGCGTCTTTTCGGCGAGCATCCGCACCCGCGAATCAGCCGGATGAATGCGCTGTTGCAGCGCCTCAAAGTCGAGACCCTGATCGGTAGCCACCACAATCTCGCCGTCGATCACGCACCGTTGCGGCAGTTCGGCTCGGACCGCTGCAACCAGCTCCGGAAAGTAGCGGGTCAGTGGCCGCTCATTGCGGCTGCCCAGCTCGACTTCGTCAAGGTCGCGAAAACAGATTGACCGGAATCCGTCCCATTTGGGCTCGTATGAGGCGCCAGGCGGGATCGCTGTAATCGACTTTGCAAGCATCGGCGAGACCGGTGGCATCACAGGTAAGTCCATCAGTTCATTGTGGCGACTCGTCCGAAGTAGTACCGGAAGGCGGCGGTCGGGTCGTACCGTAAGGGACATGCGGCCGTCGCAGGGACCGGACGTATACCCGGTTGCCATTCCCGCGGATTTGCGCGCGCGGGTGATGCCGGCGGTGCTCGACGAGCTGGCGCGTTGGGGCGTCGAGAGATTCAGCGTGGAAGCGATGGCGGAGCGGCACCACCTGGACGTGGCGACCATCTATCACCATTGGGGCAACCGCCAGCAACTGATCGTCGACGCCGCCGTCCGGGATGCCGAAGTTTTCCGCTCGACGATAGACACCGGTTCGTTGCGCGGCGACTTGCTTGCCCTGGCCCGCGCCATCGCCGCGGATGTCAACACCCCGGAAGGCCGTACCTTCCATCGGGTGATGGTGATGGACAGCCGGGGCGACCACCACGACGCCGAGACGCGAATGATGTTCTGGCAACACCGTTTCGGCGTCGTCCGCTCGGTCGTGGACCGGGCCCGGGCACGCGGCGAATTGCGTCCGGGCGTGCGCACCGTGACAGCCATCCAAATCGTGACGGCCCCCATTTACGTTCGCAGCCTCTATATGGAGGATCCCGTCGAGGACTCCTACTGCGTGGCGATCGCCGACCTGGCGTGGCATGCGCTGCGCAAGCAATGACGGCTCCGGGCGCCTGCGGCCCTTAAGCTAACGAAATGCTGCACGTCTCCGCGCTGTTCGTTCCGCGTAGCGCCGCGTTCAACGAACAGGGTGCCATCAACGCCACATCGATACCCATGGCGTGGTTCCAGGTCGATCAAATGCCTTTGTGGGCAACGGTACCGGTTGTTCTGGTGGTCCATGCGCCGGCGGGGGGCGACTACGACCCGGAGATTCACGTCGTGTGCAAGGACCCGTCGGGGGCACCCCGCGGATCGCTGCGGGCGGCATGGCACTGGCCGGACGACGGTAATCGGGCGTCCAAGTACCGGTGCTTCACCCAGGAACTCTCCTTCCCGGTGGAGACCGAGGGCGAGTACACCCTCGGCGTGTACTACGACGCCGAGGGAAAGTTCGAGCTGTCCACGCCGGTGCCGATGTCGATCCTGTTGGCCGAGACCGAGCAGCCCGCCGACGACGGCGAAACTACTTTCAGCGAGCCTGCCGAATAGGCTGGCGCGCGCGCCCCGCGCCCTTAAGATGTCGCAATGCATGTAGCCGCTCTGCTCGTGGCGGGCTCCGCCAACATCGACGATTCCGCGATCGACGCCACCCGCGTGCCGATCACCAGCTATGAGGTCAACCAGACCCCGGTGTGGCTGACGGTCCCCCTTGTTCTGGTGGTACACGCGCCTTCGGGTGGGGATTTCGATCCGGAGCTGTTCATCGTCTGCAAAGACCCGGCCGGGACCATCCGGGGCACCGTCCGTTCGGCCTGGCAGTGGCCGGACGAGGACAAGCCGTCGAAGTACCGGTGTTTCACCCCGCAGTTGTCTTTCGCGATCGAGACCACGGGCGAGTACACCATCGGCGTCTACCACGACGCCGAGGCGCTCAAGCCGATAGCCACCCCCATACCCCTGATGATCAACATGGCCGGGGGACGGCCGGGACGCAACGGCGCCTAGACCGCGACCGTCAACGCCGACAACCCGCGCAGGGTGACGTTCGGCTTGTACAGCGGTTCGCTCGCCAGCCGCGCCTGCGGGAAGCGGGCGGCCAGGGCCGACAACGCCGCCGTGGCTTCCAGCCGCGCCAGCGGGGCGCCCAGGCAGTAGTGGACGCCGCGCCCGAAACCCAAGTGCCGCAACGTGCCCCGGTCCGGGTCGAAGGTGTCCGGCCGGTGGTACTCGGCGGGATCGCGGTGCGCGGCGGCCAGCAGCAGCATCATCATGTCCCCCTCGGCCACCGGTGTGTCCCCGATCCTGATGTCGTCGAGGGCAATTCGAGTGAGTTGCTGGACCGGAGGGTCGTAGCGGAGGGTCTCCTCGACGATCGATGGCGCACGGTCCGGGTCGGCGCTCAGCGCCGCCCACTGCCGGCCGTCGCGCAGCATCGCGAGGATGGCGTTGCCGATCAGGTTCACCGTGGTCTCGTGCCCGGCGACCAACAGCAGCAGGCACGTCGACACGATCTCCTCTTCGGTCAGCTGATCGCCGGACTCGTTCACGGCGACCAGGCCTGACAGCAGGTCATCGCCGGGCTGAGACCGGCGCCGGGCGATCAGGCCGTGCAGATAGTCACGCAGGCCCGCGGCGGCATCCATCTGCTCGTCGAGCTCATCGGCCTGGTCGTCGGTGAAGAACGGGTCCAGCGACTTGGCCAGTACCGCCGATGCGTGGCTGAATTGTGGCTCCTCCTCGAGCGGCACGCCGAGCAGGCGGCAGATCACCGCCACGGGCAGCGGGTAGGCGAAGTCCGCGACAACGTCGAAGCTGCCCCGCTCGGCGATCCGGTCGAGCAGCCCGCCGACCAGCGCTTCGATCTCCGGTTGCAGTCCCGCCACCACCTTCGGCGCAAACGCCTTGCTGACCAGCTTGCGCAGCCGCGTGTGATCGGGCGGGTCGAGGAACAAGAATCCGGGCGGCACCTCCCGGCTCATCGACGGGTCGGCCTCGGCCATCTGGCGGGCGGCCGTCGACCGGAGGTGGTCGCTGCTCGACGACGGGTGCCGCAACACGTCGTCACAGTCCCGGTAGGTCGAGAACACAACGAAGTCGGCACCCGGCAGTGTCAGTGGGCCGCGGTCGCGCAATGCGGCGCACACCGGGTAAGGATCCGCCCGGGTGGCCGGGTCGAGCAGCCGCAACAGCAAGGTCTGCGATTCGGTGGGTTCCGCAATCGTCATGAATGCCATTGTGCCTGCGCTAGCATCGTCGGGGTGGCGGTGCGTCGGGTGTGCCGGTTCGGGCTGGTCGTGGTCGTTCTCACGGCCATGCTGGCTTTCTCGGCGCCCAGCCGTGCGTGTGCGTGCGGCGCCGCCATCGCACCCGGCGGGGCCAATGCCACCATGAATCGTGAAGTGGCACTTGTGCATTGGGATGGCGCAACCGAGACCATGGTGATGCAACTGGCGATGGACGCCACCACCGATCATGTCGCGCTGGTGGTGCCCACTCCCACACCCGCCACCGTGGCGGCCGCCGACAAGGCGACCTTCACCGAGTTGGACCGGCTCACCGCGCCGCAGATCCGGCACCAGCGGCACTGGACACTGGGCGGCAATGCCCGCGCCCCGCTCGAGGGGGCGCGGCCGGGCGCAGCTGCGGGCGCACCGAACGTGGTCGGTCAGGTGCATCTTGGGCCGCTGGAGGCCACCACGCTGGCGGGCGGTGACCTGACCGGCCTGCAGAACTGGTTGAGCGACAACGGTTATGCCATCAAGGCGGCGGTGCTGCAGGCGATGAGCCCCTACGTACGCGACGGCTGGTCATTCGTGGCACTGCGGCTGACCAGCACCGCGCCGATCGTGGGCGGACTCGATCCGGTGCGGCTGACCTTCGGGTCACCGAAGCTGGTGTATCCGATGCGTCTGTCGGTCGCCGCGCCGGAGCCGCAGCACGTCACCGTCTTCACCCTCGCCGATCACCGTCAGCAGCGCACCGACGCCGACAATTCCACGCAGACAACCACAATCGGATTCGCCGGCAACGTCGCCGCCGCCGTGCAGGATTCCCTGCTGCGCGAACTGGCCGCCGACCATGGCTCGTATCTGACCAAGACGCAGGTGGACATCGTCCGCACAGCGTCTATCACGTCGGACTTCACCTTCGGCAACGCCGCAAACGACGATCCGTACCGGCAGGTGATCGTCGTCAACGACGACGTCGTCTTCCCGCTGGAGTTCGTGCTTCTGGGCGGGCTGGCGGCGACGATCGTCCTGGCGGTGGTCGTGCTGGGGGTGATGCGGCGCCGCGGGCGCCGCGCCGTGTCGAGTGTGCGCTGACCGCTTCCAATGTGCGCGTGCGGCGCGAATTCAAGAACCTTGGATTCCGCCGCCGTGGGCGCACGGTCAAACGCTCGCCGCCACTACTGACCTTCGCTGAGCCCGGCCAGGTCCGGCTGCGCCATCAACCGATCCAGGAAAACCCGCTGGCCCTTGAGTAACTTGGCGCGGGCCTGGGCCACCGCGAACCAGCCGACGCGATCGACTTCGGGGAATTCCCGCATCCTGCCGGAGCCGCGCGGCCACTCCATCTCGAAGGTGTTGCTGCTCGCGTCGGTGATATCGAGATCGCCGCCGACCGCGAAGGCTGTCACCACCTTGCCACTGGGTTGCTTCACCGGCCCGAAGTCCAGTCTCGGCCCGTCGGGCACCGGCAACCCCAGCTCTTCGGCGAACTCACGACGCGCCGCCGCCCAGGGATCATCGCCCTCGTCGTATTCACCCTTAGGGATCGACCAGGCGCCGTCGTCCTTGCGCGCCCAGAATGGTCCACCCGGGTGTGCGAGCAGCACCTCGACGACGCCGGCGCGTGCCCGGTACAGCAGCAGACCCGCGCTCAGCTTCGGCATCGCGGTCAGACTCCGACGGCCTGCTCCAGGTCCTTCAATGAGGTCTCCAGATGGGCCAGCAGTCGCTGTAGGTGCGGCACGCTACGGCGGCAGCCGACGAGCCCGAAGTCCAGGTTGCCGGCATTGTTGACCAGGGTGATGTTCAGCGCCTGGCCGTCCGGGATGTTGGACAACGGGTAGCTGCCGTCGAGCCGGGCCCCGCCGTAGTACAGCGGATCGCCGACGCCGGGCACGTTCGAGATGACGATGTTGAACGGCGGCGGCACCGCCGACAGGAAGCCCGGCACACCGGCGAGCGTCAGCGGCGCCATGTTCAGCGCGGACAGTGCGAGCACCTGGTAGGACGGCAGTTCCGCGAGCACCTTCTTGTTGCGGCGCATGGAGTCGCCGATGATCTGCAGCCGCCTGGCGGGGTCGTCGATGTTGGTGGCCAGGTTGCACAGGATGCTGCCGACCTTGTTGCCGCCGCTGTCGGCGTCGGCTTCCGAACGCAGGCTGACCGGCACCATGGCGACCAGGGGGGTGTCCGGCAAAGCGTCTTGTTCGAGCAGGTAGTAGCGCAGCGCGCCGGCGCACATTGCCAGCACCGCGTCGTTGACGGTCACGCCGGCGGCCTCTTTGACACCCTTGACGCGGTCCAGCGACCAGGACTGACCGGCGCACCGGCGGGCTCCCCCGACCTTCACGTTCAGCATGGTGTGCGGCGCCGCGAACGGCAGCGTCAATTGCTGCTCGAACAGCGCCGCCCGGGCCAGCTTCAGCGTTGAAGGGGCAACGCCGACAACCGATCCCGCCATTTTTACCAGGGAGGTCAGCGGGTTGGAACCGCCGCCGTCTGACTCCGGCTTAGGCGCGCGGGGCGGTCGCGGCAGATTCCACATCGCCTTCACGTGGGTGTCGTCGGGGTCGGTCGACATGGTCCGCTGCATCAACTTCACCGCCGAGACACCGTCGATCAGGGCGTGGTGCATCTTCGTGTACATCGCGAAGCGACCGTCGTTGAGCCCCTCGACGACGTGCAACTCCCACAGCGGACGGTGCCGGTCCAGCAGGCTGGTGTGCAGCCGCGAGGTCAGCTCGAGCAGATCACGCACACGTCCCGGCGACGGCAGGGCCGAGCGGCGGACGTGGTAGTCGACGTCGACCTCGTCGTCGTAGGCCCAGGCGACCCGCGCGATGCCGCCGCCGATCGTCGCCGGGTGTTTACGGAACGTCGGCTGGAATTCGTCGTTGGCGACCAGCTTGTCGTAGAACTCTCGGACGAATTCCGGTCCGGCCCCTTCCGGGGGCTGGAACAACGACAACCCGCCCACGTGCAGCGGATGCTCCCGCGATTCGGTGAACAGGAACATCGAGTCGGTGGGCATCATCAATTCCATGCCCGCTATTACACCCCGAGATTCCGGTGCAAAGCGAAGGTGTTTGAAAAATAGAGGCCGTTAGTCCATCGGCCCGAGCCGCCTACTCCGCACCAACAGACCAGACCGACGTGGCGATCAGGTCGCCGCGTTCCAGTCCGGCGGCGCGGTGCTCGTGCACCCGGGCGTATTCCGGCGTCGACACCATGTCGATGAAGGCTTGCGGAGTCGGGTACTCGACGATGAGAATCGCATCCCACCAAGGCTTTTCACCGTCGCCGATGACGTTGCCCGGTGTCACGCCGCCATAGCGGACGGTGGCGCCGACCCGGTCGAGGTGGGGCATCGCCTCACGGGCGTAGCGCTGGTAGGACTCCAACCCACCGGCGGCCCTGAACTTCAACAGATTGACCATCACCACCGGCGCCTCGGCCGGTCTCGCGGCCAGCGTGGTCAGTTGATCGAACGTTGCTTCGAGGGTCGACGTCATCTCAGTTCCTTTGTTGGATCTGCTTCTGGACATTCACAATGCGCCGTCGACCACGGTCGGGTCTTGACATCTGAAGACAACTTTTTGACAATTCGAGACATGTCCGTAGTGCGCGGGACGGCGCTCGCCAACTACCCGAAGCTGGTCGCGGAATTGGGTGGGGATCCGGCCGCGCTGCTGCGCGCCAACGGAATTCGGGAGCAGGACGTCGGCAACTACGATGCATTCATCCCGATGCGGGCGGCAATCAGGGCGCTCGAAGCGGCGGCGGAGGCGACCGCCACTGCGGACTTCGGGCGGCGGCTGGCACGACGCCAGGGCATCGAAATCCTGGGACCGGTGGGCGTGGCGGCCCGTACCGCCGCAACGGTGGCCGATGCACTGGCCATCTTCAGCACGTTCATGGCGGCATACAGTCCCGCAATCGCCGTCTCGATCGCGCCCCTGGCCGATCCGGAACGGTCGTTCATCTCCCTCGAGTTCCTGCTCGACGAGGCAATCAAGTGTCCGCAGACGATGGAATTGGCGCTGGGTGTCTCGCTCGGGGTATTTCGGCTACTCATGGGCGCGAAATTCGTCGGACTCTCGGTGCACCTGCCGCACGACCCGCTCACACCGAAAGCCAGCTACGCCGAATATTTCGGCTGCAAGCCCTATTTCGCGCAACGCAGCGCCGGGTTCACGGTGCGCACCGCCGACCTGGCCCGCCCACTGAACCGGGACGAACTCGCCCACCGCGCCGTCGTGGACTACCTGAGCAGTATCACGCCGTTGGGCGCCGGGATCGTGGAGTCGGTGCGCACCATCGTCCGCCAGCTGTTACCGACCGGAGCCGCGAGCCTCGAGGTGGTGGCTCACCAGTTCAACCTGCATCCGAAAACGTTGCAGCGCAGGCTGGCCGACCACGGCACCACCTTCGCCGCCCTTATCGACGAAGTTCGGAGGGACGCAGCCGACCGCTATCTCCGGACTACCGCAATGAGCTTGTCGCACCTGGCCCGCGAGTTGGGCTACGCCGAGCAGAGCGTGCTGTCGCGCTCGTGCAAGCGCTGGTTCGGCACGGGCCCGGCGTCCTATCGCAACCAGACCCGGACGCCGCGCGCGCTGGTCGGCCACCCCTCATAGACCGACGGCCCGCTGCAGCTCCTTCAGCGATATCTCCAGATGGCTGAGTAGCCGTTGCAGGTGCGGAATGCTGCGCCGGCAGCCCACCAGTCCGAAGTCGAGACTGTCCGCGGTACTGGTCAGGGTGATGTTGAGTGCCTGTCCGTTGAGCGTCAGCGACATCGGATAGTTGCCGACCAGCCGGGCCCCGTTGAGATAACGCGGTTCCCGTACCCCGGGCACATTCGAGATGCAGACGTTGAACGGCGGCGGAGTGGCCTCGGCGAGGCCGGGCAGCGTGTTGAGCGCGGCCGGGCTCATCAGCAACAGCGACAACGCCATCGCCTGGGCCCGAGGGAGTTGTGACAGGACCTTCTTGTTGTCGCGCATCGAGGTGTGGATCGCTTGCAGGCGCTCCGCGGGATCCTCCAGGTGGGTGGCCAAGTTGCACAGCACAGCGCCAACCATGTTGCCGCCCAGAGCGTCTCGCTCGTTGCGCAAACTTACCGGGACCATGGCGACCAGGGGCGCGGCCGGCAGCGCGTCGTACTCGTCAAGGTAGCCGCGCAGCGCGCCCGCGCACATTGCGAGCACGACATCGTTCAGACTCACGCCCGCAGCGTCTTTTATCTCCTTGACCCGGTCCAGCTCCCATGATTGTGCGGCACAGCGCCGCGCTCCCCCGACCGCGACATTGAGCATGCTGCGGGGTGCGCCGAATGGCAGTGTGAGTTGCTGCTCCAGTAGTGCCGCCCGCGCCAGCCGCAGCGTCGACGGGCCAAGTCCTGCAACCGATCGCATCGTCGCGCCGACGTATTGCAGGCGTCCGCGGGGCTCCTGATCGCGGGGCGCGCGTCTGGGCGCCGGGCTCCACGCCGTGCGGAATTCGGTGTCGTCGGGGTCGGTGTGTAAGGACTGTCGCATCAGCGCCAGCCCGGATACTCCGTCCACGAGAGCGTGGTGCATCTTGGAGTACACCGCGAGCCGTCCGTCGCGCAGCCCCTCGATGACGTGTGTCTCCCACAGCGGACGGTGCCGATCCAGCAGATTGGCATGCAGACGCGAGGTCAAGTCGAGCAGATCGCGCACCCGTCCCGGGGCGGGCAGGGCAGAACGACGCACGTGATAACTGAGGTCGACATCGTCGTCTGTCGACCAACCCAGGTTGGTCAGCGCACCGTGAAAGGAACTGGGGCGCTTGCGGAACAGCGGCGCAACTTCCTGGCACTCCAGCATCGCCCGATGGGTATCCCGCGCGAACGCCCGACCCGCGCCCTTGGGTGGCTCGAACAGTTGCAGCGCGCCGACATGCAAGGGATGTTCGCGTGACTCCGCGGACAAGAACAGCGCGTCGACGGGTGACATCAGTTCCATGGTGTGCTCCTCAAGCGTCAGCCGGTCAACGCCGGCTCGGGCAGGACGGCCGCGGCCGCCTTGGTGAAGCGCAGGTTGTCGTCGTCGACTGGTCCCTCACGCAGTAACTTTCGGTCGATGCGGTACTCCATGTTGGTCCGCCACGGCCCTTCGGACCCCTGCTTAGGCAGCTGGGCGGCAGCGCGCTGGGCGTAGCCGGAGGTGATCTCCAGAAAGGGCTCGGTCGACATGGAGTCGGGCGGCTGCGGACAGCAGACGGAGAAACCGTGCGCGTCCATGTGGGCCAGCAGGCGGCAGAAGTGTTCACACACCAGCCCGACCTTCAGCGTCCATGATGAGTTGGTGTAGCCGAACATGTAGGCGAAGTTCGGCATACCGCTGAGCATGAAACCTTTGAATGCCACCGTCTCCGGGATGTCGACAGGCACCCCGTCCACCGAGAAATCGATGCCGCCGAGTGCCACCAGGTTCAGACCGGTGGCAGTGACGATGATGTCGGCCTCTAGTTCCTGTCCTGATTGCAGGCGAACACCCCGTTCGGTGAAGGTGTCGATCTGGTCGGTGACCACTGAGGCCCGGCCATCGCGAATCGCCTTGAACAGGTCTGAATCCGGCACGGCGCACAGACGCTGGTCCCACGGGTTGTAGGCCGGCTTGAAGTGCTTGTCGATGGGATATCCGGCCGGCAGCTGCTTGGCGTTGAGGTGCCGGATCAGTCGGCGCGCGGCCCGCGGGTGCTGTTGGCAGAACCGCCAGATGAGCCGTTGACGAGTGATGTTCTTGCGCCGGGTGACAGCATAGGCGCGGTCGCGGCCGATCAACTTGGGCAGCGCGTTGGCGATGCGGTCCTCGGAGGGCACCGGCACCATGTAGGTCGGCGAACGCTGCAGCATGGTCACGTGCCCGGCGGTCTCAGCCATCGCGGGCACCAGGGTGACCGCGGTCGCACCACTTCCGATGATCAACACGCGCTTGCCGGCGTAGTCCAGATCCTCCGGCCAGTGTTGCGGATGCACGATTTCACCGGTAAACCGCTGTTGCCCGGGGAATTCCGGCGTGTACCCGGCGTCGTAGCGGTAATAGCCACCGGCGCAGAAGAACCATCCGCAGCTCATCGTGATGCGTTCACCGAGATGCTCGATCTCGACCAGCCAGCGGGCGTCACGGGTGGACCAGGCGGCATCGATGACCCTGTGCCCGAACCGAATCGACTTCTCGATGCCGTTCTCGGCGACCGTCTCCCGTAGGTAGGACATGATGGCGTCGGCGCTGGCTATCGCCTTCTCGTTCTCCCACGCCTTGAACTCGTAGCTGAAGGTGTGCAGGTCGGAGTCCGAACGAATTCCCGGGTAGCGGAACAGGTCCCAGGTGCCGCCGATGTCTGCGCGGGCCTCCAGAATCGCGAAGCTCTTCCCCCGCTGCATCGTTTGCAGATAGTAAGCGGCGCCGATGCCCGAGATACCGGCGCCAACGATCAACACGTCGACGTGTTCGATGCTGGAGGAGTGCGAAGCGTTCACTGCCGTGGTCCTGTTCAACTGGAGGTGCCTCGCGACTTCGTTGTTCGCGGGGCGGTGGATGACCCACTGAACACATGCTGCGACAGCAACGGCCCACGCGTCTTGACAGCAGAGGACAACTTTTTGACAGTTCAGGACAGCTCGCCGAACCGACTTGGCCGCTATCCGACCGGCGTGACTCCGGCGTTCGACAAGGTGAAACCGCGACCCGATGCGGTGCAGGTAACGCCGTTCGTGTCCGATCGGCACGTGAAGGGCCCGACGGCGGCACTCTGCCCGTAGTCGAGCACCGGGGTGCCCTCGCCGGCGTTGCCCAGGCAGGTCTCACCGGTGCAGGTCTTGAACGCTCCGGCAGGAGTCATGCGGACCGACTGGGGCGGCGAATCGGACTGGCAGTACGCCTCGTCGGTCATGCCGCTGCCGCGGTGAAAGTTCAGCTCGCAGCCGATGTTGCGCGACGGCAGTAAGAAGGAGCACCAGGTGGCGGTGCAGACCGGGTTATCGGCGGCGGCCTGCGGCGCCGAAAGGCATGCACCAGCAATGAGCATTCCGAGCACGGCGACTGTTGCTCGCTTCACGGCTCGACTCATGGTGGCCCCCCGACCCCGACGGCTGGTGCTTAAGCAAGCTAACAGACTGGCGGGTCGCAGGTGGCGGCTTTCGCAGGATGGGCGCTGACAGTTACTGTCAAGAAGTCACAATCTGCCACCATGTGCCCGGAGGTGCCGATGAGTAGCCCCACCAAGTTCCGTGTCATTCAGTGGGCAACCGGTGGCGTCGGCAAGGCCGCCATCGAGTGCGTGCTCAACCATCCCGAACTCGAACTGGCCGGCTGCTGGGTGCACAGCGCACAGAAGAACGGCATCGACGTCGGGGACATCCTCGGCCGCGGGGCATTGGGTGTCACCGCCACCACCAGCATCGACGAGGTGCTGGCGATCGATGCCGACTGTGTGATGTACAGCCCGCTGGTCCCCAACGACGAAGAGGTGATCGCGATCCTGCGATCCGGCAAGAATGTCGTCACCCCGGTCGGCTGGGTGTACCCCGACCTGGATAACCCACGCGTCAGGGCGATCGCCGATGCCGCGGCCGACGCCGGCGTCACGCTGCACGGGTCGGGTATCCACCCCGGCGGCATCACGGAGCGTTTCCCGCTCATGGTGTCCTCACTGTCCTCGGCGGTCACGCATGTGCGTGCCGAGGAGTTCTCCGACATCCGCACCTACAACGCGCCGGATGTGGTGCGCCACATCATGGGATTCGGTGGGACGCCCGAGGAAGCGATGCAGGGCCCGATGGCAAGTCTGCTCGAAGCGGGATTCAAACAGTCGGTGCGAATGATCGCCGACACCATGGGTTTTCGCATCGAACCCAACATCAGGACCATCCAGGACATCGCTGTCGCAACCGGTGACATCGACTACGAACCGATGACCATCGCCCCCGGAACGGTGGCCGCGCGCCGGTTCCGCTGGCAAGCGCTTTCCGACGGAGAGCCGGTCATTACCGCGGCGGTCAACTGGCTGATGGGCGAGGAAAACCTGGAACCGGCCTGGGAATTCGGCGAGCAGGGCGAACGCTTCGAGGTCGAGATCACCGGCGACCCCAGTGTGAGCCTGACCTTCAAGGGACTGCAACCGCAGACGATCGCCGAAGGCCTGCAACGCAATCCGGGTGTGGTGGCCACCGCCAACCACTGCGTCAACGCCATCCCCTACGTCTGCCCCGCGGAACCGGGCATCAAGACCTACCTGGATCTGCCGCTCATCGCCGGACGCGCATGAGCTATTCCCATCCCGAATCGCTGCGCGGACACGTCGCGATCGTCACCGGCGCGGCCCAGGGCGTCGGCAAGGGCGTCGCCGCCGCCCTGCTGGAGCGCGGCGCGGCGGTGCTGGTGGTGGACATTCAGGGCGACGCATTGCAGGCCACCACCGCCGAGCTCAAGGAGATCGGCCCGGCCGAGATGCTGGTCGCCGACCTGCGTGCCCCGGACAGCGCGCGGCGGATCGTGGCGTCGGCGGTCGACGCCTTCGGCGCCGTGCACGGCCTGGTCAACAATGCGATCGCCACCAATGAGCCCAAGCGCTTCGTCGACATCACCGTCGACGACCTGGCCCTGGGCTACGAAGTCGGGCCGCGCGCGACGTTCCTGCTCATGCAGGCGGTGCATCCGCTGATGGCGGCGGCGGGTGGTGGTTCGATCGTGAACCTGGGCTCGGGCACCGGAACCGGTGGCGAACCCAAATGGGGCGGTTATGCCGCGGCCAAGGAGGGCATCCGCGGGCTGTCCAAGGTCGCTGCCCTGGAATGGGGACGCGACAACATCCGCGTGAACGTCATCTGCCCTTTCGCCGAATCCGACGGCGTCAAGTTGTGGAAGCAGTTCGCACCCGACGATTACGCCAAGGCGGTGCGGCGGGTGCCCATGAAGCGCATCGGCGACGTCCGCACCGACGTGGGCGCACTGGTGGCGTTCCTGCTCGGCCCCGACGCAACCTTCATCACCGGGCAGACCATCCACGTCGACGGCGGAATCGGCTGCTTCCGATGAATTTGCGCGACCGCCAGCGCGCACAGGTCCGCGCCGACATTCGGCGGGCGGCGTTCCGGCTGTTCGTCGAGCGGGGCTACGACGCCGTGACCACTGAGGAAATAGCCACTGCCGCAGGTGTTTCGCCGCGCACCTTCTTCCGGCACGTGCCGACGAAGGATGAACTGCTGCTGGGTCCCATCCGCGATGGCGGCGCCGAGGTGGTGAACCTGCTGGAGCAACGCCCGGCCGGCGAGGCGCCGGACGTGGCGCTGATCAACGCCATCATCACCCGCACGCGTTCGTTCGGTGACGTGGAAAGCGAGGAGTGGCGCGAAGCGCTGCTGGTCGCGCCGCAACTGCTCGGGAAGGTCACGATCTACACGCCGGCCGATAAGGAACGAGCCGTCAAACTGATCGCCGAACGTATGGGCAGCGACCCCGACGTGGATATCCGTCCCGGTCTACTGGTTCAACTTGGTTTTGCGGCAGGTGATTTCGCTTTTCAGCGCTGGATACGCCAATCCGGAACACGGTCGCTGGACCTGTACGTCACCGAGGCTTTGCAGGCGATCAAGAGTCCGTACTGGGGTTCGCGATCCTGACCGGCGTGCCGTTCAGCCAGGCCACCACCGCTTCGGCGGTGTCGGCGTAGAAGGCACCCAGCATTTCGCGAGTTACGTAACCGAGGTGCGGCGTCAGTGTGACGTTTGGCAGTGTGCGCAGCGGATGCTCGGGCGGAAGTGGCTCGGTGTCAAAGACATCGAGTCCGGCGCCCGCGATGCGATTGGCCGTCAGCGCTCCGATCAGGGCTTGCTCATCGACTATCGGGCCGCGAGATGTGTTGATCAGAAAGGCGTTCGGCTTCATCAGGGCGAACTCGGCCGCACCGACCAGAGCTCGGGTGCGTGCCGACAGCACCACGTGGATGGAGACCACATCGGATTCCGCGAACAGCGCCGCCTTGTCGACCCGCCGGGCGCCGGCCGCCGCTGCGGCCTCGTCAGTGAGGTTCTGGCTCCACGCGATCACCTCCATGCCAAAGACTTCGGCGTACTGCGCCATCCGCCGGCCGACGCGACCCAAGCCGAGCAGTCCCAGCGTCTTACCGTGCAGCGTCATCCCAGTCGTCGTCTGCCAACCGCCCGCGCGCATGCCCCGGTGCTCCTCGGCCAGGTGGCGCACCGTCGCAATCATCAGTCCCCATGCCAGTTCCGGCGTCGCGTCGCGCACCGCCGCAAACCGGGGGTGAGCGAAGTTCGAGTGCGCGACCAGGACACCGCGCTCGGTGGCGGCGGCCATGTTCAGGTTGGGCAGGCTCCGGCCGACGATGGTGATCAGCTTCAAGTTCGGTAGCCGCTCGATCAGCCCGCGCGGCAATGCCATTCGCTCCCGCAGCGTGCACAGCGCGTCGAAGGGCCGCAACGCCTCTGCCGCCTCGGCTTGCGACAGGTGCCGGTCGAAAACGGTGATCTCGGCCAGCTTCTGCACCGGGGACCAATCGGCGAGTTCCAGCGCGACCCTTGCGTAGTCGTCGAGAATCGCCACCTGCGGCAGGCGTTCTGGCATCAGTGGCGGTCCTGGTGTGCTGCCGGAAAGCGCGCCCCCCGCTGCGGTCCCGCGTAGTGCCGCCATGCCTCCCACATGCTGCGGTGCAGTCCCGGGACCAGGTGCGGATCGGGGTCGTCGATGACCAGGGTCGCCTGGTCAGCGGAATACGGCGGCCAGCCCGGCGTCCCGGTCCTGGCGAACTCGACCCAGCGCTGCTGCACCCAGTCGCTCATCCAGCGATACCGCCGGCGCCCGACGAGCGTGAGTGCCTGCAATTCCGGTATCTCGCAGCCGAATACCAGCGGCACGTCGGTGGCGTGGATAGCGCCCATCCCGATCCATCGCAAGACCGGCGGGGCGTAGTCGAGGCGGTAGAGGTAGGTCGGGGCGTGGCAGGCGTGTGCCTCGGCCACCGCGACTGTCGGCCGCACGAAGAAGCAGTCAGACGCCAACCGGGTCAGTGCGCGCCGGCTCGGATAATCCGGGTAGTGCGCCAGAACCCGCGATTGCGCGTCCGGATCGGTCGCGGCGAACATGCGGTCCACCCGCCCCGGTGTGGTGGGAACGATGTCGACCACCCGCCGCACCGGCCCCCAGCCCGCGTGGCCCAGCTCGTCGCGCATCGATCCGATGAGCAGGGGCACGCGGTGGGCGCGGCCGGCCGCGATCGTCGCCGTCGGGTCCTCGGGCAGGAACTCGCCGTCGATGACGGGAGCGAGCGTCATCTGGCACGGAACCTCGCGTGCCGCCTTGAGCATCACCTGGATCGCTGCACTGGTGATCGCGGCGGCGGGCGCGTTGCGCAGGACGTCGGCGGCCGTGGCCGGGTCGGCGTCCAGCGCCGCGATGCACCGCCGGGCAGTCTCGGCGGCCTGCTCGGGTGTACGCACCGCATCGGCTACCGGACTCTGCGCGATCGCGCGGTGAAACAGTCCCCTGGTGGCCGGCATGGCCAAGTGATTCAGGACCGCGCTGGCTCCGGCGGACTGGCCCCACACGGTGATGTTGTCCGGGTCTCCGCCGAATGCCGCGATGTTGCGGCTCACCCACTTCAGCGCCGCCACCTGGTCGCGTAGACCGAGATTGGACTCGAACTCGGTTGAGTACTGCGAGAAGTCGACAAAGCCCAGACCGCCGAGCCGGTAGTTGATTCCGACGACCACCACCCCGAATTTGCGGACCAGCGGCTTGGGGTCGTGCACCGGCAGCGCGGAGGTGCCCTCGAAATAACCGCCGCCGTGGATGAACACCAGCACCGGACAGGGTGCGGCGGCGCGTTCGGCCGGGGCGCAGACGTTCAGTGTCAGGCAGTCCTCATGCTGAAGTTGGCGTTTCAACAGGCCCAACGGGGAGCTGAGCCGGTGGGAGTGGGCGGCGTGACCGAATCGGGTCGCGTCGAACGCACCCGTCCAGGCCGGCACCGGTTGCGGGGCACGGAAGCGCAGCGGACCGACGGGAGGCGCCGCGTAGGGAATAGCCCGCCATAGGTCGACATCGCGCAGGCGCCGCCCACGCACGACGCCCGACTCCGTGGCTACTTCCGGGTCCATCGGCTCACCTCGGTACACGATTCTTCACTGTCAAACTGAATCGAGACTATCCCCCGCGGCCCGCGCCGCCGCGGGATGCGCACATCGAGCTGATTCCGGTGAAGACTGCCACAGTGTGGGAGCAAGGGTGCTGCAATTCACTGCGACCACGTGTGCAATCGGTTCACCGATCGCCTGACCAGCGACCCGATGGTCAACCGAGCCCGATAGCGGATCCCCGCCTAGCAGATCGCAAGCGGTTGCGCGAGGCGACCAGCTAACGAAATCATCTCGAATTCAACATTTTTCGCCTCGAAAACGTCACCGTAAGGCGGCAATGCCTGCCCTGCATGCAGGGCATGTTGGAGTACTGCTTCGGCATCCCGGTTACACCGATTTCACAGTGCTACAGTCGATTTCGTGAACGACTCGGGCATCGGGCCAAGCCATACGCCGCCCATCACTGCAGACCCGCAACCATGAAGAGGCGGAACATATTGCCGCAGTGAACAAATCGTCGAATTGCGAGTAGGCCCGGTCCGGTCGTTGCACGCGGACACCACAGCGACAGATGAGGAACTATGGCAGAAATCGACTTCGCTCAAGCCTGGTACTTTCTCGATAGTGCGGGAAAGCGTTTCCATCTGCGCTTCCGACCCAGCTCGGCACCCCCCGACGAAGAGCGGCTCGACGACGGAACCGGCCAGCTGATAGCGGTCGTCGCAGACGCTCGCCGAGCCGACCGTAACCATCGAATTGCCATCACCCGGTCCAACGTCTTACTGACCGAGGTGGAATCCGCCCTCGACGGCTGGGAAGACTGGGCCGCCGTGCTCGACGCCGGAACCTACCGCTGGATCAGTCTGCCGCAGATTCAGCGCCGGATCGACGCCGCCGGCCTCGGGCCTGCCTCGCGGGAGTCGGGAAGCAGGTCCCGCGGTGCGGCATGATTTCTGGGGAACTCCACCTTCATCAGGGAGAACACGCGTGACTGCGCTGTGCAGAGATGAGCGGCATGACTCGCCCTAGCGGCCAGACGGGCGCGCGTAGGTCTGCTCGCGTAGAACTATTGAGTGCCCGAGATCCCCGCGCAGTACCTGCTGTCGGCTGACGCACCGAGTCCGCGCACGCTGATCGACATCATCCGGGCCACCGCCGCGCGCTACCCGGACGCCGCCGCGATCGACGACGGCGAGGTCCAGCTCACCTACAGCGAGCTGATCGAGGACATGACCGACAGCGTCGCCTGGCTGGCCGCCCGCGGTATCGGACGCGGCGACCGTATCGGGATCCGGATGCCGTCGGGCAACTACTCGCTCTACACGGCGATCCTTGCCGTGCTGGCCGCCGGCGCCGCCTATGTGCCGGTGGACGCCGACGATCCCGACGAGCGGGCCGAACTGGTCTTCGGGGAGGCCGGCGTCGTCGCCGTCATCACCGACAAGGGCATCCAGCGCACCCAGGGCGCAAGCCGGGGTTGGCGGGCCGAGGCCCCGCTGGCCCGTGATGACGCGTGGATCATCTTCACCTCCGGGTCCACCGGCACTCCGAAAGGGGTAGCGGTCAGCCACCGCAGCGCCGCCGCCTTCGTGGACGCCGAAGCGCAGATGTTTTGCCAGGACAGCCCGATCGGGCCCGGTGACCGGGTGCTGGCCGGGTTATCGGTGGCATTCGACGCGTCGTGTGAGGAGATGTGGCTGGCGTGGCGGCACGGCGCCTGCCTGGTTCCGGCGCCGCGGTCGCTGGTGCGCAGCGGGATGGATCTTGGACCCTGGCTGGTCACCAGAGACGTCACCGTGGTCTCGACGGTGCCCTCGCTGGCGGCGCTGTGGCCCGCCGAAGCGCTGGAAGCGGTGCGGCTGTTGATCTTCGGTGGCGAGGCGTGCCCGCCGGAACTTGCCGAGCGGCTGGCTCAGAACGCGCAAGAGGGTCGCGAAGTCTGGAACACCTACGGCCCCACCGAGGCCACCGTGGTGGCCTGTGCCGCCCGACTCGACGGATCCGGCCCGATCAGCATCGGACTGCCGCTGCGGGGATGGGACCTGGCCGTGGTCGACGCCGAGGGCGGCCAGGTCGGCTACGGCGAGACGGGCGAGCTGGTGATCGGCGGCGTCGGCCTGGCCCGCTACCTCGACGAAGACAAGGACGCCGAAAAGTATGCGGCCATGCCGACACTCGGCTGGAAGCGGGCATACCGCAGCGGGGACCTGGTGCGGCTGGAAGAAGACGGGTTGTACTTCTGCGGCCGCGCCGACGACCAGGTCAAGGTCGGCGGCCGGCGCATCGAGCTCGGCGAGGTGGACGCTGCGCTGGTCAACCTGACCGGCGTCAGCGGCGGCGCCGCCGCGGTTCGCCGCACCGCTTCCGGCACGGCCGTGCTGGTCGGCTATGTGGTGAGCGCGGACCCGTCGTTCGATATCGTCAAGGCGCGCAACGAACTTGCCGGACATCTGCCCGCGGCACTGGTGCCGCGGCTGGTGCTCATCGAGGATCTGCCCACCCGCACGTCGGGCAAGGTCGATCGCGACGCGTTGCCGTGGCCGCCGCCGGGAAGCACCGACACCGAGGAAGCGCCCGCCCTGGCCGGCACCGCGGGCCGGTTGGCGCAATTGTGGCGGGATCTGCTGGGCGCCAACGTAACCGGTGAGGAAGCCGACTTCTTCGCCCTGGGGGGCGGATCTCTGGCCGCCGCGCAGTTGGTCTCCACCCTGAGGCAGCAGTATCCCCAGATCACCGTCGCCGACCTTTACGACCACCCCCGGCTGGGTTCGCTCGCCGGCTTTCTCGACGAGTTCGGCCCACCGCCGCGGGTGGAGGAGCGGGTGGTGAAGCCGACTCCGCGCCTGACCCAGCTGATACAGACCGTGTTGGCGGTGCCGCTGGCCACGCTGTCTGCGCTGCAGTGGATTACCTGGCTGGCATTGGGGAACAACATTGCCCGTGCTCTGCATCTGGTGCCCTGGACCGTGGCGGTGAGCTGGTGGTGGGTGGGGATCGCGTTCCTCCTGTTCGTCACGCCGCTGGGCCGGATGGGCACCGCGGTGCTGTTCGCCCGGCTGTTGCTGTGGAACGTCAAGCCGGGCAGCTATCCCCGCGGTGGTTCGGTGCACCTTCGGGTGTGGCTGGCCGAACGACTGGCCGAAGCCGGTGGCGCGGAAAACCTGGCCGGCGCACCCTGGCTCGTCTACTACGCCCGGGCGCTGGGCGCTGAGATCGGCAAAGGCGTGGACCTGCATTCGGTGCCACCGGTGACAGGTCTGCTGACCGTCGGTCAGCGCAGCGCGATCGAACCCGAAGTGGACCTGCGCGGGCACTGGGTGGACGGGGACGTGTTCCACGTGGGCGCCATCACGATCGGAAACGACGCGACGATCGGGGCCCGCACCACCCTGCTGCCCGGCGCGGTCGTCGGCAAGAACGCGGACGTGGCGCCGGGTTCGGGCGTGACCGACAAGATCAAGAACGGCCAGTATTGGAAGGGTTCGCCGGCGGCGAAGTCCGGCCGGGTGAATCACCCGTGGCCCGACGAGCGGCCGGCGCGCAAATCGTACTGGGTGGCGGGGTACGGGTTGACGTCACTGGCGCTGGCCGGGCTGCCGCTGCTGGCTTTGATCGCCGGGTTGTCCATCATCGGGCTGGCCGTCCACCACACCCGCACCCTGTCGCAGGCGGTGCTGCCGGCGCTGCTGTGGACGCCGTTGGCGGCACTGGCCGGGTTCGCGGCCTACGCGGTGGTGACGGTGGTGGCGGTGCGGGTGCTGTCGATCGGGCTGCGCGAGGGGTATCACCCGGTGCGCAGCCGCGTGGGCTGGCAACTGTGGACCACAGAACGCCTGATGGACGCGGCGCGCAACTACCTGTTCCCGTTGTACGCCAGCCTGTTCACCCCGGTATGGCTGCGCATCCTGGGCACCAGGGTGGGTCGGGGCACCGAGATCTCCACGGTCTTGCTCACCCCCAAGTTCGCCGTCATCGAGGACGGCGCATTCCTGGCCGACGACACCATGGTCGCCTCGTATGAGCTTGGCGGGGGCTGGATTTATGCGGCCGAGACCACCGTCGGCCGGCGCGCATTCCTGGGCAATTCGGGTATCACCCAGCCGGGCCGCCGGGTTCCCGACGATGGTTTGGTCGCGGTGTTGTCGGCGACGCCACCGAAGGCGAAGCGGGGGTCGTCATGGTTGGGCAGTCCGCCGATGCGGCTGCGCCGGCGGCCCGCCGAGGCGGATGAGGAGACGACGTACAGCCCGCCCCGGCGCTTGAAGGTGATGCGGGCCGCGGTGGAGATCTGCCGACTGCTGCCGGTGGTGGTGACGGTGGCGATTGGGGTGGCGGTGCTGGGCGGATTGCAGGCGCTGACAATCACTGTCGGGATATGGTGGGCCGCGCTGTCCGGCGGCCTGGTACTGCTGGCCGCGGGCGCAGTCGCGGGATTGGTGACGGTCCTGGCGAAGTGGATCCTGGTCGGGCGGATCAGGGCGAGCGAGTTCCCGCTGTGGTCGTCGTTCGTGTGGCGCAACGAGCTCGCCGACACGTTCGTGGAAACCGTTGCGGCGCCCTGGTTTGCGCGCGCCGCCAGCGGCACGCCGGTGATGAACCTGTGGCTGCGTGGCCTGGGTGCCGCCGTCGGGCGCGGGACATGGTGTGAGACGTACTGGCTGCCGGAGGCGGACCTGGTCGCCCTCGGCGAGGGCAGCACCGTCAACCGCGGCTGTGTGGTGCAGACCCACCTGTTCCACGACCGGATCATGCGGATGGACACCGTCGTGCTGGAACCGGGCGCCACCCTCGGTCCGCACTGCGTCGCGCTGCCCGCCGCGCGGGTTGGCGCCGGAGCGTCCGTCGGCCCGGCTTCGCTGGTGGTGCGCGGCGACGAAGTGCCCGGATCGACACGCTGGCAAGGCAATCCGGTCCGGCCGTGGGTGCCCCGGAAGAAGGGCCGCAAGGAAGCGGCGGACGTCAAGGACAATGCCGCGTGAAGTCTCCGGCCAAGCAGCTGGGTGTGGACCCCTACCTGCCCCAGAACGGCAGCTTCGGCTACACGGTGTCACGCTACGAACTCGACCTCGAATACAAGGTCGCGATCAACCGGCTCTCCGGTACCGCGACCATCACCGCGGTGACGTCGGTCGAGTTGGGTGAGTTCACCCTTGACCTATCGAATGCGCTGTCGGTGTCCCGCGTTTCGGTGAACGGCAAACGCGCCGCCCGCTTCAGCTGCCGGGGCGGCAAGTTGCGCATCGTACTGGGCTCGAAATTGCCTACGGGCGCCGCGATGTCGGTGGTGATCCGTTACGGCGGCAACCCCAGGCCGCTCCGAACACTATGGGGCGAGGTGGGATTCGAAGAGTTGACCGACGGTGCCCTGGTCGCCGGGCAGCCCAACGGGGCCGCCTCCTGGTTCCCCTGCAACGACCATCCCAGCGCCAAGGCCGCCTTCCGGATCCAGATCAGCACCGAGAGCGCCTACCGGGCGATTGCCAACGGCAAGCTGGTGTCGTCTCGGGCGCGGGCGTCGCAGACCGTGTGGACCTATGAGCAGCCGGAGCCGACGTCGACCTACCTCGTCACGCTGCAGATCGGGGTGTACGAGCAGGTCCGGCTCGCCAGAACACCGGTGCCGATCCGGGCCGCGCTGCCGGCGCGTCTCAAGGACAATTTCGACCACGACTTCGCGCGCCAGCCCGACATGATGGAGTTGTTCATCGAATTGTTCGGGCCCTATCCACTGGCCGACGGGTACACCGTCGTGGTGACCGATGACGCGCTGGAGATTCCGCTTGAGGCGCAGGGCATTTCGATCTTCGGCGCCAATCACTGCACCGGCACGCGAGCCAGTGAGCGGCTGATCGCGCATGAGTTGGCGCACCAGTGGTTCGGCAACTCGGTGACCGCGCGCCGGTGGCGGGACATCTGGCTGCACGAAGGGTTTGCGTCGTATGCCGAGTGGTTGTGGTCGGAGCGCAGCGGCGGGCGTTCTTGTGACGCGCTGGCCCGTTACCACCACGACCAGCTGCGCCAGAAGCCCCAAGATCTGTTGCTTGCCGATCCTGGACCCCAAGCCATGTTCGACGACCGGGTGTACAAGCGGGGCGCACTGACCCTGCATGCGCTACGGGGACAGCTGGGTGACGATAAATTCTTTGCGCTGCTGAAGGATTGGACGACCCGGTACCGCCACGGCACCGCGATCACCGAAGACTTCACCGGGCTGGCGGCCAACTACAGCGACGAGTCGCTGCGTCCGCTGTGGGATGCCTGGCTGTACTCGACCGAAGTCCCTTAGCGGTCGCGCCCATAAATCGTCGGGGGTCAATGGGTCGTTCGGATTGCCCCGTGGTCGCGTGCCCGATATTGACTGTGGGTCCTGGGCGGCTCGTCTGATCGAGCGTGCGTCCACGGCGGCGACACGCCAAAAGCGGCGCCACCAGCGCACAGTGGAAGCCACATGCGCACACTAAATGCGATCAGCGGCCGAAGCACTCCCGCCGCGGCATACTGACCGCCCGCTCCGGCAGCGGAATGGCGGGACCCCGAGGACCTTGCGAACGAGTCGCTTAGCTACAGATTCGCCAGGTCGTCGGGCACATCGACGGCGTGCTCCTGCAGGACCTCGAGCGGCACCACCTCGAGGGTGCGCTCATGGGTACAGGCCAGCACCACCGGAGCGGCACAGCCTTCGCGGTGGGCCCGCAGCCAGTTGCGGGCGGTGACGCACCAGCGGTCGCCCGGCAACAACCCGGGAAAACGGTACTCGGGCACCGGTGTTGACAGGTCGTTGCCGATCGATCGCTGGTGCTCAAGAAAATCGGCGGTGACGACGGCGCAGATGGTGTGCAGTCCGCGGTCCTCGTCCCCGGTGGAACAGCAGCCGTCACGGTAGAAGCCGGTGAGCGGCTCACTGCCGCACGGTTCCAACGGGCCACCGAGCACGTTGCGATCAGGCATGGCCCCAGTATCGCGCCTTGTGGCGTTGCATCGCAGACATTCTGGAGGTCTTCAAAAGGTGACCGCGGTCAGCAGGGGATCGGGCGAGATGGTGCCGGCCTCGTCCTCCGCGGACCCCCACTCGAACACGCCTTGCGGGTTGCCCATGCGTCCGCTGATGACAGCGTCCTCGGCAGCATCAAGTACGTCCCGGGTTCGGCGTTGGTGTGCCAGGGCGATGCGGCCGACCAGCACCGCCGATCACAGATGCTGCCCGAAAGCCGCGACATGTGCCAGCAGCTTCGGTTCGAGCGGTCGGAGCAAGCGATGATCGAGCTATTGCTCGCCTGCGGACAAGTGCGGATATCACTGGCCTGCTGGTTGATGCTCTGCGCAACCGCGGCACCGACGATGACGTGGCCGAAGCCCAGGCCGCGGGTGATCGGCTGGCAGCGATACTTCAGTTGGGCGGAGGCCCCGGGCTTCGAGGGGCATATGCGGTGGGCCGCCCAGATGGACTAGGTTCAGCGGCGTGATACTTACGGGCGCTTTTCTGGCCGATGCGGCGGCTGTCGTCGACAACAAGCTCAATGTGTCGGGCGGGGTGTTGTCCCGATTCGCGCTCGGCCCCGATCGGTCAGCCCGGTTTGTGCTGGTGGTGCTGACCCAGGCCGAGCCGGGTAGCACCGACCGGATGGTCAAGATCGAGATGCGGCCTCCGACGGACGACGACCCGATCCGGCTGGAGTTCGAGGTGCCCGAAGCGTCGGTTGCCGAATTTCCGGGGTTCGCATTCTTCGAGCTGCAACTACGCCTGCCTAGTGACGGGCGCTGGGTGCTGGTGGTGACCGGCGGCACTGGGGCTATCTCGCTTCCGGTGCTGGTGACGGAGTTCGCGCCGCCGCCGTCGCCGCCTTCATTCGGGCTCTGATATTTGGCGCGAGCGCCTTGTGGGCGCGAGCGACCGCTAAATGCCAGCCGCCACGGCGTGTCCGTGGCAACACGCGCACGCTCGCGGGGCCGCGGCGTGCATCCTTGGCGTCAGGCCAGCGCGGGTAGCACAACGTCGGTGAGCAATTGCACCGACTTCCACGCCTCCTCGACGGGCATCCCGCCGACCAGCGGATGCAGCACGATCGGGCCGTAATAGTCGGCCGCCCGGAACTCGGCGATCAGCTGATCCGGCGTCAGAAACCGGTATCGCCCAGAAGCCTTGACCTGCTCGAGCGTCTGCACGCCGGGCAAGTGCATCAGTGAGCGCTCGTCGGCCGACCATCCGCCGTAGGTGACGGCTTCCCACAAGATGTGTTCGCCTAGCTCCGCCCAGGCGCGGTCCGGATCCTCGTGCAGGTAGATCATCCCGCGGTTGACCGGGCCGGGCATGATGACGAACGGCTTGATGCCGGCTTCGGCGCACAGTTCCCGGTAGTGCGCCGCGACGTCGGGCAGGTGGTCGGCCAGGCTCAGTGGCAGACGGAACCGCGCGGCACGACGAGCGGTGGCAAGCGAGCCGCCGCCGACATACAACGGTGGATGCGGTTTGGTCCAGGTTCCGGTGCACACGCCCGGCTCAGCGCCGGACCAGACCGTCAGCATCCGCTCGACCAGGCTGTTCATCAGCCGCCCGCGCCGGCTGAAATCCACACCGAGCGAATCGAATTCGACGCTGCGATAGCCCAGCCCGACGGTGGTGTGCAGCCTGCCGCGACTCATGTTGTCGACCAGGGCTATGTCTTCGGCGAGGCGGACCGGGTTCCACAGCGGCCCCAGCGCGCAGTCGACGCTGGCGATCATGGTCGAGGTTCGGGCCAGGAACATCGCCGCGGCCATGATCGGGTTGCAGCTCCAGCCATGCCCGGTGGCGTGGTGCTCGTCGACGCTGACCGTGGTGATGCCGTGCGATTCACCCCACTGCGCCAATTCCAGTGCCGCGGTGAGCAACTCGCTCTGTTTTCGCGGATCTCCCTGGGGGGAGGCGAAGTTGAACCGCAGCACCGTCAGGATCATGGTCGGCTACTGGGCCTGGGACTGCAGGAAGGCGGGAAAATCGGGGAAGAGCGCGCGGTCGACGACCTCGATGCGGGTGCCGCCGGCGTCGACGTAGTAGGCGAACATCGCCAGCTTCGAACCGGGCACATCGGCGGTCATCTCCAAGGAGAACCCGTTGTCTTCCAGCATCGTGGCCGTCTCGGCGAGGTTGTCGGCGAAGTAGCCCAGGTGGTGCACGGCGTTGCCGGGGGCCGCCACCCACGGCGTTCCCGGCACCTCCTGAATCAGCTCCAGGTGTGGCGCTTCCAACGAGTAGACGAAGTTGGAAGTCAGGTCGCGGGTTCCAGCGACGGTACGAAAGGGCAGTGTGTACTTCATCGGCTTGATCCACCCGTAGCCCGCCAGTTCGGTGAACCGGGCCATCGCAGCGTCGAGATCGGGCACCACGATGCCGATGTGGTAGAGGTCTGCCGGTTGAAGTGCGAGCGCCATAGTAAGTCCTCAGATGCAGTCGGATGCGCCGTCGACGACGAACACCGCACCGGTGGTGTAGCTGCTTTGTTGGGTGCACAAGAAGGCTACCGTGGGCGCGATCTCCTGAACCGACCCGAAGCGGTGCAGGGGGATATGCGCCAGCTCGGCGTCCATGAGCTCCGTCACCGAATGCATGGGCGCGGTCATCGGGGTGTCGATGGCGCCCGGCGCTACGGCGTTCACCCGGATGCCCAACGGCGCCCACTTCACGGCAAGGTTTCTTGTTACACAGATGATTCCGGCTTTGGCGGCGCCGTAACCGGGCACCAGCGGGACGGCGCGCAGCGCCGACATCGACGCGAGGTTGACCACGCTGGCACCACCCGCGGCCGTCGATGCCTGCAGCGCGCGGCGCAGCCCGACGGTCAACCGGTACGGCCCGGTCAGGTTGAGCTCGACTGACGCCTGGAACCCATCGGGCTTCGACTCGTCCAGTCCCCCGGGGAAATTCGCACCCGCGTTGTTCACCAGCACATCGAGTTCGCCGAATGTCCTTGTCAAGGCGTCAACGGAGTCCGGCTCGGTGATCTGCAATTGGCGATAGGTCATGCCAGCGAGATCCGTCTCGTATTCGGCTGCGCCAGCTTTGGTTCCGGTGATGGTGACCTCGGCGCCGGCGTCGCGGAACAGGGTGGCGATGCCGTGGCCGATGCCGCTGGTGCCTCCGGTGATCAGTGACGTGGTACCGGTGAAGTCGAAGCTGACCCGTGCCGTCATGAGTTGCTCGCAATCTGTTGCTTGAGCCAGGCTGTCTCCCAGAAGTTTTCGCTGGTAGCCAGCAGTTCCTCGTGGGCTTCTCTGAGCACTTCGCGTGCGCCCGGGTGGTCGCGGGTGACCAGTTCGGCGAGGTGGATGGCGTGCAGCGGGCGGCCCGCGCACAGGTGGGCGCGGGCGCGATCGACGAGTGCGTCGGCGCCGGCGAGTTCGACGATGTCAGTGGCCACTTCGCCGAACCCGACCGGATACAGCTCGGTTGTCGAGCGGTGATGGAACCATCCGGAGTAGTTCTCCCAGATGGCCCGCACATCCCAGGCGACCTTGCCATAGCCCTGACCGACGTCGAGCTCCGGCGGCAGCGTAACCTCACGCATCAGCGCACTAACGTCCTTGCCGGCGTTCATGCCGGCGACGGTCTGGTCATGAATGTGCGCAATCGCGTTGCGAAGCCGGGTCAGCTCGGAGTTGATGCGCTCGGCACCAGTGATCGGGTCGAAATGGCCGGTGACCAACATCTCGGGCTGCAACTCACGCACCCGTTCCACCGAGGCGATGGCCGTCAGGGCGTCGCGGTACCGGTCGCCGCGGATGGTGACCAGGTTGGGGATGTGCCCGAAAATTGGTCCGAATGTGTTTCCGCACAAGCAGATTCCCTCATCGGGCAGCCACACCACCAGCGAGTCGTTGGTTTCGCCGCCGGGCACGGCAATGAGTTCCAGCCGGCGGGTCCCCACCTGCAGGGTCAGCGTGTCCTCGAAGTCCAGATCGACCGACGGAACACTCTGCGCCGGTAACTTCTTGGTGCCGAGACGCTGTTGGATGGCCTGGATGCCGGTGGCCAGGGTGTCCTTGAAGGCGAACGCGCTGCGGCTGGCCCGATATGGGATGAGACGCTCGTTGTCGTCGCGCCAGATCTTCCAGTTCGCTTGTGCGACAACGGTGGTATCGGGGTCGCGGACGCTGTCCAGTCCACCGACATGGTCGACGTGGCCCTGGGTGAAGATGATGTAGCGCACCGGTGCGGAGTCGACGGCATCGAAGTTGGCCCGGTGTACCGGGCCCTCGAAACCCATGCCGGTGTTGACGATCACCCGGCCCTGATCGGTGGTAAGCAGGTAGGCGTTCGACAATCCCGGCGAGCACCAGATCCCAGGGGCGATCTCCTCGGCCCGCTCGGCGGATGCCGGGCGCATGGCATCGGCGCCGGGGCGGCTTCGGTACACGGGTTCGGATGTCACTGTTTCTCCTTCATTCGGCGCGGACGTCGAATCTGTCGAAGTAGAAGTCGAATCGCGCGCGGAGTTCGTCGGGCGAGATGCCGAAGTGACGCTGCAGGTCGTAGCGGATCCGGCCGTGCTTGCCACGCGGGTTGCCGTCCAGGTACTGCTGGAACTGTCGGCGCACCTTGTCGGTCAGTTCTTCTCCGCTGCGGCGGTAAAGCTCGGTCAGCAACGATATTTCGTTGCCGTTGAGCTGATGGAAACCGATGTCGACGCTACGTTCGGCCGGCACCAGGTCGCGGTCCCGCACACACGCGCTCAACAATCGGTGCACACGGTCGGTCCAGTAGTTCAACAGCCAGCCCGGGTCGATGCTGGTCCGCCGCAGCCGGTCGGAGTAGGCCATCATGGTGATCGCCGACTGGATCACCGCAACGGGATCGCGGTGGGTGAACGCGACCGTAGCGTCGGGGAACGTCGCCATCAGCGGACCGAGTTGCTCGCAGTGTTGCGGGCTCTTGAGCACCCAGGTGCGCGGGCCGCGCAGGAAGGTGAGCGCCTGCAGCACCTTTCGCAGATATCGGTAGTGCCGGTGCTGATCCAATCCCAGGTAGTAATCACGCCAATCCGGCACCCTCGCATGCCATTCCAACACATAGGAGGCCAGGTCGAGGTCGAGGATCTCGACCTCCTCCTCGATCGCCTCCGGGAAACGGTCGTGCATGGCGGCCACCACCGGGGCGCTGGCCATGAGTGCGTCGTGCTCCTGCTTGCATCGCGTGTAGCGAGGATCCACACCGAAGATGTCGGGGCCTTCGCCGGGGGCCGGTATCGGTTCCTGACTCTCCCAGTACGGCAGCGCACGCCGTCGGCGGTCAGCGGCGATGAGGTTCACCAGGTGAGTGGTGCCCGAGCGCGGCATCCCGACAACGATGATCGGCCGTTCGATCGGGATCGACTCGATCTCGGGATACCGCTTGATCAGGTCGGTCAACGACAACCGGTTGCGTAACAACCGCACGACTCGTTGCCGCAAGGTGGATCGCGAGAGTTGACGCAGCCCGTCGTCGCTTTCAATGGCGGCGACGTGCGCACCGAGCCGATCGGTGAAGCCGTCGGTTTCGCCGAGGTCCGAGGCGCCTGCGCCGTCGCGGGCCTCGGCGAGCATCGCATCAAGGTCGAACTCGATGTGACGACTCTCGGTGAACTCCAGGATCTGGCGCTGGACGTCGGTCAAGCGGGGCGACGTCAGATCGTCGAAGTCGATCTGGTCACCGTCCGTGGTCCCGACGTCCGCAGCGTTCACCGATGCACTCCCGAGCCTTTTCCTATGTCGAATAATCGATATAGAGTTCGAAAATATGACGGCAACGCTAGACGGGTGCGCCCCGCAACGTCAACCCGCTTCCCCTCCCACCGAGCGAGTGGTCGCCATCATGGAGCTGCTCGCTTCTCAACCGACGCGCGGATTCACTCTCGCCGAGATCAGTCGGGAACTCGGCATCAGCCGGGCCACCGGCCACGCGATCATGAGCACGCTGGCGGGCCGGCAGTGGGTGGTGCGCGCGGCAACCGGCGCCTACACGTGGGGCCCCGGCATCGCGTCGCTGAGCACACCGGCCCCCGAGTTGAGGCACCACGGAATACTGCAGAGCCTGGCGGAATCGATCGGGGCGCAGGTCTTCCTGGCCCGGCGGGAGAGCAATTCGATCGTGGTGATCGACAGTGCGGGCGAAACCGCATCGGGGGTGCACGTCGAGCGGGGACTACGGATGCCGCTGGTCGCGCCCTTCGGCCGCGACTACATCGCGTGGAGCTCCACCGCCGCCCAGCGCTCTTGGTTGGCGGGCATGGGCAAGCCGACGACCGCCATGTCACGCCGAATGAGTTTGATTCTCAACGAGATTCGCGAGCGCGGTTACGTCATCGAACGTCTCAGCCGCGAGTACATCCGAGTTTACACTGCACTGCGCGCACTGGGTGCCGACGGGGAACCCGACGCCATCACCGTGCGGCTGGCCCGCGCATTGGCCGACTTGACGGTGATCGACATCCTGGCCGCCGAGTTCGCCGAAGCCGGCTTGCACAACATCGCCACCATCTCCGCTCCCGTCTTCGACGCCGACGGGGTCGTCATCATGTCGGTCAGCGCCGCACCGTTCACCGAACTGAGCGGTGCGCAGGTCGCAGACCTCGGCGACAAGGTCTGTGCCGCGGCCCGAGATATCGGGTGCCCGCGGTAGCCTGCAGCGGGAATCGACCCCGTCCACCTGACAGGAAGGCATGCCGGTGCTCGTCGTCACTACCAATGACATCCCCGGTTGGGAAATCCAGCGTGTGTGCGGCGAAGTCTTCGGACTCACCGTGAGGTCCCGAAATGCGTTCGCGCAGTTCGGTGCCGGCTTCAAGTCGATGTTCGGTGGCGAGCTGCAGGGCATGACCAAGAACCTGGCCGAGAGCCGTAATGAGGCGATGGCCCGGCTGATCAACGAGGCGCGCGCCAAGGGCGGCAACGTCATCGTCGCGATGCGCTTCGACACGACCGAACTCGGTGACGTGTGGACCGAGATCTGCGCCTACGGCACCGCGGTCCAGGCGGTGCCGGTCACCGACGGCGCCCGCTACACCGCCTCGCAGCTCGGGTACGGCGGCGCGCCGCAGCCACAGCAGTAGCCGGGTGGCCCCTCGGGCGTGCTCGTCTCAGGCGGGAGCGGTAGTTTCACCCAGTGATAGTCGGGGCCTTCCTGGCCGAAGCTGCTTCGGCGACGGACAACAAACTCAACGTCTCGGGCGGCGTGCTTCTGCGATTCACGGTCGAGGACGATCGGCTGGCTCAGGTCCTGCTAGTAGTACTGACCCAGGCTGAGACAGGCAGCCCGGAGCGGCGTGTCGACGTCGAGATCAGGCCGCCGACCGACGACGAGCCGTTGAACATCGAATTCGAGTTGCCCGAGGCCGCCACCACCGCCGAACTCGGCTTCGCGATATTCCCGATCGAGGTCACCCTGCCTGTCGACGGCCGCTGGGTGCTGGTGGTGACCGGCGGGGCGGGCATGATCTCGCTTCCGCTGATCGTAAGTGGCTAGGTAAAGCCGATGGGAACACCGAACTACCCGGAAACCCCGAGCCACAGCCGCCCTGGGGGCAGCAACCGCAGCAGCCGTACGGCTACCAGCCACCTCCGCCTCAGTACCCGTCCGTCCCGCAATACCCCGGCTACGCCGTCGACCCGCAGGCGCCGTTCGGACGCGATCCGGCCACCGGGATGCCGCTGTCGGACATATCTTCCACGACCGCCCTGCTTCAGCTGTTCTTCGGCACGTTCGGCGTCGGCCGCTTCTAGCCTGAGTCCACCCAGATCGCGGTGATTCAGTTGTGCCTCGGTTTTGCCCGGTCTGATCTTCACCGTGTTCTGCATCATCGGTCTACCGGTGCTGCTCGCTGTCGCCATCTGGGGCTTCGTCGATGCCATCATGGTCTTCACCGGCAGCGTCACCGACAACTACGGACGCAAGCTGCGCAGCTAGCCCACTCACCCCCAAAGTGACAGCGGGATAACAATTTCCACCCTCAAAGTGTCGCGGGCCGGTATGCCGCGGGGCGGGTTGCGCCCGTCCGCACTTACCGTCGCTTGGTGCAACGTCGAACCGCTCTGAAGCTGCCGCTGGCGCTGGCAGCCGGCACGGTATTGACCCGGACGCCCCGGGCGTCAGCCGAGGCGGGCCGGTGGCCGGCCGACCGTGCGCACAACTGGTATCAGGCGCAGGGCTGGCTCGTCGGAGTCAACTACGTCACCTCGACTGCGATCAACCAGCTCGAGATGTTCCAGGCGGGCACCTATGACCCGCGGCGCATCGACAACGAGTTGGGCGCGGCCCGATTCCACGGGTTCAACACTGTGCGGGTGTTTCTGCACGACCAGCTCTGGGCGGCGGACCGGGCAGGGTTTCAAGCCCGGCTGGCGCAATTCGTTGGAATAGCTGCGCGGCACGGGATCAAGCCGCTCTTCGTGCTGTTCGACTCCTGTTGGGACCCGTTCCCCCGCATCGGCCGGCAGCGGGCACCCCGGCCAGGCGTGCACAACTCCGGATGGGTGCAGGGTCCGGGCGCCGAGCACCTCGACGACCCGCGTTACGCCGCTGTGATGCAGGAGTACGTCACCGGGGTGTTGAGCCAGTTTCGCAACGACGACCGCGTGCTGGGGTGGGACCTGTGGAACGAGCCCGACAATCCGGCCCGCGAGTATCGCAAGGTGGAGCGCAAGGACAAATTGGACCGGGTCGCGGCCCTGCTCCCCCAGGTGTTTCGCTGGGCACGGGCGGTCGATCCGGTGCAGCCGTTGACAAGTGGTGTCTGGCAGGGCAATTGGGGCGATCCCGGTAGGCGCAGCGCGATCGCCGGCATCCAGCTCGACAACGCCGACGTGATCACGTTCCACAGCTACGCGCCGCCGGAAGAGTTTGAGGGCCGCATCAGCGAACTCGAGCCACTCGGGCGCCCGATCATCTGCACCGAGTATCTGGCTCGCTCACTGGGCAGCACGGTGCAGGGCGTGCTGCCGATTGCCAGGCGGCACAACGTGGGTGCGTTGAACTGGGGGCTGGTCGCGGGTAAGACCCAGACCTATTTTCCGTGGAGTTCATGGGATCATCCGGCGACGGCAGTGCCCAAACAGTGGTTCGCCGACTTGCTACAGCCCGACGGGCGGCCATTCGCCGATGGCGAGGTCCAGACAATCCGCAAGCTGGCAACGGGGCAAGACCGCGAGTGAACGGCTTGGCCCGTCCGCCCAACGCGCGGATCAGCCCGGGTTACCAGCTTTACCGTCTGCGCCTCTGTCCGCCGGGCTGCCTCCTGCGCCCGTTCCACCAGTGCCGCCGAATCCTCCGGCGCCGCCGAAGCCGCCGATGACACCCGAGCCGCCGTTGCCGCCGTTGCCGCCGTCGCCGCCAGAACCGCCCTGTTTGCCATTACCGCCGAGCCCGCCGGTGCCTCCTGTGCCGCCGACACCGCCAGAGCCGGATCCGGTTGCGCTGCCTCCGGCGCCACCTAAGCCGCCGGCGCCGCCGGGCCCGCCGGAGGTAAAGATGGTGTCGCCGTTGCCGCCGATTCCGCCGGTACCACCGGCGCCACCAATGCCGCCGGTACCGTTTTCGGTTCCGCCACCTGCACCGCCAGCACCACCAGCCCCACCGGCTCCGCCGTTGATGAAGATGGCGCCGCTACCGCCGTTGCCACCTGTGCCGCCGGCCCCGCCGGTACCGCCGACACCGTTTCCGAAGGCGAAGCCACCGGCGCCACCCTTCCCTCCCGCGACCCCGGTCTGACCTCCCGCTGTTGTGGGATGTCCTGCGTTGCCTCCCGCGCCGCCGACGCCGCCGTTGCCGTAGGTGCCGGTTGCGCCGTTGGTCCCGCCATCGGTGCCGGCCCCACCGGCCCCGCCGAGGCCGCCCGAGCCGCCGACGCCACCGTTTCCGCCAGCCTGGGGGTTGATTCCGTCGCTGCCCGCCGCGCCGGCACCACCGGCACCACCGGTGCCACCGGTGCCGCCCTTCCCTCCATCACCGCCGCCGACACCATTGACGCCGGCGCCGCCCGCGCCGCCCTTTCCGCCATTGCCACCTTGGGACCCGAAACTGCCGTTAGCTCCTGGCGACGCACCGTTGGCTCCCGACCCGCCTACGCTTCCGTTTCCGCCGTTACCGCCGGTGCCGCCGTGGCCGTTATTTCCTGCGGAACTGAGGCCGTTGGCACCGGCTGATCCTGCGGCACCGCCCGCTCCGCCGTCTCCGCCGTTCTGCCGGATACCGCTCGGGGGCAGCACGGAATCTCCTCCGCGACCGCCGATACCGCCGTTGCCACCGTCACCGTTGCGCCCGCCGATGCCGCCTCCAGCGCCACCGGTCCCGCCGGCACCGGCGTTTCCGCCAGCCCCACCGCCAGGGGCGCCGAGGCCGCCGCTGCTGCCGTTGGCTCCGGTCCCTCCATTACCACCGGTGCCACCGGTGCCGCCGTCGCCGGCCTTGCCAGCGGCGCTAGTGGCTTGCCCGCCGGCGCCGCCAGTCCCGCCGGCGCCACCGGTGCCACCTTGGATACCGCTGCCGTCGATGCCGGCACCGCCACCGCCACCCGTACCGCCAGCTCCGCCAGCACCGCCGTTCCCTACGGCGCCAGACAGGTTGCTTCCCGCCGAGCCGCCGGCACCGCCGAGCCCTCCGCCACCACCGGCGCCCGGGGCAAACTGACTCGATCCACCATCACCGCCGCGACCCCCGGCACCGCCGGCACCACCGTCACCGTTGAGGCCGCCTGCACCACCGGAATTGCCGCCGGTGCCACCAGCACCGCCGGTGCCACCAACGCCACCGGCCGCACCGGTGTTGAATCCGGCGCCTAGGCCGTCGCCGCCTTTACCGCCGATGCCGGCGTTGCCGCCGTCACCGGCAAGAGCTGCAGCCCCGGCACCCGCACCGGCCGCGCCGCCGGCACCACCGTTTCCGCCTGCGCCGCCGACGCCGCCTGAAATACCGCCATCGCCACCGACCCCTCCGGCTCCGCCCACGCCGCCGTCACCGCCGGCACCGTTGGTACCACCCGCTGCGGCGTTTCCACCGATACCGCCAGCGCCGCCCTGTCCGCCGGCGAACCCGGTTGCACCGGCAAAGACGCCGTCACTGCCAGCGGCACCTGCACCACCGTTGCCGCCAGCACCCCCGGTGCCCGCATTCCCGGCACTGCCGCCGGTGCCGCCTGTACCGGCGGCGCCACCAGCGCCCGCGGCACCGCCGGCACCGCCATCTCCACCGGCGCCACCCGCCACCAACGATCCGACGCCACTGGCTCCGGCTCCACCGTTGCCGCCGGCCCCACCCGCGCCGCCCAGGCCGCCACTGCCGTTCACGCCGCCGGCACCGGAGCTACCACCGATACCGCCGGTGCCACCCGCACCGCCATTGAAACCTGTGGCACCTGTTTGACCAGGTGTTACTGCCGCCGCTCTGCTGTCACCGGCACCACCGGCGCCACCGGCACCACCGGCACCACCGTTACCCGCACTGCCGGCAGCCCCGCCGGTTCCAAAGATTCCCGCGGCGCCACCGGCACCCGCCGCGCCACCAGCGCCGCCGTTACCGCCCGCTGCACCCGCTGTCCCGACGCCGACACCGCTGGCACCCGCGCCGCCAGCGCCACCAAGGCCGCCCGCACCGCCGGTGCCGCCAGAACCGTTCAAGCCGGGACCAACCCCGTTACCGCCGGCACCACCGGCACCACCGGCACCACCGGCGAACCCGGTGGCACCCGACTGCCCCGGCACCGCACCCGCAGCCCCCTGGGCACCGGCACCACCAGCGCCACCGATGCCCCCGGTGCCACCGGCGCCCCAGGCCCCTGTGGTCCCGCCGCCGCCCGCGGCCCCGGCTGCGCCACCGGTCCCGCCGTCACCGCCCGCGCCACCAGCCACGGCACCACCGACGCCGCTGCCTCCGGCGCCACCACCGCCGGCGACGCCGCCCGACCCGCCGGCACCACCAGTGCCATTGACCCCGCCGGCGCCGCCGGCGCCGCCGGCACCGCCATCACCGGCACGTGCTCCTGCGGCGCCGCTGCCGTCGATACCGGCACCACCGAACCCGCCATCTCCGCCGAGACCGCCGCGACCGCCCACGCCTCCGCCGCCGACACCGAAGCCGGCATTACCGCCGGCACCACCAGCACCACCAACACCACCGACTCCGGCGACGGTCGTACTCGAACCGCCATAACCGCCGAGGCCGCCGGCGCCACCAGCGCCACCGTCACCGTTGACACCACCAAGGCCGCCCGAGGCGCCACCGGTGCCACCAGCACCACCAGCGCCGCCGAACCCGCCGGCTACACCCGAATTGAAACCGCCGCTAAGGCCGTCGCCACCCTTACCGCCCGCGCCGGCGTCGCCGCCATCACCGCCGAGCCCCGCAGCACCGGCACCGCCGCCAGCAGCACCGCCAGCGCCGCCGTTACCACCGGCACCACCCGCACCGGCCTTAGTGATGCTGAGCCCACCTGTGCCTCCGGTACCACCGGCACCGCCATCGCCACCGCTGCCGTTGGTCCCGCCGGCACCTGCGCCACCGCCGACGCCACCGGCACCGCCCCGCCCGCCGGCGAACCCGGCCTGGCCTATCGTGCCGCTCGCGTTGTCACCGGCGCCCCCAGCACCGCCATCCCCACCGGTACCACCAACACCTGCTTTACCCACAAAGCCACCGGTCCCGCCGCTACCGGCAGCACCACCAACACCGGCGGCACCTCCGGCACCGCCGTTGCCACCATCGCCCCCGTTAGCGCCCAGGCCCACTCCGCTGGTTCCAGCAGCACCCTTGCCACCACCGCCACCGTTGCCACCGATACCGCCGACGCCGTTCAGACCACCGGCCCCCGACGCGCCGCCAGCTCCACCGGCACCCCCGGCACCGCCGGCCGCGCCATCAGGAATCCCCGCCGTGCCGTTGCCGCCGGCGCCGCCGACCCCACCTGTACCGCCGGTGCCGCCGTCACCATATTTCCCAGCGGCACCCGTGCTGGAACCGGCGCCGCCAGCGCCGGCCTTACCGCCGGCACCGCCGGCGCCGCCGTCAGCGCCCTGACCGCCATACGCTCCCGGGTTGCCGCTGTTGTCGATCCCGTCCGCACCCGTACCGCCCTGGCCGCCGACACCGCCGCCGCCACCCTGA
>NZ_LQOY01000071.1 GCF_002101675.1 Mycobacterium gordonae | reverse complement strand
CCTGAGCCACCACCTCCTCGCCGAGGTGGTCCCGAATCAAGCCGTCACAGTGGTCCTGAGTCAGGTTGACATAGAGAGATACACGCCCACGCCGTATCAACAAGCCGACTCAACCCGTGCGCACCGTTAAAACCCCCCGCAATGCCCCACATCGGGGTATCCCACTGCGACGGCCACCCCGACCAGGGAGACGGCGCCGGGAACGGCAGGGACCGACTGTAGGTCTCCTCACCCTCCAACACCACCCCATCGGGGTCGCCGGGGTTGAAGTCCAGTCCGACACTTTCAGGGTTCTCGGTGGTGGCGTTCGGGACGACACCATCGAAAGATGGTGCACCGTTACGCAGCCACGTCCAAAATCCCAACCGTCACACCACCTTTCATCTAGTAGATCGCCGCTATCGGTGAATCAATCAAGCCCCACCGGTAAAACGCCGCCGAGCACGCCACCAGCGGCGAATCATCCACCTGCGGGTCTCGGCGGTCCCACACCTCCGACTCACCCGAGAAACGCGTTTTAGCGTTAGTCATCGCCACATACAGTTGCGTCTGGCCCACATGGGTGACAGCACCATCGGCCACCGCTACCTGGAACGCCGCGCACGCGGCACCCATGTCTGAAGCCGATAACGTCACGAAATCCACGCCCACACGCACCAAATCCGGCTGCAACGCCCGCGCCTGCGCCCCCGCCAACGCCACCTCAACCACATTGTGAGACCGCGACAACTCAGCAACCTTCTCCGCAACACCCGACAATCCGGCCATTGAGAAACACAGCACCACCGTGCGCTCGCCCGCTTCGCCCGCAACTCCGATACACGCCCATGAACGGTCCTGGGCCACCGCAACCGCCAACGCCACCTGGCTAGGCTCTGCCACATCAGGGTCAGCGGCAGCAGACCAGCGCTCCATGTCGAACACTCGCCCACCCGAAGCCGGCCAAATCCCCATCGCCTCACGGCGCCAGGCGTCGTCATCGGGGATGTTCTCGCGCATCCGCAGCATCGACTCCAACGGGGTGCGGTGCGGAAACGACGGATTCATCCGCGGCCACTGCGACTGGTCATCCGGGGACGCATCCGGCTCAGCGCCGATCTCCGCATACACCTGGTTGCCGCCGGTGAACACCGTCTGGCCCTCAGGTTTAAGTTTGAGCGCCTGGTTACGCTTGGCCAGGAACGCCTCTCCCGGGTCCGTTGGCCGCGGCGGCGTACCCAAAAAGAACAGCAGCCCGCCGTGGGGATGGCGGGCCTGGTTGACCGCCGGAACCATGTCCTCCAACGCCTTCAGCGTCAAAATCTGCGCCTCGTCGAACACCTCGACGTCCACAGCGTCCATCCCACGGCCGAAACCTTGCTCCCGGGCGCCAAACATTAGGATGGAGCCGTTTTTGAACCGGATCTCCTGCTCACCGTTGGCCGCCCGGATACCGTCGCTACGCGGCGAATGGTCCAGATGCGGATAGATCGCCCGTCGGCGCACCAATCCCTGAAGCGAACGGAAAGTGTTCATCGTCGTGCGGTTGTGATGCGACGTCCACACCGCTTTGAGTCCGGGAAACTCCAACGCCATGCCGATTATCAGCCCGCCAATTGTGAACGTTTTTCCGGTCTGGCGTGGAATCGACACCACCACACCACCGATAGTCGCTGCGTACTTGCCGTCCGCGCGGCAGCCCAGCGCCACCGACGCCAACCCCTGCTGCCAGGGGTCGAACTCCACCCCCGCACGCGACAACCGCCGCGCAATCCTCGGATAAACCGATGTCACAATCCCCTCGGGGATCACCAAGTGACGGGCGACCTCAGATAGCCGAGGCGTCGAAACTGCTGTCGACATCACCGCGGTCGGCCGGCGGGTCCTGGGCGGCCCGCTCGTCGAGGACCTCGATTTCCTTCGCGATCTCCTGCAGTCGGCGAGTCAACGCCGCCAGGTCTCGCGGGGGGCAGTCCGGGCTCGAGACCGCCTTGGCTACCCGCTCGCGCATCGCCAACAGCAGCTCGCGGTGGCTACCCGATGCAGCGGCGGCAGCGACGGTTTTCGGTGCGCTCGGCGGCGGCGGATCATTTGGACGAACCGCACGCAGCCCCGGCTTCTGAGCCATGACTGGCCTCCTTGATGTTTGCTGACGGAGTTTGCTGGGTGTGTTTGCTGGCGGCGCCTTTTCAATGGTCCGCTTCCCAACCCCCAGTTGTGGTCGCGTGAAAGGCGTTGCAAATACGCCACTTTCGCGGCCCCCTAAGTGCCTGAAAGCTGTTGTGCCACAACCACTTTGGGTACCCCCAGGGGTATGGGGTATACCCCCCCGTGGGTAAAGGAAAAAACGGCGGAGGGAGATTTGACAGGAGAGGGAGGAGTCAGAACGCGCCTACTTAAAAAAACGCGAATCTTGTTGTGCCTCAACGATTTTCGGATGAGCGACTTCCGTTGTTACACAACACTTTCGGTTACCCGCCCATCTCCCGTCCATGCCCACCATCATCATGCTGGATTGAGGTGAAGAACCGCAGTGCCGGCGCATCGCTGTCGTGTTTGCTGGCACTGTCGGGAAGTTTGCTGGCGTCACCTGGGTGTTTGCTGGCGTACCACTGCTTGGCTGCCTGCATGATGCGCCACGGACGTTCGACCTTGCATCGCGCCATGACGATCTCCTCACCGGGATCAATCGTGATGACCTCAGCACCATGCGATCGGTATATGTCCATGAGTGCGGCACTGGGTGTGGAGTGGATGACGTACACCGCGTGGTTGCCAGGCTGGGTGAGAGCTGTGTCGATGGCAGCTTGTCTGGCCGCCTTAGTGACGGCTTTGATGTGCTGCGGGTGATCATGTGGGTTTGGTCCAGGTGGGCTTAGCGTGTTGGCGATTGCGTCGAAGTCGATAGTAATGTCTCCGGGCTGCGCGTGTTGGCGTACCCAAGTGGATTTCCCTGCGGCTGGTGGCCCGATGACGAGGATGAGGCGGCCGGTATGTGGTTGCTTGGTGTTGCGTCCGTTGGTGGCGCGGTTGCAGCGGCGGTGCTCTGGGCCGCGGTATTGGGTGCGGTCGTGGTCGTCGTGGCCGAGGTCCCACGGTTCGCTGGGGTGGATGGGGTGTGCGCAGCGCCAGCAGACGGCTTTTCCTGCGGCGACTATGGGTTTGTAGTGGGCTCGGATTTTCTGGTGGGAGTTGCCGTATCCGCGGCGAGTGGTGTTGGAGTGTGCCCTTGCGCGGCCTGGCATCGTCATCCAATTAGCGCGAGCTGGTCGCCGTGTCCGGTCCAGCTCTTGGTTGCGTTGCACTTCCAGTGCGCGGCCTGGACGTTTACGTAGGTGTTCGGTCCGCCTAGTTTGATGGGCACCACGTGGTCGACTACCGCGCTCATGGGGTGTGGATGTTGAAGGCGTTTGTCTATCTTCTTACGGCAGATGCCGCATTTCCAGCCGTCGCGTTCGAACACGGTGGCGCGCTTGATGGGTTCGTGTCGGTGGCGGCGTTTGGCTGCCAGTAGGCGGTTGGGGCCTGGGCATAGCTTGTGGACGCACTGGCCGGCAGAGACGAACGCTGAGATCACGTCGTTGATGGGTTGTCTGCAGGCAGCGCATTTGACCGGGCGGTTGGAGAGCGGCATGGGAGGGGCCTTCGCTTGCGGATTGTGCTGTTATCGGTAGTCGACGTATTCGGTTGAGCCGGCGTATTTCTCCGCTACAGCTCGTCGGTGTGCTGCGGTGTCGGCTCGTTCTTGTGCGGTGACGGTGGAGGGTGTTTGGCGGGTGTAGTCCAGGGCGTGCCAGACACCGTGCTTGGCGGCGGTGAGGTCGGTGAAGGGGTGTGTGGTGAGTCCGGCGTTGTGGATTCGTTGTGACCATTCGGCGTGTTCGCCGCCCCAGCGGCCGAATTCGGTGCGCATGCCGCCGATGGTGTCGATGACTGTGCGGTGGGCGTAGAGGAGGACTCCGCGGGGCCAGGTCCAGGTGGTGTAGTGGCCGTCATCGTTGATGAGTCGGCGTGCGCCCCAGCAGTGCATGAGGTGCAGGGCTGGGTCTTCGACGTATGGCCGCCACCATTCGGCTTTGATGGGGGTGAGGTCGTCGTCGGCGAGGAAGAGGTGTTGGCAGCCGGCGTCCATGAGTGTGGCGATACCGCGGTTTTTCGTCGCCGCTACACCGTGTCCGTGGACGTCGTGGGTGACGGTGAGGATGTCGGGTAGGTATTTCGCCCACTGCCGTAAACCTCGGGAGAGGACGTCGGGTCGTTGGTGGGTGGAGATGGCGACACCGATCACTTCAGGCGGACTCTCTCCACCCGGCCGTTGATGATGCGGCGCTCCCACACTTTGCGGGGCTGGTAGCGGGTTTTCATTTCGGCGAACTTGGCGGCCAGTATGGCTTTCGCCTCGTCGGACAGCTCGTCGGTCAGCGGGTTCATCGTTTGCCTGTGGTCAGTTCCCGGACTTGCGCTGCTGTGGTGGCCCGCCGGTAGAGCTGGTGGCGGCGGCGGTTGGCTTCGGTGGCGGCGTGTTCACGTGGGGGCACGTCTGCGCCGCCCCGAAACGATCCTCCGGCCTTCCAACCAGGTGTGTGCCACAGATGCACCCCAGGCCCGGATATGAACCGGGTAGGCGATTCTGTGGCGATTTCGAAAGCGTGGGACATGGCGCGGTCGTCATAGCCCCAACCTTGGAATTTCTCATCCCAACGGCCCACGGCGGTCATTGTTTCGGCGGAGACGACGTTCACGGCGCCGACGGAGCGCCCTTGGGGCATCACATAGTCGGGGGTGCAGTCGTGAGGGGTGGCGCCGTTGTGGACGCGGGTGGTGTCTTCACGGGTGAGGTAGCGGTAGATGGTGAACGGGACGATCAGGCCCGGTTGGGTGGCGGCGTCGATGGCCTGCTGTAACTGCTCAGGGTTGATGATCATGTCCGCCTCGTAAAACACGTACACATCCGAGCTGGGGTGTTGGCGTATGCCGGTGTTGTAGGCGGCTGAGCGGTTGAATGGTGCGCTGCCGGAACGCCCGTCGGGGGTGACGACCACGGGTGCAATGTCGATCTTGGAGAGGTGGCTGAGGACGGTGTTGAGGTTCGCTTTGCGCCACGGGTCGCCCTTGTCGCGGAAGGGGACGATGATGACGGTCATCGTAGGACGGTGGGTCGCCCCGGTTCGTGCCGCAAACTGTCGACCAGCCTTGTGCGGCCGTTGCCGCGGAACCCGATGTGCGCGCACACCGCCCTTGTCGGCTCGGGGAGAGGGCCGGGGTTGGTGAAGTCGCTGCGGGACAGATACTCGCGCGCTAACTCTGCGTACCCGGTACGCCACCTCGACAGTTGTTCGTCGGTGGGGTTCTGCGGCCCGTAGGACAGGTGCGCGGCGGTGAATCCCTGCATGATGATGCGGCGGCGGGTCTGGAACACCCCTTCGTCGCCGAACCGTTTACCCCAGTTACGCATGTTGCGGCCCGCCAAAGCCGGAGGGTGCGGGGTTCCGATTGTTTTCAGGATGTTCGTCAGGAACTCCCAGTCGTATCCGACGGCGTTGATCGACAACCAATCCTCGGTCGGCACCAACGTGATCGGCTGGTCCAACACCTCGTCGTGGTGGTGGCGCATGTAGGTGTGGGCTGCGTCGGCGAAAGCGTTGCTGCGGTGGATATCCAGCAGTGGGATGCCGAGTTTGGAGAACTCTGACCACAGTTTCGGTGTCAGGGGTGTGCAGGCGCCGTTGTTGATGGTGTTGGCGACCAGTGAACACCCCCGGTGGGTGTCGATGGCCTCAATGAATTTCCCGAACCGTCCGGTTTCGAGGAACGTGATGTCGTCGTCGAGTTTGACGAACAAATGGTCCCGATATTCGGGGTTGGCGTAGTGGTTGTAGGCGGCGTTGTGTTCGTTGGCGCCGAACTGCACCGCCCCGGGGGCGTTGGTGGGGGCCGGGGAGTCGAACCCTTGTTCGGCTGGCCCGTTCCACACGGTGATCCGTTCACCTGTGATGGTTTTGATGTATTCGCGGTCTTCGTCGTTGCGGGCGAAGTTCCACAGGTGATACTCAACGTTCGGGTGGTCTTGCAGGATGCGGTGCGCGAACGGCAACTGCAGCTCGAGGTTCGGTCGGCGGCCGGCGAAAACGAACACAATGACGTTCACAGTGTTTTCATCTCCGTAATCCCATCGACCAGTTGGATTCTGGGACTCCACCCGATGAGGCGTTTCGCGCGGCCGATGTCGGCGTGAGTTGACTTCAGGTCGATACGGCGCGGCGGGAGGTGGGTTTGGTTCGGGGAAATCATGTCCGCCAACTCTTTGACGGTGTGGCGTTGACCGGAGCCGATGTTGACCGGCAAACCTTCGGAGTTCTTCACCAAAGCCATGACGTTGGCGCGCGCCACATCCGTGACATGGACGAAGTCACGCGACTGGCTGCCATCACCCTCGATGGTCAACGGTTCCCCCGCACAGTATTGGCGCAGGAAGATTCCCGTGACCAGGGCGTAAGCGCCGGTGGTGGGCTGGCCGGGTCCGTAGACCTGGAAGTATCTGAGCACGGTCGCTTTGATCCCGAACGTGACAGCGAACGCCCGAATGAGTTCTTCGCCGGCGAGTTTGGTTGCGGAGTAGGGGCTTTGGACCGCAGGAAGGTCGTGTTCACTCTGCTTAGGGCGGCCACGTAGGTAGGCGCCGTTGCCGTAGGCGGTGGAGGAGCCGGCGTAAACCAACGCCAAATGGGGGGCGGTTTTCGCGATGGCGGCGAGGATGTTCGCGGTCCCCAGGACGTTGGTTTCTGTGGAGGCGATGACGTTGTTCGGGTCGCTCAACGACGGTAGGACGCGGCTGTCGGCGGCCAGGTGGATGACGCCGTGGCGGCATCGGCTGACGAGGTCGGTGACGACTTCCTGATCACGCACATCGGCGTTGACGAACGTCACCCGCTCCCCCAAGTCGGTGTATTCGCTCAGGGAAAGGTTGTCGAGGCAGCAGATTTCCGCCGTCGGATACTCCGCTTTCAAAGCGGTGATGGTGTGGCGGCCGATGAAGCCCATGCCGCCGGTGACGAGGTAGTCCATGTCAGGGCACCAGTTCGCCGAGCATCACAGCGGGTTTGTCGTCAGGGTCGGCCCAGTGCGCCGACTGTAATTGCCAGGTCCAGCGTTTCTCCGGCCCCGCCAAATGCAGAAAAGTGTGGTCTTCAGCTTGAGTGACGGTGGTGGACAGACTGTTATCAATGTGGGGTTGTTCCCGCAGAACCTCGACAGCGTCGGCGGCGATCACCACCAACCGGGGGGGTTGGCTGCTGTTGAACACCAAGCTGGAGTCGATGTCACCCAACGGTGAGGTGATGCGGCCGTCTGTGGTCATGCGCAGTTCGACGGACATTTAGTCAGGCCACCTTCCGATAAGAATTTCTGGCCCCTGCCCATCCCACCAGTGGGCGTCGAACAGTTCCCACGTCCATCGGTGCCCGTTAAATTCCTTGTGCACGAATACGCGTTCGTCCACCACGGTCGCGGAGTCAATATCCCCGTATGGCCCAATGTGCGGTTGGAACTGAAGCAGTTGCGCATGTTCGGGCGTAATCAACATCAGATGCCGAGGTCCGCCCTCACGGAGTGGGTCTGCGCTCGTGTTCTCTAAAATGCCCCACTCGCAAACTAGTTCATGCTGGCAGGACGCCTTTTTGCGCTTCGTTACGATCAGGCCATCGGAAACTGGATGCGGTGTCCCACAACGGCAATCGCCCGTTACCGCCATTCTCAGTTCGACGGACATTCGGCCTCATATCGACTCGGGGTGGGGAACATGGTTTTGAACCGGGCGCCGAAGTACATCCGCCATGACGCGTCGTCGGTGGAGTGGAACGGTGCGTGGATCGGCCCCGGTTTGCTCATCTTGCAATCACGTGTTGCCTGCTGGCCGCCGATGTTGTTGACGTTGCCGTACAGGCTGCGCCATTGCGGTGGGTTCTCCGGTGTGACATCAACGAACTTTTCGAGGGTTTCCGCCATCAAATGTTTGTTGACCACGAACGGGGTGTGCAGTTCGTAGCTCAGCGGTGCGTCGTAGCCGAGTTGACGCAAACAATCCAGTGTGGTGCGCAGCGACGTCGCCCACCACCCGCCAGGGTTTTGGCGGAGCTTCGGAATCCGCAAATGCTCCACCAGCAGGCCCCGGTACTGGGTGGGGATCTCCGTCACCGGTTCGGTGACGAAGAAGTCATCGTTGAACACCACGAACTCGTCCGGGGTGTGCGGGTGCCGGCAGGCGGCGAGGATGTTGTGGAACACGTTGGCGTGCCGGAACTGTTGGGTGTTCCCGGGAATATGGTGGACCCACGTCATCCACGGTGGCCGTTCTCCAACAATCCACACCCGGCCGTGGGGGTAGTTCGCCTCGACACTGCGCAGCGACCACCGGAGTTCTTCGTTCACCACGCCCGGGCGGACCGGGTAGACGATGTCGAGGAGCTTCCGGGGGTCGGCTAAAGTCATAGACGACACCCGCTTCTCCGCGTGGGGTTTTCAGATTCGGTAGCCGGTTATCGTCACGGCACACACCCTGAGGGTGTCATCCAAAATTATTTGTGGGTCACCAAAGACACCTCTGACACAATAACCCGCCACCTGCGGATTCGCACGCACTCACTGCACCGGCGTGGCGGCGTGTCGTCAAGTCCCATAGGAGCCGGTTCTTCTGTCAGGTAGTGGTTTGCCCGGTGTCGGGTTCGTACTTCGCTTTGAGGCGCGCTAGCTGTTCGCGTTCGCGGCGCTCGCATTCCTCGGCTCGCTGCATTTCAACGAGGGTGTTGTAGCCGCTGCGGGCTTTGGCGTAGCAGTTGAGGAACCATTCCTCGATGCGGGTGTCCATGCCGCCAGGGTTGTTCCAGTTCAGCGATGCATCCCAGTCGAAGTCCTGGCCGTAGATGCTGAACTTGACGTCAATTTCAAACCTGTGGTCGCTCATCGTTGCCTCTCCTGTAACTCACCGGGTAAGTGGTCTTTACGTCAGCCCGCCGGGGAATCGCGGCGACACCGCGTAAATGGTGGTCCGTCGCTCGTCGGCGTACCAGTTGACCTCAATCGTGCCGTCTGTATTGGCGAGCGTCACTTCATGCCAAGCTGGGCCACGGCTCCAAACGTTGCGCTCAACGCGGTAAACCTTGTCATCCCAGATGATCAGGTGGCCGACGCGCAGGTCTTCGACTGCGGTCGAGGCGTTGGCGATTAGCGCGTTCAATGTGTGCTGTTCAGTCATGCTGAGTATCCCTTCTTAATGTCGGGTGGCAGTTTGCGGTGTGTGTGGTCAGGTGTCTCCACTCGCCGCGCTCGTAGTAGCGCCACCGGCCACACTTCGGGCACGTGCCGAGGTCTGGGATCACGTAGGGGTGTTCACTCATATCCTTACGTTAACTGCCGATTTGCTAGCGGCAGTCGCCGCAGCCACCACCGTTGCAAGTCGCACACCCCCCAAACTCGCGGCTGATGTAGCGGCCATCGCCAAGGTCTTCGTCTATCGCGTTCTCTGCCTGGTAGTTCTCCCAGAACATTTGCGCGTCTGGGTTCATCCAATCCGCGCCGGTCCAATCGGTTTTCACCGTTCCTCCGTTCTTACGTCAGGTAGTGGTTTGCTGCGGCGGGTGCGCTGGACACTCGGGGTTCCACTCCATCTGGCTCCCCGGTTCGACGGCCCCGCAGTGGGTCGTCCAATACTTCGGGTCAACCCAGAAGCATTCACACTCAGGCGTTTCGCTCATAGTCAGGTAGTGATTTGCCAGCGGTCGGCCATGGCCGCCAGGTCGGTCGCCAGACTGGGGAACTCGGCGGCGCATGATTCGGCGTATGCCCGAAGTGCAGCGACCGCGTGGGGGTCGTGTTCTTCTAGAACGAAGCATTGGCCGATTGGCTTGCCGTTGACCTTCTCGACGCGGTACTTGCCGTACAGGCCGCGCTGGGTGTCGGGGTCGGTAATTGTCATTGCTACTCCTGTGATTTCGTGCCGTGTGGGATTTCTTACGTTAGGTAGTGGTTTGCTCGGGCTGCGCGGTCGCAGTGTTGGTCGGTGATACATTCCGTTGCAGGCGCATTCCGCACGGGCCGTAGCTGTTTCGACAGTCGTCGCTGCAGTAGTGGCGGTCTGCGCGGTTGGTGGTGAAATAGTCACCACACTCAGGGCAGGTGCGTCCGATGATTCCCATTTAGGTCAGGTTGCGCTGGGACATGATGCGTTGCTCCGCCGCCTTGGCGAAGGGGTGCAGCTTGTCCAATGCCTTCGCAACGTCCTCGCGATTCATCGTTGAGTCGACCAGGCCGCGATGGTGCAGCAAGCTCAGGATTGAATAACTACTGACCAACGCCTCAAGCAGCGCGGGATCGTCTCTCTGTGCGTCATCACTCATCGTTGCCACTCCTGTATCTCGCAGATGACGTGGTGCCCTTTACGTTCCGCGCAGTTTTCGAGTGCGTAGTCGGCGCGGACGGGGTTCTCGAATACGGCGCTGATCGGCACGTACACGAAGCCTGATTTGTGGTCGCGGTAGTTCGGGTGCTCGCGGGTCACATGGTCACGGCGGCACACGAGGTATCCGGCTGGTGGTGGCCGGTTCTCCCCGGCCGCGATAGCGCGTATTGCGTCCTGCACTCTGGCGACAGCCCGCTCACGGGGATCGAACAGGTAGCGTTGCGCGGCTGGCCCGATCCACGCACCGATGAACGTGTCGAGTTCGTGAAGCGCCAGGTCAGTTGCGTTAGTCATACTCGCCTGTCGCCTCGTCGTGAAGGTTCGTTACGATCTTGCGTCTCATCCCCGGTCGCTCCCGCAACTTGTCGTCCAGGGGGTCGCGGCCAAACTCAGGGCAACGGCATTCCAGGCATTGGCCATCGTGGACCTGATGGCCGCCGCAGTCATAGCACCTCATGGCAGCCCGTGGGCATCGCGTGTCTCGCCGCAGTAGGTCGCATCGGTCCCGTCGCGGCGGTAGGTGCATTCGTCGTCGTCGGGGTGGCCCTCGACGGGCTGGAAGTCGTGGTCAAGCATTTTTGCTCCTTTGCTGGCTACCGATATGCAGGCGCCGTGTCAGGTTGGTCATGTCTCGATGACCCCCTCGATTTTTGGGCACCCGAGCAGCCGGCCGAGGAACGGCAGTTCCCGACGGTCCCAATGCTCCCCGCAGTTATTACACGTGGCGGAGCAGTCGTCGGGGCCGTTGATGTCGATGCGCAGCGCGGGGCCACGCACATACTCCCCTTCGTCGTTGAGGCGGCGGGCTATCTTCGCCTGGCAGTGAGGACACGGCCCGTCGAGGAACTTCGGGGGGACAGCGAATAGCTTGTCGACAGCGGCGGCGAGTCTGACGAGTTCTTTCGTGAGTTCCTCGATGATGTCGGTGTCTTGGGGCCGCCACTTACGGGCGTCGATGATGCGGAACCGTTGAACCGTCGGATAATCATCGCAGTCACTGATAGGCCAGTGGGGTTCGTGCCTGTGCGCAAGTGTGTCGATTTCGATGAGGGCAGCCAGGGCAGCCACCCACAGCGGGGCCTGCGATTCCGGTTTCCCGCGGCTGCTGCCGATCCGTTGGGCGTCGATAGCTTCACGGAGTTCGTGGTAGAGAGGGTTGAGCCAATGAGTGTGCCCGTCGAGGTGTTGTGGGCGGGGATCAATCAACGCGGAGATAGCGTCCCCCAGGAGGCGTTTGGCTTGGGGGAGATTCCCATCCGTCGGAATAGGGCGGGTAGCGGTCACAGTCACAGGGCCTCCGGGTCGTCTTCTGTCAGCGGCCGTTTCCAGCCGTCGATGGCGGTGCAGCTGTGACACCAGGAGCAGTCGTCTTCGGAGTCAACGAAGATGGCGGCCACGGCTGCCGCGACTGCGTTCATGTCGAGGCCCGCGCCGGATGCGTCGACCATGTCCATTTCCCGGTCTACGTACGGCCCCATGCCTTCTTCGGATTGGCGTTCGAGTTCCGCCCAGATGGTGTCGGCGATAGTGGCGATGAGTTGGTCACGGTCCGACGGGGGCGGTGGTGACGGCTTCGGTTGGGTCCACATGCAGCCGCAGACGTCGCAGCGCTCTAAGCCTGTGAGAAGGCCGTCATGGTTATCCCAGAGATACCCACAATGCGGACAGATGTCGGTGTTGCTCATGCTGTTCCTCCCGCTGAGCCGTCGCGGTGTGTCGCTTCAGACCACCAACCGGCGTGCCTCGTTATCTCGTCCATCAGCCAGAAGATGTCGGTCCCTGCCTCTTTGGTGATATGGCGGAACCGGTGGCCGAACTCCGCGTTCAAAGCATCCAATTCGTCCGGGCTTAGGTCGCTCATGGTGTTCCTCCTGCCACGTGGCGCAGCATCTTCAGCGCCGCTGACCTACCGCCTCCCATGCCCGGTATCCACACCCCCGCGTAGAAGCCCATCGGCATGTCCCGGACAGCGTGTTGGGCGCATTGGCGGCGGATGGGGCAGTCGTTGCAGACGGCCCGCATCTGGGACTGGTGGAACGGGCTTGGGGCGGTCTCTGCCACCCACGGCAGGCCGGGTCGGAGGGTGCAGGCGGCGGCGGCGTCCATCGTCCCCAACGTGGAAGGCCCCGTTTTACGCCTCCGTGGGGCTGTGTAGCGCCCGTTGGCCCGTTCGGTGGGTGTGGGCATGGGTATGACACTCACTGCGCCTCCCACCGTGTGTCGTCACCAGGAAGCCCCCAGCCGGACCAGTGCGGCTTCTCAGCCCGGACGAGGCGGTGTTCGCCTTTCTGGTTGACGATGTCGGCGGGGTCGCTGCACTGGCCGCCGACGCGGTGGATGTCGAACGCGGACAGTCCGGTGAAGGTCCTATGACAGCCGGAGCAGTGACAGGCAGACAGCCCCGTCCAACCCGCCCCACACCCGGCGCACGTGATGAGGTTTGGTGGCCTCGTTTTGCCGTCGCATGAAGCCGTGGAGCGACGAACCCCGGTTTCCGCGTGTGGTTGGGTGGGCAGCGGCATCACAGCGTCTCCTCGGTGGTTTCGTCGGTTAGGTTCAACATCGCCTTCAGGTTGGCGATGAGCCGGTCCCAATCCAGGTCCTGCACGGTGGCTTCACGCTTCGCCGCGGCCTGCTTCCGTGCCTTCCCCGAGTTCTTCACAGCGTTAGCCCGCTGCAAAGCAGACAACCTCACAACGCCTCCCCAGGAAGAAGTTCGCGCTGCCCCGCGTCTATCGCGACATCCCCAGACTCCGGGCTCCACACCTCGAACAGCGTTCGGAACGCTTCGCTGTAGCTATCCGCCATGACCACCACGTAGTCGCGCATTTCAGCCTTGACGAAGTGCCGCTCCCTCGGCGGGAGCATGTAGCGATAGTTGAGCCAGTCTGGTCGCTCGGCTTCCATGCGAAGTTCGACCTCGGTCAGCGACTTCGATGCGAGGAGGTAAAACTTCCCGGCGTCCTGTCCGCCAACCATCACAAAGTCTGGGCGCTCGCTCATGCTTGCTCCTTCGGCATGGTTCCTGCCCCAGCCTGCAAGTTCGTCAGCCACGACCTCGGGTCACCCTCAAACGGCACCCTGCAAGCCACGGAGCACGGAGCCCACCTGACTCGGTCATCACAGTGGGAACACACACGCAAATGCTTCAAAGGCATCGGTTCGTCCCCTTCACCGCGCGCACTCGAACTGGCAACGGCACCAACCTCGGAGGAAGCGGTCGCAGTCTGGCCGCCAAGACAGCACCTGAGCGAAGGTCCCGAACGATGTGATGGGCTGCCGCTCGCCGGGATGCCAGACGTACCAGAGGTTGTCGTGCTTTCGGATGGTCCATTTCGTGGGTGCGCTCACTGTTGCTCCTTTGCTTTTGTGGCGTCTTTGATGCGTCCCTGATGAGCCGCCGCAGTAATCCGCTTCGGGCACGGCATCTTCCGTTCATTGCCCGACTCATGCCGACAGAACTCCCCAGCCAGCACATGACAACTCGGGCAGTCCAACTCAAGGACGTCTGTGTCGACGTACGCCTCGACAACGGCTCCGCGAGACCTTGAGTGGCCCGGGCCGGTTGCGTACTCAGGCATGTGCAGACTCCCGCCCGTGCTTGCACCTAAGAGCTGGCTCAACCGGCTTCTTGTCCGGGCCAATAACCCAGCCCTCGTCGCAGAGGGTGCAGTCGGCTTCGGCCTTCGCCGCTGCGGCGCGTGCGGCGCGCTTGCGCTCAAGCTCGTCGGTCTCGGCTAGGGCTGCGTGTTTCTCGTCCCACTCGCGGCGGCGCTTGCACTTTCGGCAAGGGCCGTCGTAGTTCTCTTCATGGTCGGGGCACTCGGGGCGGGGGCCGTCAGCGCCTACCTGCGTAACTCCCCCACCTAAATCAACCAAAGAGTTATTGGTTTGGTTTGGTTTGGTATGGACCAAGCGTTCGGTGTGACGTACGCCGTCCGTCACGCGTGACGAACACTGTGACTCACGGGATTTTTCCTTGCGCTCGCGGGCCTTCTGGCGAACATCGAGAACATGCGCTTTGGTACACCAGGGCTTCCAGTCATGGAACCAAAACCCATCCTCGCCATCCTTTTCGCCAACTCGCCACAGTTGAGCTTCAACCAACCTGCGCGCCTTAGCTAACCCTTTCGGCTGCTGCTTGACCCACCGCTCTGGAACGAAACCGTCAGTCAAATACGCCATGCAAAATGCGCCTGCGCGAGCCCACAAACCGAGCGCTTCATCGCCTGCGCGGGCTGCTTTCGGATGGCTATGGAAGGCGTCATCAACGGGAAACCAGGGCATCAGGCGCTCAACCCAGCAAGGTTCCGCCGCGGTTTAACGTCGATGATGGCCTTGCGCTCCCACAGAACTGCTATGCGATTCAGGGCGCTCCTGGGGTCGCTACCGAATCCTTTGCAGGTCTCTTCTGGGTGGGATTCGCATGAGACGACGTACAGGTTCAGGTGGGCTACCTCCGGCCACCACGTCTTTCTTTTGTGCTTCTCGAAGCGGTATGAGGGTTGGGCAGCTTTGCCGAAATACACTGGCTCTCCGGCAGAGTCGAAGAAGTGGTAGATGTAGCTGCGATGACTACTTCGCGGAACGCAAGACGGGGTTTTGTCCAGCTCCCGCATGGCCGCTGTCGACGGCGGCGGGGCATCGCTGAATACAAGCCTGGGTAAGTGGTTGAGCATCAGGCGGCGTTCGTATTTGAACACGCTGTTGAGTGCGGGTGAGCGCCAAAACTCAGCCATCAGCCGGTTGCCTCCTGTTGTGGTTCGTGTCGTGTAGCCACAAAAACGACATGACATGGAGAACAGCGAGGACGGCCGGCGGAGTACCGTTCCTTGCCGCAATCAACGCAAAGGAAGTCCACGTAGCGGCGATGGGCATCGTCCCGGGCCTGCTCGTCGGTGTAGTACGGCTCAGGCATGGTCCACCACCGTGGGGTGAAAGATGGGGCTGTTGGCGACATACAGCAAGACGTCGCCGTGGCAGGGGACACCGGCGGGGCACCAGCAGGCCAGGTCGCGGCCGTGAAGCTCGTTGAACACGTCATCGGTGGTGATGGCAAGCTCGTCATTGGTCAGGGCTTCGCGGTATAGGCGGACCGCGAGAGCGCGAGCTGTTCCGGGCTCTGCCAGGTGCTCACGCCCAAGGTGGTCTATCAGTGCGTGTTGATTCAGCAGCCGGAACGGGTTGCCCCACTTGCTCGGCCGGGCAACAACAATCGCGCCTTCGGGTTTCCGCCAGCCTTTGGTTCGGCGTAGCTGTATCCGGCTAGGCATCAGCAACCGCCTCTACAGCGTCAGCAGCAGCCTCGGCGGCTTCCTGTGCGTTAAGGATGGCAATCAGCGCGTCCCGGTCGTACCGGACAGTGGCGTACGCCCCTTCGGGAACCGCCACGATGGCGACGCCTTCCAGAGACAGCAACACATCAGCGAAATGCCATGCCACCTGGCCTCGTTTCTCGTCGTCGTCTTCGTAGCCGTGCTCGTCTATCTCGGCGGCGAGTGCTTCGGCGAGTTTCGCGCGGACGTCCATTCAGCATGTCTCCCCGGGCGCGAGTGGATATGCGTAGCGGCCCTTCGGAACTGGCACCGCCCACACGATGGGGTGGTATTCGGTGTGAATCGGCAAGCCATCCTCGACGACCTTGTTGATCTCGTTGGCTTGACGCACCGCGTCGGCGTAGTCGGTGGCGGGCATGATGTCGTCGGGGCCGAGCACGTGGACGGTCCACTCGTCGTTGTTGTCAGGCATTGTTAGTCTCCTGTGGTTCCCAGAGAATGAATGCCGGCAGCGGAACATCTTCCGGCGCTGTCCGTTCGCCTTCGGTTGTTGTGGCGTCGAAGTCGTTCCATGTGCCGTCGTCGTTGAGCTCAAAGACGGCGCCGAAGCTGGGTGCGCCGATAGCCCGAATGAGAACACCGTTGATTAGGTCCGGCCGCGGCTTGAGTGCTTTGAGTTGTTCGACGGTTGCGATGCGGCGTTGTTCCAGTTGTGCCCGTGTGGTTTTCAGCTCGGCAACCAACTCAGGGAGGTGCTCAGACGCCCAGTCACCGAGCCATACAAGACCCGTGGGGACCGGCTCGTGGTAGTCGGGTCCGGGTTGTTCCCACCGAAGCCGCAGTACACGGTCGGCCTGGTCGGTGATGTCGTCACTCATTGGTGTTGTCCCCTCCGCTGCTCGTTTCCTCGCTGCTGCCAGGACCTCATACACGTCCTGCCGTTCAATGCGTTCCGCAGGGGTGTCCGCCCCGAGGTCGTCACATGGGTTGGTGAGCCAGGTCAACCCGACAGCGGGGCGTATCCCGGCTGTCTCGAAGATGTCGAGGACAGCGTTAGCGACTTGCCAGAACTGTTCACTCATTGGTGTTGTCCTTCCGTACCCACCCAGACACCAGCCGGGACATAATGTGGCGCTTCAGGGATGAGTGGCGCTTTGAATCAGAGTCAGCGGCGAACATCGCGTCAAGTTCGGCTACGCGTTCCCGCGCCTCACGCTCACTGCCATAGGCTTTCGGAGCAAAGTCGCCTAACTGCCACCCCCACTGCTCGGTGAGTCCGAGTGCGGCTGTGTGTGCGTCGATAGCAGCCCGGGCACGCTTGTAGTACGGCTCCCGCTCCTCCTGAGTTAGTAAGTCCCAGTAGTAATCGTCAGCCTCTTCAGCTATCGCCCGCGCTACTGCGTCTACGGTGTCCATCAGCTTGCCTCCCTGCACGAACCCCACCGGAACCCCTCCAACTCCTCACGAAGCCCAGCGTTTTCGGTTTCCAACTCCATCAGTCGAATCACAAGCTCCGCGTTCTCATCCCGCAACCGGTCCACCTCAGTGGGTTCGGGGGGTTCAGGGAGGGAATCGAAAGCAATCACGCCGCAGCCCCAATCGCAGCAAGGAGCTGAGCGCCGATGTACTCCGATACCTGTGGGACTACAGCGTTTCCAAGGGCATAATTTCGGTCCACCCGTCGGGGAACCCCATCAGCCACTCGGTGTGGTTCGGGTTGCGCCGCCCAGTGATGTAGGTGCCGTTGCGCATCGCCGTCTTGCGCGCATTCGACCCGCCGGCCGAACAACTGCCCGCGGCCCGCGGGGTGGGCCACCAGGAACAGTCGTCTCCGCAAGTGTGGGGCGCCCACCGAACATGCCGATACACAGTCCCATTCGACATCGAGCCCGAGGTCGGATAGGTCGCTGAGGATGATTGAAAATGCTTCAACATCCCTAAGCAGCGCGGCGACGTTCTCTGCGATGATGTATCGAGGTCGAACAGCGTCAACGACGTCGCGCATCCAAGGCCATCCCCACCGCTCATCTGTGATTCCTTTGCGTCGTCCGGCGAGGGAGAACGGCTGGCAGGGGAATCCGCCGCAGATGAGGTCGACATCGGGTCTGGGCTCGCTTTCCCACCACTCAACCGCGGTGCGTACATCGTCGTGTCGGGGAACGTCAGGCCAGTGCTTGGCGAGGACTTTCCGGCAGAACGGGTTGATCTCCACCTGGCCGACCACATTCATCCCGGCGCGTTCTAGGCCAAGCTCGAGGCCGCCTATGCCGGCGAACAAGGAGAGGACGTTGAGGGTCATGACAACCCCGCAATCGCTTTCTCAAGCACGTCCTCGACGTCTTGTTGTGTGCGGCCGGGTGCTGACTCCCAGTAACTTATTAACCCCAGTGGCTGACCGAGAGCCTGGGAGATGGCTTGTCGTGCGGCTTTGTTCGCGTCGTCGCGTTCCCTGCCGATAGGGGTTGACTTGTTGACCGCATAATTCACCGCGGCCCGGAGCGCATACGGCCCTACCAGTCCCCACCCGTTGGGTTTCCAGCCGTCACGGCGAATTACATCAAGAGTGGCCTGGAGGATGGACTCGGTGTCGCTCATGACTCGGGTACCTCCACAGAACGCCGGAGGGTCATGCAGACCCACCCCGGCACTTCTTGGTCTGTGAATTCGGCGCGCCAGCCGTGTCGCATCGCGATAAGGTCGGCCTGCTGTGCGTTCTCAGCCCTAATCGGTTGTCCATTTTCGTAAGGGCTGATCATGAAACGCCCTAACGTGGCGTCCAACAGGCCCATCTCGTAGCCAGCCGTAAAGGCGTCGTCGTCATGCGGGCCGCCCTTGGATTGCACTGGAAGGAACGGCATCACGAGGTCGTAGTTGGACTCGTCTTCAGGTTTGTCGCTCATGCGACTACCCCACTACCCGGGTAGTCCTCGAGGTTCCCGAGATCGTCAAGAGTCACCAACGAGCCGCGGTATAACACCGGAACCTCCCGGGGGTCTTCTGTGCTTCGCACCGACCAACCCTTCAGATAGGACTCCGCAGGATGCTCAGTGATGTAGCCGTGGCATCCCGTCGTCCCGGAGCCGCAGACCGCCAACAGATTTGAGAGTTCATCACCGCCAGCCTGGGACCGGTTCTTGCGGTGGTGAGCGTTGGTGGGGTAAGCGAGCCCGCACACCTCACAAGCACCATCAGCCCTCTGACGAAGTGCTCCACGGACTTTCGTCGAGATGGTCACTTCTCTGAACACCTCCGGGGCTGGTGATGCGCCAGTCTGGTGATGCGCCAAGCCCACGTCTCAGGCTGTCCACCGCACCACTCCCAAAGCCGCCCCTGGTCGTCCACGAATGTGCGGTCAGGCACATTCGTACTGCCTCGCATCATGTCGCCGCTAATGACGATCATCTGCCGCAGCTCGTCCTCGGCCTCTGCAAGCTGTTTCCGAAGGTAGGCGATGCGGTCGGTAATGCCCTCCATGCGCCCGGTTACTACGTCGGGGTGCCGAATCGTCTTACTCATATCCATGTCGGCCCCTCCATCAAGCCGCCGCAGTTGGCGCAGTAGATCGAGCCGTCGTACTGGTGGAACTCCTGCCTCAGCTCGCATTCAGGGTCGTGATTGCGATCGACTAGGATTGCGCGGTCGATGATGGTGCGGCGTACACCTGGGGAGAAACCAGTCACGCGGCCTCCTTCTTCAGTGTGTCGAGGAAGTTGAACACCGCGGTCGGGTCAAGTGTTGTCTCCAACTCCTCCCCCTGTTCGGCGTAGAACCGTTCCGCGACAGGCTTGTACGGCAGTTTCTTCAGCCGCAGGAAGTCCCCTAACGCCGCCCGCGCCTGGTTAGCCAACGCGATTTCGTCAGAGACCAGATCCGTCAATTCGCGGGCTTGTGCGGCTTTCGGGTCGATCTTCAGCACCTCGAAAATCAGGTGCTCCAACGTGAAGTTCGGGTACCTGCGCGGCTTGTCCACCCCCGGCCGAAGACCGGCGTGGACGGAGCGGCAACCCACCACTGTGGGTGGTTCATCCCTAGATAGCCTGACCCACACCGACGCGTCATAGGGGAGGGTTTTATGCCCTTCCACGCGATACTCTTTCGCGTTCGGAATCGGCTTCCCATCGGCGTCGAGGGCGGCGACTTCCTTACCCCTAGCAGTCATCACGACGATGCCGGGGAAGGTCATGAGGAGCCGCATCAGGTGGTGGTGGCGGTCGCCGGCGTCGTTCCACAGATTCATGGACGGTTTGATTTCGGCGTTCGGGTCCTCACGGAGTTTCCGTTGCGCGAACTTCGATTCCCGGGCGCGTTTCGACGCCCAGTCCTTGAGCATCTCCCACTCGGCGGTCATGGAGTCGATGATCAGAACCACCGGCCTCTCCGATGTCGCTGCAGCCGCGTGGATTTCGGTGACCTGCCCGATGATGTCGTGCCACGTGCCATCATGGTCGACCACCAGGTAGTTGGCGCCGGGGATGGCGGCGTACTCGTCAGCTGCACCCTCCCCGAGGTCCAGCCAGTAACACTGGCCGAGTTTGTCGCAGCCGGTGAACTCCGCCGCCGCATAGGATTTGCCGACCTTCTCCCCACCTTCGATGAGGATCAGCGGCCACGGCGGAATGCCGCTGGGTTTGCGGGTCCTAATCGCCATCCGGCATCCCCTCCACCTGCTCTAACACGGCGTTCAGGCAGGCTGGGCAGCCTGATTCCAACAGCCCGTGTGGTGTGGCGTTGTGCATCCCCTCCCACTGTGGTTGGGGGGTGACCAGCCATTGGTAGACCTGGTCGCCCATCTTCTGTTTGGCGAGGTCGAAAATCTGCTGCTTACCGGGGCCGAGGAGATTCACACGGCCTCCCTGGCTAGCCGCCGCACCCACCCCAGGAGTTGTTCCTTGGTGGCGTGGATGTTGATGGCGCACAATGCGATGACGGTGAGTTCCTGCAACTTCCTGCGGTCCAGCCGCGACAGCGTTCCCCAAGCCACGAGTGGATCCTCGTCCCGGAGCACCGAAGCCAAATACAAAGCCAAATCGGCTCCCGCCTCTAAATCCTCCGCGCGTTCCTCACTGACTGACGCCCCGTCGTACAGCAACGGTCGTTGGGGTGGTGGGGGTTGGAGTCGGTGGCGTTGCACCGTCCTGTCCGAAACCCCTAACGTGACAGCGATTTCCTCCGCTGACTGGCCTACCTGCGTCAAATGCTGCACCTTGCCCCGGAGTTCGTAGAGGTCGCGGTAGGTGTCGAAGTGCCGCAACTCGCTCCTCGCTGCGCGGAGGGCAGGGTGTTTCTCGGCGGGATGCTCAACAGCCAAAGTCACAGTGACACCTCTTTGCGCCAACCCTTTTCGACCATCGCCTTAGCGGTGTGGAGGTGCGTTCCCGGACTCACGACAAGTCCGACGCGCAGTCCGACGCTCAGGAGGTCGCAGGCGAGCGTATTGACCTGCGCATCCAACTCGGCCTGCTCCCGCTCCTCGGCTTCCTGGTGCTCTGCTTCGTTCCGTAAATCCGAGGGCCGCCACCACCCGTCAGGCTGATACGAGTCCGGGTGGGCGGTGTTGAACTCTTCCAACAGGTCAGCGGCATAACGCATCCGAGCAGACCGGGTCGACAAATCCGGGTCGCTCATGCCGCACCACCCACGCGCGACGGTAGGGAATCGAGGTTGTGCGCGTAGTAGCCCTGAAGTTTGCGGAAGCACTCAGCGGTTGCTCGGGCGTCCCCCAATGCCGTGTGCTCGCCGTCCATCTCGACGTCGAGCGCATCACAAACCTGCTTCAACCCGACCAGTTCATTCGGGGCCAGCAGCAGCGCGGGGCCGGCGTAGGCGGCGAGGTCGGCTAGGCGGTGATGCCAAACCTCCCCCATCGGGTGGACCCAGCAACCCGTAACGAATTCTGGCTGCGGATAGCGTCGGACCAATGCGGCATCAAAGGACGGGTTACTACCCGCGAAAGTGTTTCCCTGCAACATCACGGCAAGGTCGGTAAAGGCACGCGACGTGGCTTCACTCAACAGCATCTCGCGGAACAGTGCCCGCTCGTAGTAGCGGTTGACGTGCAGCGCCTCTGGCGAAGCCTCCGCCAACTGCTCGGCGCTGACATACGGCACGAACCGAACTTCCTCACCGGTTGCGACGTTGACGGCGGCGATTTCCAGGATTGCGGCGGAGTTCGGGTTGAGTCCGGTGGTCTCGGTGTCGACCACGATGAGTTGCCGAGTCATGCGGCACCGCCGGCTGCGTTCCACATAACCCGGAAGTGGGCGGGGGTGGTGGGCCATCCCCCAAATACGGCCCTGCGGGCTTCTGGGGACATGTCGTTACGCAGCTGCGTGAAAATGGTGTCGTGCTGCCACGCCGGCCTACCGGTGAACGCCGACCCCAACACCCGAAGCGCGGTCATGTCGGCGGCGAACCGCTTCTGGTCGTGGCGGTCAGCTAGGACACGTGTCCAGCCGCCAATCGTCCTGCTCATGCTGTCTCTCCTTCGATGTTCGCTGCAGAACCCGACACGTCAGCCGACACAGCGAAATTCGGGCGCGGCGAAGCCAACACCTCCTGCCCCCTACGAACCAACTCCCGCAGCGTGTGCTCAGACATGTCCAGCCGCAGGTTCTTGAACCGGACCTCCACGGTGGGTTCGTGGCCGGGGCGTTCGGAATGCCAGGAGGAGTAGCGGCGTATCCCGATGAGGTCTCCGAGGGCGAACTGGACGTGGGCGGCGGTCGCGTGCGCCAAAGTGGTGCGGCTCATGCGACGACCCGCGGTGCGCCAGAAGCCATCCCCGCCCGCACAGCGGCGTCAATCTCGTCCCACTGTGCCGCGTTCACGCCGAGGGCTAGGGAGAGGAAATCCACGACGTAGCGGCCTGGTTCCCCGATGACTCTCCTCACATTCGGAGGAATCTTGAGAGGTACCGATGCGTGGGCGAACGCCGGGACGGTATCGTTAGATGGACTCATCTGCAGAACCTGCCTTTCTGTTGGTGGTGTAGGGGCTCCGGCTGTTCCCGCAGCCGGAGCCGCATTTTTATTGAGCCGCCAGCTTTCGGAGCCGCTTCCTGATCCCATTTCTTCTGTGAATTGCGTGGCAGGCTCGGCATTTACGCTTCCCCTCTGCAGAGATCCTGAGATTGGAGCCAGCTAATTCATGCCCGCGAATGCAGTGCGTCTTACCGAAGTTCTCTTGCCAGTTGTGCCTGCCATGCCGGATCAGGTCTAAGTTGTTTTCACGCACGGTCGCCCAGCGCAGATTCTCTAAGGTGTTGTTCCGCTTGTCGCCATCGTTGTGACAAACGACCGCACCGGGGAACCACGAATCTGGCAAAAAGGCTAAGGCCATGAGGCGATGCACTGAACCCAGTGACTTTTTCCCATTGAGTGACAACAGCACACGTTCATAACCCTTATGGTCAAGCGGCAATTTCATAAGCCTCGGCTGAGGCCTCGCATAAGACATCACCTGGCCGTCATTGCTTACTTGATATCGCCCCTCAAAGCCCGGCACGTCGCGCCATTCGGTGCTCATAGTCGCCGCTCCCCGCGGTCTTTGTTCAGCGCCCGTGTCAGCGCCTGCTTATGCGCTTCAGCGGGGGAAGTTGGGTGCGGCCCCGGGGTCGGGTCGGGGGGGGTGACCCCAGGGCCGCTGTCCGCTGCCTCAACAGGCGACACACCCGGGACAGCGGAAGCGGTGGAATAGGTGTGGTAGAACCTGATGTCGACCTGCACTGAGCGCTGGCAATGCGGGCACGCGATTGTGGGTGCGGCGCTGTAGGTTAAGGGCATGGACCCGAGACCACAGTCATCGTAGGTTGGCCCACACAACACGTCGTCGTGCTCCGACAGCTCTTGTCCGCAGTGGCACCAATCACCGGGCGTCCATGCCACTGGATTGCAGGCCGCGCAAGCAGGTTCGCCCTCAACGCATTTGCAGCGCGTGAACGCTGGTGCTTCCAGGCATTCCACCCCAGCCTCATACTCAGCCAGCCGCTCGGCCGCTTCGTCGGGGGTAAGCGTTGCGCCCGCAGCGATGGACTCCCGCCGTAGGTGTGGCGATCCTGGCCCATGCTTGACGGGGAATGAAGAACCCGCTTCACGGGCGCAACGCTCGTTCTTGGGCGACTCCTCATCCTGTCCCGGAGTGAACGCCACCAGTTGCTTCGCGGCGTCCACCACTTCAGACACCACCCACCACAAACCACGAACAGCGCTATACAGGCTCATGCGATACGCTCCCGCCCGCCGAAAGTCATCAAAGCGGCGGCCTGCATCCACTGCTCGTCGTCGAGGTTGTCGAAGTCCAGCAGTCTGTCCAGGATGAGCAGGCACATCGTCCGCTTGTTGGGGTAGGTGACCCACTGCTCGCGCGGGAACTGCGGAATATCACCCGGATTCGGGACCAGCGCGTCAGGATGGCCGCCAATCGTCCACTGGCCGATGTCCAACATCCATTGAGGGTCAACGCGCTTCGCCGCTTCGACTGCGAACTTCTCCCCGACGCGCTGCTCCAACTCGTCCAGGGTGCTCACAGTCCACCCCCGCTGGTTAAGTCTTGTGCTGTGGTGAGGAACGGCACTCTCCCCTGCTGCATCGACGCCATTTCCTCGATGGTTTGCGCTTGACGTGTCACAAGGGTGTTCAGGTAGGCGTTCATCCCCTGCACAGCAGCAAGCCGGTCCACCTCCGGGGCCGCATTTCGTCAACTCCTGCAACGACTTCCCACACCGGCAACTCCCACCGGCATCCCTGCGGGTTGCGCCGATGCGAGCGCTCTGGACCCGGGCTAGGCAGTGGTCGGTGTGCAACCACATTGCGTGACCACACGAGCACGGGTAATCCAACGGATGAACCAGACGCAGAGTCACCGCGCACCGCCGTTCAGCGCCCACCGAGACGCCTTCTCGTCAGCAATCACCGACGCCGCAAGCAACTCCGCAGCAACCGTCCGGGCTTCGTCCGGGGTGAAGGAGTGGTCCAGGCGGTCACACTCCATCCGCACTGTGCCCACACAGGCACTAACACCGCTGATGCTGGGGGGAAGACTCACAGCCCCGCCTCCCGTCTGCGCCAAACCTCATCCCTATGCGCTGCAAGCCTTTTCCGGGACTCCTGCTCAACGTGGTCGATGAGGAAGAACCCACCCAACGCGCACACCGCCACAATGCTGTACACCTGGCAATCCCCGCCCATGTTCGCGAACCCGCAAATCACCGCGTTCATCGACGCCAACCCCGCCGTCAGCAGCAACACCACACGCAGAAGCGACACCATCTCTAGGACCACCTTTGAATAGCGACAGAAACCACAACCAGAGCGAGGATGTAGAGGTAGATGAGAACCATCACGACGCCACCAACGATGCGCCGCCACCCGGGCTATGCAGTGAGTGGTGTGCAGCCACATTGCGTGACCACACTGGCAGGGATTGTCGAGAGGATGAACCAACCGCAGACTCATGCCGCCACCGCCTCATACTCGGTGACTCGCATCCCCAGGGCGACGGCTACGTGGTGCTCAAGGGTCGCGCCACGGCTATCCCGCCATCCGGGAAGCATCACAATCTCGTCGCACTGAAGCAGGAGCTTCATGTCCTCACGCATGTACCAAGCCCAGTCCTCGCCCGGGTTGTCACAGCCCAGTTCATGCGGTGATAGAACATCAATCCCTTTGGCCCGTAGTGCCGCTGCGGCAGCCGCGAACGCCGGAAAGTTGTGTTCAGGCAACCCGGTCATTGGGCCAGCGAGATAGACGCTCATCGCTGGCCCTCCCTGCGCGCCCAAACCTCATCCCTATGCGCTGCAAGCCTTTTCCGGGACTCCTGCTCAACGTGGTCGATGAGGAAGAACCCACCCAACGCGCACACCGCCACAATGCTGTACACCTGGCAATCCCCGCCCATGTTCGCGAACCCGCAAATCACCGCGTTCATCGACGCCAACCCCGCCGTCAGCAGCAACACCACACGCAGAAGCGACACCATCTCTAGGACCACCTTTGAATAGCGACAGAAACCACAACCAGAGCGAGGATGTAGAGGTAGATGAGAACCATCACGACGCCACCTCCTCAGTCGCGAAGGGGTGGGTCGGGCCGGACAACAACAACGCAGCCACATCCCACACCTGCATCAACAACACCCGGACGTTTAGACGGTTCACTGCGGGGAACAAGGAGACCCGGGAAACCCTGAGCCCAGTGACAGGGCGGAAAACAGAGGCGGCCGTGGTCATGCGCTGGCCTGGTCGGTTCGAACGAAGGTCATTTCGTCCCGCCGTTCATCGGCAGCGGGTCTATCGTCGGCAGCCCCAACTTCCGGCGAATGAAGTCGATACCACTGGGCTGTACATAGGTCGTGTAGGAGCAGCCCATCTCGCCGTTGCTGCGCTCAAACTCGTGCGGGATGACTTCGAAGTGGTGCGCGTACTGCTGATACGGGGTGTTGCGCCGCGAGCCCGACGCGATGAACACGTGCCGGTTACGCAGCTCCCGGAACAGCTTGTTCTGTGAGGTGCCGAGCATCTGGGCGACCGCGCCGACCGCGTACTTGCCGGTCGCGTCAAGGAAGCTGTCGTACGCCTCAGCCTTCGGAGCCAACACCTTGTTCTCGGCTTCCAACGCCAGCCGCTCGTTCTCGGCGTTCAGGGCCATCGTCAGGATCTCGGCGCGGGTCAGGCTGGCCGGGTCGAAGGTGGGGCGGGTCTCGGCCTCTCGGGTGCGCACCGCAAAGTAAGTCTGCGCGGCAGCGACCTCAGGCTTACGCGGGTCGCCGTTCATCGCCACGAGGTAGCAGGCGTACCGGGAGAGGTGTACGTCGTTCGCAGGCTTAGTGCCAGTAATTTTGGTGGCGCCAACGAAATTAACCACTGGGTCGACGCCCGAGTTGGAGCAGGTAGCGCGGGCTCGCTCAATCGCGGCGTGGAAGTTCCGCCAATCGGCCCCGTATCCCAGCAACGGCATCAAGTCGCGCGCCGACCACCATTCACGACCCTCTGGGGTGGTATGGCGGATGGCGTCGAACGGGGTGGCCGTGGTGGGTGTCAGGTCGGCGCTCATGCGCTGGCCTGCTGTTCGGCGACCAGTGTCGCGATGGGGACTTCGAGGTAGTCGGCGATGGCCTGCAGTTCGGCGATGCGGAAGTCGACACGTCCGAGGAGCCGCTGTGAGACGGCTTGTCTGGTGAGTCCGAGGAGTTCCGCGAGGTCTTCTTGCCGTTTCCTGCGCCTGGCCAGTTCTGCTCTGACATTGGCGGGTACGTGCGATTGCATCACGGTCATGTTTGTACGCGCTCAGCGTGCGCCTGTCAACGACATGTGCACGCTAAGCGTGTCGTGTTAAGTTACAGGCGTGGCATTTGCACGCTGAAGTTGCAAAAAGCGGGGTTTTCGCGCACCATTACGGCATGGACGCTCTCTACATGGCGGCGAAGCCTTCCAACCTCGCCGAAACCGCAGCTAGCCGCCTACGCGGCTACCTCGCCGAGCGGCGCATCAGCCACAAAGAATTCGGCGAAATGGTCGGATGGGACCGCGGCAAATACCAACGTCGCCTCGCCGGTGAGGTCGCACTGGACCTCGAAGACCTCCAAGACATCGAGCAGAACACGCCGATCACTGTCGCATTCCTGCTTACTGGATTTGAGGAGCAGCCGCCGCGGCCGCCGGCGACCAGGCACTCCGCGCCGCGCCAACTGGGGCAGGTCGTCCATCTTCGGCAGGTCACCGACGAGCCGGTTGTGGAGGACGCTGCGGCGGCCTACATCGAACTCGCCGAAAGCAAGCTCCCCCGGAAGGACTCGAACCTTCAACCCTTCGGTTAACAGCCGAATGCTCTGCCAGTTGAGCTACAGGGGACTATCAGTCCAGCGAACGCTGGTGCTGACCGCGGGACGACTCTAGCGTACTGGCTGCGCCCACAGCCAACCGGCACCAGCTGAACCAATTCCGGGCCGGCCGCCCGGATCGGGCGCGCCACTTTCCGGCGGGATAAGGCAGGATGGAACGAACGCACTTCTTCTCGGAGGGATCGCTTTGATCGGGTATGTCGCCGTGCTGGGCGTGGGCTACGTGTTGGGCACCAAGGCCGGGCGCCGTCGCTATGAGCAGATCGTCGGCACCTACCGTGCGCTCACCGGCAGCCCCGTCGCGAGATCGATGATCGAAGGGGGCCGTCGCAAGATCGCCAACCGGATCTCTCCCGACACGGGCTTCGTCACATTGGCCGAGATCGACAGCCAGACGGCCGTCATGGAGCACAGGGCGCGTGGCGACCAGGTTGATGACGTCGAGATCGTCGCGCCGCGGGTCAACGCCGCCCGCTGATCGGAGCTCAGGCGGTCAGATCGTTGCCGCTGGCCTGTTCCAGCAGGCTGCGCCGGTAAGCCTCCATCGCCACCAGGTCGCCGAACAGCGCGTGGTACTCGTCGCCCTGCTCGATCGGTGACATGCGCTGCAGCTTGGACTTCACCTCCGCGATCTGGCGGCCCATCCACACCTCCTGCAGCCGCGCCAGCACCCCGGAGATGTACCGGGGCAGCTGCTCGTCTTCGGCGTTGATACTTTCGACCCCCAGCTCGCTGACGAGGCCGGCCGTGAGCGCGGAGTTGGTCTGGTGGCGCACCATGTCCAGCCATTGCGCCCCGCTGACGCCCACCGAGGTGCCGCCGGCGGCCTCGATCGCCGCCCGCACCGCCGCATAACCGGGGTGGGTGAAGCTTTCGACGGTCAGGGTGTCGAACACCGGACCGGCCAGCGCCGGAAACTGCAACGCCGATTTGAGGGCCTCGCGTTGCGGCCACAGCGTCGGGTCGCGCGGGTCCGGACGTGCCGCCGCGGACGCCGAGGTGACGGCGCCAGGCGCCGTCTGAGCGGGCTGCGCGCGGCGCGGCGTCCTGCTGCCCGGGCCGGCCTGGCCGGCGGCCGGTGATTTCTTGGCCTGGGTGCGCACTCGGTCGACGACCTGAGCGACGTCGTCCCAACCCACCCAGCCGGCCAGCTGACGGGCATACTCGTCGCGCAACGTCGAATCTTTGATCTGACTGACCATCGGCACGCACCGGCGCAACGCCGCCACCCGGCCCTCGGCGCTGTCCAGGTCCAATTCGGCCAGCGCGGTGCGAATCGCGAACTCGAACAACGGGGTTCGCCGGGCCACCAGATCCCGCAATGCGCCGTCGCCCGATTTCAGCCGCAGATCACACGGGTCCATGCCGTCTGGCGCCACCGCCACGAACGACTGGCCCGCCAGGTTCTGTTCACCGTCGAAGGCCTTGAGCGCGGCCGCCTTGCCGGCCTCGTCTCCGTCGAAAACGTAGATCAGCTCACCGCGAAAGAAACTGTCGTCCATCATCAGTCGGCGCAACATGGCCAGGTGGTCGTCGCCGAACGCGGTGCCGCACGACGCCACCGCGGTGGTGACCCCGGCCAGATGCATCGCCATCACGTCGGTGTATCCCTCGACCACCACCGCCTGGTGGCCCTTGGCGATGTCGCGTTTGGCCAGGTCGATTCCGAACATCACCTGGGACTTCTTGTACAGCAACGTCTCCGGGGTGTTCACGTACTTGGCTTCCATCGGGTCGTCGTCAAACAGCCGCCGGGCCCCGAAGCCGATCACCTCACCCGAGGCGGTGCGGATGGGCCACAGCAGCCGCCGGTGAAAGCGGTCCATCGGTCCCCGGCGGCCCTGCCGGGACAGCCCGGCCGCTTCCAGCTCTTTGAACTCGAAACCTTTGCGCTGCAAGTGTTTTGTCAGGGTCTCCCAGCCCGAGGGCGCGAATCCGCAGCCGAACCGGCGGGCGGCCTCGGCGTCGAAACTGCGATCGGTCAGATACTTGCGCGCCGGCGCCGCCTCGTCGGACTGCAGCGCCTCGGCATAAAACTCGGCGGCCGCCGCGTTGGCCGCGATCAGCCGGCTGCGGCTGCCGCGGTCGCGCTGCACGCTGGTGGCCGGACCGGAGTAGGTGATGGTGTAGCCGACCCGATCGGCGAGCAGTTCGACGGCCTCGACGAAGCTGGCGTGCTCGATCTTCTGGATGAAGGCATACACGTCGCCGCCTTCCCCGCACCCGAAACAGTGGAACTGATGGTTCAGGGGCCGCACGTGGAACGACGGTGACTTCTCGTTGTGGAATGGGCACAGGCCCTTGAGCGAATTCGCGCCGGCCGCGCGCAGCTGAACATAGTCGCCCACGACGTCCTCGATACGCGCCATTTCGCGGATGGCGGCGATGTCACGATCAGGGATCCGGCCGGCCACGGGCTCAGTCTAGGCCGTGGGTGCGCCGAGTTGGCCGGCGTCGATACGTTCCAGCCGCCCCTCGGTGTAGGACGCGATCTGATCCACGATGACCCGCAGACGCGCCCCGTCGTCAGCAGCGGTGGTAAAGGCAGCGGCGAACACCGGATCGAGAGTGTGCGGCGCGCCGGCGTGCAGCCACTGCGCCACCCGGTGGATGCGTTCGCGCTGCTGGGCTTGCGTTTCCAGATGCCGCGGGTCGGACATGATGAACTGCAGCGCCAGGATCTTGAGCAGCGCCACCTCGGCGCGCACCATGTCCGGCACCTGCAGGTCAGCCTGATAGCGCACCAATGGGCCCGGGCCGGATGCCGCGCGGGTGGTGGCGATCGCGGCGGTGGCGAACCGGCCGACCAGCTCACTGGTCAACCGCTTGAGTGCGACGGCGGCCGCCAAGGTTGCGTCGTACTTGCCGACCGAGGCCACCACCGGCAGCCCCGACAGCCGCTGTGCGGCCTGGATCAGATCGTCGGCCCTGATGAGGGGAAACTCGCTTTCCCCTAGCTTGGCCAGGGCGGCCGCCTCGTGCTCGTCGGCCAGCACTCGCAGGTCGATCCGTTCGGAGACGACGCCGTCTTCGACGTCGTGCACCGAATAGGCGACGTCGTCGGCCCAGTCCATCACCTGAGCTTCCAGACAGGTCCGCCCCGCGGGGGCGCCCTGGCGGACCCACGCCGCGGCGGCACGGTCGTCGTCGTAGAAACCGAACTTGCGCACTCCTTCCGTCCGCTCCCACGGATACTTCGTCACCGCGTCCAGGGCGGCGCGGGTCAGGTTCAGGCCCGCGCTGCGTCCTTGCGGGTCAAGCACTTTCGGCTCGAGGCTGGTGAGGATGCGGAAGTTCTGCGCATTGCCCTCGAATCCGCCGTAGGCGGCGGCGACCTCGTTGAGCGCCCGCTCGCCGTTGTGGCCGTAGGGCGGGTGGCCGATGTCATGGGCCAGTCCGGCCAACTCGACCAGGTCCAAGTCGCACCCCAGCGGGATCGCCATGCCGCGCCCGATCTGGGCCACCTCCAGCGAGTGGGTCAGCCGGGTGCGTGGCGTGTCGCCTTCACGGGGTCCGACCACCTGCGTCTTGTCCGCCAGCCGGCGCAACGCGGCGCTGTGCAGCACCCGCGCCCGGTCGCGCGCGAAGTCGGTACGGTGCTGGCCTTCCGTACCCGGCAGACCCGCGGTCTTCGGCGCTTCGAGTACCCGCCGCGCGCGGTCGAAGTCGTCGTAGGGGTCCTGCTGATCGGTGCTCACCGACCCACAGTCTGCCAGGGCCAACGCGGCGGGCGTGTCAACCCGCCTGAGGTGGTTGAACCGTCCCGTTGTGGGTACCAATCGCATCACTGGGTCGGATCCAGGGTTGCCGACGACCGGGCGGCACGAGCTAGAGGCGCCCCCAGCGAACCCGCCACATACACGACCCAGCCGATCACAGGAGTCACCATGCCGGAACACAGAAATCGTTGGACGCGTCGACTGACGGCCGCAGCTGCGGCGGCCGCCGCACTGCCCGGTCTGCTCGGTGTCACGGGCAGCGAACCGACCGCGCGAGCGGCGGCGCCGGAGTTCCTGCAGGTTCCCTCCGCGGCGATGGGCCACAACATCACCGTGGAGTTCCAGCAGGGCGGCGCGCCGGCGGTCTATCTGCTGGACGGATTGCGTGCCCGCGACGACCGCAACGGCTGGGACATCGAAACCAACGCGTTCGACGAGTACCAGGGGTCGGGCATGTCGGTGGTCATGCCGGTTGGCGGGCGCTCCAGCTTCTACGCCGACTGGTACGGATCGGCCAACGGCGCCACCTACAAGTGGGAGACGTTCCTCACCAGTGAGCTACCAAGCTTCCTGGCCGGCAAAGGCGTCCGCTCGACCCGCAACGCCGTGGTCGGCGTGTCGATGTCCGGGTCGTCGGCGTTGACCTTGGCGGCTTACCACCCGGGCCAGTTCGCCTACGCCAGTTCGCTGTCGGCCTATCTGACTCCGTCCAGCGGCAACGGGCCCACCCTGATCAAGTTCGCGATGAACGACGAAGGCGGCTACAACCCCGAAGACATGTGGGGCCCCTCCGGTGGGCCGGGTTGGCAGCGCCACGATCCCACCGTGCAGGCCGGACGGCTGGCCGGTAACAACACTCGCCTGTGGATCTACAGCGGCAACGGCACACCGTCGGAGTTGGGCGGAGCCAACGGAAGCAGCTTGCCGGGCCAGATTATCGAGCAGGTGGTGCTGCAGAGCAACGTCGACTTCAAGAACGCCTACACCGCCGCCGGCGGCCGCAATGCCACCTTCAACATCGACGGCAGTGGCCAGCACGGCTGGGGTTACTGGAACGCGCAGTTGGTGGCCATGAAGGGTGACATGCAGCGCACCCTGGGTGCGGGCGGTGGCGGACCGAGCTGACATCTCGGGAGGCACAGGCCGGTCGCTGATTGGGGGGCCGTCCACGTTTAATAAGCGGTATGCGCATAACTCGCCTGATCGGCGTGGTCCTGACGATGATGACGGTGGGGCTGAGCGGGGGGCTGCTGCTGGCGCCCCCCGCCGGCGCGCAGCCGCCGCTGCGGTTGGCGGACTACCTCACCGACAACGCGGGTGTGCTCGGCGATTCGGATCGCGCCGCGGTCACCGTCGCGGTCGACCGGCTCTACGCCGACCGCCACATCCGCCTCTGGGTGGTCTATGTCGACAACTTCTCGGGACAGAGTGCCGAGAACTGGGGCCAGCGCACCTTCCGAGCCAGCGAACTCGGTAAGTACGACGCACTGCTGGCGGTGTCCACCGGCGGCCGGGCGTATTCCTTCCTGGTGCCCAACGACATGCCGGGCGTCACCCCGAGTCAGGTGGATGATCTGCGGCACAACAAGATTGAGCCCGCGCTGCGGAACACCCAGTGGAGCGCCGCGGCCGTCGCCGCGGCCGACGGACTGAACACGACTCCCAGCTCCACCGGCCGTTATGTGCTGCTGGGTGCGCTGGGCGTCATCGTCGTTGCGGTCCTGATCTTGGTGCTGGTGATGCGCCGCCGCGCCCGCCGGCGGCGCGCCAACGCGGTGGCCGCCGCGCGACGGGTGGATCCCACGGATGCGACCGCGCTGGCCGCGGTTCCGCTGGACATCCTCGACGACTTGTCGCGGACGAAAGTGGTAGAAGTCGACAACGCGGTGCGCACCAGCTCCAACGAACTCGCGCTGGCCGTCGACGAGTTCGGCGCTGAGCGGACCGCCCCCTTCTCGCAAGCCGTCGATAACGCCAAAGCCGCTCTGGCCCAAGCATTTACGGTGCGCCAGCAATTGGACGACAGCACGCCCGAAACGCCGGCACAGCGCCGCGAGCTGCTCACCCGGGTCATCGTCTCGGCGGCCAGTGCCGATCGCGAGCTGGAATCCCAGACCGAGGCGTTCGAGCAGCTGCGCGATCTGGTGATCAACGCCCCTTCCAAGCTCGACGCGTTGACCCAGCAGTACGTCGAGCTCACCGCACGCCTGGACCCGGCGGAACGGCATCTGGCCGACCTGCACAACGAATTCGGTTCGGCCGCTTTGGCTTCCGTATCGAGCAACGTGAACATCGCCAGGGAACGGCTGGAGTTCGCCGACCGCAATATCGGGGTGGGGCGGGAGCTGGCCGAGAAGGCAGTCAGCGGCCAGCAGAGCCGCTTGGTCGATGCGGTGCGCGCGGCCGAATCCGCTCTGGGACAAGCACGGTCATTACTCGACGCGGTCGACAGTGCGGCCGGTGACATCCGGCAGGCGGTAGCGAACCTGCCGTCGTTGCTCGCCGACATACAAACGGCCATCAAACGCGCCAACGAGCAGTTGCAGAAGACCCAGGGCAATCAATCGGCCCACACCGGCGAACTCATCGCCGCGCGCGACGCGGCCGCGCGGGCGTTGGACAGCTCAAGCGGCGAGCGCGGCACCGCTGATCCGTTGAGCGCCTTCGCCCGGCTGTCGAAGTCCGACGCGGAGCTCAACCAGCTGCTGGCCATGGTGGCGCAGGAGCGGGCTAACGCCGAACGGCTGCAGCGGTCGTTCGAGCAGGCGCTGTTCACGGCCGAGTCGCGGGTACGCGCGGTGTCGGAGTACATCGACACCCGCCGCGGCAGCATCGGCCCAGAAGCCCGGACCAGGCTGGCCGAGGCCAAACGCCAACTCGAGGCCGCGCACGCCCGCAAGTCGGCCAATCTCACCGAAGCCATCGCGTACGCCAACGGAGCCTCGACGCTGGCCGCACACGCCCAGTCGCTGGCCAATGCCGACGTGCAGGCGGCGCAGCGCGCTTACGCCCACCGCGGCGACGGCGACACCGGCGCCATCCTGGGCGGCATCATCATCGGGAACATCCTCAGCGGGGGCCTGCGCGGTGGCTTCGGCGGCTGGAGCCCCACGTCCTTCGGGGGGTCTGGCACGTCCGGCTCGTCTGGCAGCTCTTCCGGCGGTGGCTTCATGGGCGGCGGCGGGCGGTTCTGAGCCCCGCACCGTCCGACACAAAAAACTGCGCACGCCCACCGAGGCAGGCGTGCGCAGTCTTGCTCAGTTCAAGAGGCCCACGACGGGCACATCGGGTTACGGCCCGATGTGCCGCCGCGAACCGAGAACTTCTATCAGGCCCAGCTGGACCCGACGGCGCTGTCGGTCTGCGCCATGTTGTTGCCGGCGCTCTGGACCTTCTGGCCGTGGGTGTTGGCCTGCTCGTAGATCACCTGGAAGTTGCGGCCCAACTGGGCGATGAACTCCTGGCAAGCCACCGAACCGGCGCCGCCCCAGAAGTCACCGGCAGCCAGCACATCGCGAACGATGCTCTGGTGCTCGGCCTCCAGGTTGGCGGCCTGGGCGCGGATCAGCGCGCCGTGCGCGTCGACGTCACCGAACTGGTAGTTAATGGTCATTGAACTGGTCTCCTTAGTTTGTGAAAGTTTTTAAGCTGCAGCGGCTTTCGCCGCCATCGGGCTAGCTGCTGAGGATCTGCTGCGAAGCCTGCTCTTGCTGCTCGTAGTTGTTGGCGTCGCGGATCAGTCCGTCACGCACTCCGTGCAGCATGTTCACAATGTTGCGGAAGGCCTGGTTCATCTGGCCCATCGTGTCCAGCGAGGTCGCCTGAGCCATACCGCTCCAGCCGGCGCCGGCGATGTTCTGCGAGGACGCCCACATGCGACGGGCCTCGTCCTCGACGGTCTGGGCGTGCACTTCGAAGCGGCCCGCCATGTCCCGCATAGCGTGCGGGTCGGTCATAAAGCGTGTTGCCATCTTGGCTATCTCCTTTGGGTTCGTGGATGTGTTGCTTGGAACTCAACCAGTTTGATCGATGTGATCACCGGTCCGGACTTTCCGGAGCCGCTAATCACCCGTAGACATCGACAGTCTTTCCCCTTCTCTCATCCGGCTGCCGGCGAATGCGGGACCACGCTGCTTCCGCGTGGCATCTCGAAACGAGGTTCAGCGTTCTCCGCTTCCCACTGTTTCCACTCCGCCCACTCATCCCACTCGTCGTTGGCCGGTTCGATCGGTTCCGGATCGACCGCACCTGGCACCACGACGACGTCCTCGACACCTGATTCAGACTCCTTCGCCCAATGGTCGTAGTCGTCTGGTGGAACGGCCGTGCCCCAGCTCAGCGGAACCGATAGTCCGCCCAGCATCCCCGACTCGCCCCGTTTCGCCGCCACAGAATCCGGCGGCAAGGGCGGACCAAGAGGCAAAAGCACGCCTGTCCCCTTTCAGTGCCGATCTCAACTTCTCCGTGCTCCATGGTAAGTACCCGAGCACCAGCATCGTAAGACAATCCTCCAATAAATTTCGACGAAATCAGGATTTCCGTGCCGTTAGAGCTCCGTATCGCCGTACCTGCGTCTTTCCGGCCGGCGTCGGCCCCGGCGCGGCCGCTGCCTGCCTCGGATCCGCCTGAGCCGAACACGGCGGCGCCCAGCGGCAGCCGGTGCGCCGAACCCGCGATCGTCGTCATCCGTCGTCAAGGTTCCTTTCGGGTGACCGCCGGGGCGGCAGCTCAATGCCGGGCCCCAGAAAGGGCTATGTGATCGATGGGCTTCGGCGATCCGGCGTGCGAATCGGTGCCGCGCCCGTCGGGACAATTCCTGCCGATTGCCCGGCCGTCGGGCGATTTTTCCCCAACACCTTGAGACACATCGCATGCGCGGTGAGTGAAAGTTGCCGGCGATCGTTTGACGATGGCCGCTTACCAGCATCAGCGATCCGGAATTGCGGCGAGACTAGTAAGGGTGATCCGGCCGATTCAGAATGCTATTCGAATTCAGCAGGGACCACTGGGCAGCCCACGCACCGGTTGAGTTTCCTGGGTTGGCATCATTTGCGGGTACGGCACCCGGTAGGGAATGGACGTTTTCGTCGTCGTGCCCAATATCGCGTTCGGCACGCACTGGGGAAGTTTGGGCAGCGCCTTGAGCCGCGGATGATCCAGGTTCGGCTTCGACGTATTGGGTGGCTGGGCGAAGTTGAACGTCGAGGTCATATCGCCGACCGTGGCGTTGCGCCAGGCGGACAGGTTCGGCACGGGCACGTTGAAGCGGGTACTGATCAACTTCAGCGTCGAGGTGTGGTCGAAGGTGTCGTGGTTCATCAACGGACCACGGCTGTAGGGCGATATGACGATGCAGGGGACTCGGAATCCCAGGCCGATGGGGCCACGGATTCCGCCGGACCCTGGCACGGAGTTGATGTCCGGCACGGTGAGGTACTCCCCGGGTGTGCCCGGTGGCGGAGTCGGCGGGACGACGTGATCGAAGAATCCACCGTTTTCGTCATAGTTGACGATCAGCGCGGTCCTCTCCCACACCGCCGGATTGGACAGCAGAATCCGCAACGTATCGACGATGCCGACGGCCCCGATCGAGACCGGGAAGGCTGGGTGCTCGGACAACAGGAAGCCCGGCAACACCCAGGAGACCTTGGGTAACCGGTTGTTTCTGACGTCGGAGGCGAAGTCCAGGGGGTAGGTGGGGGCGACGCCGTAACGCGCGAGATTCGACCTCGGGTCGGCCGCCTGCTTGAAGTCGTTGATCAGGCCGTTGTAGCCGACGACGGTGTTGTTCAGCGGGCCGAGCAGCTTGTTCTGATACACCTTCCAGCTCACGCCGGCGGCTTCCAGATTGTCCGGCATGGTGGGCCAGCTGTAGTGCTGCAGCGGCTGAATATTCGGCTCCAGGATCACCGGCCCGCCCTGGGTACCGGCGGGGTCGATCCAGGCGCTCATCCAGTACAGGCGGTTGGGGGTGGTTCCGCCCAGCAGCGAGCAGTGGTAGTTGTCGCAGACGGTGAAGGTGTCAGCCAACAGGTAGTGGATCGGGATGTCGGCACGCGTGTAGTGCCCCATCGTCACCGGCACATTGCCCTGCACCGAGCTCACCTGAGCCTGCGCCGCGAGCCACCCGTCCATCGCGCCGCCGTTCCAGGACTGGTGCTGCGAAATCCAACCGTGGTCGGGGTCGTTGACGCATTCGCCGGCGACCAGTGGCCCCCGGGTGGTGTCGAAGCGGAATGGCATGGTGATCCCGGCGGGGTCGTTCGCCTGGGTCGCGGGGTTCCATCCCTTCTGCTGGAAAACGCCGGGCAGCGCGTTGGGGTCCTGGAAACCCGCGGTGGAGGACATCGCGCCGAAATAGTGGTCGTATGACCGGTTCTCCTGCATCAGCAACACGATGTGTTCGATGTCGGTCAGGTGACCGCTGCACGGACCCGCACCATAGGCTTTTTCGATTATTGGCCCCGCCAGGTCCAGAAACGCGCCGGCGGTGGTGGCGGCGGCAGCTTTCGCCAGAAATTGCCGACGGGTCATTCCGTCGACTGGGTGTTCGCTCCGCACACGCCCTCCTTGGAGGCTTCTTGCGCCAGGTCGAGATCACGGTATAGTTGCGCGGGCTCTCGGCCCGGATACGCGGACCGGCGTGTCGTCTTGATTTGTTTGCTGAGACCGAACAATTTGCGCTCTATCGCTTGTCTGGCGAATCCTTATCGACCGGACGAATTGGGGTTTTTCAACGCACAGCGCCAGCCGTTTCGCGAAACGATTGCTTTTTAGTCCGGCAGCAGAATTGATCGCGGGCGGGCGTCGGCAACTTTGAGGAGACCGCGGAAACGCACAGGCGAACGCTCCCAGCGGATTTCGGTGCCGGAGTCATCCGCCGACAGCCACCCCAGCCGTCAGCCAGTCCGTCGCACGCCCCGGCCGCCGCCATCGGCCGCGCGGGCCGTAAAAACCCGCCCGCAGTGTCGTGATCGCGGCATCTTCCCCGAAGGGTCCGAGATCGGTATCGGAATGCGCCGGCCCCGGTGACGTCAATCAATTGTTAAAGGGAATCAGAGAAAGAATTTATGCAATTCCACATTCCTGGCCGGTCTCTCAAGAAGGCAATTCCCGCACGTGCCCCGACACCGAGGACAGCCGCATTGTGCCAGGTCAGCGCCCCTTTTGGCCTGCCCGTGGATACCAAATTTGCCCTCGCGGTTCTTACTGCGGCGCCAGAAAACATTGGTTGCCCCGATGCGGCCCCGGCGAAAGAGAATTGCACACCCACTGCTGGGTTCCGCAGCCGGTAACCACCTTGTAGCGTCCGTTTCATGTGGCTCACGGTGCTGGTGTTAGCTTGTGTGGCGACTGCAGACCCGCTGCGCATCGGAGTCGGTGTTGCGCTGTCGTCGCGGCGGCAGGCTGTCGGACCGCTGGCGGCGTTCTGGCTGGGCGGTATGGCGGTCAGTGCCGTCCTGGCGGCAGTGGTGTTGTTCGGGGTGCGCGACACCGCCCTGGCAACGATGCACCGGATGCAGGTGGCCACCGCGAGCGCCACCGCCGGCCACATCCAGATCGGGATGGGCGTGGTCGCCCTGCTGATAGCCGGCGCCGGCGTCGCGCCACGGCAACGCTCGCGCCTGGGCATTTCCGACAGCCATGGGTCCGCGCTGCAGTTGCGGACCGCCGCAACCATGTCCCGTTTGTCCCACCGCGCCCAGGATGCACTGCAGGCCAGGCCAATTCGAATGTCGTTCACCCTGGGCGTGGGGATGTTGGTGGACTTTCGATACCTGGGTGCGCTGACCGCCATTGTGACCTCGGGAGTCGCGATGGGAACTCAGATCAGCGCCGCCGGCGCGTACTCATTGATTGCGCTGGCCTTCGTCGAACTCCCCCTCGTCAGCCGACTGGCCGCGCCGGCGAAGACCGACCGCATGATGAGCGCGGTCAACAAGTGGGCGAAAGCTCGCCGGCAGCAGGTTTTCGCGTTGGTCATCGGTGTGCTGGGCGTCTTCCTGATGACACGCGGTCTCGACCACATCTGACCGGTAGGCCATCGGCACCGCAACGAAAAAAGCGCGGGCGACGTAACTCCTCTACGTCGCCCGCGCCCAAGTTCGCCTGGCTTATCCGACGCCGGTCCGCGGGATGACGCTCGGACGGTTCTGCACCACGTGCGGGCTGGCGCCGCCGCGGCCCATCATGCCGCCGGGCATACCCGCTCCGGCGCCGCCACCGCCCATCGGCATCGGCATCATCGGCATTCCGCCGCCGGCACCCATGCCCGCGGCTCCCGCGGCCTGTGCCATCTCGGCGGCGTTGACACCCAACCCCGACATCGCGGAGCTGGCCATTCCCTTGGGGACCGAGCCCTGCCAGGTCGGCGGCACCGACATCGAACCCACCAGCCGAGCGTTGCCCAGACCTGCCGACATCCCGGCACCCAGACCAGCGCCGCCGCCGCCCAGACCCTTCATCGGGTTGACGTCACCGACGAACTTGGGTGCGTCGACCAGGCCGGCGGCCGTCGACGCACCAGCCAGCCCGGCAGTGCTCGAGGCGGACGTGCCGGCCTGCATGAGCGGGCCGATCAGCATGCTGGCGGGCATGGCGCCCAGCTGGGCCACCGACGACAGCGACTGAATCGGCAGGGCTGCGGCTGCCGACTGCACACCGGCCACCATGCCGGGGGCCGCTGCGACCACGCCCTGGACGGCCGGGCTCACCGCGGCAGATGCCGTGGTGGCCAGTCCGGTGAACTGGGCGCCGACGTTGGCGGCCAATCCGGCCAGATCCACCGGCGGAATGGCGAACGGGGTCAGGCTTTCGGCCACCGCCGTCGCGCCACCGTGATAACCGAGCATCGCGGCCACATCCTGCGCCCACATCTCCACGTAGTCGAACTCGTTGGCGAAAATCGCCGGAGTGTTCAACCCCAGGAAGTTCGTCGCGATCAACGTCATCAGCGATATCCGGTTGGCTTCCACCACCGCCGGATGCACCGTCGCCGTCAACGCGCCCTCGAAAGCCGTTGCCGCCGCCCGGGCCTGACCGGCCGCCAGCTGCGCCTGCGCACCCGCCTGACCTAACCAGTCCACATACGGCAGCGCCGCGGCCGCCATCGCCGCCGACGCCGGACCCGCCCACGGACCACCGGTCAAACCCACGACCACCGCATTGAACGACGACGCCGACGCCGCCAGATCGGCCGCCAAACTTTCCCAGGCAGCCGCCGCCACATGCAGCGGACCCGACCCGGCGCCGGCGAAAATCCGCGCCGAGTTGATCTCCGGCGGCAACCACGCAAAGTCCAAAATCATCGCATCCCCAAATCAGCCAGCCGCGTCAACGGCTCCATCACTCCACAACCATCACTGCTACCCGACCTGCGAGCCTGCCCCTATCGGATCGTAAAACAATCCACCGCAGCAGTCTGGGCTTTCGCCAAACTGGCCACAATTCGGTATTCGCACGCGCAATCGAACTTAGTTACTTGCTCAGTATATTCGGTTTCTGACCAGCCCCGGACACCAATAACGTCCGCCCGACCGCTTGATCAAGCCCAGCTCGAGCCGACGGCGCTGTCGGTCTGGGCCATGTTGTTGCCGGCGCTCTGGACCTTCTGGCCGTGAGCGTTGGCCTGCTCGTAGATCACCTGGAAGTTCCGGCCCAACTGGGCGATGAACTCCTGGCAAGCCACCGAACCGGCGCCGCCCCAGAAATCGCCCGCAGCCAGCACATCGCGAACGATGGACTGGTGCTCGGCCTCGAGGTTGGCGGCCTGGGCGCGGATCAGCGCGCCATGCGCGTCGACGTCGCCGAACTGGTAATTGATCGTCATCGGGTGAATCCTTCCTAGCTGCTCAAGATCTGCCGTGCAGCCTGCTGTTGCTGCTCGTCGCTGCGGGCGTCGCGGATCACTCCGTCGCGACGCCGTTGACGATGTTGCGGAAATTGCCTCTCAAAAAGAATGAATTTAATTCGGCGTCGACTAATCTTCCGATTATCCGACGCCGGTCCGCGGGATCACGCTCGGCCGGTTTTGCACCACATGCGGACTGGCGCCGCCGCGGCCCATCATGCCGCCGGGCATACCCGCTCCTGCGCCACCGCCCATACCCATCGGCATCGGCATCATCGGCATTCCGCCGCCGGTCGCCTGCGCCATCGCTGCCGGGTTCGGCATCGCACCCAAGCCGGCCATCGCCGAGCTGCCCATCCCCTTGGGCACCGAGCCCTGCCACGTCGGCGGTACCGACATCGCTCCCACCAGGTGCGCCTTGCCCAAGTCGCCCGCCATACCGGCGCCCAGCGCGGCACCACCCAGGCCCTTTGCGGCCGGTGCCACATCGCCGACGAACTTCGGGATATCCGCGAGATCCGCGGCAGCCGTGGCGCCGGCCAGTCCAGCCGTGCTGGTGGCTGATTGTCCGGCCTGCATCAGGGGGCCGATCAGCATGCTCGCCGGCATGGCGCCCAGCTGAGCCACCGATGCCAACGACTGAAGCGGCAGACCCGCCGCGAGTGACTGCACCCCCGTCGCCAACCCTGCGCCCGCCGCGACGGCGCCCTCGATCATCGGGCTGACCGCGGCCGACGCCGTCGTCGCCAGACCGGTCACCTGGGCGCCGACGTTGGCCGCCAAGCCGGCCAGATCAAACGGCGGAATAGCGAACGGGGTCAGGCTTTCGGCCACCGCCGTCGCACCGCCGTGGTAGCCGAGCATCGCGGCCACATCCTGTGCCCACATCTCCACGTAGTCGAACTCATTGGCGAAAATCGCCGGAGTGTTCAGCCCGAGGAAGTTCGTCGAGATCAGCGTCATCAACGAAGTCCGGTTGGCCTGGACGACCGCCGGATGGACCGTCGCCGTCACCGCAGCCTCAAACGCCGTCGCCGCCGTCCGAGCCAGCAAACCGGACGCATCCGCCTGAGCGGCAGCCGCCGTCATCCAGTCCACGTACGGGAACGCTGCAGCGGCCATCGCCGCCGACGCCGGCCCCGCCCACGGACCACCGGTCAAACCAGTGATCACGGAGCTGAACGACGACGCCGACGCGGCCAGATCGGCCGCCAAACTCTCCCACGCCGCCGCCGCCGCATGCAGCGAGCCCGGCCCGGCCCCGGCGAAGATCCGCGCCGAGTTGATCTCCGGTGGCAACCACGCAAAATCCAGAATCATCGCAACCCCAACCCCGGCCAACTGTTCCGACTAGTCACGGGCCGCCCGCGACGCGAACCAGCCCATGGGCGGATCGTAAGCCAGATCACAGTAAAAGTCTGTAGTTTGGCCGAAACTGCCTCGAAGAATTTGATAAGGGCGGCCTCACCTGGGCATACCAGACGACTGTCCAGCCGTTTGTCCACAAATTCGACAGGGCGATAAGCGCTGGAATGCTGTTCCAAAAGGTCTGCCGTCAGAAAAAGCCTTTGAAGATTCCGGAAAGGCTGTTACCTGAGATGAGCAGACCCGAACTTCCGGTTCCGAACACAAAAAGTCCGGAGCTGGTCACGCCGGCGATGAAGAATCCCGCGTTCTGGACAGCCGCGTTGTAAATCCCCGCGTTGCCGTAGCCGGTGTTCAGGATGCCCGAATTGCCGCCGAGGGCGAGCGTGGTGCTGGTGTTGACGTAGCCCGAGTTGCCGAATCCCGAGTTCTGCCAGCCAGAATTGCCACTGCCCGCTGGGTCGTTGTGGCCGAAACCCGAGTTGCCCGTACCGACATTGAAGAACCCCGAGTTGGGTCCCGCCTGGGTCGCCGCGCTGAAGATTCCGGTGTTGAGGTCGCCGCCGTTGAGGGCGCCGGTGTTGGTGTCCCCCGCATTACCGAAGCCGGTGTTCACGTCGCCCGCATTAGCGAACCCGGAATTGACAACACCCGCGTTGAGAAATCCACTGTTGGCGCTTCCAGCGTTTCCGAAACTGGTGTTGGAATTGCCGGAGTTGAAACTGCCGGCATTAAAATTGCCGGAGTCGAAGAATCCGAAGTTGCCGGCGCCCGCGTTCGCCGCACCGGTGTTCGTGTTGCCGGCATTCCAGAAGCCGGTGTTGATGTCGCCCGCATTGCCGAAACCGAAGTTGCCGGTGCCCGAATTACCGAACCCCAGGTTGCCGGTGCCGGAGTTGAAGAAGCCGACGTTTCCGGTGCCGGAGTTGAACAACCCGATGTTGCCGCTGCCGGAATTGAGTGCGCCGAACCCGAATTGATTGTCACCGGTCAGGCCGAAGCCGATGTTGTTGTTGCCCGTGTTGCCGAACCCGAAATTGCCGCTGCCGGTGTTGCCGAAGCCGAAGTTGCTGCTCCCGAGGTTTCCGCTGCCGACATTGCGGCTCCCGTTGTTTCCGGAGCCGACGTTGGTATCCCCGATGTTGCCCGCGCCGACGTTGGAGTTACCGAGGTTGCCCGATCCGAGATTGGCACTGCCGATGTTGCCGCTCCCAAAATTCTGGCTGCCGATATTGCCGCTGCCCACGTTGAGATTGCCGGTGTTGCCGCTACCGACGTTGGTGTCGCCCCGATTGCCGCTGCCGAAGTTCGTGTTTCCGGTATTGCCGCTGCCAGGGTTGGAGCTGCCAATATTGCCGCTGCCCAGGTTGGTGTCACCGATATTGCCGCTGCCCACATTGAGGGAACCGATATTCCCCAGACCGAGGTTGATGCCCTCGAGCGGTGCGGGCACCGCGGCAGCGGGCCAGTCCTGCCAGGACGACAACGCCGACGCCGCCGCCGAAGCCCCACCGTGATACCCCACCATCGCCGCCACATCAGCAGCCCACATCTGCTCATACACGCCCTCGACCGCAGCGATCGCCGGCGCGTTGAGACCCAGCACATTCGACAACACCAACCGCACCAACACATCCCGATTAGCCGCCACCGCCACCGGATGCACCATCGACGCCCGCGCCGCCTCGAACGCACCCACCACCGCACTGGCCTGCGCGGCCGCCCCCGCCGCCCGCGCCGCCGCCTCACCCAACCACCCCGCATAGGGCATGGCCGCCG
>NZ_LQOY01000070.1 GCF_002101675.1 Mycobacterium gordonae | reverse complement strand
CCGCCGCTGCCGCCGGCGGCAACGCCTGGTTACTGGGCGAGGGCGGCTCCGGCGGTTCGGGGGCCAGCAGCGTGAGCGGGGTCGGCGGTGCGGGCGGCGCGGGCGCCAACGGCGGCTTCCTGATCGGGACCGGAGGATCCGGTGGGCACGGCGGATCGACGACATTCCTGGGCGGCGCCGCCGGCAATGGCGGTACGGCGGGCAACGCCTGGCTGTTCGGCCGGGGCGGCATCGGCGGCACCGGCGGCAGCAGCACCAGCGGAATCGGCGGCAACGGGGCGGCCGGCGGCAACGCCGGGTTCCTGCTCGGCAACGGCGCCGCCGGCGGCAGCGGCGGAGCCGGCGGAGCGGGCGACGGCATCGGCGGCGGCGGCGGAAACTCGTGGCTGCTGGGCAACGGCGGTCACGGCGGCAACGGCGCGATCGGCGGCACCGCCGGCCGGGCCGGGTTCCTGATCGGAAACGGCGGAGACGGCGGCACCGGGCGTGCCGGCGCCAACGGTGGCCTGCTGTTCGGCGACGGCGGCAACGGCGGCAGCGGCGGTGTCGAACTGCCCTCCGGCGGGGGTGCCGGCGGCCGGTCCTGGCTGCTGGGCAGCGGCGGTCACGGCGGTGCCGGCAGCGACGGGGTCAGCACCGTCGCGGACGGCAACGGCTGGGCCGGCGGCAACGGCGGCGCCGCGGGACTGCTGTTCGGCTTCGGCGGCAACGGCGGCAGCGGCGGTGCCGGGCTGGTCACCGTCGCCGGGTCCGGCAACGGCGGCGCCGGCGGCACCGGCGGTGACGCCGGATGGATCTGGGGCGTAGGCGGCGACGGCGGGACGGGCGGCGCGGGCGGCAGCGGCACCTTCCTCGCGACCGGCGGCCATGGAGGTGCCGGCGGCAGCGGCGGCACCGCGCGCATCTTCGGCACCGGCGGCAATGGCGGCGCCGGAGGCAGCGGGGGCGACCACAATGTCAGCACGGCCGCCGGGGCCGGCGGTCAGGGCGGCAATGCCGGCGGTAGCGGATTCATCTACGGCAACGGCGCGTTCGGCGGGGCCGGCGGATCCGGCGGGGCCGGCGGAATCGGGGCGACCGGCGGTGCGGGTGGCAACGGCGGCGCCGGCGCATCGACGTTCCTGTTGGGCAACGGCGGGGGCGGCGGCGCCGGCGGCGCGGCAGGCGCCGGAAGCAACCCCGTCGGCACGGGTGCGGCCGGTGGGTACGGCGGTACCGCGGGCAACAGCGGGTTCATCTTCGGCAACGGCGGGGCGGGGGGCGTCGGCGGCGCGGGCGGCGACAACCTGAGCCCGCAGCCCGGCGGGGCCGGCGGCAACGGTGGCGGCGGTGGCAACGCCACCTTCATCGGCAACGGCGGAAACGGCGGCGGCGGCGGCGCCGGCGGTGTGGGCGCCCCGGTGGGCACCACCGGTACCGGCGGCAGCGGGGGCCGTGGCGGCTTCTTCGGGCAGCCCGGGGTGACCGGCTAAGCACGAGTTATCCGATAACCGACCTGAGCATCCTTCTGACGAAGTGAGCGCGGGTACTCTAGGTCATCCCTGCCGTGACGGATGGTCCATACCCACCCGTCTCTGTCCATTTGAATGTCTTAAGTGTGGCGCATACCACTCTTTCGAGACTATTTAGATGATTTACCCTGTTTTTGGACAAATGTCAGTATGGTCTCAGGGTTTTCCAGTTATCGTTCGTATCGGCCTGGCCGATCAGCATGACCTGGGGACATGTAAACGACCTCTCGGGTCGTGACCTAGCTAGTGGGCGGTTCCCAATGTCGTACGTAATTGCATCGCCGGATGTGCTGTCAGCCGCGGCCTCGGATCTCGCCGGTCTGGGGGCCACCCTGGAGCGGGCGAACGCGGCCGCTGCGGCCTCGACCACCGAGCTGCTGGCCGCGGCGCAGGACGAGGTGTCGACGGCGATCGCAGCGCTGTTCGGCAACCACGGGCAGGCGTATCAGGCGATCAGCGCCCAGGCCGCCGAGTTCCACAGCCGCTTCATGCAGAGCCTGTCGACGGGCGCGGGTGCCTACGGCCTCGCCGAGGCCACTAACGCGGCACCGCTGGCCGGACTCGAGCAGGCGGTGCTCGGGGCGATCAACACTCCCACCCAGGTGCTGCTCGGACGCCCGCTGATCGGTGACGGAGCCAACGGCAGCACCCCTGGTGCGGCCGGCGGCGCGGGTGGATTGCTCTACGGCAACGGCGGTGCCGGCGCGGCGGGCGCGGCCGGACAGGCCGGCGGGGCCGGCGGGAGTGCCGGTCTGATTGGCAACGGTGGCGTCGGCGGGGCCGGCGGAGCCTCGACCACCGGCAACGGCGGGGCCGGTGGCGCCGGCGGCAGTGGCGGCTGGCTGTACGGCAGCGGTGGTATCGGTGGCGCGGGCGGCGCCAACCTGAACGGCCTGGGAACCGGCGGCGCCGGGGGCGCCGGCGGCCGGGCCTGGTTGATCGGTGCCGGAGGCACCGGCGGAGCCGGCGGCGCCGGCGCTAACGGCGGCTGGGGCGCGGCCGGCGGCCACGGCGGGTACCTCTACGGCGATGGCGGCACCGGCGGGGCCGGGGGCGGAAACACCAGTCCGACCGGCTTTGGCGGCACCGGCGGCCGCGGTGGTGACGCATATCTGTTCAGCAACGGCGGTGCCGGCGGATCCGGCGGCGCCGGTCCGACGGTGGGCGGCCAGGCCGGGTTCGGCGGCCACGGCGGCCACGGCGGGTTGCTGGCCGGCGCGGGCGGCGCCGGTGGTGCCGGCGGCATGGGCGCTACCGGCGGCGGCGGCGGAACGGGCGGCGACGCGGGATGGCTGTCCGGCGGTTCCGGCGGCGCCGGCGGCGCCGGTGGCATCGGCCAGACCGGCAATGGCGGGCTGGGTGGCGCCGGTGGCGCCGGCGGGTTGTACGGCGCCGGTGGAGCGGGTGGCACCGGTGGTGCGGGCGCCGCGGCCGGCGGCACCGGCGGGATCGGCGGCAACGCGGGCTGGCTGCTGGGCACCGGTGGCACCGGCGGCAGCGGTGGGGCCAGTGGCGCCGGCAACCCGGGCGGTAACGGCGGCGCCGGCGGCAACGGCGGCTGGTTGTACGGCAACGGCGGCGTGGGCGGCAACGGCGCCAACGGTGGAGCCGGACTCACCGGCGTCAACGGCGGCACGGGAGGCAACGGCGGCGCCGGCGGCCGGGGCGGCCTGCTCTTCAGCGACGGCGGCAACGGCGGCAACGGCGGCATCGGCGGCAAGGGCGGTATCGGCACCCAGGGCGCCAACGGCATTGACGGAACCTTCCCCGGCGGCAACGGCACCGACGGTGGGGACGGTGGCATCGGCGCCATCGGTGGTAACGGCGGCAGCGGCGGCGCCGGCGGCCGGGGCGGCCTGCTGTTCGGCGAATCCGGCATAACCGGTCGCGGCGGGGCCGGAGGCGACGGCGGCACCGGTGGACTCGGTGGCAACGGCGGCAACGGCGCGGCGGGCAACGCCGCCAATCCCAACGGCGGCAACGGCGGCAACGGCGGCAATAACGGCGTCGGTGCCGCAGGCGGCACCGGTGGGTCGGGTTCGGTCGTCGGGGCGCACGGCAAGGCGGGCACCACGACCACCGGAAGCGGCGGTAACGGCGGCAACGGCGGAGCGGGCTATGACGCATCCGCGGGTTCGGTTGCCGGCGCCAGTGGCGGCAACGGTGGTAGCGGCGGGCACGGCGGCAACTACGGCAACGGTGGGGCCGGTGGTGCGGGCGGCAACGGTGCGGCCGGCAAGGCGGGCGTCAACGGGCTCAACCCGGGTGACAGCGGTACCAGCGGCTCCGCCGGCGGATCCGGCGGCAGCGGCGGCGCCGGCGGCAATGGCGGTTCAATCTCGGGCAACAGCGGCGCCGGCGGCGCGGGCGGTCACGGTGGTGCCGGCGGCGCCGGCGGAATCGGCGTCGATGGCAAGAACGGCGCGGCCGCGGGCCAGGCGGGGCAGGCCGGAGGCAGTGGCGGCGACGGCGGGGCCGGCGGCAGCGGCGGGGCCGGCGGCAAGGCCGGCACGGTGCTCGGCAAGGGCGTGGCGGGCGCCGCGGGTACCGGCGGCGCCGGTGCCGACGGCGGCGCGGCCGGGCGACCCGGCGACGGTGGCGTGGGCGCGGCCGGCGACGCGAACCACATCGACGGAGCTGCGGGTGGTAAGGGCGGTAACGCCGGTACTGCGGGCACCGGTGGCAAGGGTGGTCTCAACGGGAGCGGAAGCGGCACGGGCGTCGATGGCGCCAACGGCGCGGCCGTAGTAGGTCCGGCGGGCTCCGGCGGCGACGGTGGTGCGGGTTACAGCGCGACCGTGGCCGGTGGCAATGGCGGTAGCGGCGGCGCCGGTGGCGACGGCGGCAACATCGGCAACGGCGGTAACGGCGGCGCCGGCGGCAACGGCGCGGCAGGTAAGGCCGGCGTCAACGGCGTCAGCGCGGGCGACAGCGGCACCGACGGGCTGGCCGGCGGTAAGGGCGGCGACGGTGGAGCTGGTGGCGCTGCGGGCGGTGCGGGAACGCACGGTGGTGCCGGTGGCGCCGGGGGCCAGGGCGGCGCCGGCGGCAAGGGAGGCAGCGGCGTCGACGGCTTCGACGGCCTCGCGACCACAGGCGATGGCGGCGCCGGTAAGGCCGGCGGCAATGCCGGTAGCGGCGGCGATGGCGGCGATGGCGGTAAAGGCGGGGCTGCGGGCGGAACCGGCCTGGGTGGTGCGGCAGGCGCGGCGGGCTCCGGTGGCGCGGCGGGCGGCGGCGGCGACGCGGGCGCGGCCGGCAAGGGCGGTAGCGGCGCCACCGGCGCGAACGGTCTGGCCGGGGTCAACGACGGCGCCGGCTACGCCGGTGGTGACGGCGGGGCCGGCGGTAACGGCGCCAACGGCGGTAAGGGCGGCGTCGGCGGTGTGGCCGGCAGCGGCGGTGGTGGTAGCGCGGGCGCGAACGGCAACGGCGGCGCGGCCAGCAGCGGTGGCGCCGGCGGCGCGGCCGGCTCTGGTGGTACCGGCGTCAACGGCGCCAATGGTGTGGCCGGTCAAAACGACGGTGCGGGCGTCGCCGGTGGTGACGGCGGGGCCGGTGGCAAGGGCGGCGCAGGTGGGACCGGCGGCACCGGCGGTCAGGCCGGAGGATTAGGAGCCACTGCGGGTGCCGACGGCAAGGGCGGCGCCGGCGGGGCCGGCGGCAATGCCGGTACCGCCGGGACCGGTGGCCGCGGCGCGGACGGCGTGACCGGCGCCGTGGACGGCGGAGCCGGCGGCAAGGGCGGTAACGCCGGCGCGGTCGGCCTGGGCGGTAGCGGTGGCACCGGACCTGCCGGCAACGGTGCCGCGGGCCTGAGCGGGCTGGGTGCCAACGGTGGCGACGGCGGCGCCGGCGGTAACGGATTGGCCGGGGCGGCCGGTGCCAACGGCGTGGGCGCCGGGGCCAGCGGCGGCAACGGCGTGGCCGGCGGTAAGGGCGGTGACGGGGGTGCTGGTGGTACCGCCAGCGGTGCCGGCACGCACGGCGGTGACGGCGGCGCCGGCGGCGTTGGTGGCGCCGGCGGCACGGGCGGCTCAGGTGTCGACGGTGACACTGGCGCTGCCACCAATGGTGCCGGCGGCGCCGGTCAGGCCGGCGGCAATGCCGGCAGCGGCGGCGACGGCGGCGCGGGCGGCAAGGGCGGTGACGCCGGCAGCGGCGGCACCGGCGGCGGCATCGCAGGTCAGGCCGGCAGTGGCGGTGCGGCCGGTAGCGGCGGCGACGCTGGCACAGCGGGCAAGGGCGGTAACGGCGCCAACGGCGCGAACGGGCTGGCCGGTGTCAACAGCGGCGCCGGTTACGCGGGCGGCGACGGCGGCGCCGGCGGCAACGGCGCCAACGGTGGCAACGGCGGCGCCGGCGGCCAGGCCGGCAGCGGCGGCGGCGCCACCGGCAAGGACGGCAACGGCGGCGCGGCCAGCAGTGGCGGGGCCGGCGGCGCGGCCGGCTCTGGTGGTACCGGCGTCAACGGCGCCAATGGTGTGCCCGGCCAGAACAACGGTGCGGGCGTCGCCGGCGGCGACGGCGGGGCCGGCGGTAAGGGCGGCGACGGCGGCAGCGGCGGCACCGGCGGCAAGGCCGGCGGCGGCACCGGCACAGTGGGTGCCGACGGAACGGGCGGGGCCGGCGGCCAGGGCGGCAACGCCGGCACGGCCGGCGACGGCGGTCGCGGTGCCGATGGTGTGACGGGTGCCGTGGACGGCGGTGCCGGCGGTAAAGGCGGCAACGCCGGCGCGGTCGGTCTAGGCGGTAGCGGCGGAATCGGTCCGGCCGGAAACGGGTTGGCCGGTGGGGCCGGAGCAGGCGCGGACGGCGGCAACGGTGGTGCCGGCGGCAACGGCCTGGCCGGGGCTGACGGCGCCGACGGTGTCAACCCCGGCGAGGGCGGCACCGACGGCTTCGCCGGTGGCAAGGGCGGCGACGGCGGTGCCGGCGGCACGGCCAGCGGGTCAGGCACGCACGGCGGCAGCGGCGGGGCCGGCGGCAAGGGCGGCCAGGGCGGCAAGGGCGGCAGCGGCGTCGACGGGGGCAACGGGGTTGCCACCGACGGTGCCGGGCAGGCCGGCCAGGCCGGCGGCAATGCCGGTAGCGGTGGTGACGGCGGCGCGGGCGGTAAGGGCGGCGACGCCGGCAGCGGCGGCACCGGCGGCGGCATCGCAGGTCAGGCAGGCAGTGGCGGTGATGCCGGAAACGGCGGCGCGGCGGGCGCTGCCGGCAAGGGCGGCATCGGCGCGCACGGTCACGACGGCGCCGCCGGGGTCAACAACGGGGCCGGCTACGACGGCGGCGACGGCGGCGCCGGCGGCAAGGGCGGCAACGGCGGCAACGGTGGGGTTGGCGGCCAGGCCGGCAGCGGCGGCGGTGGCACCACGGGCAAGGACGGCAACGGCGGTACGGCCAGCAGCGGCGGCGCCGGCGGGGCGGCCGGGGCCGGTGGCGCCGGCGTCAACGGCGCCAACGGCCAGGTCGGAACCAACGACGGCGCGGGTGTCGCCGGTGGCGACGGCGGGGCCGGCGGTAAGGGCGGCGACGGCGGCAGCGGCGGTACCGGCGGCAAGGCCGGCGGTCTCACTGGCAGCGCAGGTGCCGACGGCAAGGGCGGGGCCGGTGGTCTGGGCGGCAATGCCGGCACGGCCGGTGACGGTGGCCGCGGCGCCGACGGCGTGACCGGCGCCGTGGACGGCGGCGCCGGAGGCAAGGGCGGCAACGCCGGCGCGGTCGGCGTCGGCGGCAGTGGTGGTGTCGGGCCGGCCGGGAACGGGTTGGCCGGTGGGTCCGGAGCCGGCGCCAACGGCGGTAGCGGTGGTGCCGGTGGCAACGGGCTGGCCGGGGCGAACGGCGCCAATGGCCTCAACGCCGGCGACAGCGGCACCAACGGCAGCGCCGGCGGCAAGGGCGGCGACGGCGGTGCCGGCGGCACGGCCAGCGGCGCGGGGACACACGGCGGCGCCGGTGGCGCCGGTGGTCAGGGCGGCGCGGGCGGTAAGGGCGGCTCCGGTCTCAACGGCGGCAATGCGGTGGCCGGGGAGGACGTGTACGGCACCGGTGTGGGCGCCGGCCAGGCCGGCGGCAACGCCGGCAGCGGCGGTGACGGCGGGGCCGGCGGCAAGGGCGGGGACGCCGGTGGCGGCGGCACCGGCGGCGGTGTCACGGGCAAGGCGGGCAGCGGCGGTGCAGCGGGCAACGGTGGCGACGCCGGCACCGCGGGCAAGGGCGGCGCGGGCGCCAGCGGCGCCAACGGTGTGCTCGGCATCAACAACGGCGCAGGTGTCGCCGGCGGCGACGGCGGCGCCGGCGGTAACGGCGCCAACGGCGGCAACGGCGGCGCCGGCGGTCAAGCCGGCAGCGGCGGCGGTGGCGCCGCGGGCAAGGACGGCAACGGCGGCGCGGCCAGCAACGGCGGCGCGGGCGGCGCGGCCGGCCGAGGTGGTGCGGGTGCGGCCGGAGCCAACGGCGTGGCCGGCCTGAACAACGGCGCGGGCGTAGCCGGTGGTGACGGCGGCGCCGGCGGCACGGGCGGCGCCGGCGGCACGGGCGGCGCCGGCGGAAAGGCCGGTGGCCTCACCGGCAGCGCGGGTGTCGACGGTAGCGGCGGAGCCGGCGGCAAGGGCGGCAACGCCGGCACCGGCGGCACCGGCGGTCGGGGCGCCGAAGGCACCAGCACCTACGTCGACGGCGGCGCCGGCGGTACGGGCGGCAACGCCGGCGCGGTCGGCGCCGGTGGGACCGGCGGTGTCGGGCCCGCGGGCAAGGGCGCGGACGGCCTGTCCGGGTCCGGCGCCAACGGTGGTAAAGGTGGCGCCGGCGGTAACGGCGCGGCCGGGGCCAACGGCGCGACCGCAGGAGGCAACGGCACCAACGGTCAAGCTGGCGGCAAAGGTGGCGACGGCGGGGCCGGCGGCACGGCCAGCGGAGTCGGAACCATCGGCGGCGACGGCGGGGCCGGCGGTAGCGGCGGCGCGGGCGGCAAGGGCGGTTCCGGCGTCGACGGCAACAACGGCGTCGCCACCACGGGCGCCGGCGGCGCGGGCCAGGCGGGCGGCAACGCCGGCAGCGGCGGCGACGGCGGAGCCGGCGGTAAAGGCGGCGCGGCCGGTAGTGGTCCGACCGCCGGCAAGGGCGGTGACGGCGGTGCGGCCGGCAGCGGCGGCGCGGCCGGCACGGCGGGTAAGGGCGGCATCGGCGCGGCCGGCGCCAACGGTGTGGCCGGGGTCAACAACGGCGCCGGCTACGCCGGCGGTGACGGCGGGGCCGGCGGCGCCGGCGGCAACGGCGGCAACGGCGGTGTCGGTGGAGCGGGCGGCGCTGGCGGCGGCATCAACGGCGCCAACGGCAACGGTGGCGCCGCGAGCAGCGGCGGCGCCGGCGGGGCGGCGGGCTCCGGCGGCGCCGGGATCACCGGCGCCAGCGGCCAGGCCGGGTCCAACGCGGGTGCGGGTCAGGCCGGCGGCAGCGGTGGCGCCGGCGGTAAGGGCGGCGACGGCGGGACCGGTGGAACCGGCGGTAAGGCCGGCGGCATCGGCGCGACGGCAGGCACCGACGGCAAGGGCGGCGACGGTGGCCAGGGCGGTAACGCCGGCACGGCCGGTGCCGGTGGCCGTGGCGCCGACGGCACCAGCACGTTCGTCGACGGCGGGGCCGGCGGCAAGGGCGGTGACGCCGGTGCGGTCGGTGCTGGCGGTAAGGGCGGCAGTGGGCTTGCCGGCAACGGCGCCAACGGCGCCGATGGAGCGGGCGCCAACGGCGGTAACGGCGGCGCCGGCGGTAACGGCGCGGCCGGAGCGGCCGGTAAAGACGGCGTCGACCCGGGTGACAGCGGCACGGGTGGCAGCGCTGGCGGCAAGGGCGGTGACGGTGGCGCCGGCGGGACCGCCAGCGGCAAGGGCATCGGTGGCACAGGTGGTCAGGGCGGCACCGGCGGCATCGGTGGCACCGGCGGGTCTGGTGTCGACGGCGGTACCGGCGTGGCCGGCGGCAACGCAGGTGCGGGCGGAAGCGGTGGAGCCGGCGGCAAGGGCGGCGACGCCGGCGGTGCCGGCACCGGCGGCGGTACCGCGGGTTCGTCGGGCAGCGGCGGAGCGGCCGGCTCCGGCGGCAACGCGGGCCTCGCGGGCAAGGGCGGCATAGGCGCGACCGGCGCCAACGGCGTGGCCGGCGTTAACGGTGGCGCCGGTACGGCCGGGGGTGACGGCGGGGCCGGCGGCAACGGGGCCAACGGCGGCGACGGTGGCACCGGCGGAGCCGCCGGCAGCGGGACCGGCGGTAAGGCAGGCGCGAACGGTAACGGCGGCGCTGCCAGCAACGGCGGCGCCGGCGGAGCTGCCGGTAACGGCGGCGCGGGGGTCACCGGCGCCAACGGCGTGGCCGGCGTCAACAGCGGCGCCGGAGTAGCCGGTGGCGATGGCGGGGCAGGCGGCAAGGGCGGGGCCGGCGGGACTGGCGGCACCGGCGGCTCAGCCGGCGGTGCGGGCGCCACTAACGGCGCCAGCGGCAAGGGCGGCAACGGCGGTCAGGGCGGCAACGCCGGCACCGCCGGCAACGGCGGTCGCGGCGCCGACGGCACCAGTGCGCTCGTCGACGGCGGAGCCGGCGGCAAGGGCAGCAACGCGGGCGCGGTAGGCCTGGGCGGCACGGCGGGCACCGGTCCCGCCGGCAGCGGCACCGCAGGAAACAGCGGCGCAGGCGCCAACGGCGGCAGCGGTGGCGCCGGCGGTAACGGCGCGGCCGGCGCCGACGGCGCCAACGGTGTGAACCCCGGCGACAGCGGCACCGCCGGCTCAGGCGGCGGTAAGGGTGGCGACGGCGGCGCCGGCGGCACCGCCAGCGGAGTCGGCACCACCACCGGTAACGGTGGAGCCGGCGGCCAGGGCGGCGCGGGCGGCAAGGGCGGCTCCGGTGTGACCGGGGCCAACGGCACGACAACCACCGGCATCGGCAACGCCGGTCAGGCCGGAGGTAACGCCGGCGCCGGTGGCGCCGGTGGGGCCGGTGGCGCCGGCGGCGCCGCGGGCACGCCCGGCACCGGCATCAGCAAGGGCACCTCCGGCAACGGCGGCGCGGGCGGCAACGGGGGCGCGGCCGGAACCGCGGGCGCCGGTGGGCTCGGCGCCAACGGCGCCAACGGCGTCACCGGACTCAACAACGGCGCCGGCTACGCCGGCGGCAATGGCGGCGCCGGTGGTAACGGCGCCGCGGGCGGCAAGGGTGGCAACGCGGGGGCGGCCGGCGGTATCGGCGCCACCGCGGGCAGCAACGGCAGCGGCGGCGCCGGCAGCAGCGGCGGCGCCGGCGGCGCGGCCGGATCCGGCGGCACCGGCATCACCGGTGCCAACGGGGTGGCCGACGTCAACAAGTACGGCACCGGGATCGGCGGCGGCCAGGCCGGCGGCGACGGCGGCGCCGGCGGCACGGGCGGCAAGGGCGGTGCCGGTGGTGGCGGCGGCACCGCGGGCACGGGTGGTGCCGGCGGGACGGCGGGCGCGAACGGCAACGGCGGTGCGGGCGGCAAGGGCGGCAATTCCGGAGCGGCCGGTAGCGGCGGGGACGGTGTGGGCGGCACCACTGCCAACCCGAACGGCGGCGCTGGTGGGGCGGGCGGCAACGCCGGTGCCACCGGCACAGGCGGCGGAGGCGGCACCGCCGGTACCGGCGGCACCGGCGGCAGCAGCGGCATCGCCGGTGGCAACGGCACCGGGGCTAACGGCGGCAACGGCGGTGCGGGCGGGAACGGCGCGGCCGGCACGCCCGGCTCGAACGGAGTCAACGCGAACAACCCCCACGGCGCCGACGGCACCGCGGGCGGCACCGGCGGCGCCGGAGGCGCCGGAGGCAAGGGCGCGGGCAGCGGCTACAAGGGCGGCACCGGCGGTCTGGGCGGCAACGGTGGCGTCGGCGGCGCCGGCGGCAGCGGCATAGACGGCAGCAACGGCGTCGCCACCACCGGTGTCGGCGGCTCGGGCACCGCCGGCGGTAACGCCGGAAACGGTGGCGCCGGCGGCAACGGCGGGGCAGGTGGCGCCGCGGGAGCCGCCAACGGCAGCGCCGGGGCGGGCACGGCGGGCAACGGCGGCAACGCGGCCAAGGGCGGTAACGCGGGCACCGCCGGCAACGGTGGAACCGGCGCGGCCGGCGCCAACGGAAGCTCCGGCTTCAACAACGGCGCCGGTTACGCCGGTGGCGACGGCGGCGCCGGCGGCAAGGGCGGCAACGGTGGAGCCGGCGGCACCGGTGGTGCGGCCGGAGCGACCAACGGCGGCACCGCGGGCACCGCGGGCACCAACGCCGGCGGCGGCAACGCCAGCAACGGCGGGGCAGGCGGCGCGGCCGGCGGCGGCGGCACCGGCATCACCGGGGCCAACGGTGTCAGCGACCAGAACAACTACAACAACGGCATCGGTGGCGGTCAGGCCGGCGGCGACGGCGGCGCGGGCGGCACCGGCGGGGCCGGCGGCGACGGCGGCAAGGGCGGGACGGCCGGCGGCGCCGGCGCCACGGCAGGCACCAACGGCAGTGGCGGCATCGGCGGCAAGGGCGGCAACGCGGGCACGCCCGGCAGCGGCGGCAACGGCGCGGCTGGCACCAGCACCAACGTCAACGGCGGTGCCGGCGGCAACGGTGGCAACGCCGGAGCCGTCGGCAAGGGCGGCGCCGGCGGCACCAACGGTGGCGGCGGCACCGCGGCGAACGGCGCCAACGGCGCCAACGTCGCCGGGCCCGTGGGCAACGGCGGCAACGGCGGCAGTGGGTTCAACCCGCAGGCCGCCGGCGCCAGCGGCGGCAACGGCGGAGCCGGCGGTGACGGCGGCAACTACGGCAACGGCGGCAACGGCGGCCAGGGCGGCAACGGTGTGGCCGGCAATAACGGCAGCACCGGCGCCAAAGCCGGCGACAGCGGCGGCAACGGCCAAGCCGGCGGATCCGGCGGCGCCGGCGGCCGCGGCGGTAAGGCCGGCGTGAACTTCGGCAACGGCGGCGCCGGTGGCGCCGGCGGTAGCGGCGGCGACGGCGGCACGGGCGGTACCGGACAAAATGGCGCGAACGGTGTGGCCGGCGTCAACAACGGCGCGGGGCAGGCCGGCGGCAACGGCGGCAACGGGGCGAACGGCGGTAACGGCGGTGCCGGCGGCGTGGGCGGCAGCTCAACGAAGGGCGTCGCCGGCGCGTCCGGCGCCGGCGGCAACGCCGGTAACGGCGGCAACGCCGGGACACCTGGCGACGGCGGCATGGGTGCCGCCGGCACGGCCACCAGCCCGAACGGCGGGGTCGGCGGCAACGGCGGCAACGCCGGCACGGTCGGCGCCGGCGGTATCGGCGGCAGCAACGGCAACGGAATCGGCACCGGCAAGTACGGCATCGACGGCGCGTTGCCGCAGACCCCGGTCGGCAACGGCGGAAAGGGTGGCGCCGGATTCACCTCGACGGCCGCCGGCGCGAACGGCGGCGATGGCGGCGCCGGCGGCAAGGGCGGCAACTACGGCAGCGGCGGAGCCGGCGGTGACGGCGGCAACGGTGTAGCGGGCGCCCTCGGCAAGGACGGCGCCAGCGCGGGCAAGAACGGCGGCACCGGTCAGGCGGGCGGAGCCGGCGGCAAGGGCGGCGTCGGTGGTGACGCCGGCATCAATCTCGGGGACGGCGGCGCCGGCGGCAATGGCGGCACCGGCGCAGATGGTGGTGCCGGCGGCACCGGCGCGGACGGCGCCAACGGCGTCTCCGGCCTGAACGAGTACCAAAACGGTGTGGGTGGCGGCCAGCACGGCGGCGATGGCGGCAGCGGCGGGGCAGGCGGCAACGGCGGAGCAGGCGGCGCCGGCGGCAAGGCCGGGCTGTACGGCACCGCCGGAACGGTCGGCACCGGCGGCAACGCCGGCAACGGCGGCGCGGCGGGCGGCTCCGGCAGTGGCGGTAGCGGCGCGGCGGGCATCACCAGCAGCACTGCCGGCGGCGCGGGCGGCAACGCGGGCAAGGTCGGGTCGGCCGGCGCCGGCGGCACCGGTGGCCTCGACGGAGGCGGCGACGTCAGTGGCGCCGACGGCACCGCAGGCGCGGCCTTCACCGGCCCGTCGGGCAACGGCGGTGACGGCGGTGTCGGCTACAGCTGGGCGCCCAACGCCACCGATGCCAAGGGCAACGGCCTCAATGGCGGCGCCGGCGGCCAGGGTGGCAGCGGCGGCAGCAACGGCAACGGCGGCAAGGGCGGGGCCGGCGGCAGCGGCTCCAACGGTGCGGCCGGCACCAATGGCCTCAACACCGGCGACTCCGGCATCAACGGTGGCAAGGGCGGCGCCGGCGGCGCCGGTGGCGCGGGTGGGGCCGGCGGCACCACCATCGGCAACGGCGGCCAGGGCGGCGCCGGAGGCAACGCCGGCAGCGGCGGCAACGGCGGCAACGGCGTCGACGGCCACGACGGTCTGCCCAACTCCAACATGTACGGCAACGGCATCGGCGGCGGCGAGAACGGCGGCAACGGCGGCGTCGGCGGCACCGGCGGTAACGGCGGCGTCGGCGGGGCCGGCGGCACTGCGGGCGTGGGCGGCACGGCGGGCGCCGGTGGGGCCGGCGGCAACGCCGGCAACGGCGGCAACGGCGGCACCCAGGGCAACGGCGGCAACGGTGCCGCCGGCACCCTCGCCAACCCCGACGGCGGAGCCGGCGGCAAGGGCGGCAACCCCGGTACCGGTGCCAGCGGCGGCACCGGTGGTAGCGGCGGCGTCAACGGCAGCGGCACCGGTTCCGGCCTTAACGGCGCCAACGGCACCAACGGCACCACTCCCACGGGCGTCGGCGGCAACGGCGGCAACGGGGGCGACGGCTACAACGCGACCACCCCCGGCGCCAACGGCGGCAAGGGCGGCAAGGGCGGCGACGGCGGCCTGTACGGCGACGGCGGCGCCGGCGGTAACGGCGGCAGCGGCGCGGCCGGCAAGGCCGGCGCCAACGGGACGCCCACCGATCCCAACGGCGCCACTGGCCAGAACGGCGGCAACGGTGGCGCCGGCGGCGACGGCGGCAACAGCGGCACCCTGAACGGGAAAGGCGGCGCCGGCGGCAACGCCGGCAACGGCGCGGCCGGCGGCAACGGCGGCAACGGCCTCGACACCAACGTCGGAGTGGGCGGCAACGCCGGCAACGGCGGCGACGGCGGCCTGGGCGCCGCCGGTGGCAAGGGTGGCAACGGCTTCCTCGGCGGCGGCAAGGGCGGAAACGGCAGCGACCCCGGCGTCGGCGGTAGCGCCGGCGTTCCCGGCACCGGGCCGGGCGGCACGGGTGCCAACGGCACACCCGGCATCACGCCCACCTCCCCCACCGGCAACGGCGGCGACGGCGGCAACGCGTTCGGCACCCCGGGCGCCGGGCAGACCGGTTACGCCGGCGGTGACGGCGGCGACGCCGGCGCCTACGGCAACGGTGGCAACGGCGGCAACGGCTTCACCGGCGGCACCGGAGTGACCGGCACCACCGGCGGCCCAGGCCAGAACGGCGGCGTCGGCGGCACCGGTGGCGACGGCGGCGCGGCCGGCAAGGGCGGCAACGGCGGCACCATCGCCGGCAACAGCGGCAACGGCGGCAAGGGCGGCGACGGCGGTGCCGGCGGCGTCGGTGGCAAGGGCGGCACCGGCGACTTCAGCATCAACGGCGGCAAGGGCGGCGATGCCGGCAACGGCGGGACCGGCGGCAAGGGGGCCGCCGGCGGCAATGCCGGAACCGTCACCAGCGGCACCGTCGGCAACGGCGGCGCGGGCGGCAACGGCGGTATCGGCGGCGTCAGCGGAGTCGGCGGCACCGGTGCCGCGGGCACCGCCGCCAACCCGACCGGCGGCAGCGGAGGCAACGGCGCCAACCCGGGCCTGGGAGGCACCGGCGGTACCGGCGGCAGCGGTACCATCCCCGGCGCCAACGGTGCCAACGGCGCCACCCCCACCACCATTGCCGGCAACGGCGGCACCGGCGGGGCCGGCTGGAACTCCACCGACCCGACCAAGGCCGGAGGCGACGGCGGCGTCGGCGGCAACGCCGGGCAGTACGGCACCGGCGGCACCGGCGGCAAGGGCGGCAGCGGCGCCAAGGGCACCACCGGGAGTGACGGCAACACACCGGGCGCCGACGGCACCATCGGCGGCAATGCCAGCAATGGCGGCAACGGCGGCAAGGGTGGCCTGGGCGGCAGCATCGCCGGCGACGGCGGAAACGGCGGCGCGGCGGGCGACGGAGGCACCGGCGGCACCGGCGGCAACGGCGGCGGCGGGATCAACGGCGGTAACGGCGGTCACGGCGGTGGCGGCGGCAACGGCGGCGCCGGCGGCAAGGGCGGCGACGGCGGTGCGCCGTCCGCCCCCGGCTACCAGACCGGCAACGGCGGTGCCGGCGGCAACGGCGGTAACACCGGGGTCGGCGGCAACGGCGGCGACGGGGGCAACGGCACCTACGGCAACCCCAACGGCGGCAAGGGCGGCGACGGCGGCAACATCGGCGCCGGCGGCGCGCTCGGCAAGGGCGGCACCGGCTTCGTCAACGGAGCCGACGGCAAGGCCGGCACCGTCCCCGCGGGTACCGCCGGCAACGGCGGCAAGGGTGGCACCGGGTTCAGCTACAACCCCCTCACCGACCCGGGCAAGACCGGCGGCGACGGCGGGGCCGGCGGCAACGGCGGCACCATCGGCAACGGTGGGAACGGCGGCGCCGGCGGCAACGGCACAGCCGGCAAGGTGGGCGTCAACGGCGTCGCCGCCGGCAGCAGCGGCACCAGCGGCCAGGCCGGCGGGTCCGGCGGCAGCGGCGGCGCCGGCGGCAACAGCGGCACCCTGGCCGGCAACGCCGGCAGCGGGGGCGCGGCCGGCAACGGCGCGGCCGGCGGCAGGGGCGGCAACGGCGTCAGCGGCAAGTCCGGCCTGCCCGGCGTCAACAGCGGCGCCGGCCAGGACGGCGGCAGCGGCGGCGACGGGGGCAATGGCGGCTCCGGCGGCAACGGCGGCAAGGCCGGCGCGCTGCTCAACGGCAGCGGCAGCAACGGCACCGACGGCACCGGCGGCAATGGCGCCAACGGCGGCAAGGCCGGAACACCGGGCAACGGCGGCACCGGCGCGGCGGGCACCGTCGGCAACCCCAACGGCGGCAACGGCGGCAACGGCGGCAACGCCGGCAAGGCCGGGATCGGCGGCAGCGGCGGCACCGGGTCCACTCCCGGGACCAACGGCGCCAACGGCGCCTCCGTCACCGCCCCGGCCGGCAACGGTGGCCAGGGCGGCGCCGGATACAACCCGCTCACCAAGGGCGCCAGCGGCGGCAACGGCGGCGCCGGCGGCAACGGCGGCAACATCGGCAACGGCGGCAACGGCGGCGCCGGCGGCAACGGTGTCGACAGCTCCCTGAACGGTGCGAACGGCACCAAGTCCGGTGACTCCGGCGTCAACGGCCGCGCGGGCGGATCCGGCGGCAACGGTGGGGCCGGGGGCAAGGGCGGATCGATCTCCGGCGACGGAGGCCAAGGAGGAGCCGGCGGCAACGGCGGCAACGGCACGGCCGGCGGCAACGGTGTGTCCGGCGCCAATGGCGTGGCTGATGCCGACCAGTACGGCACCGGCATCGGCGGCGGCCAGAACGGCGGCAACGGCGGCGCCGGCGGCGCCGGCGGCAACGGCGGCAACGGCGGGGTCGGCGGCACGGCCACCAACGGCGTCAACGGCAGTGACGGCACCGGCGGCAACGGCGGCAACGGCGGCAAGGCCGGCACCCCGGGCGACGGCGGCAACGGCGCCGCCGGCACCGTGACCAACCCCAACGGCGGCAACGGCGGCAACGGCGGCAACGAGACGGCGGGCAAGGGCGGTACCGGCGGCACCTCCAACACCAAGGCGGGCACCAACGGCACCGACGGCGGCACGGTCGGCGGTGTGATCGGCAGCGGCGGATCCGGCGGCAACGGCTACAGCCAGACCGCGGCCAACCCCGGCACGGCCGGCGGCAGCGGTGGCGCCGGCGGCAACGGCGGCAACCACGGCAACGGCGGCGCCGGCGGCAACGGCGGCAACGGCTCGGCCGGCACGGCCGGCCTCGGCGGCGTCGGCGCCGGAGCGAGCGGCACCGACGGCATGGCCGGTGGCGCCGGCGGTAACGGCGGCACCGGCGGCACCGGCGGCAGCGGCTTCGGCAACGGCGGCAACGGCGGCACCGGCGGTATCGGCGCCAACGGCGGCAACGGCGGTGACGGCGTGGCCGGTTCGGCCGGGACGGCCGGCACGAACGGCGGCGCCGGACAGAACGGCGGCAACGGCGGCACCGGTGGCGCCGGCGGCAACGGCGGCAACGCCGGGCTCGGCGGCAAAGCCCTCGGCACCGGCACCGACGGTGCCGACGGCAACGGCGGCAACGCCGGTAACGGCGGCAAGGCCGGAACTCCGGGCGATGGCGGCAAGGGCGCCGACGGCACCTCCACCAACCCCAACGGTGGCAAGGGTGGCGACGGCGGCACCGCGATCGTCGGCAAGGGCGGTACCGGCGGCTCCAACAGCGGCGGCACCGGCACCACCGGCAGCAACGGCAGCGACGGCGCCGGCTTCGCCGGCCCGGTCGGCAACGGCGGCAACGGTGGCAACGGCTTCACCCAGACCAGCACGGCTGGCGCCAGCGGCGGCAGCGGCGGGGCCGGCGGCAACGGCGGGACCTACGGCAACGGCGGCACGGGCGGCAACGGCGGTAACGGCTTCGCCGGGTCGAACGGCGGCGCAGGCGTCAACGGTCAGGCCGGCGGTAGCGGAGGCAATGCCGGAGCAGGCGGTAACGGCGGCACCATCTCCGGAAACGGCGGCGCGGGCGGCACCGGCGGCACCGGTGCCAACGGCGGCAACGGCGGCGGCGGCGCGAACGGCACCACCGGCGTCCAAGGTGTGAACGGTGGTGCGGGCACCAACGGCAACAACGGCGCGAACGGCGGCGCGGGCGGCAACGGCGGCGCCGGCGGCAAGGGCGGCACGGCGCTGGGCACCGGGACCAACGGCCCCGACGGCAACGGCGGCAACGGCGGCAACGGCGGGGCCGCCGGGACCGGCGGCGCGGGGGGCAACGGCGCTGCGGGCACGTTCGCCAACCCCGACGGCGGCAAGGGCGGCAACGGCGGCAACACGGGCACCGTGGGGGCCGCCGGCAAGGGCGGTCTAAACGGCAGCGGCATCGGCTCCGGTGCCGATGGCGCGGCCGGCACCACCCCCACCACCCAGACCGGCAACGGCGGCAACGGCGGCGCCGGCTTCAGCTACAACGCGGCCACCGACCCCGGCAAGGCGGGCGGTAACGGCGGAGCCGGCGGCAACGCCGGCCAGTACGGCACCGGCGGCGCGGGCGGCAACGGCGGCAACGGCACCGCGGGCACGGCCGGCGCGGCCGGCAGCAGCCCGGGCGGCAACGGCTCGACCGGTCAGGCCGGTGGAGCCGGTGGTAAGGGCGGGGCCGGCGGTCTGGGCGGCACCGTCGCCGGCAACGGCGGCGCCGGCGGCAACGGCGGCACCGGCGGCACCGGTGGGGCGGGTGGCAACGGCGCGGCCGGTGACCCGACCTTCGGGGGCGTGACCAACGGTGCAGGCGGCAAGGGCGCCGACGGCGGCGCCGGCGGAGCCGGCGGCGCGGCCGGAGCGGGCGGCAACGCCCTCGGTGCCGGCAACGGCGGCATCGGCGGCAACGGCGGCATCGGCGGCAACGGCGGCGCACCCGGCACCGGCGGCAACGGGGCGGCCGGAACCCTGGCGCACCCCGACGGCGGCAACGGCGGCGACAGCGGCACCGGAGGCAAAGGTGGCGCCGGGGGCGCCGGCGGCGCCGGCGGCAGCGGCGGGGCCACCTCCGGCAACGGCGGCCTGGGCGGCAACGGCGGCAAGGGCGGCAACGGTGGCAGCGCGTTGGCGCTGCAGACCGGCGGTGTCGGCGGGAACGCCGCAGTCGGAACCAACGGCAACGGCGGCAACGGCGGCAAGGGTCCCAGCGGCGGCGACGGCGGCGACGGTGGCGTCCTGGGCACCGGCGGCGCGGCCGGCACCGGCGGCATCGGCGGAGGCAACGGAACCGCCGGCACCGGCGGCGCTGGCGGTAGCGCGGGCAGCGGCGGGACCGGGGGCAAGGGCGACGGCACCGGCACCGACGGCCTCACCGGCGCGATCGGGTCGACGGGCAAGGCCGGCAACTGACCGGCCCAGCGGGTCTAGAACTGCAGCGCCCGGTAACGCCAGTCCAGCACCTGCCGGTCCGGCTCGCCGGCCGCGTAGACCAGCGACCGTAGCCCCAGCACCCCCCCGTTGGAGCTCGGGGTGGCCGACTCGACGTGCAGCTCGCTGTAGAGGGTGTCCCCCTCGTACACCGGGCCGGTGTGATCGCAGGATTCCCAGCCCAGCACCGCGGCCAGGTTGGGCAGCAGCCGGTTGGCCTGCGCGAACGCCAGCCCGATGGTGTGTCCCCCGTACACCAGCCGCTGGCCGCCGACCCGCGAGTCATGGTGCGTGGCAGCGATATTCAGGGTGAGACGGGCTAGCTCGGGGGCACTGGTGACGACGTCGCCGGTGCTGTGCAGCACCGCACCCGCCAGGCCGGGGTCGAAATGCGGGCCCGGCACCTTGGCGCGGAACGCCTCGCCGTCCCACGTCTGGGTGGGGTTCACCGCCGCAGGTGGCGCTTCGAGGACCGACAGGTCGTCATCGCGGCCGGATCCCGCCACCGAGTCGGGGCTGGCGGGCAGCATCGCGCAGCGGTGAAAGTCCAGCACCAATCGATCGGCCTGGTCGATAGTCGTCATGCGCAGCGCCGCCAGTCCGGTGGGCGCCCGGCCGGGCTTGGCCGTGTTGGCGCGCAGACCCACGACTTCGGTTCGGGTGTAGAGGGTGTCACCGATCACGGGGAACCGGTGGAACGTCAGCCCGCGGTAGAACAGGTTGGCCTTGACCCGCTGGGTGGCCAGCGTCGACTGCCCGATCGCCACGTCGCACACCAGGCTGGGGTGGGCCAGGGCGGCCGGCGCGCCCGTCACGGCGGCACACAGATCGGCGTCCAGCGCCAACCGCAGCCGGTCGCCGATGATCGCCTGGTGGGCCGCGGCCAGACCGGGCGACAGGGTGACCGAGGGCGCCCAGTCGAATACCTGCCCCACGGCCAGGTCGTCGAAGTAGGGCCCGCCCGCACGCACCGCCGTATACCCGTCAGTCACGGAATGTCATGCTGGCAGGCTGTCTCAGCGAGGGTCAAACACGCGCCTCGCCGAAAGTGAATTTGACGACGTGACACGCCGGTTCGACGTCGTCAGGTTCACGCTCGGCCGACGGGAAGGAGCCACGATGAGCACTGCACTCAGCGAGGACGAAGCGATGCTGGTGGCCACCGTGCGGGCGTTCATCGATCGCGACGTGCGGCCCACCGTGCGCGAGGTCGAGCACGCCAACACCTATCCGCAGGCGTGGATCGAGCAGATGAAGCGCATCGGCATCTATGGCCTGGCCATCGACGAGGAGTACGGCGGTTCACCGGTCTCGATGCCGTGCTACGTGGAGGTGACCCAGGAACTCGCCCGCGGCTGGATGAGTCTGGCCGGCGCGATGGGCGGGCACACCGTCGTCGCCAAGTTGCTGACATTGTTCGGCACCCCGGAACAGAAGCGAAAGTACCTGCCACCCATGGCTACCGGCGAATTGCGGGCCACGATGGCCCTCACCGAACCCGGCGGCGGCTCCGATCTGCAGAGCATGACCACCACCGCGCTGCCGAACCGCGATGACCCAGATACGTTGGTGGTGAACGGTTCCAAGACCTGGATCAGCAATGCGCGCCGCTCCGGGCTCATCGCGCTGCTGGCCAAGACCGACCCCAACGCCACGCCCCGGCATCAGGGCATCTCGGTGTTGCTGGTCGAGCACGGACCGGGCCTGACGGTGTCGCGCGATCTGCCCAAGCTGGGCTACAAGGGCGTCGAATCGTGCGAGCTGGCCTTCGACGGCTTCCGGGTTCCGGTCTCGGCCGTGCTGGGAGGCGTTACGGGCCAAGGTTTTTCGCAGATGATGAAGGGATTGGAGACTGGCCGGATACAGGTGGCCGCCCGCGCGCTGGGCGTGGCCACCGCGGCCTTAGCGGACGCGCTGGAATACGCGCAGCAGCGCGAGAGTTTCGGGCAGCCGATCTGGAAGCACCAGGCCGTGGGCCACTACTTGGCCGACATGGCAACGAAACTCACCGCGGCACGCCAGCTCACCCGCTATGCCGCGCAGCGTTACGACAGCGGGGAGCGCTGTGACATGGAGGCCGGCATGGCCAAGCTGTTCGCCTCCGAGGTGGCCATGGAGATCGCGCTGAACGCGGTGCGGATCCATGGCGGCTACGGCTACTCCACCGAATACGACGTGGAACGGTATTTCCGGGACGCACCGCTGATGATCGTCGGCGAGGGCACCAACGAGATCCAGCGCAACGTCATCGCCGCACAATTGGTGTCGCGCGGCGGGATTTGACGGGGGTCTGCTTCGGCCTGCCCGCACGCCGTCGGGTGCGCTATATTTGCCTGACTTTCGCCGCGAGACACCAGCCAAGTGGCGACCAAGGGAAGGCAGCGGCCATGAGTTACCCGTCGGACCCGTACGGCGCCAACCCGGGTTGGCAGGGCCAGCCGCCGCCGAGCTACGGCGCGCAGCCGGCCTACGGGGGTCAGCCGGAGCCGGACAACTACCTGGTGTGGGCGATCCTGAGCACCGTGCTGTGCTGTCTCCCCGCCGGCATCGTGTCGATCGTCTACTCCACCAAAGTCTCCGGCTTGTGGGCACAGGGCCGCTACGGCGAGGCTCAGGCCGCCTCGGCCAACGCGAAGAAGTGGGCCATCATCAGCGCGATCGTCGGTGCGGTCGGCGCGGTCATCGGCATCATCCTCTACGTGGTTCTGATTGCGGCGGCCGTCTCGATCGACAATCACATCCAGACGACCTACACGACGTATTCCGGTTACTGAGCAAAGCCGATCGCGTCCAGCAGGCCCCACGCCAGGGCGGTCCCCGCATCGACGGTGTGACCGGACAGCACGAGATATGCGGTGCGCCAACGGCCTATCCGCCGGGTGACGCTCACCGTGCCGCCCGCACCGGGTAGCAATCCCAAGCTCAGTTCGGGCAGGCCGAGCACGCAATCCGGCGCCGCCGCCACGCGCCCGCAGAACGCGGCCATCTCCAGTCCGCTGCCGAGCACCCGCCCGTGCACCTGCGCCAGGCACGCCGGCCCCAGGCGTGCAGTGAGCTCGTCGAGCACCAGGGCCGGGCTGTGCCGGGTGCGCGCTAGGTGAGCGCTGGCCGGGTCGGCGAAGGTGCCGAACTCGGCCAGGTCTCCCCCGCTGCAGAACGACGGACCGTTGCCACTCAACACGATTGCGGTCACCGACGAATCCAGCTGCGCGACTGCCAGCGCCTCCAGCAAGGCCGCGCGGGTGCCGGTGCAGAAGGCGTTGTGCCGCTCCGGCCGGTTGAAACTGATCCGCAGGACGTGGTCGTCACGCTGCACCGCAACGGGATTGACGCTGTCCGGAACTCGGGCGGGCCCGCGCTGCGAGAGCCAGCGGGCGAACTCCGGCCCGGCCTGCAACGTCGAATAAGCCAGTGATTCGGTGACCAGGCCGGCCAGGGTGGCACCGGCGGGGTCCAGGCTGCGCAGCACGTCGTCACAGACCGCGCTGGCGACCGGCCATTGCCGGCAACGTCGCGTCAGCTCCTCCAGCACACGTGGCACCGAATCCACGGTGACCACCCGGCGATCGGCGCAAGGTTCCTCAGTGAGCGTGAAAGTCGCCGCTTCGAGCCAGTATTCGTCGAGCGGTGCGCCGTGCGCGACGATCACCCCCGGCGGCACGGCCACGTCGGGCTCCGGCGCGCTGGACAGATCGACCACCCGCAGGGTCACACCGAATACTTCTCGATCAACTCGTTCTTGTAGAGCTTGCCCGTGTCGGTCCGCGGCAACTGCGCCTCGAAGGCGATCGAGCGCGGACACTTCAAGTGCGACAGACGTTCTCGCAACCAGCTCGAAAGTTCCTCGGCGAACTCCTCGGTGGCGTCGGCCGGGTCGACGGTCTGCACGGCCGCCACCACCCGCTGGCCCATCTCGTCGTCCGGAACGCCGAAAACGGCCGCATCCAACACTTTCGGGTGGGTGACCAGGAGGTTCTCGGTCTCCTGCGGATAGATGTTCACCCCGCCGGAGATGATCATGTGGTGGCGCCGGTCGGTGAGGTAGAGGTAGCCCTCCTCGTCGAGAAATCCGATGTCCCCCACCGTCATCCAGCCGTGCGCGTCGCGCGAGGCGGCGGTCTTCGACGGGTCGTTGAGATACTCGAACGAGTACCCGCCCTCGAAGTAGATCTCGCCCGGGTGACCAGGCGGCAGCTCCTTGCCGTCCCGATCCAGGATGTGCACCGCACCCATCATCGGTTTGCCGACCGATCCCGGATGGGCAAGCCAGTCCTCGGCGGTGATCAACGTCGAACCGATCGCCTCCGAGGAGGCGTAATACTCGTCGACGATCGGCCCCCACCACTCGATCATCTGCTTCTTGATCAGCACCGGGCACGGCGCGGCCGCGTGCATCACCCGCTTCAAGCTGGACACGTCGTACGAATTGCGTACGGCTTCGGGGAGTTTGAGCATCCGCACGAACATGGCCGGAACGAATTGGCCGTGGGTGACCCGGTAGCGCTGGATCGCGTCCAGCGTCCCCTCGGGATCGAACTTCTCCATCACCACCGTGGTGAGACCGGCCGCCTGCACAGTCAACGACCACACCGACGGCGCGGTGTGATAGAGCGGTGCCGGGCTCAGATACACCGTGTCGGGATCCATCCAGAAACCCACCAGCGCCGACATCATGCCCGGCGCATCTTCCGGTGGCACATGCGGCAATTCGCGTTTGATGCCCTTGGGGCGCCCAGTGGTGCCCGACGAGTACTGCAGCAAGTCGCCCTCGATCTCGTCGGCGATCGGGGTATCCGGTTGATCCGCAACGCATTGCGGGTACCGCTGCCAGCCCGCCAGGTCACCATCGGCCAGCAGCAACACTTGCGGCAACCCATTCGGAAGGTGCTCACCGAGTTCCGCGCAGGTGCCGCTCAAGGCGGCCGATCCCACGATGGCCTTGGCGTTGCTGTTGTCGATGATGTAGGCCGCTTCGGCCGCCGTCAGATGGGTGTTGATCGGCACGTAGTACAGGCCGGCGCGCCGGGCCGCCCACATCACCGCGTGCATGTGCTCGTTGTTCTCCATCAGGATGGCGACGGCGTCGCCCTCCCGCAGCCCCGCCCGGCGGAAGTAGTGCGCCAGGCGGTTGGCGCGCGCCTCCAGTTCGCCGAAGGTCACCACGGTGCCCGACGGGTACAGGATGACGGCGGGCTTGTCGGGGTGAGCTAGCGCATGCGGGCGAATCTGCATGGCTGAACTCTACGAGTCAGCGAATGAAAGGCGCACGCAGCGTGGGCAACACATGCCGGCGGTGCACCAGCAGCGCGCCGACGGCCAGCACCCCGTACACCCCGCTCAGCGCCAGCCGCCCCTCGGTCGAGGCGATCGGGAACTGCACGGTGAACAGCGCCAGCAGTGCCCAGGCCGTGTAGCGGTCGAAACGCAGCGCCAGGATCAGGGCAACACCCATCAGGGTCTGGGCCGCGGTCAGCAGCATCTCCTCGATCTGCCGGCCGTCCAGCACCAGCGCGGTGCCGCCGCCGCCGGCCAGGTGGGCGATCGGCAACGAGCCCACCAGCAGCGTCCACTGATTCACCTTCGAGGAGATCAGCGTCGCGATCGCCGCGGTGCCCTTGCCTCGGCTGGCGAAGATGATCGCGATCACGAACTCGGGCGCTTCCGACGCCAGCGGCGCCAGCCACTGAACCAGCAGAAACCGGTCGACACCCAGCTCGGTGCCGGCGCCGATCAGGCTCTCCGCGAAAGGTTTTGCGCAGGCCAGCACCACCCCGGCAGCGACGGCGAACAGCGTGACGACGGCGACCCGCCGGGCCCGGTCGGGCAGCGCGCCCAGCGCCGCGGCGGTACCGATCAGCTCGGGTTCCTCCACGGCGCCGCGGCTGAGTTTGTAGAGGTAGAACCCGAACCAGGCCAGCAGGGCGACACCCAGCGTGATGTGGATGCGGCCCGTAGCCGGCACCAGGAACGCGACGATCCCCGCGGTCAGCAAGAAGCCCAGCTCCACCCGGTTGCCGGGCTCGAGCTTCAGCGCAGCCCCGGGCCCACCGGTCTTGCGGGCCACCCACAGCGCCATCAGCACCACCACCGGCCAGCCGAGGCCCATCAACAGCCGATTCGAGCCGGTCATGTTCGCCGCGGCGTACTGGGTGTACTCGGCGTGCGAGCCGGACTGGTAGGCGTAATAGAGGTCGACTGCGTATTCGGGCAGCACGGCGATGAGGGCCAGGACAGCGATCGCCAGACCGCCGGACACGTCAAGTTGCGCCGTCTCGGCCGCCCAGGCGAGCAGGAAACTCGCCGCGACCACGGCCGCGCCGTAGACGACGAGCGACACCACGGGCGCGGGGTGCAGCCCGACGCTGCGCACCACCACTGCCGGCGCGATGAACATCAGGGTGGTCAGCAGCGAGCGCAGCAGCACGTCCGCGGGGGTCCGGGTCCGACGGCGTTCGGCAATTAAAGCCATTTAGCGTCCTTCGGTTCCTGCGATCCGAGGTTTCGCCGACAGCGGCGAGACTTCGGACCGACTCTTGTCGGCCGAAGGTCTCGCTCGCCGGAAACTTCCCGGTGGATGACCGGGCGTCCGAACCAAGTCCGGAATCGCCAGTATGTCGACCATCCGCAGCCGCCGGCTTCGGACCGACGATCTGGAACTACTCCCCTTCGCTACACCGAGGCTAACCTTATTTGCGGGCCCTGGCAACTTAGCGAAGCTACGAGTTTTCCAATGTCAACGCCCGATATTTGCTGGTCAGCAAGCTGAAAATAAAGTTTCGGTTGCGCGAATTTATGGATTCGGCAAACCCCATCCGCCCGCCCGGGTGCAGCCGGTGTCCCAGGCGGCGTGGTTGACCTTGCGGACTTTAAAGCCCTTCTCGCCGGCATCGGCGGTAACGGCACCATCGGCGATGGTGGCCACGGCGGCAGCGGCGCAGGCGGCGCTGGCGGCGCGGGCGGTCCCGGAGAGCATGTCACCGGGACGACCGGCGGTGCCGGAGGTAGCGGCGGCCCCGGCGGCCCCGGCTAACCCTTGTTTGGGCGAAATCCTCCGTCCGGCAGGCTACTCCGCGTCGCGCAACCGCTCCTTGAGCGCGTCGAACTCGTCGCGGATGCCCGTGGGCAGCTTCTCGCCGACGAACTCCAGCCACTCCTCGATCAGCGGCAGCTCCGCGCGCCACTCCTCGGTCTTGACTTCCAGCGCCGCTGCCACATCAGCGACCTCGACGTCCAACCCGTCCAGATCCAGATCCTCGGCGCTCGGGACCGTGCCGATCGGGGTGGTCACCCCGCCGGCCTTATGCTCGATCCGGTCGACGATCCACTTCAGCACGCGGCTGTTCTCGCCGAACCCGGGCCACAGGAAGTGGCCGTCGTGGCTGCGGCGGAACCAGTTGACGAAGAACACCTTCGGCAGCTTGGACTCGTCGGCGTTCTTGCCCAGGTTGATCCAATGCTGGAAGTAGTCGCCCACGTTGTAGCCCAGGAACGGCAGCATGGCCATCGGGTCGCGGCGCACGTTGCCGACCTTGCCCTCGGCCGCGGCGGTCTGCTCACTGCCCAGGGTGGCGCCGATGAACACGCCGTGCTGCCAGTCGCGGGCCTCGGTGACCAGCGGAACGGTGGTCTTGCGGCGACCGCCGAACAGGATGCCGGAGATCGGCACACCCTGCGGGTCGTCCCACTCGGGAGCCAGGATCGGGCACTGCGACATCGGGGTGCAGTAGCGGGAGTTGGGGTGGGCGGCGTTGGTCTCCGTCTCGCGGAAGTACCAGTCGTTGCCCTTCCAGTCGATCAGGTGCTGCGGGTCGCCCTCCAGGCCCTCCCACCAGACGTCGCCGTCATCGGTCAGCGCGACGTTGGTGAACACGGTGTTGCCGCCGGCGATGGTGCGCATGGCGTTGGGGTTGGACTTCCAGTTGGTGCCCGGTGCCACCCCGAAGAAACCGAACTCGGGGTTGACGGCGTACAGGCGGCCGTCCTTGCCGAATCGCATCCAGGCGATGTCGTCGCCGAGGGTCTCGGCGCGCCAGCCGGGGATGGTGGGCTGCAGCATCGCCAGGTTGGTCTTGCCGCACGCCGAGGGGAACGCCGCGGCGAAGTAGTAAGCCTTGTTCTCCGGCGAGATCAGCTTGAGGATCAGCATGTGCTCGGCCAGCCAGCCCTCGTCGTGGGCCATCGCCGAGGCGATCCGCAGCGAGTAGCACTTCTTGCCCAGCAGCGCGTTGCCGCCGTAGCCGGACCCGTAGCTCCAGATCTCGCGGGTCTCCGGGAAGTGGGTGATGTATTTGGTGTCGTTGCAGGGCCACGGAACGTCCTGCTGGCCCTCGTCGAGCGGGGCACCCACCGAGTGCAACGCCTTCACGAAGAAGCCGTCGTCGCCGATCTTCTCCAGGGCGGCCTTGCCCATCCGGGTCATGGTGCGCATGGAGACCACGACGTACTCCGAGTCGGTGATCTCGACACCGAGCTTGGGGTCCTCGGCACCCAGGGGGCCCATGCAGAACGGCACCACATACATGGTGCGGCCGCGCATGCAGCCGCGGTACAGGTCGGTCATGAGCGAGCGCATCTCGCTCGGGTCTTTCCAGTTGTTGGTCGGCCCGGCGTCGATCTCGCGCTCAGAGCAGATGAAGGTGCGTGACTCCACTCGAGCGACGTCGGACGGGTCGGACAGCGCGAGGTAGGAGTTGTGGTGCTTCTCCGGGTTCAGCCGGGTGAACGTGCCGGCCTCGACCAATTGGTCGGCCAACCGTTGGAACTCCTCCTCGGAGCCATCGGTGAAGACCACCCGCTCAGGCTGGGTGAGCTCGGCAACCTCCTGCACCCAGGACAGCAGCCCTTGATGGTTGGTGGGTGCGGTGTCCAGGCCGGGGATGGTCGCTGAGGTCATCGAACTCTCCTGAATTCTGCTGCGAGGTCGTCGTCGGTTCCAGTGCATGTCGTATTCAGCACACTTAACGCTTTCTTATTCAGATTATCGCGCATCAGTTGTCGCGTAAGTCCCAGGAGGGTATAAGCCTGCTCACAAGACCGATTCAGAAAGATCTGCCGTCGTAACGCATCGAGGTCTCGGCCCGGGCGATTCCTCCCTGCCCGGGCATACCCGGTTCACCCAGTTCTGCACGTATCGCGTCGAGCGCGGCCTGGATCGTCGGCATCTCCCGGTCGCGCACCGCCGCTGCCCGCGCCGCGGCGAGGCCGTGTTCCCGCAATTCGCCGTCGATGGCGCTGACCTGGTCGGCCACCCGGACGCTCTCCGCTTCGTCGTGCGTGCTGGCCGCCGTGCTCAGCAGCGATTCGGCAGCCAGCACGCGGCTGGCCACCGTCTGCTCGGCGGCCGAGCGCAGCGACGACGTCGCGTCCTCCACCCAGCGGTCCAGTACGGCGCGATCGCTGAGCAGACTGCGCACGGAGACCACCCACGCCGTCGTCGCCAGCCCCAGACCCACGCATGCTGCGATCCCGGCAGCCGTCAGCCCCGGATGCAGGTCTGGAGCCAGTCCGGCGACCACCCGGCTCAGCGTCAGCGCCACCCCGAGCCCGAACACCGCGCCGAAGACCATCATCAGCCGCATCTCCAGCTGGCGCGATTTCAGGGCGGGGACTGACACCGGCACGCTCGGTGCGGTGATCGCGGGCAGGTCCAGCGGCACGCCCATGGCCGCGGCGACCTCGCCGAGGTGCACGTCGCAGCCCGCGGCGATCTCGCCGGCCACCTCGTCGAGCCGAGCCTGGGCGGCGGCCGGGAACCCGGGCAGCTGCCGGCGCGACAGCCGCGCGACGTCTTCCTGCAATTCGCCGCGCAGCTCCGCCACCCGAGTGCGCGCCGCGTATGAGAGCTGCACCCGGGCCTGCTGGATCTGGCCGCGCAGCGTGATCGTCCGCTCGGAGCGCGATTGACGGCGCTGCCGCAAGGTCGTGCTGCGCTCCTCGCGCAGTGCCTCGACCCGGGCTCGCCGGCCGGCGCCGTCGGCGTCCCGGTCGAACCGTTGCGCGGCCGTCCGCAGCCGTGATTCCCAGGCACGCAGCCGGTTGCGGCGGGCCAGGTCGGAATCGGCAAGCTGGGCGGCGACGGTGACCACCAGGTCGTCGACCTGCGGGGCACCGACTTCGGGTGCGGCGGCGACACCGACCCACGACACCTTGCCGTAGCGCGGCGCGTGCGCGGTGAGCAGCCTGCGGTTGGTATCGAGCACGTCGCGCCAGCCGAAGTGCACGTCGACCTTGGCCACCACCGCCACCACGGCGTCGGTGTTCTCGGCCGCGGCGTCCAGCAACAGGCAGTCCGATGCCGTCATCGGCGCCGCGGCCGACACCACGAAGACCACTCCCGTCGGGGCGTCGCCGGCGCGCAGCTCACCGGACTCGACGAACGTGTGTTGCGGGATTCGTTGCCGCAGTGCGGCCGCGACACTGCTGACCCCGGCCAGCCATGGTCCCGTCACCAGCACCACGTCGCGCCGACCGATGACCGGCGGACCCACCTTCGGCCCCCGGGACGCCACCAGGGCGTCGACCCGGGCCACCGGATCATCCCGGGTTCCGCTGGTCACCTTGCCTCCTGACCGGCCGACCACAGGCGCAGCGCACCACGGGCGATGTCGGCACCGCAGGCGCGGTGCAAACCGTTCGGCGCGCAGCGGCTGTAGCGCTGCCAGTGCACCGCCCGCTGCAGCGGCCCTGAGGGCCCGGGTTCCAGCCCGTCGGCCCGTGCGGCGTCCAGCGCGGCGGCCATTCGCGCGATCACGACGTCGTCGCCGGCGAGAAAGCTGCCGATGGCCGGGTTTCCGATGGCCATCGCCTCCAGTTCGGCGACGGCGTCGAGCACCCGGCGGTAGCGCGCCTGGGCGCCGGCGGCCACGAGACGCTCGACCACGTCGTCGACGCCGCTCACCCGCCGCCACAGTGCCCGCACCTGGGCAGGCCCGCTCCCCTGTCGCAGCGCCGCGACGGCCAGCGCGATACCGAACAGATCCACGGTGGCCATCAGCTGCCGGCGCACCTGCAGTCCGACCGGCACTTCCGCCGCGAGAAATCCGTCCAGACAGTCGGGCTCGGCGGCCAATACCCGCAACGCCGCCCAGCACCGCGCATCCACACCGCCGGACGCGGCCGCGGCCAGCAATCCGCTCATCGGCACGACCGGCGCTCCCAGCAGCCGCGAAAACTCAGGACAGCGCGCCCTCGCCGCCGCCATCGGTCCGTCACCGCCGAAGCCGGCCAGGTCGGCCTTGTTAAGGATCACCAGGTGTGCGCCCGGGGAGTCCTCGGGTTTGACGACCTCGACGATCACCTGCAGATCGAGCTCCGCATCACGTTCCACCACCGTGAACCACCGGCTCAAGGCGCGTGCGACCGTGCTGCTGCCGGCCCCCGGGCGTCCGTGGACCGCGACCCGCAGCGGCGCGGCAACCCGTTCGGCTACCGCCACCAGCCGCTGGTCACCGGCCCCCCGGGCGAATCGCGTCAGCTCGTCCGCGAAAATCAGCTGCCCCCTCGCTGTGATGTGAACCCCGCAACGAATGGTGGCATCTGCGCCGCCCGCGCGCGAGCCAGGTGTTCCCTGATACCAGCCAAAGGCAACTGTTGGGTATCAATCTGGACCAGAGGCGGCTACACCCGGCCTTCATGGGCCACCATGGACGGATGCATGCGCAACCCGGGGTTGGGTTACGGCCCGACACGCCCTGGGGCTATCTGCCTGCCACGAGTTTCCGGTCCCGTCGTTCGGCCCTGTCCGAAGCTCAGCGAAAGACCTGGGAGCGGCTGTGGCCCCAGCTCGGCCGTCAGGCCGACACCCCGCCGGGTGAGCCCGGGGACGCTCCTCTGGACACCCACGCGTGGTTCGGCCGCAGTGCGCCGCTCGTGGTGGAGATCGGATGCGGCAGCGGCACCTCGACACTGGCCATGGCCCAGGCGGAGCCGGATATCGACGTGATCGCGGTGGAGATCTATCGGCGCGGACTGGCACAACTGTTGTGCGCCATCGACGCCGAGCAGGTCGGCAACATCCGGCTGATCAGGGGCAACGGGGTCGACGTGCTCCGGGATCTGATGCCGTCGCAGTCGCTGACCGGAGTGCGGATCTTCTTCCCTGATCCGTGGCCGAAGGCGCGCCACCACAAACGAAGGCTCATCCAGCCGGGCACTGTTTCCCTTATCGCCGATCGGCTACTCCCGGGAGGTGTGCTGCACGCCGCGACCGACCATCCCGGCTACGCCGAGCACATCGGCGCGGTCGGGGACGCAGATTCCCGGTTCGTCCGTGTCGACCCTGAGTCCGAATCACTACCGATCTCCGTCAGTCGTCCCACCACCAAGTACGAGACGAAGGCTCAAGAAGCGGGCAGCACCGTCTGCGAGTTCGTATGGAAGCGGATCTGAGCACATGAGCATTACCGAAGAAGTAGCCGCGCAGGATTCCGAGTCGCTGGCGCCCATGTTGGTGCCCGACCTGCCGCAAGACGGGCTGGCCGGCCTCGCCGGGCCGATCCAGAAGCAGGTCAAGCGCATGTTGCTGGTCTGGGACGCCCCGAACCTCGACATGGGGCTGGGCTCAATCCTGGGCCGCCGCCCGACGGGGGTGGAACGGCCCCGGTTCGACGCGCTGGGTCGCTGGCTGCTGGCGCGTACCGCCGAGGTCGCCGCCGGTACCGGGGCACCTGACGAGGTCCGGGTGGAGCCGGAGGCGACGGTGTTCACCAACATCGCGCCGGGCAGCGCCGAAGTCGTGCGGCCCTGGGTGGACGCGTTGCGCAACGTGGGATTCGCCGTCTTCGCCAAGCCCAAGATCGACGAGGACAGCGACGTCGACCGCGACATGCTCGAACACATCGACCAGCGGTTTCACGAAGGGCTCGCGGGTCTGGTGGTGGCCTCGGCCGACGGTCAGGCGTTCCGGCTTCCGCTGGAAGCGGTGGCCCGCGCCGGAACCCCAGTTCAAGTGCTCGGATTTCGTGAACACGCCAGTTGGGCGCTAGCGTCGGATACCTTGGAGTTCGTCGACCTGGAAGACATTGCAGGTGTTTTCCGGGAGCCACTGCCGCGAATCGGCCTAGATTCGCTACCTGAGCAGGGGGCTTGGCTGCAGCCGTTCCGGCCGCTGTCATCGCTGTTGACCTCGCGTGTGTGACAACCAAACAGCTAAACGCGGGTCTTTAGAAGGGCTTTGAAGATCCAGTAAGGAGCTTAAGTGTTCGCCTGGTGGGGTCGAACTGTGTACCGGATCCGGTACATCGTAATCGGGGTCACGGTGGCTCTGTGCCTGGGCGGTGGCATCTTCGGGCTCAGCCTGGGCAAGCACGTGACGCAGAGCGGTTTCTACGACGACGGCAGCCAATCGGTCAAAGCATCGGTGCTCGGCGACCAGGTATACGGCCGCGACCGTACCGGCCACGTCGTGGCGATCTTCAAAGCGCCCGACGGCAAGAGCGTCACCGACCCGGCGTGGTCGAAAAAGATCAGCGACGAGCTCAACCAGTTCGTGTCCGACCATCCCAAAGAGGTTTTCGGGTGGGCCGGCTACCTGCGGGCGCCGGACAGCACCAGCCCGGTCATCAAGGGCATGGCCACCGACGACAAGAAGTACACGTTCGTCTCGATCCCGCTCAAGGGCGATGACGACGACACCATCCTGACCAACTACAAGAACATCGAGCCGGCACTGCAGAAGCTCGACGGTGGCACCGTCCAGCTGGCCGGCCTGCAACCGGTCGCCAGCGCGCTGACCGGCACCATCGCCACCGATCAGCGCCGCATGGAGGTGCTGGCGCTGCCGCTGGTGGCGGTCGTCCTATTCCTGGTGTTCGGCGGCGCGGTCGCGGCCTGCCTTCCGGTCATGGTCGGCGGTCTGAGCATCGCCGGTTCGCTGGGCATCCTGCGCTTGATCGCGATGTTCGGACCGGTGCACTTCTTCGCCCAGCCGGTGGTCTCGCTGATCGGTCTCGGCATCGCGGTGGACTACGGGTTGTTCGTGGTGAGCCGGTTCCGGGAGGAGATCGCCGAGGGCTATGACACCGAGGCCGCGGTACGACGCACGGTGATGACGGCGGGCCGGACGGTGGTGTTTTCTGCGGTATTGATCGCCGCCTCGGGCGCCAGCCTGCTGCTGCTGCCGCAAGGTTTTGTGAAGTCGCTGACCTACGCCCTGATCACGGCTGTCTCGTTGGCCGCGATCCTGTCCATCACGCTGCTGCCGGCCTGCCTGGGCGTTCTCGGCAAGCACGTGGACGCGCTGGGTGTCCGGACCGCCTTCCGGGTTCCCTTCCTGCGCAACTGGAAGGTGTCGCGCGCTTACCTGAACTGGCTGGCCGACCGCCTGCAGAAGACCAAGACCCGCGAAGAGGTCGAGGCCGGCTTCTGGGGCAAGCTGACGAACTTCGTGATGAAGCGCCCGCTGGCATTCGCGATCCCGATCGTCGTAGGAATGATCTTGCTGATCATCCCGCTGGGGAACATGTCGCTGGGCGGGATGAGCGAAAAGTATCTGCCGCCGAACAACGCGGCGCGCCAGTCGCAGGAACACTTCGACAAGCTGTTCCCCGGCTACCGGACGAATCCGCTGACACTGGTGATCGAGTCGACCAACCATCAGCCCGTCACCGACCAACAGGTCGCGGACGTCCGTAGCAAAGCGATGCAGATCAGCGGGTTCATCGAGCAGGACAACGACCCGGCGAACATGTGGCAGGAACGCCCGCAGGCACCCGGCGGCTCGAAGGACCCGTCGGTTCGGGTGCTGCAGAACGGGTTGCAAAATCCCGCCGACTCGTCCAAGAAGCTCGAAGAGTTACGCGCGATCACGCCACCCAAGGGCATCGAGATACTCGTGGGCGGTACGCCGGCGCTGGAACAGGACTCGATTCACAGCTTGGTGGACAAGGCACCGCTGATGGTGTTGGTGCTGATCAGCACGACCATGATCCTGATGTTCCTGGCCTTCGGGTCGGTGGTGTTGCCGATCAAGGCGGCGGTGATGAGCGTGCTGACGCTCGGGTCCACCATGGGGATCCTGACGTGGATATTCATCGAAGGCCACGGCGCCGGACTGCTCAATTTCACGCCCACGCCGTTGATGGTGGTGATCATCGCCCTGGTGGTCGCTGTCGGTTACGGCCTGGCGACCGACTATGAGGTGTTCCTGGTCTCCCGCATGGTCGAGGCCCGGGAGAACGGCATGTCCACGCAGGAATCGATCCGGATCGGTACGGCCACCACCGGACGCTTGATCACCGCGGCCGCGCTGGTCCTCGCCGTGGTAGCGGGTTCGTTCGTGTTCTCCGACCTGGTGATGATGAAGTATCTGGCCTTCGGTCTGATGGCAGCGTTGCTGCTGGACGCGACCGTGGTCCGGATGTTCCTGGTCCCGTCGGTGATGAAGCTGCTCGGTGACGATTGTTGGTGGGCGCCGCGCTGGATGCGGCGACTGCAGAACCGCATCGGCCTGGGCGAGATCCAACTTCCCGACGAGCGCAAGCGGCCCGCCACCAAGACACGGCCGCCGGTGACGGCCGGTCTGGTTGCCGCCGGCGCGGGAGCCCCGCGCAAACCGCACGACCCGACGCACCCGGCCGCGTTGACGCGGGCGGCGCAACCGGAGCTGGCACCCGCGCCCGCGACGTCATCTCCGCAGGTGCCGGTGCGGGCCACCCCCTCGACCGAGGCGCCCACCACGCGCCTCTCGGCGCCCGGCGCCACCCGCAACGGACCGACGCCGCGCCCGCCGAGCCGCGGCCCGGCGCCCAAGAACGCCACGCCGCCCTCGGCCGGGGAGACCAACAAGATGCCGGCTGCGGGCAGCCGCCCAGAACCTGCGCCGGAATCCGACATTGCCGACAAGACCGCCGCCCTGCCTGTTCAGCGGGCTGAGGGCGACGACTCCGAAACGGCCACCGAGAAGCTCAACGCCCGCGGGATCCAGGACGACAGCGTGGACACCTCCCGTCGGCGGCGTACTGGCGGCGGTGGTCTGTCCGCCCAGGACCTGCTGCGTCGTGAGGGCCGGCTCTAGCTGGCTGTAGTCCCCTGCGCCGAGCGTGCACTTCGGCACAGGGACGCTCCTCGCTCGCGGCGAGCGTCCGCATGTTGTCGATGACACGCCGTGTTCGGCGTACATTTGCGCGCCCTCGCCGCTCAGGTAGATGAGAATCGTTAGCCATGCGCAGCTTTCGATCGTTCAGCGGTGTCCTCGTCGCGGCGTTGGGTATCGCCCTGCTCAGCGCGAGCCCGGCGAACGCCGACGGCCCAGTACAGGTGAAGAGCCGCATGGGCGACGTCTGCCTGGATGCGCCAGATGGCAGCTGGGTGACCGCGGTGGTGGTCAACCCCTGCAATGGCACGGACTCCCAGCGCTGGAATCAGAACGGCGCGCAGTTGGAGAGCGTGGCCTTTCCCGGGAACTGCCTGACTTCGCCGAACGAGGACCGGTGGACGGCGCACCTCGGGCCCTGCCTGAACTGGTTTAACCAGCAATGGAACGCCCAGCCCAACGGCCACATCACGATCGGGCTCGACGGGTGCCTCACTGTTCTCGGCGGCCCGAATCCCGGCACTTGGGTGTCGACTCGCTTCTGCGGTGGCGGGGTTGATCAGGGCTGGGATCTGGTCCCCTAATCGTCGGGCTTGTCCGGTTTCGCCTGCAGGATCGCCGACACCTCTTCGTCGTTGGCCTGCTCGTCCGCCTCCGATTCCGGATCATCGGCCAGCAGCACCTGCATCGCGTTGTTGAGAAATGCCACCGTCGGCACCGCCAGCAAAGCACCTACGATGCCGGCCAGCACGCCGCCCGTCGAGATCGCCAGCACCACCGCCAGCGGGTGGATCGACACCGCACGGCCCATCACCAGTGGCTGCAGGATATGCGCCTCGAGTTGATTGACCACGATCAGCAGACCGAGTGTCAGCAGCGCGTAGAGCATGCCCTTGGCCAGCAGGGCCACCACCACCGCCAGCAAACCCGACACCAGGGCACCGATCAGCGGCACGAACGCACCGAGGAAGACGATGGAGGCCAGCGGCAATGCCAGCGGGACACCCATGATCGCCAATCCGGCGCCGACGCCGGCGGCGTCGGTCAGCGCGACCAGAAAGGTGGCCCGGATGTAGCCCGTCAGCGCGCCGTACCCGGCGTGACCGGCCTGGTGCACCCGGTCGCGGACGTGCGCGGGGAAGATCTTCTGCACGTAGTGCCAGATATTGCGGCCGCCGTACAAGAAGAAGATCAGCGTGAACAGCACCAACACGGCGGCAGTGACCAGTTCGGTGATGGTCGCGGCGGTGGACAGCGCGCCGCTGGTCAACTTCGCCTGGTTGTTGCGCAGCGCCTCGATCGCGGCGTTACCCGCGTTGTCGATCTGCTCGCGGCGCAGGTGCGCCGGCCCCTCGATCAGCCATTTACGGCTGCTGTCGATGCTGTGCTCCACCTGTTTGACCAGGTCGGGCACGCCCACGATGAATTGGCTGATGACGAAGGCCAAGATGCCGCCCAGGATCGCGAATCCACTGAGCAACACCACCGTCACCGCGGCGCCGCGCGGCAGACCGTGCTCGTCCAACCAGTCGACCGCCGGTACGAGCAAAGCGCTGAGCATCAGCGCCAGCAACACCGGCACCACGATCACTTCAAGCCTGTCGACCACCCACAGCAGCGCGACGGCCGCGGCCACGATCACCAGCAGTCGCCAGGACCACGCCGCAGTCTTGCGAACCAGGGGGCTGACCGCTTCGTCGTCCAGAGTTGCCGACATTCAGTAAGCCTAGCGGGCGGCCCCGGCAAACCTGGCCGCCACGATCCGGTCACGACCTCAGAACAACGCCGACACGTCGGCGACGTGCAACGATGCACCGGACACCGGCGCGGCTACCCTAATGCGATGTCGTCTGACGCCGGCGCCCGCAAGTTTGCGGGGATACGCCTCACCCGGGGCGAGAAGCCGGCGCGCGGCAAGCACTGGTGGCTGCGGTGGGTGGTGCTGTCGGTCGTCGCGATCGTGCTCGCCGTCGAGGTGATTCTGGTGCGCGACCAGCTGGCCAAGGCGTGGACGAGTCTGTTCGAGGCCAACTGGTGGTGGCTGGTCGCTGCGATGGCGGCCGCCGCGGCGTCGATGCACAGCTTCGCCCAGATTCAGCGCACGCTGCTGCGATCCGCGGGCGTGCACGTCAAACAACTGCGCTCGGAAGCCGCCTTCTACGCGGCCAATTCGCTGAGCACCACCCTGCCCGGCGGTCCGGTGATCTCGGCAACGTTCCTGCTGCGTCAGCAGCGCATCTGGGGCGCCTCCACGGTGGTGGCGTCGTGGCAGCTGGTGATGTCGGGCGCACTGCAGGCGGTGGGTCTGGCCGTCCTCGGCTTGGGGGGCGCATTCTTCCTGGGCGCCAAGAACAACCCGTTCTCGTTGCTGTTCACCCTCGGCGGTTTCGTCGCGCTGCTGCTGTTGGCGCAGGCGGTGGCGTCGCGCCCGGAGCTGATCGAAGGAATCGGCAGCAAGGTCTTGTCCTGGGTGAATTCCATTCGCGGCAAACCCGCCGACACCGGTCTGGACAAGTGGCGCGAAATCCTGATGCAGCTCGAGTCGGTGAGCCTGAGCCGACGCGACCTCGCCGTGGCGTTCAGCTGGTCGCTGTTCAACTGGATCGCCGATGTCGCATGCCTGGGCTTCGCGGCCTACGCCGCGGGCGACCATGCCTCGGTCGCCGGGCTGACGGTCGCCTACGCGGCGGCCCGCGCGGTCGGCACGATCCCGCTGATGCCGGGCGGGCTGCTGGTCGTGGAAGCGGTGCTGGTCCCTGGCCTGGTGTCCAGCGGCATGGGGCTGCCCAATGCGATCTCGGCGATGCTGATCTACCGGCTGATCAGCTGGTTGTTCATCGCCGCGATCGGCTGGGTGGTGTTCTTCTTCATGTTCCGCACCGACAGACTCAGTGGGGCTAGCGAGGACGAGGACCCGCCCACCGATCCCGAACTACGGGTGCCGGATCTTCGCGCCATGGCCGACCCGGCCGACTCGGCGTTGCAGGGACCCCTGCCGCCACTGGACCGGCCGGACTAGCCGTTGGCCGGTTTCGGCCCCGGCAGCGGCCCGGTGCCGTTGGGCTGGCCGGCCGGCGTTCCCGCCGCGGGCAGCCCCCCGGCCGGCAGCCCCGGCAGTCCACCACCTTGCGCTGCTTGCACCATGCTCAGCGCCTGCGGCAGCGAGATCGGCAGCTTGCACTGGGTGCCCAGCTTGTTCAGCGGGTTGGCCAGCCCCTGCATGTCGAGCGCCACCTTCGGGTTCGCCTCGAAGTAGGCCTTGACCGAACCCAGCGACTGCGGCCCGGCCTGCTGCTGCAAGGCGCTGGTCATCACCTGGTTGGTCTCCGGGTGGGAGTCCAGGTAGTCCCCGGTCGACTTGGCGACCGAACCGATCGTGCGGGCCACCTCGCTAGCCGCGCACGGGTCCGTCGAACCCGTCGCCGCAGGCGCCCCCAGAACGGCGCTCCCGGCGCACGACAGCCCGGTAGCGGCCACGAGGGCGAACAACCCTCGGCGCAGGAACGGCGTACTTGGCATAACGACTCCTCACGATTCGCCGCCCGAACTCCCCCGCTCGGCGGCCACAGACATCCTGCCATCCCGCCCAGCCGGGTCGCCAACCGAAATGGAGCGCCACCGGCGATCACGACTTAACAACGATCCCGCCAAACCCGTGTCGTCCCAGCTCAGGAACCGATAAGCAGGCCGTAGGGCACAGCACACTCCGGTAGGCTCGCAAACACGCGCGGCGCAAGAAACACGGGGAGATAGAAAATCCAGCAGTTCATGATGCGGCTGAGCCGCAACCTGCGCAGATTCCGCTGGTTCGTCTTCGCAGGCTGGTTGCTCGCCCTCGTTCCGGCGATCTATCTGGCTATGACGCAGTCGGGGAACCTTACCGGCGGCGGATTCGAGGTTGCCGGCTCGCAGTCCCTGGCCGTCCACGACCAACTCGTCGCGCAATACCCCGAGCTGGGCGCGTCGCCGTTGGCGCTGGTCGCCGCTCCCCGCGCCGACGCCACGTATCAGGACATCAACGACGCCGTCGCCGAGCTGAAACGGATCGCCGGCGAGCTGCCGGGCGTCGCCGAGGCGCCCAACCCCACCCAGCGACCGCCCCAGCCGGACCGGCCGTACGTGGTGACGTTGCGCCTGGACGCCCGCAATCCCGGCACCAGCGACGTCGCCAAGAAGCTGCGCGAACGGGTCGGCGTCAAGGGCGACCAGTCCGGGCAGACCCCCAACGGCCACGTCCGGCTCTACGTCATCGGGCAGGGGGCGCTGAGCGCGGCCGCCGCGGCAAACACCAAACACGACATCGCCAAGGCCGAGGAATGGAACCTGCCGATCATCCTGGTCGTGCTGCTCGCGGTGTTCGGTTCGCTGGCCGCCGCGGCGATCCCGCTCGCTCTGGGCGTCTGCACGGTCGTGGTGACCATGGGGCTGGTCTATGCGCTGTCCATGCACACGCCCATGTCGGTGTTCGTCACCTCGACGGTGTCGATGTTCGGCATCGCGCTGGCCGTCGACTATTCGCTGTTCATCCTGATGCGCTTCCGGGAGGAGCTGCGCACCGGCCGGCAACCGCAGGAGGCCGTCGACGCGGCGATGGCCACCTCGGGCCTGGCGGTGGTGCTGTCCGGCTTGACCGTCATCGCCTCGCTGACCGGCATCTACCTGATCAACACCCCGGCGCTGCGGTCCATGGCCACCGGTGCCATCCTCGCGGTTGCCGTCGCCATGCTGACCTCGGCGACGTTGACGCCGGCGTTGCTGGCGACGTTCTCCCGGGCTGCCGCCAAGAGGTCGCCGCTGCTGCACTGGTCACGCCGGCCGGAAAGTACGGTGTCGCGGTTCTGGACACGCTGGGTCACCTGGGTGATGCGCCGGCCCTGGATCTCCGCGCTGGCGGCCTCCGCGGTGCTGCTGCTGATGGCCGCACCGGCGTTGTCGATGGTGTTAGGCAACAGCCTGCTGCGGCAGTTCGACTCCTCCCACGAAATCCGGGCCGGGGTGGCCTCGGCGTCACAGGCGCTCGGCCCGGGGGCGCTGGGTCCCGTTCAGGTTCTGGTGACGTTCCCCGACTGGCCGCAGGGACAGGACGCGGTCCCGGTCCGTGCGCAGAAGCTCGCCGCGATCCGCGAGAAGATGGCCCAGGGGCCCAACGTCGCGTCCGTCGGGCCGCCGCAGTACGCCGCAGACAACACCAGCGCGTTGCTCAACGCGGTGCTGTCGGTTGATCCGGAGGACCTGCGCGCACGGCACACCGTCGACTGGATGCGCAGCCAGCTACCCAGGGTCGGCGGCGACGCACAGGTTTCGGTCGGCGGCTCGACCGCGCTGATCAAGGACTTCGACGACCGCGTGTCGCAGACTCAGCCCATCGTGCTGGGCTTCGTCGCGCTGATCGCCTTCGGGATGCTGTTGCTCTCGGTGCACTCGGTGCTGCTGGCCCTCAAGGGCGTGCTGATGACGCTGCTTTCGGTGGCGGCCGCCTACGGCAGCCTGGTGATGGTCTTTCAATGGGGCTGGGCCGAGAAGCTCGGCTTCCCGCACCTGACGTCGATCGACAGCACCGTGCCCCCGCTGGTCCTGGCGATGACGTTCGGGCTGTCCATGGACTACGAGATCTTCCTGCTCACCCGCATCCGGGAACGGTTCCTGCAGACCGGTCACACCCGCGACGCGGTGGCCTACGGCGTCAGCACCAGTGCGCGCACCATCACCAGCGCTGCGCTGATCATGATCGCGGTGTTCTGCGGATTCGCCTTCGCCGGCATGCCGCTGGTGGCCGAGATCGGCGTGGCGTGCGCCGTCGCGATCGCGGTCGACGCCACGGTGGTGCGCCTGGTGCTGGTGCCGGCGTTGATGGCGATGTTCTCGAAGTGGAACTGGTGGCTGCCGGGCTGGTTGGGCCGGCTCCTGCCTTCGGTCGACTTCGACCGGCCGCTGCCCGATGTCGATCTCGGCGGCGTCGTCGTCATCCCCGAGGACATCACCGCCGCCATCGCCCCCAGCGCCGATCTGCGGGTGGTGATCAAGTCCGCCGCCAAGCTCAAACACCTTGCCCCCGATGCCATTTGCGTGACCGACCCGCTGGCGTTCAGCGGCTGCGCGCGCAAGGACGAGCCGGAATCAGCGGAGGCCGACACCGTGGCGCTGGCCACCGGCCCGGTCGGGAAGGCCAGCCTCGCCTACCGCAGCGGCATCGCCCGGGCCATGTCATGGGCCGACCGCCCGATCCATCCCGTGACGCTGTGGCGCGGACGCCTGGCCGTCGCGCTGGACGCGCTGGACAGCAGAGGCACCAGGAACGGCTTCCGGCGCAGCAGCCCGGTGGAGACCACCAACGTGCAACTGCCGACCGGTGACCGGCTGCTGATCCCGACGGGGGCGGAAACGCTGCGGTTCAAGGGCTACTTGATCATGAGCCGTAACAGCAGCCGCGATTATGCCGATTTTGCTGACATGGTCGACGCAATGGATCCGGAGACCGTCGCGGTGGTGCTGGCCGGGATGGACAGGTATTACTGTTGTCAGCCTCCCGGGTCGTCTTCGCGATCGCAGTGGATGGCTACCCAGTTGCTTCGCCGGCTTGCGGATCCCGATCCGTCCGACCTCGACGACGATTGGCCCGAACCCGACGGGAGGGCAGACTGGGAGCAGGTCAGGCAGCGCTGCCTGGCTGTGGCCGTAGCAATGCTGGAGGAGGCGAGGTGACGTTGGCTGCCGACCGACGGCCTGCTGCCTCCGCTGTGCGGCGGCCCGACCCTGACCAACCGGTGGAATTCTGGTCCACCGCCGCGATCCACGCCGCCCTGCAGGGTGGCGACATCGCCACCTGGAAGCGCATCGCGGCCGCCCTCAAACGCGACCCCTACGGCCGGACCGCACGTCAGGTGGAGGAGATCTTGCGGGGCTCGCGCCCGATCGGCATCGCCAAAGCGCTGTGGGAGGTGCTCGAGCGGGCCCGCACCCACCTCGAGTCCAATGAGCGCGCCGAGGTGGCGCGGCACGTGAAGCTACTGATGGACCGGTCGGGACTGGCGCAACAGGAGTTCGCCTCCCGGATCGGGGTAGCTCCGGAGGACCTCGCGACCTACCTCGATGGCAGCGTCAGCCCGTCGGCATCGCTGATGATCCGGATGCGCAGGTTGTCCGACCGGTTCGTCCGGGTTAAGAACGAGCGGTCAGCCAACTCCAACTAAACCTCAGCGCGAGTTGATCGGGACGATGTCCTGCACCAGCCAGTCGCTGCCGCGTTTGCTCAACGTGACGCGCACCGCCGGAGCGGCCTGACTGGTGGGCTGGCCGGGGGCGTTCTGGGTCACCCGCATGATCACCGCCACGCTGGCCGCCGATGGCCCGATCGCCTCCACACCGGCCGCCAGCGTGGAGGCCTGCGCGGTGATCTTGCGCTGCAGCAGGTCGGCGCTGGTCTTGGTGTACTCCTCTTTGAACTTGCCCGCTTTGTCCGGCACCATCATCGAGGCGGCGCGGTCGATGGAGGCCCCCGGCGCGGTCGGCGAAAACGATGCGACCGCCTCGGCCACTCCGGTGGCGACCTGCACCACGGCCACCGAGTCGCGCTTGAAGTCCTCGTCCTTGGTGGTCCAGTGCGTGTAGCCGGTCAGCACCGCCGCACACAGGGCCACCGCCGCCAGGAACGCCACCGCCAGCCGCAGCCCGGGCGCGTCGTCGTCGGTACCCACGGTGACCCGGTCGCGGCGCAGCAGCCAGAAGTTGATCGCCACGCCCTCGACGATCAGCAGCGCCAGCGCGGCGGCCACCGCCACCCACCAGCGCGGCCAATCCAGTACCGCGCCGATCCCGAACAACGCGACCAGCGCCGCCAGCGGCGCCAGCACATCGAACGCGGCGAGCCGCCATGCGTTTCTCATCGGATGGACTCCAACCTGGAGATCATCATCTTGTTGTCCACATTGGACACGTCCAGGCGCAGATTCCAGTGCACCACCTGCGGTTTGGCGCCGGCGTTCTCGCTGACCGAGGTCGCCACCAGCATCACCGAGTCGGTCCGGGTGGCGAAAGCCGGCAGTTTCGTCGTCACCACCGGCCGGGGGGAACCGGGCACGGTGTCCAGGTCGCGGTGCACGCTGTCGATGGCCACCGCCTCGATCTGACCGATGCTCTTGGCCTGCAGCTTCTCCACCACTTTCCGGTAGTCCATGACCGCGGCCTCGAAGTCGGTGTTGAGCTGTCCGACGGTACCGTCGTGCAGCCGCTGCAGGCTGGCGTCGATGTTGCCGACGTTCATGTTGATCAGGATTTGCGTCCAGTCGGCCGCCGCGGCCATCACCCGGGACAGGTAGACACGCTCGGCGGAGTCGTCGCGATGCCCGAACCAGATCAGCCCGCCGAGCACGAGCGCCGCGACCGAGATCAGCCCCAGCACGGTCGAGGCGATGCCGTAGGTGGAGAACACCCGGGCCTCGTCGTCGTCGGTGTCGTCGGTGTCGGCAGCGTCTTCTACGTCTTGGATGTCTTCGGCGTCCTGGTCAGCCATGGTGCGATCGTTGCACCCGAAAAGAGATGGAAGGATGGCGGGGTGACAGTAGAGGCCATCCGCTCGGGGATCGACCTGAGCTACGTCGACCCAGCCGCCCGCCCCCAAGACGACCTCTTCGGGCATGTCAACGGCCGCTGGCTGACCGAGTACGAAATTCCCGCCGACCGCGCGACCGACGGCGCCTTCCGCACCCTGTTCGACCGGGCCGAAGAGCAGGTGCGCGACCTGATCGTGCAGGCCAGCCAGGGCCAGGGCGCACCGGGCACCGACGAGCAGCGCATCGGCGACCTGTACGCCAGCTTCCTGGATGAAGCCGCCGTGGAGCGCCGCGGCCTGCAACCGCTGCTCGACGAACTGACCGTGATCGACGGCGCCGCCGATCGCAGCGCGCTGGCCACCGTCGTCGGCGCCCTGCAACGCACGGGGGTGGGCGGCGGCGTCGGACTGTACGTCGACACCGATTCCAAGAACTCCAGCCGGTACCTGGTGCACTTCTCGCAATCAGGCATCGGCCTGCCCGACGAGTCCTATTTCCGTGACGAGCAGCACGCCGCCGTGCTCGCCGCCTATCCAGGCCACATCGCGACGATGTTCAGCCTGGTCTTCGGTGGCAGCGCCGACGACCACGCCGACACCGCCGCCCGGATCGTGGCGCTGGAGACGAAGCTGGCTGCCGCCCACTGGGACGTCGTCAAGCGCCGTGACGCCGAGCTCACCTACAACCTGCGCACGTTCGTCGAATTGGAAAGCACCTCGGGCTTCGACTGGTCGGGTTGGGTCACCGGGCTCGGGACCACGCCGGAGGCCGTCGCGGAACTGGTTGTCCGGCAACCGGATTACCTCACCGCGTTCGCCGAACTGTGGAGCAGTGAAGACCTCGACGACTGGAAGAGTTGGGCCCGGTGGCGGTTGATCCGCGCCCGGTCGCCGTGGCTGACCAGCGAGATGGTGGAGGCCGACTTCGACTTCTACGGCCGCCGGCTCACCGGCACCGAGCAGATCCGGGACCGCTGGAAGCGGGCGGTCGCACTGGTGGAGACACTAATGGGCGACGCCGTCGGAAAGCTCTATGTGGAACGGCATTTCCCGCCGGACGCCAAGGACCGGATCGATGCGCTGGTCACCAACTTGCGCGAGGCGTACCGGATCAGCATCAGCGACCTGGACTGGATGACCCCGGACACGCGCCGGCGCGCGCTGACCAAGCTCGACAAGTTCACCGCCAAGGTCGGCTACCCGGTCACCTGGCGGGACTACTCGGCGCTGGTCATCGACCGCGACGACCTGTACGGCAACTTCCAGCGGGGCTACGCCGTCAACCACGACCGGGAACTTGCCAAGCTCGGCGGACCCGTCGACCGCGACGAATGGTTCATGACACCGCAGACCGTCAACGCCTACTACAACCCGGGGATGAACGAAATCGTCTTCCCCGCAGCCATTTTGCAGCCGCCGTTCTTCGACGCCGAAGCCGACGACGCCGCCAACTACGGCGGTATCGGCGCGGTGATCGGACACGAGATCGGGCACGGCTTCGACGATCAAGGCGCCAAGTACGACGGCGACGGCAACCTGGTCGACTGGTGGACCGACGACGACCGGACCGAGTTCGGCGCCCGGACCAAGGCGCTGATCGAACAGTACGAGGCTTACACGCCACGCGGGTTGGACAACGGTCATCACGTGAACGGTGCCTTCACCGTCGGTGAGAACATCGGCGATCTGGGTGGTCTGTCGATCGCGCTGCTGGCCTACCAGTTGTCACTGAACGGCGAACCCGCCCCGGTGATCGACGGCCTCACCGGCGTGCAGCGGGTGTTCTTCGGCTGGGCCCAGGTGTGGCGCACGAAATCCCGTGACGCTGAAGCGATCCGGCGCCTGGCGGTGGACCCGCACTCGCCGCCGGAGTTCCGCTGCAACGGCGTGATCCGCAACGTGGACGCCTTCTACGAGGCGTTCGACGTGGCCGAGTCGGACGAGCTGTTCCTGGACCCCCACCGCCGCGTCCGCATCTGGAACTGACACTCGCGAGCAGACGCAAAGGCCCCTGAAACAGGCCTTACGCGGGTACCTGCGCGTCTGCTCGCGAGGGTGCGGGGCACGCTTCGATCCGGGCGGGCACGTGCTTGTGCCACGGCGTACCCGCGTAGCGGTCGCGCCACTTCGTCGACGTCAACGCGTTGGGCGCCACACCCGGCACCACCGTGCGACCGTCCTCGCCGATGTAGTCGAGCCCGAAACCGTTGGGCAGCGCCGCATGTCCGGGCAGCATGGTCTCGGTGATCTCGACGGTGGCTTCCGCGCTACCCGCCGCCGTGGTGATCCGCGCCCGGCCGCCGTCGCGCAGGCCGAGCGCCTGGGCGTCCTCGACGCTGACCCGCAGCGCCCCGTCGGTGTCGCGTTTACGCCAGGACGGATCGCGGAAGATGTCGTTGGCGGTGTAGGCGCGCCGCTCCCCCACCGACAGCACGATCGGCAGCTCGTCGCTGGTAAGCCGATCTGGACCGGTAACCAAAGCCCTTATCTCGCTTAACATCTCCGGTATTTCCAGTGCGATCTTGTGGTCACTGTGACCGATCAGCGCGAAGTCGTCCTCGTAGTTGTGCACGGTGAACGTGATCCCCGATCGACCGTTGAGGATCGCGTCGAACAGCGCGTTGCCGTCGGCGTGCCCGGCGCGCCGCACGGCGTCGGGGTATGTCATCGCCGTCTTCTGCGCCTGCCCCCACAGCGCTGCCGCCCCGGCCAGCCCGTCCGGCAAGGTCGGGCCCAGAGTCTCATAGAGCACGTAGGGCAGCACCCGGGCCAGCGTCGGATTGCCGGCGACCGCCCCCAGAAATGCCGCGGTATACGCCTGACGCCCCTGGGCGGCGGCCTCGTGCAGCGGGCGCAGATCCTCATCCGAGACGACGCCCAGTGCGCGAACCAGCCTCGCCCAGATCTCGGGTTCGGGCAACGTGCCGGGCAACGGCGCGAACAGGGGGTGGCGCAATTGCATTGCATTGTGCGGGAATTCGAGGTTGAAGAAGGTCGCCTCGCACTTCTCGAACTGCGTCGCCGCCGGCAACACGTAGTGCGCCAGCCGGGCGGTTTCGGTCATCGCGACGTCGACGACCACCAGCAGTTCCAGCGACCCGAACGCCTCGCGACACGCGGCCGAGTCGGCCAGCGAGTGTGCCGGGTTGCTGCTTTCGACGATCATCGCCCGGAACCGGTCTGGGTGGTCGGTCAGGATTTCTTCGGGCACCACGTTGCCCGGAACCAGCCCGGCGATAATGGGTGCGCCGGTGACCGGGGTGCGCCCCGAGACGGTGCTGAACAGCGGCACGAACGACGAATGCAGGTGCTGGCCGCCCTTTTTCGCGAAGTTGCCGGTGAGGATCCACAACATCTTGTTCAGGTAGGAACACACCGTGCTGTTGGGCGCCTGCTGCACCCCGAGGTCCTCGAACACCGCGACACTGCCGGCTGTCCCGACGCGGCGCGCCGCCGCGCGCAACAGTTCCTCGTCCACTCCGCAGCGCCCGGCATACTCGCCGACCGGGACTTGCTGCAGCACCTCCCGAACGGCTTCCACACCGTGCACGTGCTCGGCGAGAAATGCTTCGTCGCAGAGGTTTTCCTGTACCAGCACGCCAGCCAGTGCCGCCAGGCACCAAGCGTCGGTTCCCGGTCGCACCCGCAGGTGGAAGTCGGCCATCTTGGCGGTATCGGTGACCACCGGGTCGATCACGATCATCGACCGCAGCGGATCCTTCGCGATCTCGTTGAGCACCACCCGGGCGCGGGGGAAGCTGTGCGACATCCACGGGTTCTTGCCGACGAAAACCGATACCTCGGCATGCTCGAACTCGCCGCGGGTGTGGCCGCCGTAGAGTTGCGCATCAACCCAGGCTTCGCCGGTCTTCTCCTGCGCCAACGCATTTGACCGGTACTTCGAGCCCAACGCCTTGAGGAACGCGCCACTGTAGGCGCCGCCGAGGTGGTTGCCCTGCCCGCCGCCGCCGTAGTAAAAGATCTTGTCGCCGCCGTAGGTGTCTCGGATGTGTTTGAAGCCCTCGGCGATCTCGACGATCGCTGTGTCCCAGTCGATCTCTTCGTAGCTACCGTCGGCGCGCCGGCGCAGCGGTGCGGTGAGCCGACCCCGGCCGTTCTGGTAGTGATCCAGCCGCAACGCCTTGTTGCAGGTGTACCCCTGTGACGCCGGATGCGCCTTGTCGCCCCGGATGCGGGCAAGGGTGCGGCCTTCGGTCTGTACGACGATGCCGCAGTTGCACTCGCACAGGATGCATGCCGTGGGCTGCCAGTCATTCATGGGGCAGGTTCCTTTCCAGCAACTCACGCAATTGGCGGTGAACGAGATCCAGCGGCGCCAGGTCGCGTCGTACCCGCGCCAGCAATAGCGCCCCCTCGAGCGTGGCCGTCGCCAGTTCGGCGAGCTCCCCCGCGCGCTGTGAATCGATGCCGTCGGCGACGAAGCGCTGGGTGATCAGTTCCGACCACCGGTCGAACGCCGCGGCCGCCCGCTGCACCACCGGCGCCATCCGGTCGCGGTCGTCCTGGTCGAAGCCCGCTTCCACTGACACCGCGGCGATCGGGCAACCCGCGCGGAACTCGGTGGCCAGCAGCTGTTCCCGGTACTTGTCGATCAGCGTGTCCAGCAGCTCCAGTCCGCTGTGCGCTTCGGCGATCAGGGCGGCGATGTGCTCACCGGCCAGATCGACCGCCTCGCACAGCAGCTGGGTGCGCCCGCCCGGAAAGTGGTGGTAGGCCGAGCCGCGCGGAGCTCCGCTGTGCGCCAGCACGTCGGCTATCGCGGTGGCCCGTGCGCCGCGCTCCCTGATCAACAGGGCGGCAGACATCACCATCCGATCCCGGGGACTTCGCATATGTATGATGTTATACATAACTTCCCGGCGCGAACAGACGCATAAGCCCCCTTTTCAGGGCAGAAAAGGGGGCTTATGCGTCTGCTCAGCGACTACGGGGCACCCTCCAGCTCTGCAAGCGACACGTCGATGCCGTCCAGCAAGCTCCACACGTCTCGAATCTGTTCCCGGTCGACGATGATGCCGATGTCCACGCGGCCGTCATAGCTCATCACGGTGATATTGAGGCCGATGCCGTCGGTGATGACCGAGACCGGATAGTTGGCGACCAACCGGGCGCCGCCGCAATACAGCGGAAACTGCGGTCCGGGGACGTTGGACACCACCAGGTTCCAGGTCGGGCGGCCGACCGACGAGGTCGCCAGCGCGAACGTCGCCCGGGCCGCCCGGCTGAACAGAGCAGGCGGAATGAAGTGATTGACGTCCGAGAGCAGGTCGGCCGGGAGCGCGCGGTGGCGTTCCTTGAGCTCACTCATGCTGGCCGAGGTCGCCTTGAGCCGCTCGACCGGATCGGCGAGCTGTGTGTGCAGCGGCGCGGCCATCATCAATACGCGATTGCCGTAGGTCCCCGCCTGGTCCTCGGTGCGGACCGAGACGGGGATCTGCACCACCAACGGCTCATCAGGTAGTTCGTTGTGGTCCACCAGCCACCGGCGCACCGCGCCCGCACAAAGTGACACCACGACGTCGTTGACGGTCACCCCGTACGCATTCTTGACGTCCTTGACGCGCTGCAGCTCCAGGCTTCCGAACGCGAAGCGCCGATGGGGCGACACCCGCCGGTTGAACGACGTCCTGGGGGCGGTCATCGCGCGGCGAGTCACCCGTCCGCGGTCTCGCCGGGCCAGGCCTTGCACGCGCCCGACCATCCGACTCGTCCGGCCCACCAACGGAATTGTCGAAAAGGTCGTCTCCTCGAGGTTGGGTAGCGCCCGCGGTAGCGACCGCAGCATCCGTACCGAGGAGCGCGGGATTCCGGCCAGGGCGCGGCCCCACAACTCGACGCTGCCCGGCGGCCGCTCGGGCACCGAAGGGTCGGCGGGTGACAGCGGGCGGGACTCCGGACTGACGTCCAGCAGCAGGCCGGTGATCTCGGCGCCGGACACGCCGTCGATGACGGCGTGGTGGATCTTCGTGTACACCGCGACGTAATTGTTCTTCAGGCCGCTGATGACGTACATCTCCCACAGCGGCCGGTCGCGGTCCAACGGGCGGGCGTGCAGCCGTGACACCAACTCGGCCAGCTGATTATCATCGCCCGGGGCGGGCAGCGCCGCCTCTCGCACGTGGTAGCTCAGGTCGAACCGGTCGTCCTCGACCCAGTACGGATAGTCCAGTCCGAGGGGAACCTCGATCAGTCGCCATCGCAGCGGCGGCAGCAGATGCATTCGTTCCCGCAGCAGCTTGCTCATCGAGGCGCAGGTCAGGGTGCCGTCCGGAGCGGTGCTCGGATCATGTATCGCCAGACCGGCAACGTGACCCGTGCGGCGCCGGTCTTCGATGGCCAGAAACTGGGTGTCCAGGCTGCTGAGTTGTTTCATAAGCGACGCCATCCTTGCCGCGTGAGTGTGCTGGGCTGGGGCGTCGAGAGGTTAGCCGGTTTGCTCGGGGCGAAACCGATTCATTCGTCCGCGCTACTCACTGCCGCTGCGACGGCACGATTGTTCAGCAGCAGGTCGTCCATCACCGTCGTGGTGATGCCGCGCATCGCCAGCATCGGTGCCACCCAGGCGGGCGCGGTGATCCGTGCCGCTCGCCGCTCGATGCCGTCCAGCACCACGCGCGCCGCCTCGGCGACCGGGATCGGCCGCGTGACGAAGCTCGGAATCGCTTGGCGCACTTGGGTTGCGCGCTGCTGGGCGAAGACGTCGGCAGCCAGGTCCGTCTCGATGAAACCCAGGTAGGCGATGCCGGTCGTCAGCCCCTGCGGTGCCAGCTCGACACGCAACGCACGAGCCAATTGCTCGACGCCGGCCTTGCTGACGGCGTACGGAGCGGCGAGCACCCCATTGAAGAACGCATAAATCGACCCCACGAACAGGATGTGTCCCTGCCGCTGGACCAGGGCCGGAAGGGTGGCGCGGACGGTGCGCCATTGGCCGAGCAGATCCACCTCGACGGTGCGCTCGAACTCCGACGGTGCGATGGTGGCGACCGTTTCCGACGGTGGCGCGATGCCCGCGTTCGCCACCACCACGTCGATCCCGCCGAAGGTGGACACGGCGTCTTGGGCGGCGCGCTGCAACTTCTCGACATCGGTCACGTCGGCCTCAAAAGCGGCGGCGCGTTCACCGAGTTCGTCGGCCAGCTGCTGCAACGGATCCAGCCGGCGGCCCACCAGCGCGACCTGGGCACCGCGGGCGTAAGCCTGGCGGGCGATTTCGGCGCCGAGTCCGCGGGCAGCGCCGGTGATGAAGACGACGCGTCCGTCGATGTCTTGGCGCGAACCGCCGCCGAAGAAGCGGTTGGCCAGCGGCAGCGCCTTCGGCAGCCGCGAGGTCGCTCGGGCCAGAGCCCGAATGGTGTCGGTGATCATCCCCGGTGTATTGCCGGATTGCCGAGCGCTAAGCGGCCCGTCCGTCCGCCCGCGAGCAGACGCAAAGGCCCCCTTTTCGGGACCGAAAAGGGGGCCTTTGCGTCTGCTCGGCGTGGAAAAGCTACAGCTGCCAGTCCGAGGCGCCGTCGGGCTTGTTGTAGGTGCCGACGGAGTTCTTGACCACGATCGGGTCACCGCTGCCGAAGTTGTCGAAGAACCACTTCGCATTGGCCGGACTCAGGTTGATGCAGCCGTGGCTGACATCGCGCTTGCCCTGGTCGGCCACCGACCACGGCGCGCTGTGCACGAAGTTGCCGCTGTTGTCGATGCGGACGGCGTCCGAGACGGTCACCTTGTAGCCGTTGGGCGAGTTGACCGGCACCCCGTAGGTCGAGGAGTCCATCACCACCGTCGGCATCTTCTCCAGCACGTAGTAGGTGCCGTTGGGCGTCTGGTGGCCGCCGGAGGCCATCCCCATCGACATCGGGAAGGTCTGCTGCACCACGCCGTTGCGGGTGATCGTCATCTGGTGCGTGGCGTCGTCGGCCGTCGCGATCAGCGAATCGCCGGTGCGAAAACTCGACTTGGTGCCGGCCGCGTCGATGTTCACCGCAGTGTTGGCCGGCCAGAAGCTCAGCGGCCGCCAACGCAACTGCGACGGAGTCATCCAGTAGAACTTGCCCGGCACCGGCGGGATCGACGAGATGTGGACGGCCCGTTCGGCCATCGCCTGGTCGGCGATCGGCACCTGGAAGTTGATGATGATGGGCTTGGCCACGCCGACCATGGCCCCGTTGACCGGGTTGAATGACGGCGGCCGGAACGGCGGCTCGCCGGTGAACGGTGTCGGGTCCTGTCCGGCCACCGGCCCGGAGGCCACCGGCACCGCCGCCGGGTCGGTCGGGGGCACACCGAACGGGTCGGTCAACGGCGGCAGAGCCACCGGCTCGGGCGCGGGCGGGTCGGCAGGCGCGACCACCGGGCCGGGGTCGCCGGGCGCCTCGTCCGGGTCGGCCAACGCGGGGCCGGCACCCAGCACGAGCACCGCGACCAGTCCGAATGCGTTGAGAGCGGCGGCGAGGCCAACCCTCGTGCGGCCCCTTTTCGAGCGCGACATACTGTTTCCCTTCGGTCACATACCTCAAGACCCAAACTGGCCCCAGTGTGGCACAGCAGAACCCCTGCTTTGCCATTCGAGGAACTTCCCGCGGCCGTTACCGAGCCCAGTTCAGGGCGCTGACCTGCGACGTTAGTCGGCCTGTGAAATTGCCGAATCTGCCGTATCGACGATCGGGCGTATCGCTGCCATCGCCAACAAGGCGGCGCCCATCAGACCCGCCGACGCGGTGAGCATCATCGCCACACTGCGCTCGTACAACAATCCGCCCGCCAGCGAGCCGGCCATGATGCCCACCTGAAAAGCCGTCACATACAACCCCGAGGCGCCGTCGGGGTCGTCGGCCCCGGCCCGCATCGCCGCCGACTGCAGCATCGGCGACACCGCCGTGGCCATGGCGCCCCACAGCACGATCGCCCCGGTCCCGACCACCAGCGCCGCCACCCCCGAACGGTGCCAGCCGAAGGCCAACGCGCTGAGCAGCGCCAGGGCGGCCGTCAGGCCCGCCATGCAGACGATGATCGCGCCCTTGGGGCGGCGGTCCAGCGGTCGTGCCACCAGCGCGACCGACAGCACTCCAGCAATTCCGTAGGCAGCCAGCAGCCAGGCGACGTTGGGCCCGTGCACGCCGACCACCTGACGGACGATGACCACGATGTAGGTGTAGGAGACGAAGTGCCCCGTGACGCCGACCATGGTGATCAGGCTCACGATGATCAGGGCCCGGTTGCGGTGATGCGTGGAGCGTCGGCCCACGTACTGCAACTGGTCGGTGGTCAGCGTCATGGTGGGCAGCACCACCCGCGCCGCCACGGTCACCACGGCGGCCGCGACGGTGACACACACCGCCGCCAGACGCCAGCCCCACATCAGGCTCAGCGCCGCGGTGAGTGGGCTCCCGACGACCAGCGCCAGGCTGGTTCCGACGTAGATCGACATGGTGGCACGTCCGGCGTGGCTGGGCGGGACCAGGCGAGTCGCGATCGGGGCGATCACCGACCACAACAGGCCGTGCGTCACGGCGCACAGCACCCGGCCGGCGGCGAGCACCGCGAAGCTGGGCGCCAGCGCCGAGATCAACTGCGAGATCGTCAGACACACCAGGCTGAGCAACAGCGTCCGGCGCCGCGGCCAGTGCGCGGTCCAGCGCACCAGCGGGACGGTGGTCAGGGCCGCGACGAACGCGTACCACGACAGCAGCGTGCCGACCAGCACCACGCTGACATCGAGGTTGCGCGCGATCGCCGAGAGCGCCCCCACCGGCAGCAGTTCGGCGGTCACATAGATGAAGGCCGCCGCGGCGAGCACTGCAAGTTGAACCGCGATCCGTGGCGTCCACGTTCGTGCGGTTGCGGCGATGGTTCCCGATTCGGCGGTCATGGTGTTGGAGGTGGCACATCGTGCGGTGCGCCGTGACAACCGTACGCAACGTATCGGGGCTTTACCCAAACATCGCGTGTCAACACGCCCGGGTCAGGAACGAACGAGGCGTGCGATGGCGGCCGACGCTTCGGCCAGTTTCTGCTCGGCCTCCGGGCCGCCCTCGGTCACGGCGCGGGTGACGCAATGGTTCAAGTGCTCGTCGAGCAGATTGAGCGCCACTGACCGCATCGCGCTGTTGACGGCACTGATCTGGGTGAGCACGTCGATGCAGTACTTGTCCTCTTCGATCATCCGCGCGATGCCGCGCACCTGACCCTCGATGCGACGCAGCCGCTTGGCGTAGTTGTCCTTCTGCTGCGCGTATCCCTGTGCCGCCGTCATGTAGTCTCCCAAACGCCATGCCATACCCCGACGGGGTATCTCCCAAGGATGATAAACGATTTTGGCGGGATCGCGTCGCACCGCATACTTGCAGCATGGTTTCAGCCCCTGACGCACCCGACATCAAGCCACGCAGCCGCGACGTCACCGACGGCCTGGAGAAGGCCGCCGCCCGCGGAATGCTCCGCGCGGTAGGGATGGGGGACGAGGATTTCGCCAAGGCGCAGATCGGGGTCGCCTCGTCCTGGAACGAGATCACCCCGTGCAACCTGTCACTGGACCGGTTGGCCAAGGCCGTCAAGGAGGGCGTGTTCGCCGCCGGCGGATACCCGCTGGAGTTCGGCACGATCTCGGTGTCCGACGGCATCTCGATGGGACACGAGGGGATGCACTTTTCCTTGGTGTCCCGGGAGGTGATCGCGGACAGCGTGGAGACGGTGATGCAGGCCGAGCGCCTGGACGGCTCGGTGCTGTTGGCCGGCTGCGACAAGTCGCTGCCCGGCATGCTGATGGCCGCCGCCCGGCTGGATCTGGCCGCGGTGTTCCTCTACGCGGGGTCGATCCTGCCGGGGGTCGCCAAGCTGTCGGACGGCAGTGAGCGCGAAGTCACCATCATCGACGCGTTCGAGGCGGTGGGCGCCTGCGCCCGCGGTCTGATGCCGCGGGAGGACGTCGACGCCATCGAGCGGGCGATCTGCCCCGGCGAGGGCGCCTGCGGCGGCATGTACACCGCCAACACCATGGCCAGCGCCGCCGAGGCCCTGGGCATGTCCCTGCCGGGCAGCGCCGCGCCCCCGGCGACCGACCGCCGCCGCGACGGCTTCGCCCGCCGCAGCGGCCAGGCCGTCATCGAACTGCTCCGCCAGGGCATCACCGCCCGCGACATCCTCACCCGGGAGGCGTTCGAGAACGCCATCGCGGTGGTGATGGCGTTCGGCGGTTCGACCAACGCGGTGCTGCACCTGCTCGCCATCGCCCGCGAGGCCGAGGTCGAACTATCCCTCGACGACTTCACCCGGATCGGCAAGCGGGTGCCGCACCTGGCCGACGTCAAGCCGTTCGGCCGACACGTGATGTCGCACGTCGACCACATCGGCGGGGTGCCGGTGGTGATGAAGGCTTTGCTGGATGCCGGCCTGCTGCACGGTCAGTGCCTGACCGTGACCGGCAAGACCCTTGCGGAGAACCTGGCCGACATCGACCCGCCGGACCCGGACGGCAAGGTGTTACGCGCGCTGAACAACCCGATCCACCCGACCGGCGGCATCACCATCCTGCGCGGATCGCTGGCGCCAGAGGGCGCGGTGGTCAAGTCGGCCGGATTCGATTCCGACGTGTTCGAAGGCACCGCAAGGGTTTTCGACGGTGAGCGGGCCGCGCTGGACGCACTGGAGGACGGCACCATCACCCACGGCGACGCGGTGGTGATCCGCTACGAAGGCCCCAAGGGTGGTCCCGGGATGCGCGAGATGCTCGCCATTACCGGCGCCATCAAGGGCGCCGGGCTGGGTAAGGACGTGCTGCTGCTGACCGACGGCCGGTTCTCCGGCGGGACGACGGGGTTGTGCGTGGGGCATGTGGCGCCCGAGGCCGTCGACGCCGGCCCGATCGCCTTCGTGTGCGACGGCGACAAAATCCGTCTCGACGTGGCCAACCACACCCTGGACGTGCTGGTCGACCCGGACGAGTTCGCGGCGCGCCGAACGGGTTTCACTCCCCCGCCGCCGCGTTACAAGACCGGTGTGCTGGCGAAATACGTCAAGCTGGTCGGCTCGGCCGCAAACGGCGCCGTCTGCAATTAGAATCCCATTCGGTCAGGCGCGGCCAGATCAATTGCGGCCGTGCGCCTTTCGATATCGCCAATCGGCCACCAGGGTCGGCCCTGGACGTTAACATCGTGCGACCCCATGCTTCCTGAGCACAGCGAGGTGCCCGATGTCGTACGTAGCCATCACACCGGAGATCGTGGCCTCGGTGGCCGCCGACGTGCACAACATCGGCGCCCAACTGGCTCACCAGAACGCGGCGGCGGCCGCCACCACCACCACGGTGGCCAGCGCGGCGGCCGACGAGGTGTCCGCCGCGATCGCGGCGCTGTTCTCCCAGCATGCTCAGGGCTACCAGGTGATCGCCGGTCAGGCGGCGGCCTTCCATGACCAGTTCACGGCCGCCCTCACAGCCGCCTCCGATACCTATCTGTCGGCCGAAGCGGCCAACACCGGGTTGCTGGGACTCGTCAACGCACCCACCAGGCTGCTGCTCAATCGCCCCCTGATCGGCAACGGCGCCAACGGCACCACCGTCAACGGTGTCGGCACGGCGGGCGGGGCTGGCGGCCTCCTCTACGGCAACGGCGGCAGCGGCGGGGCCAGCACCAACCCCGGAGCGGTGGGCGGTTCCGGCGGATCCGCCGGGTTCATCGGCAACGGCGGCGTGGGCGGTGTGGGTGGACCGGGCGGCACCGGAGGCGCCGGCGGCAGCGGCGGAACGTGGCTCGGCAATGGCGGCGCCGGCGGGATGGGCGGGGCCGGCATCACCGGCATGGCCGGCGGCAACGGCGGGGCCGGAGGCAACGGCGGGGCCGGCGGAAACGCGGGAACGCACGGCTACGCCGGCGCGGGTGGCGCCGGCGGGAGCGGCGGAGACGGGGGCCAGGGCCTGGCCGGTCAGCAAGGCGGGGT
>NZ_LQOY01000069.1 GCF_002101675.1 Mycobacterium gordonae | reverse complement strand
CCGGCGCCGGAGATGTTCTGCGAGGACGCCCACATGCGGCGGGCCTCGTCCTCGACGGTCTGTGCGTGGGTCTCGAAGCGGCCCGCCATGTCGCGCATTGCGTGCGGGTCAGTCATGAAACGTGTCGTCATATTGCGTCTCCTATCTCGAAGTTGATCGTGCGAGTGCTAGCCGTCCAGCGGTAGAGACTACGGCCCGGCGGCGGATTGCTGGCCTGAACCAGTAACTTGCCCCTCCCTTTTTTTCCTGCCGTCAGACAACGACCTGCTTGGGCATGACGATCGGCTTGAACCCGTAGCGCGGTCCGGCGTAGGCACCGGCACCCTTGGCCGCTGCGGCCATGCCGGGCATCCCGGCCATCATTCCCGGAGCTGCGGCTTCTTCGGGGACGGTCCAGCCGCTGCCCGCCAACGCGGTGCCGGCTGCGGCCTCCACCGCTGGGGTAGCGCCGGCCCAGCTGGCCGGCACCGACAGGCTGCCGACGAGCGATGCCTCACCCAGGCTGGCGGCTGCGCCGACCTCGCTGGCCAGGCCTGCCGCTGCCGCGCCCTCCGCCGCGGCTGCCACCGGGGCCGCCGCCTCCGCGGCTGCCGCCGCGATGTTGGCGTCGATGGTGTGGGCGGCGAAGATGCCGTTCGGGATGGCAGCGAACATGAACCACGACGCCGTAACACCGATTTGCTGGATGCCGTTGAAGATGAACGGCGTACCGAGGAAGCCGTCCAGCGCAGTGAGGAACTCCTGAACGGGGACCGGCAAGGCGTTCCACAAGCCGGTCCCGATCGACGAGGTGCCCAGCGCGAGGTTGCTGAGCTCGGACTGCAGGCCAGTGACAATGTCGCCCAGCGAAGCGGCGGGTCCCACCGCCTGCGCAGCAGACACAGCGGCCGCTTGGGCAGCCGCGCCACCGGGGTTGGTCGTCTGCGTCGCAGGCAGCACCGGCTCCAGAATCGCTGCTGCCGCTGCGCTGGCCTGGTAGGTGGTCATCGCGACGACGTCCTGGACCCACATCTCCATGTATTGCGCCTCGGTCGCCATGATCGCGGGCGTGTTGATACCCAAGAAGTTCGTGGCGACGAGCGCGGCCAGCAGAGCCCGGTTGGCCGCGATCACCGGCGGCGGCACCGTCGCGGTGAACGCCGCCTCGTAGGCGGCCGCGGACGCGGCGGCCTGGATACCCGCCTGTTCGAGGGCCGTTGCGGTGGAGGTCAACCATGCCACGTTCTGCTGAGCGGCAGCGGCCGCGGACGTCGATCCGGCACCGGTCCACTGCTCGGTGGTCAGTGTCGTGACGATCGACTCGTACTGGGCCGCCGCGGTGCTCAGCTCCGAGGCGAGGTTGTTGTAGGCCGCGGCAGCCGCCATGAGCGGTCCGGCGCCCGCGCCGCTGTACATGAGCCCGGAGTTCGCCTCAGGGGGGAAACCTGCGTAAGACATTTGCTATCCCGTTTCTCTTGGCTTGTTGGTGGTCGCTGGTGGCTGGGTTGGTTTAGACGGCGGTCAGCTTGGGCATCACGATGGGCTTCACGCCATAGCGCGGTGCCCCGAAGCCGGCACTATTGCGGGCGGCCGACGCCAGGCCGGGAACGCCCGGGTAGATGCCTCCGGGTGCGGCCGCCGAGGCAGCCGTGAAGCCGGTGCCGGACAGGGCGCTGGGAGCGGTGCTGGATACCAGGGTGGTCCCGGCAGCCCAGCTCGGCGGGGTCGACATTGCGCCGACCAGCGTGGACGAGCCGACGCTGGCAGCCACGGGACCCATGGCACCACCAGTCAGGCCGCCCTCGATCGCCGCTCCCTCGATCGCCGCGTCGGCGGCGATCTCCTCGGGGACACCGAAGCCCTCCGGGAACAGGCCACCGCTGGTCAGACCCAACATGTTCGACGAGGCCGAGGCGAAGTTGCCGATTTCGTAGCTCGCGATGTTGGCCATGTTGCTCGACGGGTTCAGCGGCTGACCGCCGAAGCTGGTAACCGGACCACCCAGCAGCGTGGCGACCTGGGTAATGAAGTCGTCGACCGGGGAAGAGGCTGCCGGTGCGGCCGCCGCGGCGGACGCGCCGTCAGCCAGCGTGGCCGCGGCCGCGTTCGCCGCCTCGGAAGACTCGTAGGTGCCGCTGCTCAGCCCCAGGGTCTGCACGAACTGCTCCTGGATGGCCTGGGCTTCGGCGGCGATCTGCTGGTACAGGGCGCCGTACGCGGTGAAGATGCCTGATTGCATGATCGAGACCTGGTCGGCGGCCGCGGGAGCGATCGCAGTGGTCGGGGCTGCGGCACCTGCGTTCTGCGCCGCGAGGGCACTGCTGATCGCTCCCAGCTGCGCCGCCGCGGCGGCCAATTCTGCGGGCACTGCTGTCAGGAATGACATCTATTGCTCCTTAGGTGTGAAAAACGAGCCGCCCCTTGACTCCCCGGGTCGACCCTGTGTGTTTGCGTACCGGCCCCTGTGCGTTGGCGTAACGCTAACTAGCCCGAGCTCCACAGTTATGGTCGAAAAGCGCAGGGTGACGGACGTTTACGGCTTCTTAACGAAGGCGCTCGCAGTTTTAACAAGCTCTTGGCGGGCGATACGGCCGCGTCATCTGAGATCCGGGGGGCGGCGACCTCTTTGGGCGCGCGGCGCGCGATCCTACATAGAGATCGGTTCTGGCGCACGTTAGCGTTTCGGGGGTACGCAACGTCCCTGATGGAGTCTGCGCACGCTAGATTCGCGGCGGGCCCCCATAGCCCAATTGGCAGAGGCAGCGGACTTAAAATCCGCCAAGTGTCGGTTCGAGTCCGACTGGGGGCACGAGAAACAGCAGGTCAGAGCAGCTTTCGTCTAGTTTCGGCCCTGTCGTCTCGTCCCCTTTTGGACCACCGTGACAGCGGCGTGACAGCACGGAGGCAGCGACGCGGCAAGAACACACTGGTCTAGCCTGTCGGTGCTGCGTCGTACCGTTGCCGTGTGTGGGCACCGCCGCAGGGATCATCGTTCACGATCTACACGTCGCCGTCGGTCGGCATGACGATCCAAGGCATCGTCTTCTCGCTGTTCCCGGGAACCGGCATTCCACGCTGTATGGCGGCGTCTGGAGTGACGAACGGGGACGACAGGCCCGCTGAACCCGTGTTGGTCACGTCGTTCGACTTGCCAGAGCAAACCGCCGCCGAAGTAGATAAACCGGCTCAGGAAGTCCGGGACGTCGATGCCTTCCTACGTGACGCGTTGCCGCCCAGCCGAATCACCTCTGCTTGCATCGTGAACCCAAACGATCCACCCGACGTGCTCGCATTCGTCGACGGGGCCCCCTTTGGCATTGAGGCAACGCAGTTGCTTCCGCCAGAGCCAGAGCTTGATAAGGCAAATTGGATCATCGGACGATGGAAGTCATTCGAGCAGTTCAGAGACAAGGTATTGGAGCGAGATCCGCGCAGCCTGACGCAACACCGCGGTCTGCTCACAGTGATGCATTTTGGTGGACACGAGCCTGCGGCAGCTAAGCGCCTGCCGCCTAAGCGCGCCAACGTCGGGAGCGCGATAGCAGCGCTGCTGACCGCTACACCAGTCGTACGAGACGGCATGCACGCGGCTAATCCACCACCGCACCTCGAAGATTCTGAGGTTAGACAGTGGTCTTCCGACAGATCGATCTTTTTCACCTGGACCCAATTGCCGCCCTGGTACCAAAGTCCCTTCTATAACCGGATGGGCTTTGAGCTGGCGCTGGGCTACCACGCAACCGTTACACGCAGCGATCTGCGAGACGAATTGTTCAGACTTATCGACGACCATGACGGCCAAGAGACTGAAACACTGGTCGTGACCCTCAATGCGCCGGTGAGGTCCGGCCTAACGTTCCCGTCTAGCGGCCTAATCGCCAAAATGCTGTTCGAGGATGAACAGCCACTAGAGGGCTGGACACCAGCACACATCGAACGCGTAGCGCTGCACGATCAGGGCGAGAAACAGGTGAAGTGGATTCTCGGCTCAAGTCCATGGACTTAGGCGCTACTAGCCTTACGCGTCTGCAGGTTCACAACGTTTGGTGCCTGTGCTACGCCACGCCCGACCTTCGGCGCTGCCTGTTCGTCCTCATTGATGTAGTCAGCGTAGGTGGTTAGTGTCAGCACGAACGTGGAGTGGCCGAGCCACTTGGACACCTGCATGTAGCGATATCAGTGCCCGATGGCTTCTTCTTCACAGCATCAAATTAGGCCCACAGTGGGGTGATACGTTGCGACGTTTCGTTAGGGGTTCTCGGCCCTTCCCAAGACCCCCTTGGCTAGGCCGACTGAAGTTCAGGTATGTGGCTTTGGCCCGACCCGGTGTAGGACAGCGGAGCGCGGGTTGAGAGCCGGAATTGCATGAGGATCTGACGATGCTCAGGTGCCGCGAAGTGATATGCATGCTCGATCGCGTCCACGGGAATCGCAGCGTTTAGGCTCAGCAGCTCGACACCAACAACGGTGTCCGTCTCGTCGATATCGACTAGGACGTGCGGGGTCAATTCAATTGTTTCAACGATCGGTGCATCCGTGAATTGGATATATGCGGCCCTGACATTCGAGTCGACCCGTAGAGTCACCATCGCCTGCCCCTCCATGCCACGGTCTTCACTGTGAGGTCGCCGGTATGCATAAACGATGGTATCTGACCTGGCAAGATCCAGACCCTGAGGACGTGGATTCCGTTGGCGGCGTAGCCCTCGTGGCGGTCTCCGTTATCCCCGTCTCCGGGCTGGTCTTCAAAGCACGTCCGTATGGCGGATTCGACGTCTGCGCGGGTAATGCGGCGAAGTCTCATTTGCCGCTCGGCATGCTCACCGGGCGGGATGATCAGCTCGAACTCGTCTGTTGGTGCTGTCACTGCGGTGGCGCAACGATGTTGAAGGCGAGCCTGCGTTGTTCCCGTCCGTCAATGTCGATGAAGATCTCGCAGAGTCCAGGCGCGACCAGAGGGATTACAGACATGGCAGTGAACAGCACAGCGACCTTCCCGTCGTATCTGACGGGTTCGGGACCGGGAGTGAGTGTCCCGTTGATCTCGATGTTCATGGGGCCGGGCGGATTGATCCGGATCAGCAATTCGATCGATTGGGTATCTTCGGGTGCTCGTACTCTGCCGGCAATCGCCAACGAATGCTGAGCGGGTAGTCCGGGTGGCCGGACCTCGAGGTAACTCGCTCCGATCGCGGTCAACGTCCCGGATGCTTCTACCTTCGCGTATTCGGCGACGAATGCGTAGTCCAGTTCGGCCCTCGCTTGTCCGGGAACAGCCTTTTCGTCGGAGCGTGTTCGTGCGGCCAAAGCTGCTAGCAGTCGAGGCATTTCCTGTGTGTTTAACTCGGGGATGAGCCGGCGCCCTACATCACTTAGTGTGGCGATGAAGCTCTCAAGGCGGCCTCGCTCGATCACGTACGAGACTGTGTCGTCAACTAGGTCATCTTGCAGTCCTCGGTTCAGAGCTACGATCCCGACTAATCGGACATCGTTATCTTTCGCTTCGTCGCTTTCTGCGTATCGCTGCATTTCTTCCGCTGACGTGAAAGTTCTCTCGCCGACGATTGCGCTGACGGCGGCACCCCATTCGCCTCTGACGAACACCGTCTCACCGTCTAGGTGGCGTGTGTGGAGTTGGTCGTAGATGCTTCGGAACCCGTCGATGGTCGCGTAGATAAGTTCCTTGACGCGTCCGGTGGCGGCGGCTTCGTTAATTACACCTGGCGCGCTTGCCGGGTCACCGATGAGGTTCAAGGCCCGGGCGTGGTCGGCTGGCGTTAGATCCTGAGTCATCGCGCGTCGCCGCCTTCGGTGTTCATGGGGCGAATGCTACGACGCCAACCCGACATCGAGCTGTCGGTGTCACGACGATGTCACAACTCAGCGCAATCGGGGATGGACTCCAATGGACACGGGTGGACTGTATTAACAGCTAGAAGCACCTTGGTCGCTAGTACTCGTATGGACTGCGGTTGTGGGACTAAAATCCGCCAAGTGTCGGTTCGAGTCCGACTGGGGCAGGTGAAAGCCGCTCGAGCCCAGCCCGCGATCAGATCCGCGGGCCCAGCCTGGAACAGCCGGCAGCAGTCGGTCAATCTCGGTCGCCCGCGCGCGGGCGCTTCGAGAAGCCTTGCCGAGTTGCATGGCGAGTGACGTAGCGCCGCGCAGGACTCTCGCGCCTTGGGTGGTCAGATCTAGCTGGTGGTTCTGGCGATCGTCAGACGATACGGTTGGATTCAAAGGTGCAAGCCCTGCTCGATGCACTCGCCGCTGCGCTCAACCACCGCGCCGCCGCCGCCCTTGCGTCCTTGTCACCGAAGATGCAGACTTTGTCGACTTCCTCGGCCATTGGGAGCAAGGACGGTCTTTAGTCCAGGCGGGGCATGAGGCGATTTCGCCGGCTTGCTGGCGTCCGGCGCCTTATCTTTCACCGCGGTCAAGCACAGCGACGTCGGGAAGGGAATCGCACTGTGTCATACGATTTGGGCGATTCCCGCTCACTCGGGCGTGACCGGTGAATCCGTTCCCGGCCGTCGGAGAGTCTTCACACTCGTGGTCGTGCGTTCTGCCGATGGCGTTCGCATCCGGGCGGGTCAGAACACTGAAATCCGCTACTCAGACTGAACGCAGGCCCCATCGTTGGTAACGGGCGCCGTGAATCGACTCAGTCCCGCGCCTTCGGCGGGTCCATCAGCTCGAGCGCGGCGGCCTGGCCGTCACGAAGAAAGCCGATGATGTCGGTCGCGCTAGCGCGGATCTCCTTCTGATTGGCCCGTTCCGGTCCAAGAAGGGCCGTGACCGCCGCGCTCAGCACGCCCATCGGATCGTCAGGCGGCGCGGGCGCCACAGCGGGACCGATCATCGAAAACGCGATACCGGTGATCAGGGCGTGCAGGGCAAAGGCCTGGTTCGACGTTTCCCAGTCGTCGCGTGCCAACCGGTTGCGGCGCCAGATGGGGAGCACGGCGTTAACCACAGAGCTCGGCCCGAGCGCGTCATGCAGGGCCACCGTGCGGGGGTGGTCGGTCAGGATTCCGAGGAGCTGTTGGTCGTGGCGCTGCAGCGCGGCCAGCAGGGGCTGACTGGTCGCAATCTGCAGCATCGTCGGGCAGAAACGGGATGGACGGGCCAGGTCCGGATCCGCTTCGAGTTGGTGAATCAAGTCGTTCAACAGACCCAGGAAACCTCGGCCGATCAGTCCTATGAGCAGGTCTTCCTTCGTCGGCCAGTACAGGTAGACGGTTCCCTTCCCGACATGGGCACGCTCGGCGACATCGGCGACCGAGAAGCCCCTGGCGCCGCGGCCGATCAGCAGTTCGCCGGCCGCCGCGAGCAGCCTGGCCGCCTTCGCCGAGTGCTGCTCGGGCAGGCCGTCCAGGGATGTGCTCACCAGGGTGACTATAGCGTCGCGCACCAGGCTGACTGACCAAACGACCAATTTGGTCAGTTTGTCGGGTAGAGTTGCGGTGCCGGTGTCCACCTGTGAAACGAAAGAGCTTGGGATGCAAAAGTTCACCGCCACTGCCGATTTCGCGCCTCACAGCAACGAGTCGCGCCGGGTACAAGCCCTGCGAAAGGCGATCTTCGCCATCGCCGACGGACTCAACCCGGTGGTGGATCTGTGTCGTATCCACGTCGACGGACTGGACAACCTACCCGCCGACGGACGATTCCTCCTCGTCGGCAATCACACGTCATCCGGATTGCCCGAAATCGTCTTGATCCCCTACTTCGTGCACCGCCGGCTCGGAGTGCGGGTGCGAGGTCTCGCCACCCGATCACTGGGCGACGTGGGAGGTCTGGCCCGAGATGTGCTGCAGGCGGCCGGGGCCGTTGTCGGTGATCAGGACACCGCTGCCGAACTGATGCGCCAAGACGCGACGCTGCTCGTCTTCCCGGGTGGTGGCCGGGACATGCTGAAGTTCAAGGGCGAGGAGTACCAGTTGCGCTGGGAAGGTCGCAGCGGATTCGCGCGCCTTGCCATCGCTCACGATTATCGGATCGTTCCGGTCGCACTGGTCGGCGGTGACGACGTGTATCTCAGCCTTGTTCAACGCGGCAGCGGTTGGGAGCGGATGACCCGGACCATCGGCGAACGGATACACGGCGTCACCGGAGTGGGCATACCGCTGGCGCGCGGACTGGGTCCCACCATAATTCCCCGACCCCAGCGGATGTACCTGCGCTTTGGACAGCCGATAGACACCCACCGGCCTCAGGGCGTGCATCCCGGCGAATGGGAAACCGATGTGAAGCAACGCGCGCAAACCGCGCTCGAAACCGCGCTCGCCGACTTGCAATCCCTGAGGGCTGGTGACCCGTTCCGGCACCTGAACCCTCTTCGCTGGACGAGAGCAGTCAGCTGAGATCACGAGCGGCTACCGCCCCGGCGGCGCCACTCGGTAGACCGCACCCGCCTCGTCGTCGGTGATGTACACCGCGCCATCCGGCCCGACCACCGCGGCGACCGGACGGCCCCACCGGGAGCCGTCATCGGCCTGGAAGCCGCCGACAAGAGTCTGCTGATCGCCGAGCGCGCCGCCCCGCCACGCGAAGAACGACACCTCGGGTGCGCGCGGCGGCTTCCGGTTCCACGAACCGTGGATGCCGACCAGGGCACCATCGGCGTAGGGCTGGGGCAGCGCGCCGGTCGTGAACGACAGTCCCAGGGGTGCCGAGTGGGCGCCCATGCTCTGCTCGACGCGCGGCAGCGCCGCGCAGTCCAACGCAGATCCGTCCTTGTTGGTCGTCATGTCCCGAATGAACGGCATATCGGCGGGACCTCCGTCGGGATTGCAGAAGGGCCATCCCAAGTCGCGTCCGGGCGTGAGACGGGCCAGCGCCTCGGGCGGATGGTCGTTGACGTAGTCGACGTCGACCTCGCCCCCGGGATCGGGTGTGTTGTCGCGGTTGTTGACCGCGGTCCACACCGACCCGTCCGGCGCGACGGCCAGGCCGGTTCCGTTGCGCACGCCCGTCGTGTACGGCGCTGCCGGACCGCCGCCGGGCGGAATCCTCATAATCGTGGCCCTGGGCGGTGTCGCCGTGCGGTCCTGCGGCGAGATATTGGCCGTCGAACCGATTGAGAAGTAGACCGCACCGTCGGGCCCGACGGCCACGCTCTTCAGTGCATGCGCGTAGGCGCCGTGCAGATCGGGGCTGCGCGCGTCGGGAAGGCCGGCCGCGATGGTCCGGCGGTTGACCGCCCGTCCCTCGACGTAGTCGTACTCGTCGATCTGGTCGCTCTCGGCGACGTACAGCTTCGATCCCGCAAAGGCCATACCGTGCGGTTGGTCGAGCCCTTCAACCAGCGTCGACTGGCCGACTGGTGTCACCTTGACGATCTGCCCGCCGGCCGGGACGGAGACCAGAAGCGCGTCATCGGGGGTCCATATCGCCAAGCGCGCCTTCGGGATTCGCGCCCACACCGACATCGTCCAGCCCGCGGGGATCAGCGCCTGACGCGGTCGGTCGAACGGTGCCGCCGCCAGGTCGGCGGGGACGCGGACGGCGGCGGGCACCAGCCTGCCTGGCGCCGCTGCCTCTGGAGCCGACCCCCGCGGTGATTCGGCCGAGCAACCCGCCAGCAGCAGGATGCCGACCAGTGCGGCGGCCACTATGTCACGCGGAGGGAGGATTCGCACGCCATGACGCATACCCGGCCCAACAGCGGTCAACGCGACCTTGTGCACGGTGAGACACTCATCTAATGGCCGACAGTGCTGCGGAGCGCGGCCGCATCGCCGAACGACGAATCCAGGAGTTGGCGGCGCAACTGCGTGACCTGACGAGTGGGGGACACTCGTCCGCGGAGTCCGTCGAGGCGGCTCGCGCGCATGCAAAGGAATCGCTGCAACGTTCGGTGGACGCTCATCGTGCGGCCGCGCGGCGGCACCTGCAAGCAGCTTCGGTGCACGAGGAAGCTGCCTCGGTTCACGAGCGGGTGGCCGCAGAAGGAATCGGCGACGTCGAGGAGCATGCCCGTGCGGCCGCTCGCCACCGTGCGGCCGCTGACGCTGACCGGCGGGCGGCGCTGCAGGATGACGCCGACGCCGACGCCGAGGAGTAGCGCGCGAAGGCGCCCGAGATACGCTCCGGAACATGCACAGCCAGCAGGGACGACGTGTGGAAACTCAATGCCCGGGTAACCCAGCGGCCATATGACTACCGCACGAACACAACCGGACCAGCGCGAGCTTGACGAAATCCGGCGGATCGTCGACGCCATCTCCAAGGCGTTCGCCGCCAAGATCGTCGGGCAGCGGGAACTGCGGGAATCGCTGCTGATCGGGCTGCTCGCCGGCGGCCATGTCCTGCTGGAAAGCGTGCCTGGCCTGGCCAAGACCACCGCCGCCAAGGTGCTCGCCGAGTCGATCCACGGCCGCTTCCAGCGCATCCAGTGCACGCCTGACCTGCTGCCCAGCGACATCATCGGCACTCAGATCTTCGACTCGGCGACCAACTCGTTCGTCACCCAACTCGGTCCCGTGCACGCCAACATCGTGCTGCTCGACGAGATCAACCGGTCCAGCGCCAAGACGCAAAGCGCGATGTTGGAGGCCATGGAGGAACGCCAGACCACGATCGCCGGGCACGTGCACACCCTCGCCGATCCGTTCCTGGTTATCGCCACCCAGAATCCTGTCGATCAGGAAGGCACCTATCCGCTGTCGGAGGCGCAGACCGACCGGTTCCTGCTGAAGGAAATCGTGCGATACCCCTCCCCGGAGGAAGAGGTCGAGGTGATGGCGCGGATCGACGCCGGGGTCTACGACACCCGGCAGCCCACCGCGCCCGTCGTCAGCCTCGACGACGTGCTGCGTCTGCAGGAAGTGGTGCGCCATGTCTACATGGATCGGGCGCTGATGCTCTATGCGAGCCAACTGGTCGACGTGACGCGCCACCCCGGCGGCACGCTCCCTAAACAGGTCGCGCGGCTGGTGGAGTACGGCGCCAGCCCGCGCGCCACGATCGCGTTCTGCAAGGCGGCGCGCGCCCAGGCGGTGTTGTCCGGGCGGGCGCACGTGCTGCCGGAGGACATCGCAAAGCTCGCGCACCGGGTGCTGCGGCACCGGCTCATCCTCGGCTTCGAGGCGGCCAGCGCCAACGTCACTGCCGAGACCGTGATCGACGCCGCGCTGCGCGCCGTCCGGGTGCCCTGAGTTCGCCTTGGGCAAGCACCTCAACCGGGCCAAAGCCCACTTCGGCACCGACACCCGCGGGCTGCTCGAAGGCGGCCGCTACGCGCTTTCGCACACGCGCAGCATGGAATTCGATGACCTGCGCCCGTATGTTCCCGGAGACGACGTCCGCGACATCGACTGGAAGGCCTCCGCCCGATCCGGCAGCGTGCTCATCAAACGGTTCGTCTCGGAGAAGCACCACAAGATCTTGCTCGTCGCAGACGCCGGCCGCAACATGTCCGCACTGGCGCCCAGCGGGGAGTACAAGCGCGACGTCGCCGCACACGTCATGGGCGCGGTCGGGTTGATCGGCCTGCGGCGCTCCGACCAGATCGGCATGGTCTTCGGCGACAGCCGCGGCTGCGTGAACGTCCCCCAGCGGCGCGGCGAAACGCACGTCGAGGGACTGCTGCACCGCTGGTACCAGCACACCATGACCGCCCCCGGGGCCAGCGACATCGCCGCCCAACTCGATTACGTCGCAACGCATTACCGCCACACCATGCTGATCGTCGTGGTCTCCGACGAACCCGAGGTCAGCGAAGAACTTCACGGAGTACTTGCCCGGCTGGCCGGGCGCCACGACCTGCTGTGGGCGATGGTTTCCGACATGCCCGCGGTAGGGCCAGACAACACCGACGGATACGACGTCGCCACCGGCCGCTTCGTCCTGAACGGGGCCGACCTCGGTCCGCGGGTCGTCACCGCCTATCGCCGCGCCGAGCAGGCCCGCCGCGACCGGCTCGCCAAATTCCTGACCCGTCGGGCGATCCCGCATGCGATCATCGCCGGCAGTGACGACATCCGCCGCGAACTCGTCGGCCTGACCGAGGCGGCCGGCCGTGCCGGATGACCTGCTGCACCACGTGTTCGGTCCGCAGCCCTACTCGCCGGCGTGGCTGGTGTGGGCCGTGGTCTTGCTGCTGGCCGTCATTGGTTGGTACGCGGGCGTTTTCGTGTGGACGCTGCCGTCGTACAGGCTGCGCCGCATCCCCGTAGTGCGGCGGGTGCATGCCCGGGTGATCCGCGACCGCTTCACCCGGCGCGTGCAGCGCCTCGAAGGACGACACCGCGCCGGGCAGTTGTCGACGCCGCAGGCCTGTGCGGCGATCAGCCGGACGGTGCGCAGCTTCCTGGACCAAGCGACCGGTACGAAGGCGCAGTACCTGCATGTCGGCGCTCTGGGTGACGCGCAACTGGCCCCGGCCGCGCCGTTGCTGACCCTGCTCGACGACGGTCAGTTCAACGCCGAGACGCGCGTTGAGGTCGGCGACGTCAGTCCCATGGCGCAGGAATTGATCCGCTCGTGGACGTGAGGTGGTGGCCCGTAGCGGCCGTCGGATCGGGCTGCTTCGTCGTTGCCGTGTTACTGGCCGCGGTGCTGCCCATGACCGCCGCCCGCCGGCGGCTGCGTCCGCTGGCCAACATCGCACGCCTGACCCGGTTGCCCGAATACGCCAAAGTGGCTCGGCTGCGCACACTCTCGACGATCGTGACCCTGGTGGTGCTGACGATCATGTTCGGCGCCGCCAGCTGGACGGCCGCGCGGCCGACCGCGGCCTACGAAGAATTCGATGCAACACCCCCCGAGGACATCATGCTCTGCGTCGGGCAGCCATTGCCGGACCGTGCGACCGTCGAACTGCTCGACTACTTTGCGCAACAGGCCGGCTCGTCGCCACAGACCCAACGCATCGGCCTGACGTCGGTCAACCGCCGGCTGGTGCCGCTGACGCGCGACCACCAGTACGCCGTGTCCCGATTCGGCGAGTACGCCGGTGCGCCCAGGTTGCAATCGGCGTCGTTCGCACCGGCGGTGCCGTACACGGACTACGCAACCAGCGTGGAAGATGTTCTCGCTCTGTGTATTTCAGGGTTCCCTCACTTCGAGGAGCGCGGCACGCACCGCCGCTCGGTGATCTACCTGGGGCCGTCGGATCTTCGCGTGCCCGGGGAGCAGCGTGCCGCTCTGTTCACCGGCAGCGCGGTGCGGGACTTGGCCGAGCGCGCCGGGGCCCAACTCAATGTGATCGACACGGCGACGTCACCGAAGAGCGGTTCCTTGCTCGCCCTCACCGAGCAGACCGGCGGCCGGTATCTGGTGCCGGAATCCGTCACGGGCGCCCTCGATGACATCCGGGCGCACAACCGGGCGACGCGCAACGGTCCGATGGCGAAAGCGGACGCCGCGGATGCGCCGGTGGTGCCCCTGGCGATTGCATTGTTCTCGGCGACGGTGCTTTCGGTGGCGCTGATGGGACTGCGCCGATGACATTCCAACCGGTACTGCCCTGGCCGATACTCGCCGTCGTCGCCGGCGCGCTGGTCCTTGCGCGCCTGGTCGCGCTGCGCCAGGTCCTCCTGTCGGCAGGCCGTCGGCGGGCCCGCTCGGTGCTGCGCTGGGCCGGCGTGACCGTTGCGGTGCTGCTGGTGACCGCAGCCTCGACCCGGCCCGCACTGAGCGACGTCAAGACCCGCGGGGGAACGACGGCGGCTGCGGGTGCGAATCTGAACGTCTTTCTGGTCGTGGACCGCTCGGTGGACTCCGGTGTGATGCCCGGGATGCGCGACGATATCGCGGCGGTGATCAAGCAATACCCGGCGGCGCGGTACGCGTTGATCGACTTCGCCTCCCGGGCCACCCTGGATTGGCCCTTGTCCGAAGATGTTTGGAGCCTGCGACCCACCATCGCCGCGCTGGATACCTACCGCCGCGGTCCGAACGGGGGACTCGACGTCGACGTCGCCGCCGCGAGCAACGTCCTGCGATACCAGCTCATGCAGGCCGCCCAACAGTACCCCGGTACCCGAAACGCCGTGCTGTACTTCGGTTCCGGCGCCCCCGGATCGCGGGCGCCGCAGGGCGACTTCAACAGCGGGTCGGTTGACGGCGGGGCGGTGCTGGGCTACGGCGGCGCCGACTCGATCGACGAAGCTCAATTGCGGAAGGTGGCAGGACAGCTCGTCGTGCCGTACCAGCACCGAGAACCCGGTCAGCCCTGGCAACCGGATCTGCCGGACCGGCCGAGTAATGCCGGTACCCGCGCGGAGGCCGCTGATCTGCGCGAGCTGTACTGGCTGCCTGCGCTGCTTGCGGCGGGGCTGCTGATCGCCGAGATCTATCTCTCGGTCCGCGAATTCCGCCGCGGCCGTCTCAGCCGGCGGGACCTGGCGTGACGCGGCGACCGGCACGGCTGCGGCTGCGACGGCGGCTGCTGATCTACTCGGCTCCGCTGAGCCTGGTCCTGCTGCTGGCGGCGGTCAAGCTGATATCCGTTGTCGTGGCCGGAAATTCGGCGTCATCCGCCTTCGCGCACGGCGACGGGAACACTGTGCGCGAGGATGCGGCGGTGCTTGGCGTGGCGAACGTGATCGAGCCGGCGAAGGCGCCGTTTGCCGCGGGCGCCGCCGCCGTGCTCGACGGCCGGCTCGAGGAGGCGGACGCGGATTTCGCCGCCGCGCTGGCCCGCACCGGCGACGCAGACTCGTGCCCGGTGCGGGTCAACCTCGAGTTGGTCCGCGAAACCCAGGGCGACCGCGCCGCGGCGGCCGGCGACCGGTCTCGGGCGGACGAACGTTATGCCAGTGCCCTGACGGTCATCGGTGACGCGCCGCGGGCCTGCTTCGCCGACAACCACGATCCGGACACCCAGCGGCAGCGGATCCGCCGCGACGCCGCGAACCGATTGACCGACAAGCGGAATGCATTGAACGCGGGTCCGCCGGCGGCCCCTCCGGCCGCGCCACCCCCGCCTCCGCCGCCACCGGTAGCGCTCCCGTTGCCGGTCGCCGTATCACCCGACGGGCGGGAAATCCCGCCGCGCCGGCTCAACCCGACCGAGGGCGATCCACTGGACAAGTTGCAGCAGGTGCTGCAGGACGCAGCGGGCGCAGCGCCGCCGGGCTAGCCGCGTCGAGCCTGCGCTGGCGGCTTTTCGATCTGCGCTGAGGGCGATGTTGTGCGAGTGCTTGCCGCCACCAGCGCAGTCCCGATGACGAAGGCACCCCGTAGGTGAAGATGACAGGATCGGGCCGGATCCGGATGAAGCACAGGTCGCCGCCGTGCGAGACGATGCGTCGCTCGGTCGACAGGACTCGGCGCCCGAACCACGAAGAACCGAAGGCCCGGAGCGCGTCTTCGTCCGCACCGTCCACCACCTCCGCCGTGCCTTGACTGCGCGGCCCGGGGCGGGAACAAGGGGCCCAGACGCGGGCGAGTGGAACGACGAAGGCCACAGTCGCACGCGCCCGAATGTCGCTCACTTTGCGCGTGGTGGTTCGGGTGGTGACGTAAAAGCAAACGGGATCGCCGGGTTTCGACATGGCGTAGACCACCTCTGTCGCATGCGGGCGGCCATCTTCGCCCAATGTCGCCAGAGTCGCATACTTACGGCGGGCTAACGCCCGCGCCAAGGCGTCGAAACTTTCCCCGGCTGCGGCTCACATCGGTCAGTCGTTGCAGGTGCAATCGCGGTGGCCGCACTGGCACCCTGCCGCGTGAACACAAGCGGAAGAGCCGCACGCGCAGCCGGTGGACTTACATTGGCATGATTGGGTATTGGTCATACCTCGAGAATACCCCCGTAGGGTATATGCGGCAACACGGTCAGGACCGAACGAGTCGCGCGATGGCGGCGGAGGCTTCGGCGAGCTTCGCGTCCGCCTCCTCACCGCCCTGTGCGATGGCGCTGCTCACACAATGGTCGAGGTGCTCGTCGAGCAGATTCAGCGCCACGGCCCGTAGGGCGCTGCTCACGGCGCTGATCTGGGTGAGGATGTCGATGCAGTACTTGTCGTCGTCGATCATCTTGGCGATGCCGCGGACCTGGCCCTCGATACGGCGCAAACGCTTGGCGTGGCTGTCTTTGTGCGCTGCGTACCCGTGCGTGTTTGCCATGTAGTCTCCAAGGTTCGTCGGGCCGGTTGGCCGCGTTGCATGACACGCGGCTCCGATGCCGGATCCGACCATTCTAACTACCCCGCCCGGGTACCCGATCCGCTTTGGGCGTTGCCCGTCAGCAGTGGTGAGCGCTCAACTGCTGTTGAGCGGCATGGGTTTCCACCTGCGGATCGATCGTCGACGGTTCCGCCGGAGGCAGCGGCTCGTTCCGATAGCCCCGCAGTCGGTTGGCATTGCCGACAACAGACAGCGATGACAGCGCCATGGCGGCGGCGGCGATCATCGGCGACAGCCGCATCCCCAGCAGGGGGTACAACAGGCCCGCCGCCAGGGGTATGCCGATGGCGTTGTAGATGAGGGCGAAGAACAAGTTCTGCCGGATGTTGTGCATGGTGGTGCGGGACAGCCGGATTGCGGCGACAACTCCGGCCAGGGAACCGGAGATCAAGGTGATGTCCGCGGCTTCGATGGCAACGTCGGTGCCGGTTCCGATCGCCAGGCCGACGTCAGCCTGGGCCAGGGCCGGCGCATCGTTGATGCCGTCGCCTACCATGCCTACCCTGCGACCCTCGGACTGCAGGCGGCGGATCTCGTCGGCCTTGTGTTCGGGCAACACTTCGGCCAGTACCCGCTCAACTCCCACCTGTCGTGCGATGGCGCCCGCGGTCCGGGCGTTGTCGCCGGTGATCATCACCACCTGCAGGCCGAGCTTGCGCAAGGCGGTGATGGCCGCGGCCGAATCGTCCTTGACGACATCGGCGACGGCGATCACGCCGGCCGGCTGGCCGTCGACCGCGGCCAGTATCGGAGTCTTGCCGGCCGCTGCGAGGCTTGCACTGATCTGCTCGAGTTCGGTTGTCGCTATCTCGTTTTCGGCGAGCAACGTCGGGGTTCCGACCAGAACGACGTGGTTGTCGATGGTCGCCCGGACGCCCTTGCCGGTGATCGAGATGAACTCTGTTGGCCTAGGGTTCGCCAGGCCGCGATCTCGGGCCCCCGCGATGACCGCACCGGCGATCGGGTGTTCGCTGTCAGCTTCGGCGGCCGCGACCAGCGCGAGCAGTTCGTTCTCTCCCAGTATCCCCAGCGCCTCGACGTCGGTGAGCGCCGGCTTGCCCGCGGTGATAGTTCCGGTCTTATCCAAGACGACGGTGTCGAGCTTGTGCGCGGTCTCGAGCGCCTGCGCCGACCGGATCAGGATGCCGGCGCGGGCGCCTTTGCCGGTGCCGACCATGATCGACAGCGGGGTCGCCAGGCCCAGGGCGCACGGGCAGGCGATGATCAGCACTGCCACCGACGCGACCAGCGCCTGCGTCAATGCCGGCGGCGGGCCGGCGACGAACCAGACCGCGAAAGTGCCTATGGCTATTGCCATCACGACGGGCACGAAGTAGGCCGAGATCGCGTCGGCCAGCCGCTGGATCGGAGCCCGGGACGCCTGCGCCTGCTGCACCATGCGGATGATCTGGGCAAGCATGGTGTCAGCGCCCACCTTTGCGGCGCGCGCCCGCAACGAGCCGGTGGTGTTGACGGTCGCGCCGATCACAGTGTCGCCGGCGTGTTTGGTGACCGGCATCGACTCACCGGTCACCATGGATTCGTCGACGGCCGACTGCCCCGACGTCACGGTGGCGTCGACCGGGATCTTCTCACCCGGGCGGATGAGGATCTCGTCGCCGACCACGACCTGTTCGAGCGGGATCTCGATCTCAGCTCCGTCGCGCACGACGCGCGCAGTGCGCGCCTGTAGGCCGAGCAGGGCCCGAATCGCTTCGCCCGTACCGGCTTTCGCGCGGGCTTCCAGCAGCCGGCCCAGCATGATGAGGGTGAGGATCACCCCGACGGCTTCGTAATACACGTCGCGAACCTCGGGTGGCAAGGCCGTCGAGGCGACGGTGACGAGCAGGCTGTAGCCATACGCCGCGCCCGTACCCAGCGTGATCAGGCTGTTCATGTCGGCGCTGCGGTGGGCCAGCGCCAGCCAGCCGGTCCGGTGGATCGGCCAGCCGACGTAGAACATCACCGGGGTGATCAACGCCAACTGCAGCCAGTGGTTGAGCAATACCATCGGCACCCAGCGGGCACCCAGCGGATGGGCCATCACCGCGTACAGCACGGGTGCGGTGAGCACCGCGCCGATAGCGACGCGCCGCGTCAGGTCGGCGATCTCGGCCCGGCGCTCCCGCGACTGGGCGGCTTCGGTGTCGGCGGCCGCGGTCTCGGTGAGGCCGCCGGGACTCGCGTGAGCCGTTGCCGCCCCGCGATCGTCGGGCTCCGGGGAAGCCATACCCGGCTCGCCGGGGGTCACCACCAGCGTGCCGTGAATCATGTTCATGCTGCAGGAGAATCCGAACGATCCCGCGTCTTGCGGGGTAAAGGTGACGGTGGTCATCTGATGCGCAGGCAATGCGGCCGACAGGTGAAGGTCCGGAAACACCACCACCGAGCTGCAATCCCCGGTTTCCTGACGGTCGAATGACATCTCCACCGGAATGCCTTGTCGCACTTGGACAATGCTCGGACTGTAACCGCCGCGGACGCTGATCCGCACCCGCTGCAGCCCGTCACTGACCGCGCTGGCGTGCGCGCGGCGCGGTGCGAAGAAGTACCACGCCAGCACCACGATCGCCAGCGCCGCACCGGCCAGTACGGCAACGTCGATGTTCGACATCAGGAACTCCTCGTCACTAGGGCGCTCATCCGAGCCTGATAGGTGGCGGCATCGATGTGTCCGGACATCCGTTCGTGAGCGATCACCGCCTCGGCGATCAACGCCCAACACCGGCGGGGCGGACCCGCGGCCCCACCCGGCGAGTCACCGGATTGCGGAACGGCGGCGATCAGCGTGCCGACCGTGTGACGCCGCCGCAGCTCACGCCGCACATCGGTAGCGGCAATCACAACAAGGATCAACAGTTCCGCGGCGCCGATCGCGACCGCGACCCAGTGGCCACTGGCCACCTGCCCATATCCGGAAGTCACGGTGCTCACCTCGCTCGCCCTGATTCCCCGGCCGATCGACCGACGCGCTAACACCATCCCGCCTTTATACCCCCGAGGGGTAGGGGCCAAGGTCACCTGCACGTCAACAAATGTCGCCGAAGGCCGATGCCGCCTAACCGTTAAGAAAGGCTGCGGCTTGCTGTACCCTCTGGGGGTATGGGTCCTATCCGAACGTGGTCGGATGTCCGACATCTCGGGGCCTATCAGCCTGCCCGGTTGCTGTTCTTCGCCGTGATGGCGGCCGCCGCGGCGCTGCTGGCGGTGATCGGCCACTGCGTTCCGTTGCGCTCCGCATCTCAGCCGTCCCATTCCGCGGTGCCACTGCTGTCGTCGGTGAGCGTGCAGACCGCGGGCACCGCACATCAGCCGCTGCTGATCGACGGCAAGTCGATATGCAAGTCGTCCAAGCTCTTGGCGACCGCCGCGCTTCCCAAGTGGCCCGTTACCTCCCTGATACTGCTCGGCGTCGCTCTGTTGGGGCTATTCGTCACGGGTCGGCTGGCGAAGCTGGTGGGACCGGCCGGACGCGGGCCGCCGGGTGCGCCTGCTGCTGTCGGATCCGGTCGAGACCTCCTGACCCTGTTCTGTCTCGCTCGACGCTGATCGGCCGTTTTCCGGCCGTGGTGGGATGCCGCGGCGGCCGGTGAATCTGGCCCACGTTCAATGTCCGCGCGCTCCGCGTCGCGGCCCCACGAAGCGACGACCGCATGATGCGCATGGCGGCTACCGGTGCCCTGAACCCGCTTTCCGCGCACCGCAGAGCCCCCGCAGTCACGGTCGCCCGTGAAGGGAACTCTCATGGACTTCGGGAATCTTCCACCGGAGGTCAACTCCGCTCGAATGTATAGCGGCCCCGGCTCCGCGCCGATGCTGGCCGCCGCGACCGCTTGGCAACATCTAGCGGCTGAGTTGAGTTCAGCCGCAACCTGTTACGCGTCCGTCATCTCTCGATTGGGCGCCTTGTCATGGTATGGCCCGGCGTCAGCGGCGATGGCTGCGGCGGCTGCGCCGTACGTGGCGTGGATGACCACGACCGCCGCCCAAGCCGAGCAGGCGGGCGATCAGGCCCGGGCCGCCGCCGGGTGCTACGCGGCGGCGTTTGCGGCAACGGTGCCGCCACCGGTCATCGCGGCCAACCGCAGCCTGCTGATAGCACTCGTCGCCACCAACGTCTTCGGCCAGAACGCCCCGGCAATCGCGGCCGCCGAGGCCCAGTACGCCGAGATGTGGGCCCAGGATGCCGCGGCGATGTACGGCTACGCCGGAGCTTCTGCTGCCGCGTCAAGGCTGGCACCGTTCACCTCACCGCAGCAGACCGTCAACCTGTCGGGGTTAGCCCAGCAGAGCGCCGTTGTGGCGAAAACGGCCGAAAATTCCGCCGTGACGGACGTCCAGGCGGTGCTCGGTCAGCTGACCTCGGCACTGCCGACGGCGTTGCAGCAACTCGCCTCGCCGCTGATGTCAGGGTCCGCGCTGAGTTCGGTGACTCCGCTGCTGTCGGTGACAAGCTCAACCGCCTGGATTGCCAGTGCGGGTCTATCCTCCGCGGAAAAACTCAAGGGTCTGATTCCGGCGGCCGCCGCCGCACTGGCGCCGGCGATCGCCGGCGGGACTTCCGGGGCACTCGGACCGGGCCTGACGGGGTTGGCAGGCGGCGGCGCGGCAGTGTCGGCCGGTGTCGGCCGGGCGGGCCTGGTCGGGGCGTTGTCGGTGCCGCAGAATTGGACGACCGCCATTCCGGCCCGGGCAGCGACTGCGTTGGCGGGCACCAGCCCGGGCGCTGCGGTGGCTGCCACCGACGGGCCGGGAAGCATGTTGGGCGGGTTGCCGCTCGCGGGTTCTACCGGACGCGGCGTGGCCGGCATTGTGCCTGACCCGCGATTTCTGGAACGACCGGCGATGGTTCCGCGCTGGCCGGCCATCGGATAACAGAATGAGACCGCGTCTTGCGACCAAACCGCAACCGCCGCGTGGTTGTAGCGGCCCGATTGCAGGAGTACCCTATGGGGGTATGAGGTTCTCACGGGCGGCCGGCGAGGTCATGGCGCCCGTGTCGATGTCAAGCCGAAAAGGCTGGGTCTTCGGTAAGCAGCCGCGTTGGCGTACTTGGACCGCCGCGGTCGTCGTGGTGCTACTCGCTCTCCTATTCGGGCACTCCGCCATGCTGCATTCCGAGACACACGCACCGCACCCGCCGCATGCTCTGCTGTCCTCGCTGGGTGGCGAAGCCTCGGTGAACACCAACCATGCGCACCTGCTCAACGGCGCATCCGGACACTGTCACAACGAATTCGCGATCGCGGTTCTACCGCGTTCGTCGACCACCCTGGTTCCGTTCGGTGTCGCGGCAGCGGTTGTCGCGATCACCACGATGCTGGCCAGTCTGGTCGCCCCAGCGGGTCGGGGTCCGCCGAGGACGCTCGCCTCTGCGCTTGCGGGGCAGGATATCTCGACGCGTTTCTGCGTAGCTCGTCGCTGATCGTTCAGCGTCTGGTCGTGGTGCAGCGGCACCGCGACCCGATGACAGCTGACCGATATTCGAGGCCACCCAGGGTGGCCACCGGCGAAAGCGACGATCAATGAACAATCTTCTGTCCTTGGAAAACTGCGAGCGTTTCGAGCTGTCGAGTGATTCCGCCGAGCGTCACCACTCCTGGCGCTCGATTGCGGGGCGGCGCACGGCGTCCCATTTGTACTCCGAGAGGTGTGCTCCGTCGGCCGCCACTAATCGCCAGGCGCGGGCTTTGGTGGGCAACACCCAGGTGTTACGGGTCGGGGCCCCGTTCGGTACCGACGACCGCGGTTTCTGGGCCAAACTGGAGGGCAACAACCCCGGCGGCATCAAGGACCGCCCCGCTCTGCACATGGTCGAATGCGCACGAGCGCGCGGAGACTTGCTGCCGGGCGCTCGGATTGTCGAATCAACAAGCGGTACCTTGGGTTTGGGACTGGCTCTGGCTGGGCAGGTGTACGGCCACCCGGTCACCCTGGTGACCGACCCCGGCATGGAGCCGATCGTGCAGCGCATGCTTGCGGCGTACGGGGTGGACGTCGATCTGGTCACCGAGCCACATCCATCCGGGGGATGGCAACAGGCTCGTAAGGACCGGGTGGCCGAACTGATGGCCGCCGATCCGCGGGCCTGGAACCCCGATCAGTACAACAACCCCGACAACGTCGACGCGTACCGGCCGCTGGCTTACGAACTCGTCGACCAGTTGGGCAAGATCGACGTCCTGGTGTGCTCGGTGGGAACCGGTGGTCATTCGGCGGGGGTAGCCCGGGTGCTGCGCCGATTCAACCCGGACCTCAAGTTGATCGGGGTGGACACCGTCGGCTCGACGATCTTCGGGCAACCGGCGGCGGCAAAGCGGTTGATGCGGGGGCTGGGCTCGAGCATTTACCCGCGCAATGTCGACTACCCCGCTTTCGCGGAAGTGCATTGGGTGGCTCCGGCCGAGGCGGTGTGGGCCGCTCGCGCGCTGGCCAGCACCTACTACTCCAGTGGCGGGTGGAGTGTGGGCGCGGTAGCGCTGGTCGCTGGGTGGGCCGCCCGCACTCACCCTGCTGGAACGTGCGTCGCCGCGATCTTCCCAGACGGGCCCTTGCGTTACTTCGACACCATCTACAACGACGACTACTGCCGCCAGCACGATCTGCTGGATGTGGCGCCGCCGACCGAACCGGCGGTGATTGCCAAGCCGTCGGACCGGGTGGTGCAGTCGTGGACGCGGTGCGCCGCGGTGACCGATCCCACCCGGTGATGCGGTAGTGGAGTTCATCGCGCAGTTCCGCAGCTTCGACTGGCCCAGTCGGATGCTGATGATCAACCAGTTCGGGATCAATGTCGGCTTCTACATGCTGATGCCGTATCTGGCCGACTATCTCGCCGGACCTCTCGGGATGGCGGCGTGGGCGGTCGGTTTGGTCCTGGGAGTTCGGAACTTTTCCCAGCAGGGCATGTTCATCGTCGGGGGAACCCTTGCCGACCGCCTCGGCTACAAGCCGCTGATTGTGGTCGGTTGTCTGCTGCGTACCGGTGGATTCGGGTTGCTGGTCGTGGCCCACTCTCTTCCCGCGGTACTGGTGGCGTCAGCGGCCACCGGTTTCGCCGGCGCATTGTTCAATCCGGCGGTGCGCGCTTATCTGGCCGCCGAGGCCGGTGAACGCAGAGTCGAGGCGTTCGCCGTGTTCAATGTGTTCTACCAAGCGGGCATCCTGCTCGGCCCGCTGGTCGGCATCATGTTGCTCGCCATTGATTTTCGGGTCACGGCAGCCGCCGCCGCGGCGGTTTTCGCGATACTCACCGCAGCGCAACTCTTCGCACTGCCTCCGCACCGCGCCGATCCCGCACCCGCGGAAGTTTCCATTCTCGACGACTGGCGATCGGTGGTCAGCAATCGGTCTTTCCTGCTCTTCGCGGCGGCGATGATCGGCTCTTACGTGTTGTCTTTCCAGGTGTACCTCGCCTTGCCAATGCAGGCGGCGATCCTGTCACCGCGTCATCAATCCTCATTGGTGGCAGCGATTTTCGTCCTTTCAGCTCTTGTCGCCGTCGCCGGGCAGATGCGCATCACCAATTGGTTCGCCGCGCAGTGGGGACCCGGGCGCAGCTTGGCGGTCGGGTTGACCGTTCTGGCAGCGGCATTCGTTCCACTGACACTGGTGCCCGATTCCGGCCGCTTCGGGACGGTTGCAGCCGTCGCCGCGCTCCTGGGGTCAGCGGTCATGCTCGCCATCGGTTCGGCGGCCGTGTTTCCTTTCGAAATGGACACCGTCATGAGATTGGCCGGAGGTCGCCTGCTGGCCACGCATTACGGCTTCTACAACACCGTCATCGGCGTCGGAATTCTGCTCGGGAACCTGGCTACCGGCGCGATTATGGGTGCGGCACGGCAGGCCGGCATGGGCGCGCTGGTGTGGGCGGGACTGACTCTGGTGGGCATCTTTGCTGCTCTGGGTCTGCACCGTCTCGACGCCGGCGATCTGCTGCGGCCCCAGAGCGCGACGGCGACCCCCGAAGACGAGCCGGTGGCGCGCTGACGCAGTCTTCCGCTGCTACAGCGAACTCACAATGGCCTGCATGGTGTTGATCTCCTGCTGCTGGCTGTCGACGATCGAGTGGGCCATCGCGATGGCGGGGGAGTACTGGCCTAGCTTGATCTCGTTCTGCGCCATGGCAATTGCCCCCTGATGGTGCTGCACCATCTGCGTGAGGAAAAGCCTGCTGGCGGCAGCGCCCTGCGCGTCCCTGAGCGCTTCCATGTCCCGCTCGGGCATCATTCCGGGCATTCCGGGCATGTCGCTGTGAGGGGGCATTCCCGGCATCGACGCGATCGTCGGTTGGCCCCACTGGCTCAGCCAGTTCTGCATCTCCTGGATCTCAGGTCCCTGAGCGTCCTTGATCCGGGTGGCCAAGTCCATCACCCGCGGATCGATGCCCTGTTTGCCGAGCACGATGTCACTCATCTCGATTGCTTGCTGGTGGTGAGGAATCATCTGTTGGGCGAACGTGACGTCCTGGGCGTTGTGCGCTTGCGGGTTCGCCGCCGAACTCGAGGCGGCCGATGACCCGGCCGCGGTGGTGCTGCCGGCCTGATGGTTCGCGTTGCTACACGAGGTCAATGCCAATAACGCGGCAACCGCGGCCGCGGCGGTCGTCAATGTCTTTCCCCTGCTCACCCTGGTGTCCCTTCGACGAATCCTCGCACAATACCCGGTATAGGTATAATCTATACCACAGCGCCGGGTTCATGAAATTGACTTTGTCAGACGCCTACCCCGCTTTCTCGGGTCCAAACGGTCGGCGGGCGAGCATCTTTCGAATACGACGGCGTAGTACGCTGGTTCGGCGGTGTCTTGACCCCGATTGCGCGGCAACTCACGTGAGAGAGACCACTTGAATCAGTCCAGGCCCACCCGTGATCCCGTTGCCCCCGAGTACCTGCACATCATTTGCATCAAACACTGTTCAGGAACCCAGAAAGCCATCGATATGTCGTCGCTGAGGGAAGCGTGAATAGGCAAGGCCGCCGGATTTAGTGACTTTGGTCCCTACCCCCCAAGGGTATACCGTGGCAAAATTGCTCAGCATGACGCAAACACCTGAGTCCAGCGAGCCGCCGGTGGTCGCGGCGCAGCCCTCCTCTTCGGATCAGTACGGTCGCCCCAGCCGGGTGGATCAGATCTGGTCCGTGGTGGCGATTGCCGCCGGTGCTCTCTTCATCGTGTCCGTGATCTTCTTCTGGGGGTTTTTCCTGGGCCGGGCCACGGACGGCCCCAACGGCGGTCACCGGTCGTCCGGCGGGGGCATGGGCGAGAGCAGTTGTCCGATGATGGGATCCGGCGGCGGTATGCGGCCCGGCATGATGGGCCCGGGGACCTCGACGGAGCCGCATCAATCGACAACGCCGGCACCACAACCGGCGCCACACCCCTAACCCGCCGGACCTGCTGGGGCCTACCTCGACGCACCAGCGGAGTCGCCTCACGCTTGGCCGGAGAGGGTTCCGGCCGATTAAACCCTCGGGAAAGGGGTTGGAAATGAACAAGAAACGCCGGCGGCAAGTCGGGTTTGCCGCCGCCAGCCTGGGCGCGACAGCGGGTCTGATGATCTTGGTGCTTCCGCTGGTTCCTCAGGTAAGCGCCACGCTCGACAATGCGGCGATGACCGAGATGGGCATGGCGAATGAAATGCCGGTGCCGCACGTAATGCGTTACGGCGCAATCGCGTACTCGCCGGGCAGCGGCTCCTGGGGCGCAGCGCGGGGCTACCAGGTCAAGTCACAAGCTGAACGAGTCGCATTGGCACAGTGCGGCGAACAGGACTGCAGGGTAATCATCAGCTTCAATCTGTGCGGCGCGGTGGCCTCTGACGGTGCGAATTATCAAGGTGGTACCGGACTTTCACGGCAAGCGGCCGAGCAGGATGCGTTGAACAGGCTCGGTGGCGGCAGGGTCGTCAACTCGGTCTGCAACTGAGTGACGAGGTACTGACCGGCCTCCGATGCAAGGAGGCGTAGTTTGACCGACGCGCCGGTCGGCGGTACTCAATCCGACGATCGGCCGGACTTCTCGGAGGCTTCCCCGTCCTCGTCGTCCTCGTCTTCCTCGTCGTCGTCGTCGTCTTCGTCGTCTTCGTCGTCTTCGTCGTCCTCGTCGTCGTCGTCTTCGTCGTCTTCGCTGGCGGAGTTTTCCGAAGCCTCGACCCTGTCCGCGTACTTGTTCAATAGTCCGGCCAAAGCGCGGGCTTCATCGGGCGTCAACCAATCGTCGAACAGCCGTTCGTCGTCGTCGGAGATGCGCTCGAGGTGAACCGCGTTGTTCTCGGCGCCGACATCCCAGCGACCGCCCTCTTGACGTCCCATTGACAAGCCCCTTCCGTGTGCTGGCTGATGCGACCCTGACGCTGCTGCGCCAGTGCCTGGTTACCCAAATCTTCGCCGGCGCAAAGACGGCGGCCGGGCCGGAGGCTCGGCCGCCTGATGCCTGGCCTGAACCGGTGGGGGAACAGCCGCACCCGGGCTCCAGAAGGCAACCAATGGCCCCTTGACGGGGGCATTAATGCCCTGTTAGCAGTCCGTTTGCAGAGGTAATGTCCCAAATACCGCCAAGTCGGGATAAATGGAGCGCCCGAACCGGGCGGGGACAACCTCGCTAAGGGAGCACACGAATGTTGAACAGCGTACCGATGCACAAGAACGGGGTCTCACAGCGGCGCGCGCAGGACGCGGATCTACTCAAGAAGTCCGGCGCGCACAAACTTGTGGTCGCAGACCGCGACGGCAATTGCCTGGCGTTCGTTCTGGCCTGGGACGGCTTCGACTACGACCCTGAGACCGACACCTATGTGTGCATCGCCGACAGCGACGGCAGAGAACTCCTGACCATGTACACCGCCGGCGAAATCAAGTCAGCTCCCGGCGCCAACATGTTCGTCGTCACCGCGCCGGACACAACCAACCGCAGTAGGCCGTTGCAAGCTCTGTAATCCGAAGAGGGGGTTCCGAGCCGGAACCGTCTTGAGCGATTCTGCGCGGCGATGCCCCAGGCTGGCCGCGCGCCTGCTATCGCATCGAGCAATTTCGGCACGGATGTCGTTGGGGGATGTTCACACGGCGATGGTTATGATAGACCGTTCGTACGGTTAGTCTACGCCGAAGGTCTTCAATGCCCAGATCACCTGGCAGACGCAGCGAGATTCTCGACGCGTTTGTCCGCTACGTCGCCGAACGTGGTTATGAGAGAACCAATATCGGCGATATCGCCGACGAACTCGGGATGTCCAAGGGCACCATCGTCCACCACTTCGGGACCAAAGCACAGATGCTGCGGGAGCTCACCGAAGCACACCTGGCCAGTCAGCTCGATGTGCTGCAGATGGTGTGGGATCGGGTTGCCGCCCCGCACGAGCGCATTGCTGCAATCATTTTCACGTCCGCGCTGCTGCAGGTGATGGCCCGTGACGCCACGGTCGCAAGCCAGCGCGAGGTGGTGCAGCTCGCGGATGACCCGGCAATGCAGCAGGTCCGCAAATTGCGCCATCAACTGCAGGCGCTCACCATCGACGAGATCCGCAACGGAGTTGATTGCGGCGTATTCCGAAGTGTGGACGTCGATCTCGCGGCACTGCAGCTGTGGGGATCGCTCGAATGGATGTGGGTGTGGTTCGACCCCAATGACTCCCGGACCCCCGAACGGGTAGGCGCGGCTTTTGTCGACGTGTTCCTCGGCGGGTTGTTGCTCGACCGACTGGGGCTCAACAAGTGGGCCAGCCCCGCAGCAGACGTCGTCTCGGTGGTGCGCGAGTGCCTCAGTGTGGTCACCGGCGCTCGGAACTGATCGGTATAGACACCGAAAATCTCGAACCGGCTGAGGATTTGGTCCGCGGGCGACGGCTTTCGAGCTGATTGACTGTACGTATAGTTTGCCGCGTGGCGTTGCTGCGGCCCCGCGCTCAACAGTGCGGCCAAGCGCAGCGGCATAGATGCGCAAATGCCCAGCTCAGCGGGCGCAAGAGCGGTGAGTGACGCCCAGCGACCCCGCCCGTCATTATCTGGCACCTCAGCAGTCGCCGCGGATCTGTTGACTGCACGTACGGTCTAGTGCCATAGTTGCCGCGTGGCGCATACGCGGGCGGCATGGGGCCGAAGGGTGGGGACCGGAACTGCCGGTCACCTGGAGCACGTTGGGCGCCTAAATGGCGTTCCCGACGAGGCGCTTTGGCGGCGGGACGCTCGAATAAGTCGGCGCACCAACAATTCTCGTCGCCGCCATGTCAGCGCACTCGACACCGTGGGGAGTTCGGGCCGATGACCGCCTCGCACACCGTCGCCGGTCGCGTCGGCCGCAGGATCCGGCCGGGTACCGAGGTCGCCGGCGGGTTCTTCCGGATGTGTGTGCTCACCGCGAAGGCCTTGAAGCGGCCGTTCGAATGGCGCGAATTCATCTGGATCGGCTGGTTTCTGATGCGGGTGTCGCTGCTTCCGACCATCGCCGTGTCGATCCCCGAAACCGTGCTGCTCATCTTCACGCTGAACGTCTTGCTGGCCGAGTTCGGCGCGGCGGACGTCTCCGGGGCGGGCGCCGGGATCGGCGCGGTCACCCAGCTGGGCCCGATCGTGACCGTGCTGGTGGTCGCCGGCGCCGGGGGCACCGCGATCTGTGCCGACCTGGGCGCCCGGACCATCCGCGAGGAGATCGATGCGCTCGAGGTGCTCGGCATCGATCCGATCCACCGGCTGGTGCTGCCCCGCGTCGTCGCCTCGACGATGGTCGCCGTGCTGCTCAACGGACTGGTGATCGCCGTCGGACTGGGTGGTGGATACCTGTTCAGCGTGTACCTGCAGAACGTCTCGAGCGGTGCCTACCTCTCCACCCTGACCGCCCTTACCGGCCTGCCCGAAGTGGTGATCGCCAATATCAAGGCCGCCACTTTCGGGCTGATCGCCGGCCTCGTCGGGTGTTATCGCGGGCTGATCGTCCGAGGCGGGTCCAAGGGTCTGGGCACTGCCGTCAACGAGACCGTGGTGCTGTGCTTCATCGCGCTGTTCGCCGTCAACGCGGCACTGACCACGATCGGCGTCAGATTCGGGACGGGACGCTGATATGGCTACTGCCACAACCCATCTCAGAGTCCCACGAGCAAACCTCGGTCGCTACGGGGAAGTCCCGGCCAAGCTGTTGCTGGAGCTCGGTCAGATGGTTTGGTTCGCGGTGACCGCGGTCGCCCAGATCCCGTTCGCACTGCGCCGCTACCCCAAAGAGCTCGTGCGGATGGTCGCCCAGATGGGGATGGGTACGGGCGCGATGGCCGTGGCCGGTGGCACGGCCGCCATCGTCGGGTTCATCACCCTGTCCGCGGGTTCGCTGGTCGCGATCCAGGGCTACGCGTCACTGGGGAATATCGGTGTCGAGGCCTTCACCGGCTTCCTGGCAGCCATGGTCAATGTCCGGTTCGTAGCGCCGGTGGCCGCCGGGCAGGCGCTGGCGGCCACCGTTGGCGCCGGCGCCACCGCCGAACTGGGCGCCATGCGCATCAGTGAAGAGATCGACGCGCTGGAAGTGATGAGTGTCAGGTCGGTCGCCTACCTCGCGTCCACCCGGGTGGTGGCGGGTCTCATCGTCATCGTCCCCCTCTACGCGTTGGGGATCACCATGGCCTTCGTCTCCACACAGGTCACCACGGTGTTCTTGTACGGACAATCCGCCGGCACCTACAACCACTACTTCCACACCTTCCTGCGCCTCAACGACGTCGGCTGGTCGTTCGCCGAGGTGATCCTCGTCGCGGTGGTCGTCATGACCACCCACTCCTACTACGGCTACACCGCACACGGCGGTCCGGTCGGTGTCGGCGAGGCGGTCGGCCGGTCAATGCGGTTGTCGCTGATCACCATCGTGGTGGTGGTCGTGCTGACCGCAATGGCGGTCTACGGCAAGAACCCCAACTTCAACCTCACTGTGTAGGCGACATGACAGCCCCGGTGAAGGAGAACCCCCCGCGCATCCCGCCCTACAAAACGGCGGCGGTGCTGTTCCTGGTCGTCTCCTCGATCGTGCTGGGATTCGTCTGGTTTCAGTTCCGGGGCAAGCTGACGCCGAAGACGCCCTTGACGCTGGTGGCCCCTCGGGCCGGCCTGGTGATGGACCCGGGATCCAAGGTCACCTACAACGGGGTGGAAATCGGCCGTGTCACCAACATTTCGGAGATCCAACGCGACGGCGTGCCGGTGGCCAAGTTCTCTATGGAAGTCAAACCGGAGTACATCAGGCTGATTCCGGCCAATGTGGAGGCCAAGATCAAGGCCACCACCGTCTTCGGCAATAAGTATGTCTCGCTGAGCTCTCCGAAAAATCCTGTTCCGCAGCGTATTTCATCGGAACACGAGATCGATGCGAGGTCGGTGACGACCGAGTTCAATACGCTGTTCGAGACCCTCACCGCGATTGCGGAGAAGGTCGACCCGGTCAAGCTGAACCTCACGCTGTCCGCGGCAGCGCAGGCCCTGGCCGGGTTGGGCGACAAACTCGGGCAGTCGATTGTCAACGTCAACGCCGTCCTTGATGACATCAACCCTCGAATGCCGCAGGTGCGCCACGATATTCAGCAGCTCGCCGCCCTGGCCGACACCTACAACAACGCCGCGCCGGATCTGTTGGACGCCCTCGATCACGCGGTAGTCACGGCCCGCACGCTGCACGGGCAGGAAGCAGAATTGGATTCCGCGCTGCTCGCTGCCGCCGGCATGGGCAACACCGGTGCAGACATCTTCGAGCGCGGCGGGCCTTACCTGCAACGTGGCATCTCCGATCTGCTCCCCACCGCCCAGCTGTTCGACACCTACAGTCCCGAAATATTCTGCACGATAAGGAATTATCGCGACGCCGAGCCAGCAGCCTATGCAACCACGGGTGGCGGTAACGGGTACGGGCTGAAAACCATGACCGAATTGACGTCCGGGCTGGGCGGCATCCTGACGCTGCCCGGGCTGACCGGCACAGTGCTCACCCAAGGCCTCCTCCAAGTGGCCGGGTTGGTCGGCGGAGCACCGAATCCCTACACCTATCCGGAGAATCTTCCGCGGGTGAACGCCCGTGGTGGACCGGGTGGCGCGCCGGGCTGCTGGCAGCCGATCAACCATGACTTCTGGCCGGCGCCGAGCCTGGTGGTCGACACCGGCGCAAGTCTCGCACCGTACAACCACGTGGACACCGGTTCGCCATACGCACTCGAGTACGTGTGGGGCCGCCAAGTCGGGGACAACACGATCAACCCATGAAAATCACCGGTAGCGCAATCAAACTCGGCATCGTCTCGCTGGTGCTCTTCTTGATCGTCGTCTCGATCGTCGTGGTGTTCGCGCAGATGCGTTTCACCAGCACCAACACCTATTCCGCGGAGTTCGCCAATGGCAGCGGCCTGAAGGACGGCCAGTTCGTGCGCGCCTCCGGAGTGGAGATCGGCAAGGTCAAAGCCGTCAACCTGATCGATGGTGGCAACCGGGTGCGGGTTGACTTCGCCGTCGACCGCTCGATCCAGCTGTACCAGTCGACCACTGCGCAGATCCGCTATCTCGACCTGCTCGGAAATCGCTTCGTCGAGCTCAAACGAGGCATGGGTGACGGCGCAGACCAGATACTGCCCGCAGGCGGGCTGATCCCGCTCTCCCGCACTTCACCGGCCCTGGACCTCGACGCGTTGATCGGTGGATTCAAGCCGCTGTTCAAGGCGCTGGAACCGGAGAAGGTCAACACCATCGCCTCGGCCATTGTCACCGTCTTCCAGGGTCAGGGCGGAACCATCAACGACATCCTCGATCAGACGGCGCAGCTGACCGCGCACATCGCTGAACGCGACCAGGCGATCGGTGAGGTGGTCAAGAACTTGAACATCGTCCTGGACACCACGGTCAGGCATCGCCAGGAGTTCGACGAAACGGTGGACAACTTCGAAAGGTTGATCACCGGTCTGCAGAACCATGCCGATTCGCTGGCCGCTGGCCTGGCCAACATCAGCAACGCCGCCGGAACGGTGTCGGAGTTACTGGCGGACAACCGCGCGCTTTTGCACAAGGAGATCAACTACCTGCAGGCCTTCCAGCAGCCGCTCATCGATCAGCGCGAACAACTCAGCGACCTCATCCACAAGACCCCCACCGCGCTCAACCTGATCGGACGCAGCATCGGTCTCTACGGCGACTGGGTGAACTTCTACGTCTGCGACCTCTCGATCCGGTGGAACGGATTGCAGGGCGGCGGGCCGGTTCGCACGGTCCGGATCTGGCAGCAGCCCACGGGCAGGTGCACGCCCCAATGAGGACACTGACGGAATTCAACCGCAACCGCGTCGGGCTGATGGGCATCGTGGTGCTGGTGCTCGTCGTGCTCGTCGGCCAGAGTTTCACCAGCGTCCCGATGATGTTCGCAGCCCCGGCCTATTTCGGGCAGTTCACCGAATCGGGTCAGTTGAACAAGAACGACAAGGTGCGCATCACCGGTGTCAATGTCGGCAAAGTGGAGAGCATCGACGTCGAGGGCGACCACGTGCTGATCAAATTCTCCATCGGCGCCAACACCATCGGCACCGAGAGCCGGCTGGCGATCAAGACCGACACCATCCTGGGTAAGAAGGTGCTCGAGATCGAGCCGCGAGGAACGAAAGTTCTGCGGCCCGGGGGTGTGCTCCCGCTGGGCCAGAGCACCACGCCTTACCAGCTTTACGACGCGAACTTCGACATCGTCAGGGCTGCAACGGGATGGAACATCGACACCGTCAAACAGTCGCTGAATGTGCTGTCTGAGACCATCGACCAGACCTACCCGCACATCAGTGCCGCCCTCGACGGCGTGGCCAGGTTCTCCGACACCATCGGCAAGCGCGATGACGAGATCAAACATCTGCTCGCGCAGGCCAACAAGGTAGCCAGCGTGCTCGGTGACCGCAGCGAACAGATCAACCGGTTGCTGGTCAACGCCAAGGCGCTGCTGGTCGCGTTCAACGAACGCGGACGGGCCATCGACGCTCTGCTGCAAAACATTTCGGGCGTCGCACAGCAGATAAAGGGATTCATCAACGACAACCCGAACTTGAATGCGGCACTGGAGCAGTTGCACACCCTCACCGATGTGCTGGTGCAGCGTAAAGACGACCTGGCTCAAACCCTCACCTTCGTCAGCTCATTCGCGGCATCGCTGGGGGAGTCCGTCGCGTCGGGACCGTACTTCAAGATCGTGCTGTCCAACCTGCTCCCGTACTGGATGCTGCAGCCGTTCGTCGATGCCGCGTTCAAGAAGCGCGGTCTGGATCCCGAAGAGTTCTGGCGCAGCACCGGCCTGCCCGCCTTCCGGTTCCCCGACCCCAACGGCACCCGGTTCCCCAACGGTGCGCCGCCGCCCGCACCGCCGGTGTTGGAAGGCACCCCCGAGCATCCGGGGCCGGCCGTCCCGCCGGGATCGCCATGTTCGTACACCCCAGCGGCCGACGCGCTGCCGCGCCCGTGGAATCCGTTGCCCTGCGCGGGGGTTGACGTGGGACCGTTCGGCGGCAGTTTCCCGGCCCCGCTCGACGTGCAGACTTCGCCGCCGAACCCGAACGGGCTGCCTCCGACACCGGGGATTCCGATCGCCGGGCGGCCCGGCGAGGCGCCGCCGGACGTGCCGGGCACTCCGGTGCCGTTGCCGCCCAACGCGCCGCCCGGCGCGCGCACCGAAGGCACCACGGGAGGCCAGAGTTGAGCATCAATTTCGCTGCACACCGGCCGCGGTTGCGCAACGTCGTCGCGTCAGTGGCCGTGATCGTGGGACTGCTCGCCGCTTTCGTCGGCTGGCAGCTCTACCAGAAGGTGAGCAACAACACCGTCGTCGCTTACCTGCCCGCGGCGATCGCCCTGTACTCCGGCGACAAGGTCCAGATCATGGGCGTGCGTGTGGGTTCCATCGACTCCATCGAGCCGGCCGGCGACAAGATGAAGGTGACGTTCCACTACGCCAACAAGTACAAGGTGCCCGCCAACGCGTCCGCGGTCATCGTGAACCCAACACTGGTGGCGTCGCGCAGCATTCAGCTGGAGCCGCCCTACCGCGGCGGTCCGGTCATGACCGATAACGCGGTGATTCCCATCGAGCGCACACAGGTGCCGACCGAATGGGATGAACTGCGCTCGAGCGTCGCCAACATCATCGACAAGCTGGGTCCGACCCCCGAGCAGCCCAAGGGCCCGTTCGGTGACCTGATCGAATCCTTCGCCGATGGCCTGGCCGGCAAGGGCAAGCAGTTCAACACCACGCTGGACAGCTTGTCCCGGGCGCTCACCGCCCTGAACGAAGGCCGTGGTGACTTCTTCGCGGTGGTGCGCAGTCTGGCGCGGTTCGTCAACGCCCTGCACAAGGACGACAAGCAGTTCGTCGCGCTGAACACCAACCTGGCCCAATTCACCGACAAGCTCACCAGTTCCGACCGCGCGCTCGCCGACGCGATCCAGCAGTTCGACGGGCTGCTCGCCACGCTGCGCCCGTTCCTCACCGAGAACCGTGAGGTGCTGGCCCAAGACATCAACAACCTGTCCACCCTGACCACCACGCTGGTTCAACCCGAGCCGCTCAACGGCTTGGAAACCGCGCTGCACGTGCTGCCGACGCTGGAAACCAACCTCAGCCAGATCTACCACCCGTCCCACGGCGCGGTCATGTCAATTCCGGCCATCCCGAACTTCGCCAACCCGATGCAATTCATGTGCAGCATGATTCAGGCCGGCAGCCGGCTGGGCTATCAGGACTCGGCCGAACTGTGCGCGCAGTACCTAGCGCCGGTGCTCGATGCGATAAAGTTCAACTACCTGCCCTTCGGCCTCAACCTGTTCAGCACGGCCGAGACGCTGCCGAAGCAGGTCGCCTACTCCGAGCCGCGGCTGCAGCCGCCGAACGGGTACAAAGACACCACGGTGCCCGGGATCTGGGTTCCCGACACCCCGTTGTCGCACCGCAACACCCAGCCGGGCTGGGTGGTCGCGCCGGGCATGCAGGGCGCTCAGGTAGGGCCGATCACAGCGGGACTGCTGACCCCGGAGTCGCTGGCCGAACTGATGGGCGGCACCGACATCGCGCCCCCGCAGTCCGGGCTGCAGACTCCACCGGGCCCGCCGAACGCCTACGACGAGTACCCGGTATTGCCGCCGATCGGTCTGCAGGCGCCGCAGGTGCCGATCCCGCCGCCGCCACCGGGGCCAGGAGTGATCCCGGGGCCGGTCGCGCCGACGCCGGCGGCTCCCGGACCGCCGTTACCCGCTGAGGCGGCCGTGGCGACGGGGGCGGGCTCATGACGGCACGTCTCCGGCAGACCCTGGCGCTGCTCCTCGCCGCGCTGGCACTGACGTCGTGCGCGAATTGGCGTGGCGTGGCGAATATTCCGATGCCAGGCGGCCCCGGCAGCGGGCCGGGTTCCTACACCGTCTACGTGCAGATGGCCGACACGCTGGCGCTCAACACCAACAGCCGGATCCGGGTCGCCGATGTGTTCGTCGGCACGGTTCGCTCTATCCAACTGAAGAACTGGGTGGCAACCCTGACGCTTCGACTGGACAAGGGCATCAAATTGCCCAGGAACGCCACCGCGAAGATCGGCCAGACGAGCCTGCTGGGCTCACAGCACATCGAACTGGCCGCGCCACCGAATCCGTCTCCCGAACCGCTGCGCCCGGGAGACACCATCCCGCTGAAGAATTCGTCGACTTATCCGACGACCGAGCAGACGCTGGCGAGTCTGGCCATGATCTTGCGCGGGGGCGGAGTGCCGAACGTCGAAGTGTTGCAGAACGAGGTCTACGACATCTTGCACGGCCGGGCCAACGAACTCAGGGCCTTCCTGGGCAAGCTAGACACTTTCACCGCCCGACTCAACGAGCAACGCGACGACATCACCCGGGCGATTGACTCCAGCGACCGGCTGTTGGCCTACGTCGGTCATCGCGCGGACGTCCTGGACCGGGTACTCACCGAATTCCCGCCGCTACTCAAGCATTTCGCGGACAAGCAGCACCTGCTGATCAATGCGGTCGACTCGGTGGGACGGCTCGGCGAGGTTGCCAACCAGTACCTGTCTCCGTCGCGGGGCGATCTGCACCAGGACCTGGTGGCGCTGCAGTGTCCGCTGCGGGAATTCGGCCGTGCCGCACCGTATCTCATTCAGGCGCTGAAGCTGATGCTGGTCCGGCCGTTCGACGTCGACTCCGTGCCCAAGGCATTCCGCGGCGACTACTACAACCTGTCGCTCACCCTCGACCTCACCATGAGCGCCGTCGACAACGCGGTCCTCACCGGGACGGGCTTCTCCGGAGCGCTGCGCGCACTTGAGCAATCCTGGGGCCGTGACCCGGAAACGATGATCCCCGACGTCCGGTACACGCCGAACCCCAATGACGCTCCCGGCGGCCCGCTGGTCGAAAGGGCGGACCGGCAATGCTGACCCGCTTCATCTGGCGCCAGATATTCCTGTTCACCTTGTTGAGTTTGGTTACCGCAGTTGCGTTGGGCTGGTACTACTTACGGATTCCCACCGCGGCAGGCATCGGTCAGTACACGCTGAACGCCACCCTGCCCACATCCGGTGGTCTGTACAGGACTTCCAATGTGACCTATCGCGGGGAAACCATCGGCACGGTCACCTCCGTCGAGCCCACCGAGAACGGCGCGTTGGTGCGGATGAGTATCGCCGACCGCTTCAAGATCCCGGTCGACGCGTCGGCGAACGTGCGTTCCATGTCGGCGGTCGGCGAGCAGTATCTAGACCTGGTGTCGTCGGGCAATCCGGCTAGGTACTTTTCGCCGGGACAGACCATCACCAAAGGCACCGTACCCTCTGAGATCGGGCCGGCGCTGGACGCCGCCAACCGCGGGCTGGCCGCGCTGCCCGCCGGCAAGATCCCGGCGATACTCGACGAAACAGCGCAGGCCGTGGGTGGATTGGGCCCTGCGCTGCAACGACTCGTCGATGCGACCCAAGCGATCGCCGGTGACCTCAAAGCCAACATTTCCGAGATCGATGACATCATCCAGAACTCCGGACCCGTTATCGACAGCCAGGTCGAGTCGGGCGACGCGATCGGGCGCTGGTCTCACAACCTGGACACCCTGGCCGCGCAGGCGGCGGAAAACGACCCGCACGTGCGAAGCATCCTGAACCAGGCAACGCCGACCACCGATCTGGTCAACGCGGTGTTCAACGACGTTCGCGAGTCACTGCCGCAGACCCTGGCGAATCTCGAGATCGTGCTGGAAATGCTCAAGCGTTACCACAAGGGTGTCGAGCAGCTGCTGGTCGCCTACCCGCAGGGCGCGTCCGAGGGTCAGACGGTGACGTCTGCGTTTCCCGGCTTCGCCTCGCTCGGTACGCATTTGACGATCAACCAGCCGCCGCCCTGTCTGACGGGTTTCCTGCCCGCTCCGCAGTGGCGGTCGCCGGCGGACACCAGCCTGGCGCCGATGCCGTCCGGAACGTATTGCAAAATCCCGCAGGAAACGCCGGCCAACGCAGTGCGCGGAGCGCGGAACCTGCCGTGTGTCGACGTGCCGGGTAAACGGGCAGCTACGCCACGGGAATGCCGTGACTCCAAACCCTATGAGCCGGCCGGCACCAACCCGTGGTACGGCGACCCGAATCAGATCCTGACCTGCCCGGCGGCAGCGGCCCGCTGCGACCAACCGGTGAAGCCGGGTCAGGTGATACCCGCACCCTCGATCAACAACGGCATGAACCCCGCTCCCGCGGACCGGGTGCCGGGCACACCGCCGCCGGTCAGCGACCCGCTGTCACGTCCGGGCTCGGGCTCCGTGGTGTGCAACGGACAGCAGCCAAATCCCTGCGTCTACACCGGCAACGAACCACCGGTGGCCGTCTACAGCCCGCAGCGCGGTGAACTCGTCGGGCCCGACGGAGTCAGATACGCCGTCGAGAACTCCACGCGTACCGGGGATGACGGATGGCGGGACATGCTGTCGCCGCACAACTGATTGACACTGACCGCACGTACAGTCATATAATGGTCGGGTGACCATCGGCCGCTTCGGTCGAGCGCGGTGAGAAACGGAGCGAAATGCCGGAAGTCATTGGCCTGGGCCAACTCCGGAGCGACGCCTGCACGTACCTTGAGCGGGTTGCCGCCGGCGAGACACTCGACGTCGTACGGCGGAGCAAGGTGGTGGCGCAGATCCAGCCGGTCGGCGACTGGCGGGTCGCGCCCATCCCGGCGCGTTCGGCCGAACCCGTCGAACCGGGATGGGTCGGCCTGGACGAGCTACGGACGCGCGCCGGGCGGTGCTTCGACCGGGTTGCGGCCGGGGAGACGATTTATGTGGTCCGCGCCGGGCGGATCCTGGCGCGGATAGTGGCGGCCGGCAATTCGGCTCCGGTATCGGGTGGCGGGCCGGCGGATACGGGCCGGCCGATCGAACTCGACGAATTGCGAAACCGTGCGGGCCGCTACATCGATCGGGTGGCGGCGGGGCAGACCATCGAGGTCAGCCGCGGTGGCAAGGTCGTCGCGCGCATAGTCTCGGTTGCTTGACGGCTTCGCATGCCGGCCTGCCGGTTGCGAGGTTTGAATTTGCGCCACGCCGGGTAGTGGTGACCCATCGATAAGGGAAACGCCAGCTCGTAACGTTCGCGGTCGGTGACATATGGCGATCAACACCCGTGCCGATCATTGGGGGTCTAATGAAGCGTGTCACCCGAGCCACTCTCTCCGCGCTGACGTTCGCCGCACTGTCCGGACTGGCCGCGCCGCCGGCCTCTGCCGACTCGAGCACCGTGATCTTCGAGGCGCTGGGGACGGGCACTGCCACGACGATCGACACCGACCCCGCGATCGATCGCGTGTACAACGCGCCGTTGCCGTGGAGCCGGACGATCCAGGCCGGTCCCGACGTCACGCTGTTCCAGGTGGTGGTCGTCGGGTCGGGCACGACGAGCCCCGGCTGCCGCATCACCGTCGGCGGTCATGTGGTGGCCGAGCAGCCTGTCGGCGGTTCGGCGCACTGCATCTACTCTCGCTAGCGCCGCGCTGGTCTGTTCCCCAAAACCCGGCCACCGCAGCCCTGTTCGATACCGCAAAGCTTGACTATGTCAAGTAAAGTGGCCGATGTGACCACGGCACGCAAACGCGACACGCTCGATTCGATCAGCGCCACGATGTCGCGAATCATGCGCCTCAGTGGCAGCCGGTCGATGTTCAAGCGCCAAGCCGCTGCCGCCGCGGTGGAGCTGTCGCAGCCGTCGTACATGCTGCTGCGCGTGCTGGCTGACGAGGGCGCCCTGCCGATGGGGCAGCTGGCCCGGCTGGCGCACATGGATCTCGGCATGGCCGCGCGCCGGGTGCAGAGCCTCCAGGACGACGGGATGGTTGCCAGGCAGCCCGACTCAGGGGATGCGCGCAAGACCGTGGTGGAGGCGACCGCGGCGGGCAATCGGGCGGCTGCCGCGCTGCAGGAAGTGCGGCGCGAACACCTGCAACGGGCGCTGGCGCAGTGGTCGGCGGACGACCTGCGCCAATTCGACCGGCTGCTGGCCCGATTTCTCGCCGACACCACGGTGACCTCAATCGACTGAATGCGGGCCCTGGCGTACTTCCCGGATGCAGCGGGCCAGCGGTTCGTCGGCCGTGCCGGTGGGCGGTGGCAGCACCAGGCCATCGGCGATGCCGCCGTATCTGTCCCAAAGGAGTTGGGGGAGTTGATCATAGCGACCGCGAACCACGAGGGTGTCCAGGACGGCGTCGTCGAGGACGGCGGGCAACTCATCCCAGCGCTGGTCACGGGTGAGGGCGCGCAACCGATGCGGCAACGACGTCCAGCCGCGCCTCTTCAATGCCCCGGCGTACGCCGGCGTCGACAGCAGAAAGGCCAGCATGCGGCGTTGCCGTTCCCACTCGCCCCGCACCTCGTCATCGGTGCGGCCGGTGGCGATGGCGGTGGACACGACGAGTAGTGGCGAGCGCAGGCGGCCGGCCGCAGCGGCACCGCGCAACAAGCCCGGCTTGACGACATCACGCAGATACTCCGGATCGGAATTGGTGGAATGCGTGACCACGCCATGCGCCAGTCGGCCGGCCAGCTCGCACATGCCGGCATTCACCGCGCCCAGCCAGACCGGAGGTGGCGCGATGTCGCTGGGGCCCGGGTTGAAGTAGGGCTGCAGCCGGGTCACCCGGTAGCTGTCACCGGTGTAGTGGACCGGGCCCCCGCTGCCGAAGGCGGCGAACAACGCGCGCAACGCCTCGAGGTATTCCCGCATCCGCGCTTGTGGCTCCGACCACGGCATACCGAACCGGTCTTCGATGTTCTGCCTGATCTGGCTGCCGAGCCCAAGTTCGAATCGCCCACCCGACAGCAGCGCCAGATCCCATGCGGCATAGGCGGTCAGCGTGGGACTACGCACGAATGCCAACGTGACGGCGGTGCGGATTTTCAACCGGGTGGTGTGCTCGGCGGCCAGCGCGGCGACCGTCAGTGAGTCGTGGATGGTCTCGGCGATGTGGACGCCGTCGAAACCCAGCCGTTCGACCCGGCGGACGTACGCGCCGACCTCGGACAGCGGCAGCTCGGGAGCCATCGCGGCGAGTACCTGCATAGCAGTACCTTAACCCGCAAGCATTCGACCAGTTATTTGACAATGTCAAATACCGCGGCATACGCTGCCGGCTAAAGACGATGCGGGTGAGGGAATTTCATGCACGGGTCGCGCTTCTACTTCGACTGGTCCAACTTCGCCACCATGCTGCGGTTGCTCCGCGACGATCCCGCGACGCCGCGCAAGCGGTACCTGGCGTTCCTGATCGGCATCCCGATGGTAGCGGCGTTCCATGCGATCTGCTTTGCGCTCGACCCGCTGCTCTTTCCGTCGCTGCGGCGCACCGAAGTTCGCGCACCTACGTTCAGCGTGGGACACGCCCGCAGTGGCACCACGTATCTGCACCGGTTGATGGCCGCCGACCCGCAGTTCAGTTATGCGTTGATGTACGAGCTGTTCTTTCCGTCGCTGTTGCAAAAGCGGCTGTTGCGTCTGCTGCTGCGCATCGATGCCAGGATCGGCCGACCGCTGCGCCGCCGGCTCGACGCCGCCGAAGAGAAGATGTTCGCCGAGACCGACGACATGCATAAGACCGGCTTCTTCGTGCCCGAGGAGGACGACTTCTTCCTCACCTGGTCGCTGAGCTCCGGGTTCTGGATCGTGATGTTCCCCTACATGGGTGAGCTGGATTTCTATCACGTGGACCGCTGCCCCGCGCGCAAACGCCGCCGACTCATGACGTTCTACCGCGAGTGTGTGCGCCGGCAACTGGCATTGAACGGCGGCGGCATCCACCTGAGCAAGAACCCGACCTTCTGCGGCCGGGTGGAGGCCTTGATCGAGACCTTCCCCGATGCCAGATTCATTGTGCCGATGCGTAATCCGTACGAGACGATTCCCAGCCTGCTGAAGATGTTGCAGACCGAGTGGCGACTGCGTGGCCGCGATGAACGACTGATCGGCCAGTCGCTGCGGGTGCTCGCCGAGCAGTCGATCCACTCCTACACACACCCGCTGGAGGTGCTGGCCAGACATCCGGAAGTGCGCTCGGCCATGGTGGACTACCGCGAACTGGTGGCGGCTCCCGACGCCACCATGCGGCGGGTGTACGACGAATTGGGACTGCCCCTCGGTTCGCAAGCGGCAGCCGAATTCGAGGCCGCCGGCCGGCGGCACGGCCATGAGACGGCACACCGTTACAGTCTCGCCGAGTTCGGGCTGGACGCGGCAGCCATCAGGACGGCTCTGGCGCCGATGTTCGACCAATTCGGCTGGGACGTAGAGGAAAAAGGTAGGGCACATGTCAATTGAGCAGACCCGGGAGACGCTGCGTGCGGCCTGGACGGACATGATCGACACGATCAACCGGGCCCGCGACTACGTCGATTCACCGGCATTGCATGCGCCGCCGCCGACGGAGCAAGGGCTGGCCGAGGGGCATCGTTACCTGCTCGGGTTCCTGTTCAGCTCGATCGAGAGGGCTTGTCTGGAGGATCCGGAGTTCCCCTACTTCCGGCGCGCGATCCAACCGCAGGACAAGGCCACGATTGACAACGCCGACGCGTTGTACCTCTCGGCACGCATCGACGGCGCCCGGAGCTACCGGATAACCGGACGCGTCGCCGACCACCGGCACTGGCGCGGCGCTGCGCGGGCCCCGGGGCCGGTGGCGCCGCAATACGTCGTCTTCGAAGCGCACAGCGTCTATGCCGGCGACACCGGCAACCTGATGGAACTGGCGCCGGGCGGGCGGGTGGTCACCGGACTGCTAGACAGTACCGACCTTGCCGTCGACCCAGACGGATGCTTCGAAATACTTTGCGCACCAGCACGTCCCGTAGGTCATACCGGCAATTTCGTGGCCACCGTCAAGGACGGCGCGGACACCGCCCAATACCTGATCGTGCGGTCGCTGTTCGGTGACTGGGCCAACGAGGTGTCACCTGAGTTGCGCATTGTGCCGATCGGCCGGGTTGGAGGGCACCCGGCGCTCGTTGACTCCGACACGACGGCTGCCGCGGTCCGGCGCGTCGGTGAACTCGTCGAGCACCAGATGCGGTTCTGGAACGAGTTTTACGACATCGTCCTGGAGTCCAACGGCGACAAGAACGGCGACGGTGTCACATTCATGCCGCATAACGCGCTCAACGAGCCCGCCGCAGCCAATCTCGCTTCCGGTGGCGGGCAGAGCACCAATGTCTACTCCGGCGGTGTCTTCGAGCTCGACGAGGACGAGGCCCTTCTGGTGGAGGTCAACGTTCCGGTCGAACCGGCCTATCTGGGTTTTCACCTGTCCAACGTCTGGGGCGAGTCACTGGATTACGCCAACCACGTCAGCAGCCTCAACGGGTTCCAGGCCGTGATCGGTCCCGACGGGGTACGCCGCTACGTGATCGCGCACCGCGATCCGGGGGTGCCGAACTGGCTCGACACCGTGGGCCACCGCACCGGATTCCTCACCGTGCGCTGGACCTACCCCAAGCCGCCGGAGCGGATGCCGACCGCGGCCGTGCGCAGGATCGCGCTGGCCGACGTGCGGGACCTGTTGCCGCCGGGCACCGCCACGGTGAATTCCGAGCAGCGCGCCGAGCAGATCAAAATACGGCAGGAGCACGTGGCGCGCCGGTACCGGCAGTACTGAATACGCGCAACCGTAGGTCAGCATGCGAAAAACCTGCTGAAATGGACGGGTAGCTGCATCCATGCGACTCGGGACGTCCTCATGTACAACTACCCGCCTCCGGGATACCCGCCTCCGCCGTACGGATACTCGGCGCCGACTCCACGAAAGCCGCTGTGGCCGTGGGTGCTCGGCGGCGCTGCCCTACTTGTCGTCCTGATGCTCGGGGTCGTCGTCGTAGTAGTGGTGATGAAGTCGTCGACCGGGGAGAAGCGCCGGGCGGTCACCATGACATATCAGGTCGAGGGCACGGCCAGAACGGCGCGCGTGTCGTATAAGGGGCCCACCGACAGCGACGAAAACCAGGACGTTTCGCTGCCCTGGTCCGCAGACGTGGTCGTCGGGGGAACCGTCGTGATGGCGGGGGTGACGGTGACGACTCTTGAACCGGGGGCCACCGTTGAGTGTCGGGTACTGGCCAACGGTAGGCAGGTGGCGCACAATGGCCCGTCGCCGATGATCGTCAGCTGTCTAGGTGAGACAGGGAATCCGTGGCCGACGCCGACCAGGAGCAGGTACCGCAACTGATCCGGTGCGCATGACGCCGGCGGCCCAGCCATAGACTGACCCCTTGTGGGCATGCTTTTCGGCTTTGCGCCGTGGATCGTCTATTGGGTCCTGGTCGGTAACGTTCCATTCGCCACGGCCGTGTCGGTCGCGCTGCTGATGGCCGTTGCGGTGTTCGCGGTGGGGCGGACCACCGGAAAGGCCGGGCACGCACTCGAAATTGGTGCTGTCGCAACGTTTATGGTGTTGGCCGTGCTGACCTTTGCGCTCAGCGACGAGTTCATGGCGCGCTGGATTCAGCCGCTGAGCAACCTGGGGATATTCCTGGTGGCGCTGGTCGGCGTGCTGGTCGGCAGACCGTTCGTGCGCGACTTCGCCGCCGCCGAGCAACCCCCCGACGTCGTCAAGACCGAATTGTTCGGGCGGGTCACCACGATGTTGACCTGGATCTGGGTCGCCGCCTTTGCCGGGATGACCATCTCGTCGGCCATCCCGGCGATCGTGGAGCGTAACGCCACCATCCTGGACACCAAGACCCCGCTGTCGTTCATTTGCTACTGGGTCATCCCGTTCTCGCTGCTCGGCGCGGCGGCCCTGGCGTCGCGTTTCCTGCCGGAGCGGATGCTGGCGGGCATCGACGACGTCGCGCGGGAGACCTCCTTCGTGGCCTACGACGAGGCCACCATTGACGAGCTGTACTACCTGGCTCAGGAACACGCCAACCGGGAAGTCGGACCGGGCAAGGAGGCCTACAACGTGAAGGTGGGTGGCATGGGCACCCCGCTGACCGGCGACGAGTCGCGAAAGTCGTGGCCGTCGACGTACCGGGTGAGAGACAAGAAGCATTAGCGGCGCTCGGCCGGTGTACACCGGCGTGTCAACTCGGCTTGCTAAGTAATGCGGATGGCATACATAACACGAACTGTCGCCTTGTTCGCCACGGTGCTGGTCACGGTCGCGGGCTGCGCATCCAGCGCCACGCCGTCATCGCCGACGGCCTCGGGCAAGGCCGAGTTCAGCGCATCGGCCGGCAAACCACTCACCATCACCCCGAACCGCATGTTGGCCGCCACCGGCGGTCTCACGCCGGTGGCCTTCGGCAAGCCCGCACACGGCAAGATCGGCTACGGACCCCACGGGGCGGTGGTCTACACCCCCGATGCCGGCTTCAAGGGCAACGACGAGTTGCCCGTCACCGTCAGTCGTGCCGTCAAGCTCTATTCCGAGGACCAACTGCCCCTGGCCACCATCGGCGGCGTCGACATCCAGGCCAGTGCGCACGGATCGGGCATCGCCCCGGTGCCCGGCAGCAGCGACGAGATCTACGGGCTCACCGACCGCGGGCCCAATGTCGAAGGACGCACACCGAACGAAGTTGTTTTCCCGGTGCCCGAATACCACCCGCACATCGCCAAGCTCAAACTTGCCGGCGGCGTAGCGACGGTGGAACGGACCGTCATGTTGCAGGGGCCGGATGGTCATCCGCTGGAGGGCTTGCTCGACCCGCGCGCGAGTATCGGTGAGTCGACAATCGACCTCAACGGCGCGCCACTGCCGCCGGCGGATTACGGCGTGGACCCGGAGGGACTCGTCGCGACGCTGGACGGCAACTTCTGGGTGTCCGACGAGTACGGCCCCTACATCATCCATTTCGACGCCAACGGCAAAGAGCTGGAACGTCTTTCGCCCTACGACGACACCCTGCCCCGGGAACTTTCGCTGCGCACCCCGAACCGCGGCTTGGAGGGGGTGACGATCACGCCGGACGGCAACACGCTGATCGCCGTCATGCAGTCGGCGCTGCAGACACCGGGATTGCCGGGCCCGGCCAAGTCGGTCCCTATCACCCGCATCGTGACCATCAACCTGGTCAACCGCAGCATCATGCATGAGTACGTGTATCCGCTGGCCAACCCGCAGGAGTCGAAGGTCGGCATATCGGAGATCACGGCGCTCAGCGCCACCACCTTCCTGGTCGACGAGCGCAACAGCAAGAATCCGCCGGACGGCAACGCGAAGATCTACCTGGCCGACATCGCCGCGGCCACCGACGTCGGGCCGAACTCGACGGTGCCCGGCGCCAGCTATGACGCCGCGGCCGGCGGCCTGCTGGTCAACAAGATGCCGATCGAGAATCTGGTGGGCGTCAGTACCGACGCCGAGGCGTTGGCCAAACTCAAGGCTGCTGGAATCACCGCAGCCACCAAGACTTTGCAACTGGATGTGTCGGCGCTGCTGCGCACGCTGTCACCCAAGGGGGACTTTTTCGGGCACGACAAGATCGAGGGCCTCGCCACCCGCGACGGCGGGAAGACGCTGATGCTGGCCAACGACAGCGACTTCGGTCTGAGCGGGCTGTCGTCGGACACCCCTCCGTTTCGGCTCAAGCCGAAGATGCTGCCGAACGGGACTCAGGACAGCGGTGAGATCCTGGTGGTCGACACCGATCAACTGCCCGCCAAGACCGAGAAGGTGACCGTCGCCATCAAAGTCGGCTGAGCGCACCTAGTCGATCGGCCGCAGCAGGAAAATCCTGATCTCACGGGGCGCGCAATTGGTGCGATAGGCCTCGAAGCCCGCGTAGTAGTCGACCGCGTTCGCCCAGGCCGCGTCCCGAGCTGCACCGGTGAGCAGCTCGGCCCGGTATTGCCTTGGGGGACCGACGAATTCGACGGTGCACTCCGGGTGTGCCAGCAGATTCGCGCTCCAGGCGGGGTGGGTGGGCCGCCCGTAATTGGATCCGATCGCCAGCAGACCACCGGAGTTTTCGAACAGCGCCAACGGGTGGGTGCGCGGCTGTCCGGACTTGGCCCCGGTACTGGTCACCAGCCCGACCTTGTCGATCCCGGCCGAACTCAACCGGCCCTTGGTGCGGGGAATCACCGCCTTGTCGAGCCGCGGAGCCACGTGCAACATGAACTGGTAACCCAGCCCGCTCATGGCGAAGCGCTCGAACAGTGCCTCGCCGAGCCGCAAGCGCCGCCCGCGCATCGGGCTTTCCCGCCGAAGTGCCACGGCTTCAGAGCGTACTCGCGGGAGTGGCAAGCTGACACCGTGAACGCTTACAGTCCAGATGCAATCCAGGCAGAAACGGTCACCATCACCGGTCACGACGGCGACCAGATCGAGGCCTACCGGGCAATGCCGCTCGCCGAGGGACCGCGCGGCGCGGTGGTGTGGATTCACCACATGCCCGGATACGACCGCGAGACAAAGGAATTCGTGCGGCGCCTGGCGGTCTGCGGTTATCACACGCTGGCACCGAACCTGTATTCCCGCGAAGCCCCGGGCGCGGCGCCCGACGACGCCGCCGCGGCGGCCCGCGCGGCCGGCGGGGTGCCCGACGAGCGGTTGGTGGGCGACGTCGCCGGGGCCGTCGAGCAGCTGCGGTTGCTGCCCGGGGCCAACGGAAGATTCGGCGTCATCGGGCACTGCTCGGGTGGCCGGCACGCCTACCTTGCGGCCTGCTCGTTGCCGTTCGACGCGGTCGTGAACTGCTACGGCGCGTTCATCGTCGAGGACGCTCCAGAAGGAATGCCCAAGACGATGCGGCCCATCCTCGGTCTGGCGGCGAACCTCAGCTGCCCGATGCTGGGCCTGTTCGGCGCCGAGGACCGGTTCCCCGCGCCGGACGGAGTGGCCACGCTGGACGCCGAGCTCACCCGGCTGGGAAAGCCGCACGAGTTCCACTCCTATCCCGGTGCGGGACACAGTTTCTTCTCGGTGGACCGCCCGGCCTACCGCCCCGAGGCGGCGGTGGACGGCTGGCGCCGCATCGACGCGTTCTTCGCCACTCACTTGAAAGGCTAGTTATGTGCACGTATCTCACCGAACACGTTCGGATCGACGGCAGCGCCAAGGGCGCGACGGGATGGTTCGGTGCGAGCCGCGCGACCGTCTACGTCGACCACCCTGTGCATGCGCCCTACGGACACACCGTCAACATCGACGTCATCAATCCGGACCTGGGGCCGTCGGCTCGGGTCGCGCTGGAACTCACCGAGGAGAGCGCACTGGCCCTGGCCGACGCGATACGTGCGGCCATCGCGCATGCGCCGGCGGGCCTGGCGTCCCAGGACCAGTCATGAGCGCCGATCACGGTTTCCCCCAAATGGCCGCGGCGCGAGGGCGAATCGAGCCCGCACCGCGCCGGGTACGCGGCTACCTCGGTTCCGAGCTGGTGTTCGACACCACCGCGGCCCGCTACGTGTGGGAATTCCCCTATTACCCGGCGTATTACATCCCCCTGGCCGACGTGCGCGCCGAGTTCCTCAGCGACGAGAACCATTCGCAGCGGGTCCAGCTCGGCCCGTCGCGGCTGTACTCGCTGGTCGGTGCCGGCCAGACCCACCCGTCCGCGGCGCGGGTGTTCGACGCCGAAAGTGACAGCCCGGTGGCAGGTTTGGTGCGATTCGACTGGGACCCGTTGCGCTGGCTGGAAGAGGACGAACAGATCTACGGTCACCCGCGCAATCCCTACTCTCGGGTCGACGCCCTGCGCTCGCACCGGCACGTCCGCGTCGAGTTGGACGGCGTCCTGCTCGCCGACACCCGTTCGCCGGTTCTGCTCTTCGAAACCGGTTTACCCACAAGGTATTACATCGACCCCGCGGATGTCGCATTCGAGCATCTGGAACCCACGTCCACTCAGTCACTGTGCCCCTACAAAGGGGTGACGTCCGGTTACTGGTCGGTGCGGGTGGGCGAGACGCTGCATCCGGATCTGGCCTGGACCTATCACTACCCGCTGCCTGCCGTGGCCCCGATCGCCGGGTTGGTGGCGTTCTACAACGAGAAGCTCGACATCGTCGTTGACGGCGCGGCCCTGTCCCGGCCGCGTACACAGTTCAGCTGAGGCCTTGCGAAAAGGAGGATGTTCTGGCGCTACCTCAAGGCCCAGATCTGGCTGTTGTTGTGCGGCGGGGTGGTCAGGCCGGTCCAACATCACCTCGCGCAAGCTCGTGGTCCTGGTCGACCCCAGCACCGGAGAGCATCAAATCGACTGGGAGTGGAGCAGTCTGGCCAACGGGCTGGCGCCGGCACACTTCTCGTTGCCCGGTGACGAAACCACCTACGACTTGTCGGGGCAGGCCGAGCCGCTGATGGAGATCTTCCGGATTCTGCGAGCCCACGGCGTCCCCCTCGGCCAGAGGCTCGACGCGAGGTCCAATGCGGCGGCGAGCCAACAGCTTCAGGCCGTGGTGCGTCGCGCCGTCGCCTCACCGACGGCCGAGTAGGCCCAGCCTTCGGTGACGCAGCGGCTCGCGGAGCTCGATGAGCTGCGGGCCGCCGGCACGGTCACCACGGCAGAGTACGACGCGCCGCGCCGGCAGATCCTGTCGGAGATATAACCGATCGGTGGCGTGCGTTCTACTGATTGCGCCCGGGCCAGGCGCGCTCACGTAGCAGTCGCAGGCCGTTGAGGCCGACGAGGACCGTCGACCCCTCGTGCCCTGCCACTCCCAAAGGTAGGGGAAGGTGACCCAACAGGTCCCAGCCGACCAGGACCGCGATGAAGGTGGCCGCGATGACCAGGTTGGCGGCGACCACGCGGCGGGCCCGGCGGGCCAGCGCGACGATGGCCGGCAGTGCGGCCAGGTCGTCGCGGGTGATCACCACGTCCGACGTCTCCAGGGCAAGGTCGGATCCGCAACGGCCCATGGCGACCGCCACGTGGGCGGCGGCCATCGCCGGCGCGTCGTTGACACCGTCACCGACGAACAGGACCCTGGCCCCGTCCGCCTCCAGGCCGCGCACGACGCCGACTTTTTCCTCGGGCAGCAGGCCGGCCCGGACATCGCTGATCCCCACCTCGCCCGCGAGCCGGCCGGCGGCCCGTGGGTTGTCTCCCGTCACCATCAACGGTGTTGTCCCCGTGAGGGATTCGAGGTTGCTGACGGCGCCGGGGGCCTCGTCGCGCCGGTGATCGGTCAGGCCCAGCACCCCGGCGCGCGTACCGTCGACGAGCACGATCACCGCGGTGTGGCCAGACTGCTCGAATTCGCCGACCGTCCCGTCGCCGGGCTCGCCGAGCAACGCCGGGCTACCCACCTCGACCGTCTGGTCCCCGACACGTGCGCGGACGCCCCGGCCGGGCGTGGACGAGAACTCGGCGGCCGGCGCTACGGCTACGCCCGCCCGCCGGGCGGCGGCGACGATCGCACGCCCCAACGGGTGTTCGGAGGGGTTCTCCGCCGAAGCGGCCAGCGACAGCAGCGCCGTCTCGGTGAAACCGGCGTCGGAATGGATCCGGGTGAGCCGCGGTGTGCCGGCGGTCAGGGTGCCGGTCTTGTCGAACGCGACGTGGGTGACGCCCGCGAGTTTCTCCAGGACCACAGCGGACTTGACCAGCACCCCGTGCCGCCCGGCGTTGGCGATCGACGCCAGCAGCGGCGGCATGGTGGACAGCACCAGCGCGCAGGGCGAGGCCACGATCATGAACGTCATCGCACGCAGCAGGGCCGATCGCAGATCGCCGCCCGCCAGCACCGGAATGACCAGCAGCGCAACGGTCGCGGTCACCATCAGCACCGAGTAGCGCTGCTCGACTTTTTCGATGAACAGCTGAGTGCGGGCCTTGCTGGCGCTGGCCTCGGTGACCATCGCGGCGATGCGGCTGATGACGGTGTCGGCGCTGGGGCGGAGCACTTGGATTCGCAGCGTGCCCGTGCCGTTGACGGTGCCGGCGAAAACCTCGTCCCCGGGCGCCTTGTCGGCCGGCAGGGGTTCCCCGGTGATGGTGGCCTGATCGACCTCGCTGGCGCCCTCCAGCACCACGCCGTCACCGCCGATGCGCTCGCCCGGGCGGATGAGCAACACATCACCGACGGCCAACAGCGCGGTGTCCACCACTTCTTCGACGTCGTAGTCGCGCAGCCGGACGGTGGTTTCGGGGGCCAGGCCGAGCAGTCCGCGTACCGAGTCTTCGGTGCGCCGGGTCGCCACGGCCTCCAGCGCCCCCGAGGTGGCGAAGATGACAATCAGCAGGGCCCCGTCGAATACCTGACCGATCGCGGCGGCGCCGATGGCCGCGAGGACCATCAGCAGGTCGACGTCCAGCATTCGGTTCCGCAGTGCCTGTAGGCCGGCCAGGCCCGGTTGCCACCCGCCGGCTGCGTAGCAGGCCAAGTACAGGCCCCAGTACAGGAAATCGGGAACGCCGGCGAGCTGGCCGATCAGTCCCAACGCGAAAAATGCGCTCGCCACCAGAGCCCACCGAACTTCGGGGAGCTCCGAATAGGCCGCCGGGACCCTGCGGGCCGAGGTGCCGGCGGTATCGCGAACAACGGCTGCGGACACGCCCCACACTATAGCTGCGTACATGTGAATATATGCAACTGCGCTTGCAGCTGGATGCATGATTGCACAGGTCAGCGGTATGCTCGTGGTCGTGCACACGTCGATTGCCGGCTTCTCCATGCCCTCCGAGGAGCAGGTGTCGCGTGCCGCGGAGACCTTCCGCATGCTCAGTGACCCCACCCGGGTGAAGGTGCTGTGGGCGCTGCTCCAAGGTGAGACGTCGGTGGCCTGCCTGGCCGAGTTGGCGCAGGTGGCCCCCACGGTCGTCAGCCAGCACCTGGCGAAATTGCGCCTTGCCGGGTTGGTGAAGACTCGCCGCGAAGGAACCTTCGTCTATTACTCGCCGGCCGATCAGGACATTCTGCGTGTGCTCAGGCAGGCCCTCGGCGACACGCACGCCACCCACTCAAGCGGATAGCGTGTGGCCGAATTGGCGTCGACACGCTGAGGCGGCCGGTGTGATATTTGCCTCGTCGCGGCGCCAAAAATAAGAAATTCTTATTTGAGCGATACGCTGACTATGGCAGAATCGGTTAACCGTAGCCGCATAACTGCAGTTCAAACGCGGGATATGGTTTGCCGTGGGGTATATGGGGAGCCAATTGAGTTGGCGATCCTGAGCGTATACTGAGGCGTTCGCGTGATGTGGGTAACACCCGCGAAATTGAATTCCTATTAACCGGAATTCGGTCGCTAGAATGGCCGTTAATCATGTTGAAGCAGCCCTTTTGGTGCTGTTATGCGCTTTATCGGATGCCAGCGTCGCACATAGGCGCGCGCTGCCTGGCATCACATCCGGAGAGTTGACGACCAGAGCAAAGGCGGTGCCCAGCGTGAGCTTCGAAAGCAAGACGAACGGCCGGGATTCGGCGGCCCTCGAGTTCGGTGAATTCGGTGCGAGCCCAGTGGCCATCCAGATCCCGGTGCGCAAGGGGCCCATCAGCGACATCGCCGTCAGCCCGAACGGCAAGCGATTGCTGGTGAGCAACTACGGCAGCGACAGCGTCTCGGTGATCGACCTGCAAACCTGCCGGGTGGTGGACGCCATCGGCGGCCTCGACGAACCGTTCGCGATCGCCCTGGATGACGCCGAACATGCTTTCGTGAGCACCGTCGCCCCGGCGTCCGACGCGATCGAGGTCATCGACCTGGCCACCAACACCGTCGTTGCCTCGCATCGGGTCGCGCTCAGCGTCAGCGACCTGGCCGTGAGCGCGGACGGCAAGCACGTCTATGTCAGCCGCAACGGTGCGCGGGCGGCCGATGTGGCGGCACTGGAGATCGCCACCGGGCGGGTGCAGGTCGTCGACATCGCGGCCAGCGCCGGCACCACCACGGAAACCCTGCGGGTCAGTCCCGATGGGGGCCGGTTGTACGTCGGCGTCAACGGACCCGACGGGGGCCAGGTCGTCGTTATCGACACCGGCCTGACTTCAGAAGAGCCCGCTGGACGCGCCCGTTGGCGGCGCAAGGGCGCCAAGAACACCAAGACCGCCAAGTCGGCACGGCCGCACACCACCCCGTCGGTGATCGGCACCATCGAGATCGGCCTGGCCGTCCGCGATGTGGCCGTGAGCCCCGATGGCGGTCTGGTGTACGTGGCCAGCAGCGGTCCCGAGGCTGCCGTGATCGATGTCGTCGACACGCGCACCAACAAGATCACCGGAACCCGCAAGATCGCGGAGGTCACCGGCCTGGTCACCCGCCTCACCCTCAGCGGTGACGGCGACCGCGCATACCTGGTCAGCAACGACAGCGTCACCATGCTGTGCACGCTGACCCAGGATGTGGTCGACACGATCGCTGTGGCGGGTCAGCCGTCCTGCGTGGTCGAAAGCGGCGACGGCGAATACCTGTACATCGCCGACTATTCCGGTGCCGTCACCGTGCTACCGGTCGCGGTGAACGCCGAGACGCGTATCGAGCAGGCGGCACTGGAAAGCAGGCGCTCTGTTGACCTGCTCGTGCCCGACTTGCTGCAGTACGACGCGGCGCTGGTCTGACTGGCCCGGCGTTCGTTATCCCGCGGCGCGGCGATAGCATTCGGCCACGGGAAACGACAGGCTCTGCTGCGCCGAAACGCGTGAGGCGGTACATCGATGTACAGCACGATGCAGGAATTTCCGCTGACGATCAGCGCGATCATGCGGCACGGCTGCGGCGTGCACGGATTGCGCGAGGTCATCACCGCCACCGGTGACGGCTACCGCAGCATCACGTATCGCGAATTGGGTGAACAGGCTGCGCAACTCGCCAACGCGCTGCGCCGGCTCGGTGTCACCGGCGATCAGCGGGTCGCCACCTTCATGTGGAACAACGCCGAACATCTGGCGACCTACCTGGCGGTCCCGTCGATGGGCGCGGTGCTGCACACCCTCAACATCCGGCTGTTCCCGCACCAGATCGCCTACGTGGCCAATGAAGCCGAGGATCAGGTGGTGTTGGTCGACGTCTCGCTGGCCAAACTGCTCGGCCCGGTACTGCCCGAACTCGAGACCGTCCACACCGTGGTCGCGGTCGGCGATGGCGACATCGCGCCGCTGGGCGAGGCCGGCAAGACGGTGGTGCGCTACCACGAGCTGATCGAAGGCGAGCCGGCTGAATTCGACTGGCCGGCCATCGAGGAGAGCTCCGCGGCCGCCATGTGCTACACCAGCGGCACCACTGGAAACCCGAAAGGTGTTGTCTACAGCCATCGTTCGAGCTTCCTGCACTCCATGGCGGCCTGCACCGTCAACGGTATCGGGGTCGGCTCCAGCGATCGGGTGCTGCCGATCGTGCCGATGTTCCACGCCAACGCCTGGGGGCTGCCGTACGCCGCTTTGATGGCCGGTGCGGATCTGGTGCTGCCCGACCGTCACCTGGACGCCCGGTCGCTGGTCGACATGGTGGAGAAGCTGCGTCCGACGCGGGCCGGCGCGGTGCCGACCATCTGGAACGACGTCATGCACTTCCTGGAAAAGAACCCGGGTCACGACATGTCGTCGCTGAAAATGGTGGCGTGCGGGGGCTCGGCGGTGCCGGAATCACTGATGCGCACCTTCGAGGACAAACACGGCGTCCAGATCCGGCAGCTGTGGGGGATGACGGAGACCTCACCCCTGGCCACCATGGCCTGGCCGCCGCCAGGCACACCGGACGAGGACCACTGGGCATTCCGGGTGACGCAGGGCCAGCCGGTATGCGGTGTGGAGACCCGCATCGTCGACGACGACGGCAAGGTGTTGCCCAACGACGGTAAAGCCGTGGGCGAGGTGGAGGTCCGCGGTCCGTGGATCACCGGCGCGTACTACAAGGGCCACGACGAATCCAAGTTCGACTCTGGGTGGCTGCGCACCGGCGACGTGGGCCGCATCGACCGACAGGGTTTCATCACGCTGACCGACCGTGCCAAGGACGTGATCAAGTCAGGTGGGGAATGGATTTCGTCGGTGGAGCTGGAGAACTGCCTGATCGGCCATCCCGACGTGGTCGAGGCCGCCGTTGTCGGGGTGCCCGACGAGCGCTGGGACGAACGGCCGCTGGCCGTCGTCGTCGCCCGGGAGGGTGCTGACGTCGAGCCGTCCGAGCTGCGAAAGTTTCTCAGCGACAAGGTGGTTCGATGGTGGCTGCCCGAGCGGTGGGCGTTTGCCGACGAGGTTCCCCGCACCAGCGTCGGTAAGTACGACAAGAAGACCATCCGGTCCCGCTACAACGACGGGGACTACGACGTCGTCGAGGCGCACGACTAGGCGCGAGCAGACGCTAAAACCCCCGTTTGCGGGCCGAAAAAGGGGCCTTAGCGTCTGCTCGCCAGGGAAAGGGGACCACCATGAGTCTGCGGGTGGTGCAGTGGGCAACCGGATCGGTCGGGGTGGCCGCCATCAAAGGGGTGCTCGAGCATCCCGAACTCGAACTCGCCGGCTGCTGGGTCCATTCGGAGGCCAAGAGCGGTAAGGACGTCGGCGAGATCATCGGCGGCCCGGCGCTGGGGGTGACCGCCACCAACAACATCGACGACATCCTTCGGCTCGACGCCGATGCGGTGATCTACGCGCCGTTGCTGCCCAGCGTCGACGAAGTCGCGGCGCTGCTGCGCTCCGGCAAGAACGTCGTCACCCCGCTGGGCTGGTTCTACCCGACCGAAAAGGAGGGCGCGCCACTGGAAGTCGCCGCGCAGGCCGGCAACACGACGCTGCACGGCGCCGGCATCGGGCCCGGAGCGGCCACCGAGATGTTCCCGCTGTTGCTCTCGGTGATGTCTACCGGCGTGACTTTCGTTCGCGCCGAGGAGTTTTCCGATCTGCGCAGCTACGGGGCGCCGGACGTGCTGCGCTACGTGATGGGATTCGGCGGCAGCCCGGACAGCGCGCTGACCGGGCCGATGCAGAAGCTGCTCAACGGTGGCTTCTTCCAGTCGGTGCGGTTGTGCGTCGATAAGCTGGGCTTCGCCGCCGACCCCGAGATCCGTCCGTCGCAGGAGGTGGCCGTCGCGACTGCGCCGATCGACTCGCCCATCGGGGTGATCGAGCCCGGGCAGGTCGCCGGACGCCGCTTCCACTGGGAGGCGCTCGTGGATGAGAACCCGGTCGTCCAGCTCACCGTGAACTGGTTGATGGGTGAGGAAAACTTGGATCCTGCATGGTCTTTCGGGCCGGCGGGGGAGCGTTACGAGATCGAGGTGCGGGGTCACCCCGACACCTTTGTCACCATCAAAGGCTGGCAGCCTGAAAGCGTGCAAGCCGGGCTGGTGAGCAACCCCGGTATCGTCGCGACGGCGGCGCACTGTGTCAACGCGGTGCCGGCCACCTGCGCCGCCCCGGCGGGCATCCAGAGTTTCTTCGATCTGCCGCTCATCACCGGCCGGGCCGCACCCAAACTGTCACGCGAAGGTAAAGGGGTCTGATGTCAAACTCGGTGGTAGTTCAGCAGTCGCGCGCGATACCGATCTCGGTCCAGGACGCTTTCGCCGGGACGATGGCGATATCGCTGCCGGTCATCTGCTCGCAGTGGTACGGAATCATCCCGCCAATCAAGGAGGTGCGCGACCAGGTGGGCGACTGGGACGCCGCCGGTCAGACGCGGACCATCCTGATGGTCGGCGGGGGCCGGGTGCGCGAGCGGCTGACCAGTGTCGACCCGCCGCGGTCGTTCGGCTACACGCTCTCTGACATCAGTGGACCGCTGGCCGCGCTGGTGCGTTCGGTGGACGGTGTGTGGTCGTTTGCGCCGGCCGGCACCGGTACCCGGGTGAGCTGGCAGTGGACGCTGCATCCGAAGTCGTCGGCCTCGGCGCCCTTGCTGCCGGTGTTCGCCAGGATGTGGAAGGGCTACGCGCGGGTGGTGCTCGAGAAGCTGTCCGCGCAGCTGGTGACCGACTGAGATTGCCATGTGTCGACTCTTCGGCTTGCATGCCGGGACGGAAGTCGTGACCGCGACGTTCTGGTTGCTGGAAGCCCCCGACAGCCTTGCCCGGCAGAGCCGCAAGAACCCCGACGGCACCGGCTTGGGAGTGTTCGACGAACGAGGCCGGCCGCAGCTGCACAAGGAGCCGATAGCCGCCTGGCAGGATGCGACGTTCGCCACCGAGGCGCACCAGCTCGACGGCACGACCTTCATCGCCCATGTCCGTTATGCGACGACGGGGTCGCTCGACGTGCGAAACACCCACCCGTTCCTGCAGGACGGCCGAATCTTCGCGCACAACGGGATGATTGAGGGTCTGGACGTGGTCGAAGACCGGCTTCGTGAACTCGGCACTCTCGAATTGGTGCAGGGCCAGACCGATTCCGAGCGGGTGTTCGCGTTGATCACCGCCGCGGTCCGCGCCCACGACGGCGATGTGTCGGCCGGTGTCGTCGAAGCCGTCACGTGGCTCGCCGACAATGTGCCCGTCTACGCCGTCAACATCCTGCTGTGCATGGGTACGCAGATGTGGGCACTGCGGTACCCGGACACCCATCAGTTGTTCATGTTGGACCGTATTGTCGACGGGGTACCAGATTTCGACATGAGCACCAGCAGGATTCACGCGCAGAGCCAGACGCTGACCGAAAGATCCTCGGTGGTGTTCGCGACCGAGCCGATGGACGACGACCCCCGGTGGTGCTTACTCGACCCCGGTGAGTTGGTCTACGTCGACGCGGCTCTTGATATCAGCCGCAGCGTGGTGCTGCCCGACCCGCCGCGGCAGCTGGTGCGCCGGGATGATTTGAGCCAGCCGGTCTTCAACGCGCAACATGCCCTGCCCGGAACCCGGCACCCGGCATGACGTTGCGACGAGCGTTGGTGCTGGCCGGCGGTGGCGTGGCCGGAATCGCCTGGGAGACAGGAATTCTGCGCGGCATCGCCGATGAGTCTGCGGCGGCCGCCCGGGTGCTGGTGGAATCGGACGTCCTGGTCGGCACATCGGCCGGCTCCACGGTCGCGGCCCAGATCAGCAGCGGCTGCTCGCTGGCGGAGCTCTTCGATCGGCAGGTCGCCGAGACGTCGGCCGAGATGGACCCGGGTGTCGACATCGACGCGATCACCGAGTTGTTCCTGGACGCGCTGCGCGAACCGCGCAGTCCCGGATCGGACAGGACCAGGGTGCGTCTGCAGCGCATCGGGGCGGTGGCGCTGGCGACCGACACCGTTCCGGAAAGCGTCAGGCGGGCGGTGATCGCCGCACGCCTGCCGTCTGACGAGTGGCCGGACCGTACCGTGCGAATCGTCGCAATCGACACGCAGACAGGCGAATTGGTGGTCTTTGACCGCAATTCCGGGGTCGGGCTGGTCGATGCGGTGGCTGCCAGTTGCGCCGTACCCGGGGCGTGGCCGCCGGTGACGATCGGCGGGCGGCGTTACATGGACGGCGGCGTGAACAGTGCGGTCAACGTCGGCGTCGCCGACGACTGTGGCATGGCCGTGGTCCTAGTGCCCGCGGGCGCCGATACTCCGTCGCCGTTCGGCCCCGGGCCCGCCGGTGAGATCGCGACATTCGCCGGTGAAACCTTCAGCGTCTTCGCCGACGAGCAATCACTCGCGGCGTTCGGCGCCAATCCGCTGGATCCGCGCTGCCGGATCGGTTCGGCGCAGGCGGGCCGCGCGCAGGGCCGTCGGGAAGCCGAAGCCGTCGCGCGCTTCCTCGGCGTCTGATCAGCTGCCCAGTGCGCCGACTCAGGCGTCGGTGCCGATCCGCCATTTGCTGATCGCCCCTACCAACGGCCGTGGCGGCGTTTAGCCGCTGCTGCCGGCTTGGCCCGCGATGCCGTCGGCACCGTCACCTCCGGCCGTGCCGTCAGTGCCGGCGACACCGGCGGTGCCGGTACCAGCCTGGCCGCCGGTGCCGGCGGCGCCGGCCGCCCCTCCAGCGCCAGCCGCGCCACCTGCGCCACCCGCACCCAGAGCGCCGCCGGCAC
>NZ_LQOY01000068.1 GCF_002101675.1 Mycobacterium gordonae | reverse complement strand
GTGGGTTTTTCCGGTGCCGGGTGGCCCCAACAGGACGACGTTGCGGGCCTTGGTCAGGAATGCTCCGGTGCCCAGGTGGGCGATCATGTCCCGGTTCAACGCGGGTTGGTGGTCGAAGTTGAAGTCTTCCAATGATTTCCGGCTGGGGAATCCGGCAGAGCGGATGCGGGTCGCTGCCCCTGAGGCTTCTCGGGCCGAGACCTCCCGGGACAGCACCGCGGCGAGGTACTCCTCATGGCTCCAGCCGCCGTCGCGGGCCTGGTCAGCCAACCTGGCGGCGGACTCCCGGATGCGTGGCGCCTTGAGCACCTGGGCGTAGTGGCAGACGGTCTTGATCGGATCCTCCGTCATGATCACGCCACCTCATCATCGGAAGTCGCTGTGCTGCTGGTGAAGTCAACTCCGAAGGCACGGTCGTAGTCGCCCAGATCGCGCACCAGATGATCGCCTATCCCAGGTGTTGGACCGGTTTGGAACTGGCGGCGCAACGCGGCAGCGGTCTGGACATGGGCGGGGTCGGTCAGGGTCTGTCGCGCCGCCCAACAACGGTCATGGGTCGCCAGCAGGCGTCCGGCGCGGCGCACCGTCACCTGGGTCAGTGTGGTGTGCACGTCCACGAGCTGGCCGATCGCGCCGGGATCGACCGAGTAGTCGTTGCCGGCCACCCGTAGGTAATAGTCGCGTCCCAGCCGTATCGATGTCACCGTCTCGGTGACCGGCGCGACGGGAGGCAGCCTCAGCATCTGATCCCGGTCCTGGTCGAGGAAATCCACCGGACGACCATCGAGGGCCCGCACCCGACGATTGTTAGCAGTGGGAAGCCATTGAGCCAATTGGGTATTGAAGTCTTGCGGTGAGGTGAACCGACGGCCGGGCAGAAACGAAGTCTCCAGATAGCGGTTGGCTCGTTCCACCATCCCCTTGGACTCGGGATCATACGGTTTGAGTTGCACCAGCCGTGATCCCAACGTTCCCACCAAAGCAGTGACCGGATCGGTCAACCGCCCGCGGCGCCCGATCCCGGCCTCGTTGTCCCACCACAATTCGTGGGGCACTGCGCTAAAGCTGACCGAGAGCAGCTGCCACATCCCGGCCACCAGGTCCATGGTTTGGCGCGAAGGCAGCATCACCGCGGCGATGAAACGGGAGAACGCGGCCACCATCACCAGCACGGGCAGCATCGCTTCTTGGCCGAACCCGACAGCGATCTTGGCCGCCGGGAACCATAAATCACACTGGATCGCCCGCCCCGGCGGATGCTCGAGTCGATCCACCGGATCCGCTGGGAGGTACTCGGGGCGGATCGCCCGCACCCGCTCGCGGAACCACGAGATCGAGCCCGTCCAGCCGACCCGCTCGGCGATCACTGTCGCCGGCATCTGCGGACACCCCAGCAGCAACGCTCGGACCCGCGGCTCCACGGCACTGATCGCCGAAACCACCGGTTCCCGCTGGTACTTGGGCGGCCCATCACAGGCCAGCGCCCCGGCCACCGTGTCGCGCGCAATGCCAAGCTGCCGTGCAATAGCCCGCTGCGAGAGTCCCTCGCTGCGGTGAAGATGCCGGATTAAGGCCCAGTCTTCCAAGGAGATCACCCATCCAATCTGATCGGGTGGCCTACTTTTCAACCGTCGCGACTGGCCTGGTTTTCAACCGTCGTCAACA
>NZ_LQOY01000067.1 GCF_002101675.1 Mycobacterium gordonae | reverse complement strand
ATCAGCCCAGAACTCAGTCGATCCCCGGAAGCCGTCAGCCAGCCCGACGAGCTCCATGCGGCCATCAGCACGGACCCTCGGCACGGGCGCGGGGCTCTCGGTTCCCAACCAGCGCGCCAACGCGATGACCGATGCCCACGTTTCCATGACAACTGTTTTGGACCGTGAAAGAGTTGGCATGCGCGTTCAACCGCCCCGGCATGTCTGGAGACTCCATTTCTTGGAAAGGATGGAGTCATGTCAGGTGGTTTGTCGAGGAGGTACCAGCCAGAGCTGCGGGAGCGGGCGGTGCGGATGGACGCGGAGATCAGCGATCAGCACGATTCGGAGTGGGCAGCGACCAGTGAGATCGCCGGGCTACTTGGTGTTGGCACGGCCGAGGCGGTGCGCAAGTGGGTGCGCCAGGCTCAGATCGATGCGGCGCACGCGGGGATCACGACCGAAGAGTCCTCCGAGCTAAAACGACTGCGGCGAGAGAACGCCGAATTCGGAAGGACCAATGCGATTTTCAAGACGGCGTCGGCTTTCTCCGCGGCCGAGCTCGACCTGCCAACACACTAATCACCCAGTTCATCGCCGATCATCACGGTCACCGCGATGGCCCTGATGGTTTGCGGTGGGGTGTCGAGTCGATCTGCACACAGCTGACCGAGCTGGGTATGCCGATCGCCCCATCGACCTATTACGACCACATCAACCGCGAGCCCAGCCGCCGCGAACGCCGTGACGACGAACTCAAAGAACAGATCAGCCGGCTCTACGCCGCCAACTACGGCGTGTACGGTGCCCACAAGGTGTGGCTGGCGCTCAACCGCGAGGGCACTCCAGTGGCCAGATGCACCGTCGAGCAGGGTTTGCCTACGTCGCTTTCGCCACCGACGCCTACGCGCGGCGGGATGCTGGGCTGGCGGGTCGCTTCCACGATGGCCACCTCGATGGTCCTCGATGCGATCGAGCAAGCCATCTAGAACCGTCAACAAGAAGGTGTACTGATCTCAAAGACGTTGTCCACCAGACGGATCGGGGATCGCAGTCAATACACCTCGATCAGGTTCAGCGAACGGCACGCAGAAGCGGGCATCCAGTCCTCGGTCCGAGCGGTCGGCAGCTCCTATGACTGTGAGAATGTTGGCGGCTGTCTGGTCGCCTGACTCGTGTTATGACTGACCCAGCGGTATGGGTGTCCTGGCTGTTGATCTGTCGTCCAACGGGCGGTCGTTCCACCTCGTGCTGACCGAGCGGGCAGTGACCTCATAGAAGCCTGACCACACCAGGTCCCATCGCAGTCCCGTCACCCGACCGGCCAGCCTCAACAACCCGCTGAAGGTCGCAATGACAAGCATGGCAACCACACCTCGCCGCGGTCGAGTCGTGATCGGTGTTGATACCCACAAGTTCGTTCATGTCGCCGCCGCGTTCGACGACTTCGGCGCGGTGCTTGACACCGGAACGTTCCAAGCCGACCGCGCCGGCTATGCCGAGCTGATCGAATGGGCTAGCCACCCGGGCCACATCCTGACCTTCGCCATCGAAGGCACCGGCTCCTACGGAGCCGGCCTGACCGCAGCCGTGCGTCGCAGCGACATCGGTGTCGTGGAGGTAATGCGCACCGACCGGCGCGACCGGCGGCTGCGCGGCAAGTCCGACTTCCTGGACGCCGAAAACGCCGCCCGTGCCGTGCTTGGTAGCCATGCCACCGCCACCCCGAAGACCGCCGATGACACCGTGGATATGATCCGACAGATCAAAATCGCCAAAAATATTGCGGTCAAAGCCCGTTCGGCAGCGATGATCTCGCTGAAGACGGTCATCGTTAACGCCCCAGACGAGCTGCGTGAACAACTGCAGCCCTTGTCCAAGATGGCCCTAATCCGCCGCTACGCCGGCCTGAGGCCAGCTGGCATCAGCACGGTCGAAGCCGCAACCAAGCACACCCTGCGCTCGATCGCCCGCCGCTGGCAGCATCTCAACGAGGAGATCACTGAACACGAGAAACTACTCGCCCAATTGGTCACCGAGATCGCGCCAGAGTTGACCGCAGCATTCGGCATCGGCGCCGACACCGCCGCCGAGATGCTCATCGTCGCCGGCGACAACCCCGACCGGATCCGTATTGAAGCCGCGTGGACCAAGCTGTGCGGCGTGTGCCCGATCCCAGCCTCCACCGGCAAAACCGTTCGCCACCTGCTCAACTGGGATGGCCACCGCCAGGCTAATGCGGCGATCTACCGCACCGTCATCGTGGGCATGCAACACCATCAACCCACCCAGGCGTACCTCGCAAGACGCACCGCCGAAGGCAAGTCCAAGGCCGAAATCATCCGGTGCTTAAAACGCTTCCTTGCCCGTGAGATATGGGCCTCGTGCATCCACTGCGCACCACTCCACAAGCCGAAAAACCAGCCGCTTGACGGATATAGGAGCATCAATGCACTAGCCGAGACGGTCAACGGCCTGTACAAGACCGAGCTGATCAAGCCCGGCAAGCCCTGGCGCTCCATCAAGGACGTCGAGCTGGCCACCGCACGGCGGATCGACTGGTTCAACCACCGTCGCCTCTACGAATACTGCGGCGATATCCCCACCAGTTGAACTCGAAGCCGCCTATTGCACTCCACGCCAGAGACCAGCCGCTGGCTGAAATCTCACATCAGAAAGTCTCCGGACTCACCGGGGCGATTCAGGTGGCGGACAGATCCCTGCCGCCGAACGCGGCGACTTCGTCTTGCCACTGGGCGGTCAGCCGGGTAATCGTGGCTGCCGACAACCCGGCCCCCGACCCAGGAACTGCTCCAGGGCTCCGGCCTGAAATCCCCGCTGGATCGCCCATGCAGGTACAGCAACGGCAACACCTCGGCCATCTGCGGCGACTTACGCGCTTACGCCGGCACGATCGTCGACGAGAACCGCTGCCGCTCAACGGTATCGGGATCAATACGTTTGTCATTGACCCGCGGGGCCTGCACCTTGACCGCCCCCCCGCGGTCAGCACGTCGCGGGGCTAGCGTTGCGCACCCTGTCGCTTCGCAGTACTGTAACGCCCGACACCCTGTACTGTCAGTATCCGAAACTAGAAGTTCGGGGAAAAGGTAACCTTCGTGGTCGACGGGGGCACAGGCTAGATATATAGGGGGTCGTGACCACTATGAGTGCACCGAGTGGGGTCTCGGTATCCGAGGACTCGGCGGATATGTTTCTCGGTGGGGGGAGGGCAGCAACTATTATCGTGGATGACGACATCATCTTCAGCCACTTTCTGGCGAACTTGTCGGGGTCGTTCCCGCCGGGGGAGGAGTTGTTCATTCGGTCGGTGCGCCGGTTTGCCGATGAGGTCACCGATCCTGGGTTGAAGAAGCGGGTGGCCGGGTTTATCGGTCAGGAATCGGTGCATGGCCAGCAGCATCGGGCGCTCAATGACAAGCTCGTTGACATGGGGTATCCGATTGGGTGGTGGGATTCCGAAAAGTTTGTTGATTGGGTGAAACGCATCGAGGAGGTGCTGCCGGCCCGGATTCCGCTGGCGGTGACAGCAGCCGCAGAACACTTCACCGTGGGTTCGCGACCTATGGATGACCCGGTGATCACGGCCAGAGTCATTCTCGTCGAAGACGTCCGGGATCAGACCTTTTCCAGCGTTGGGAGCTGGCGGCGTGTTTTCGCAGATGCCATTTCAATTCGGCAAAAGGCCGTGCTGAGAGGCCGTTCCAATGGTTTGAGTTCATCGTCCAAGTTGCGGTTTTTGATGCAGATGTCGACCCTGCCAACCATCGCAGCTTCTTCGTCCCTGGCGGCGCTAAGCATCTTCACGCTCAACGTGTTGTTGTGCAACGTCGGCACAACGGACATCTCTGGCGCGAGCGATGGGTTGAGCGCTACCACCCAGTATGGTCTGCTGGTCACGGTTTCGGCGGTCGCGCTGTACGTTGATCGGCTGCTGCAGCGCGACGCACGTGGTGCTGTTGTCGAGGGGCATCGGTGACGGCATCCAACGGTTTGTCGGTATACCTTCGTGAACAACTGCGGAAACCGCTAGGGCAGGTGGCCAGCTTCACTCAGATGTGTGTGCTAACCGGCAAGGCGCTTGCACGTCCGTTCCAATGGCGCGAATTCATCCTACAGGGTTGGTTTCTACTCGGTGTGTCGTTCCTGCCAACCGTTATGGTCGCAATTCCGCTCACCGTGCTAATCATCTTTACGCTGAATATCTTATTGGCCGAATTTGGGGCCGCCGACGTCTCCGGCGCTGGGGCTGCGCTCGGCGCCGTCACTCAACTGGGCCCCCTTGTGACGGTGCTCGTGGTCGCTGGCGCAGGTTCTACTGCGATTTGTGCGGATTTGGGCGCTAGGACTATTCGCGAGGAGATCGATGCGATGGAGGTGTTGGGCATCGACCCGATTCATCGACTGGTAGTTCCCAGGGTGGTTGCATCGACCATTGTAGCCCTGCTGCTCAATGGCGCGGTGATCAGTATCGGGCTGGTCGGCGGGTTCTTGTTCGGTGTGTATATCCAGAATGTTTCGGCCGGCGCATACGTTTCGACCCTAACCTTGATTACTGGATTGCCCGAGGTGCTGATCTCGATTGTGAAGGCCACCTTATTCGGGCTTATTGCCGGGCTGGTGGGTTGCTACCGCGGGTTGACAGCCGGCGGGGGAGCCAAAGGGGTGGGCACAGCAGTCAACGAAACGTTGGTTCTTGCGGTGGTCGCATTATTTGCGGTCAACGTGGTGCTGACTACCATTGGTGTGCGGTTCGGAACGGGGCGTTGAGATTGGCTTCCCCGACGGTCGTGCAATCACGTTTCCCACGCGCTTGGAAGCTAGGCGCCGGATGGGTCGGCGCTCCTGGCCGTGCGCTCGACGCCTCTGGTGATGTCGCGCTGTTCGTCGGCGAAGTGCTCCGTTATCTCGGGTTTACCCTAAAGAATTACCGAAAGGAAGTCTTGCGCCTGATCGCCGAGATCGGCATGGGCACTGGCGCAATGGCCGCCGTCGGCGGCACGGTGGCGATCATCGGCTTTGTGACGCTATCGGCCGGTTCGCTGATTGCGATTCAAGGGTTCGCCTCGCTAGGCAATATCGGCGTTGAGGCGTTCACCGGTTTCTTCGCCGCGCTAGCGAATGTGCGTGTGGTGGCGCCAATCGTAACTGGCACTGCTTTAGCCGCGACCGTCGGGGCCGGTGCTACAGCGCAATTGGGCGCCATGCGGATCAGCGAGGAGATTGATGCGCTTGAGGTGATGGGAATCAAATCAGTTTCGTATTTGGTATCTACCCGAGTTATTGGCGCCTTCATCGTCACTATCCCACTATATTCGGTCGCGGTCCTCCTCTCGTTCTTTTCCGCCCAGCTGGTGACAACTTTGTTCTATGCGCAATCAATCGGAACGTATGACCATTACTTCAACACTTTCCTGAGGGTTAACGACTTCTGGTACTCTCTTGCGGAGACGGTCGCCATTTCGGCAGTCGTGATGTTGAACCACTGCTACTACGGATACAACGCCAGCGGCGGTCCGGTTGGAGTCGGCGTGGCAGTCGGGAGATCGATGCGCGCATCGCTAATCGCCATCGTAATGGTCGTGCTAATGGCTTCGTTAGCGATTTACGGCGTCAACCCCAACTTCAATCTCACGGTGTAAATTATTATGGCAACCACAAGCAAGCGGCTACGGCGACTTATTTCGGTCCGAAAGTTAGCGGGGCTGGCTTTGTGGCTCATCACCGCGGTCGTGCTGATCGTCGTCTGGGTCCAGTTCCGGGGTGGCTTCACACCCAAGATAACCTTAACAGCATTGGCTAGCCGGTCGGGTTTGGTCTTGGATCGGGGGGCGAAAGTCACTTACAACGGGGTGGAGATCGGCCGGGTGGGCAGCATCAGCGAGGTGGAGCGTGACGGAAAGCCGGCGGCCAAGCTGCTGCTGGAAATTGCGCCAAAATACGCCGGGCTGATCGCGCTAAACGTAAATGCCGAAATTACAGCCACCACGGTGTTTGGCAACAAGTACGTGTCGTTGAGTTCGCCCAAACAACCTGTGGCCCGGAAGGTTACACCGGCTGACATAATTGTGGTGAGGTCGGAAACAACGGAGTTTAACACGTTGTTCGAGACGGTCATGCAGATTTCAGAGAAGGTGGATCCGGTCAAGGTGAACTTAACGCTTTCGGCGGTGGCTGCAGCGTTAAATGGGCAAGGCGATAAATTCGGGGCTTCGATCATCAATGGAAACACCATACTCGATGACATCAACCCGCAGATGCCTCAAATCCGCCATGATATTCAACGGTTGGCGGATTTAGCCGATATCTACGGGGATGCCTCGCCGGATCTTTGGAGCGCCCTCGATAACGCAGTCACCACGGCGCGTACCTTCAACCAGCAAAAGAAGGATCTGGACGCCGCACTCTTGGCCGCGGTGGGGGTTGGAAACACCGGTGCCGACATCATTGACCAGAGCAGATCGGACCTGCAGCATGCGGTCAGCGACCTGGTGCCGGTGACTCAACTGCTTGACACCTACAGTCCGGAGCTTTACTGCCTTTTTCACCATGGCGCTAATGTGCTACCGAAAGTGACGGATGGGGAGAGCGGCAACGGTTACTCGGTAAGGTTAACAGGCACGATCTTGGGAGGAACAAATGCGTACGTCTATCCTGACAACTTGCCGCGAGTGAATGCTCACGGCGGACCGGGCGGGAAACCGGGATGCTGGAAGACCATTACCCGCGATCTGTGGCCTGCTCCGTACTTGGTAACGGATAGCGGTTCCAGCATCGCGCCATACACCCACTTTGGAATCCCGCAACCGCAGGCCAATGAATACGTGTGGGGCCGCCAGTGGGGGGAGAACACGATCAACCCATGAAAAAAATCACCGCTACGGCAGTGAAGTTTAGTACTGCCGTATTAACTTTAATTGCCGTGACGGTCATCATTGTCGTGGTGTTCGCCCAGTTGCGCTTTAACAAGACCTCCAGCTACACGGCCGAATTCAGTACTGCGAGCGGCTTGCGCGCCGGCCAGTTTGTCCGTGCCTCCGGGGTGGAGATCGGCAAAGTAAGCAGCGTACGGATCACGGAGGGCGGTCATCGGGTGCGTGTGGACTTCGAAGTAGACCGTTCGGTGCCGCTTTATCAGTCGACGACCGCGTCCATTCGCTATGCCGACCTACTTGGGCAGCGCTACGTAGAACTTAAGCGCGGCGACGGTGAAGGGATGGATCGGGTGTTGCCGCCGGGTGGGTTTATCCCGCTGTCACGTACGGAGCCAGCCCTGGATTTAGATGCACTGATCGGTGGTTTCAAGCCGGTGTTTCGCGCGCTCGATCCCGACAAAGTCAATACGATTGCGACCGCGATCGTCACTGTGTTTCAGGGCCAAGGTGGCACGATCAACGATATCTTGGACCAGACGGCGCAACTAACCGCGCAGATCGCTGGACGTGACCAGGCAATCGGTGAAGTCATCTCAAACCTTAACGTCGTGCTAGAGACCACGGTCAAGCATCGCAAGGAATTCGACCAAACGATCGACAACGTCGATAAGTTGATCACCGGGTTGAGCAATCAAGCCGATCCGCTCGCGGCCAATGTCGCGCACATCGGTAATGTGGCCGGCACGCTGGCGGATCTGTTGTCAGACAATCGGCCACTGCTGCAGAAGGCCGTTGGCTATGTGCAGAATACCCTCCAACCGCTAATTGACCGGCTCGACTACGTCGACGGGGTGTTACGGGACGCCCCACAATCTGCGAAGCGTGTCGCGGGTATCGGGGGGCTTTATGGCGACTTCTTCAATTTCTACGCGTGCGACGTCACGCTGAAGGTTGATGGCCTGCAGCCTGGCGGGCCCGTCCGTACCGTGAAGCTTTGGAGTCAGCCGACGGGGAGGTGCACTCCGAAGTGAGAACCCTTCAAGCAATCAATCCGTATCGGATGGGGGCGATGGGAATCATCGTTGCAGCGGTGGTGACCGGAGTAGGGCAAAGCTTCACCAGCATTCCGATGTTGTTTGCCCAGGCAACCTATTACGGAGAGTTCAAAGACACAGGCGGGCTGAACAAGGGCGATAAAGTTCGCATCGCTGGGGTAAATGTCGGCGAAGTGCAGGGATTTACGATCAATGGCAACCATGTAGTCATGAAGTTTTCCATCGGCTCCAATACAATCGGATCTAAAAGCCGTCTTGCGATCCGTACCGATACCATCCTGGGGAAGAAAGTGCTCGAGATCGATCCCCAAGGCTCCCGCGTGCTCCAACCAAATGCGACACTCCCGCTTGGGCAAACCACCAGCCCGTACCAGATCTACGACGCGTTCTTCGACGTCACGAAGGCGGCTACCGGCTGGGACATCAATACAGTCAAACGCTCCCTGAATGTGCTGTCGCAGACAGTTGAGCAGACTTACCCGCATCTGAGTGCAGCACTGGATGGTGTGGCCAAGTTCTCTGACACGCTAGGGAAACGCGACGAGCAAATCCAACGGCTGCTTGCTGACGCTAGGAAGGTGGCAAGCATACTCGGTGATCGCAGCAAGCAAATCGATCGGATTTTGGTTAACACGCAGATCGTTCTGGCGGCGTTCAACGAGCGCAAGAGTGCCATCGACGGCTTGCTGGGCAATATCGCCGCCGTTTCCGCCCAGTTGAAGGGTTTGATCGATGACAACCCGAATCTGCATAACGTTGTCGAGCAATTGAGGACGATTAGCGATCTGCTACTCAAACACAAAAAAGATCTCGTCGAGTGGGCGCCTAACGTAAGCTATTATGCGTCGGCTTTGGCGGAGTCGGTAGCGTCGGGTCCCTACTTTAAGGTGGCTCTGCTGAATCTTGCACCTTTTTGGATGACTCAGCCTTGGGTCGACGCGGCGTTCAAGAAACGTGGGATCGACCCTGAACAATTCTGGCGCAGCGCTGGTTTGCCCGCCTACCAGTTCCCCGATCCTAACGGCACCCGGTTTCCCAATGGCGCGCCACCGCCAGCTCCGCCGGTAAGGGAGGGCACCCCGGACCATCCAGGACCGGCGGTTCCGCCAGGCGCGTCGTGCGCTTACACCCCCGCAGAGGACGGTTTGCCGCGGCCATGGAACCCGCTTCCCTGCATGGGTTTGGGCGCCGGCCCTTTCGGTGGCCCGTCGACGATCGCGCCGTTTGACGTCCAAACGTCACCTCCCGACCCTAATGGGCTGCCACCAACACCCGGTATCCCGATTGCCGGACGACCTGACGAGCCCCCGCCGAATGTGCCAGGCACTCCGGTGCGGCTTCCCGTAAAAGCTCCACCAGGCGCGCGTACCGAGAACCTGGCGCCGGCCGGCCCGACATCACCGCCGTCGACCTTCGCGCCAGGACTCCCCCCGGGACCACCATTCCCGCCGGGCCCGGGCCCGCAGCTGCCGGGCCCATTCATCACCCCGGGCGGAACAGGAGGCAGCGGCGCTGCGACGGGAGGCAGCCAGAATTGAGTACTGTTTTCGATATACGCAAAATTCAACTCCCGAAGTTTTCGCGAACTGCAATCATCGTTGGGTCCTTGGTGATACTGCTGGCGTCTATTACGACGCTGGCTGCTCGGGATTTCTACGAAAAAATGACCAATAACACGGTGGTTGCGTATTTCCCGGAGGCAAACGCGCTTTATGTCGGGGACAAGGTCCAGATAATGGGTGTGCGAGTGGGCGCGATCGACAAGGTCGAGCCGTCGGGTGACAAGATGAAGGTGACTTTCCACTACGAGAAAAAATACAAAGTGCCCGCTGACGCCTCTGCGGTGATCCTCAATCCCGCGCTGGTCGCCTCGCGCGTCATTCAGCTGGAACCGCCCTATGAAGGCGGCCCATCGCTAGGAAATCATGCGGTGATCCCCATCGAACGAACACAGGTGCCGGTGGAATGGGATCAGTTGCGCAATGGTATCACGGACATTATCTCGAAGCTGGGACCTACGCCCGAGCAGCCCAAGGGGCCTTTCGGCGAAGTCATCGAATCTTTCGCGGACGGCTTGGCCGGCAAAGGCAAAGAGATCAACAGTACTTTGACCGGGCTTTCGCAAGCGTTGACCGCGCTAAATGACGGGCGTGCCGATTTCTTTGCCGTGCTGCGCAGCATGGCCTTATTCGTCAACGCGCTATATAAAGATGATCGGAATTTCGTCGCTTTAAATAAGGACCTCGCCGTATTTACCAGTTCACTTACCAGCTCAGATCCCGGGCTTGCGAAGGCACTGCAACAGGTAGACGATATGCTTCCCGCATTGCGAAAGCTTCTAGCGGACAATCGTGATGGGCTAACCCACGACATCAACACCCTCGCCGATGTGACCACCGCGCTGGTTCAACCCGAGCCGCTGAATGCGCTTGAAACGGCGCTGCATGTCTTCCCCCATTTTGCCGCCAACGCCCTCGCAATCTATGAGCCGGCGCACGGCGCGCTGACAGGTGCAATAGCCCTGCCAAACTTTGCCAACCCATTGCAGTTCATCTGCAGCGCGATGCAGGCCGGCAGCCGTATGGGATACCAAGAGTCTGCCGAACTGTGCGCACAATACTTGACGCCGGTTTTGGATGCGATCAAGTTCAATGGACCCCCGGCTGGCATCAACCTGTACCAAACTCCTGCTGTACTGCCCAAACATATCGCATATTCCGAGCCTCGGTTACAGCCTCCGCCGGGGTTCAAGGACACCACGGTCCCCGGGATTTGGGCGCCGGACTCGCCGTTGTCACATGGTAACCACGAGCCCGGCTGGGTCGTAGCGCCCGGTGAGCAAGGCCTCACAGTGGGACCGGCTACCGAAAGCTTGCTGACACCGGACTCGCTCGCTGAGCTGATGGGAGGCCCGGACACGACACCGCCGCCATCAAGGTTTCAGACGCCGCCGGGGCCGCCCAACGCCTATTCCAATATGGGTCCACCGCCGCCGGGCCCGCCACCCGCCGCTGACGCAGCATCAGTCGCGACAGGATCCGGCCAGTGAGCATGCGGGCGGGAATGTCACGGTTCGTGGCGCTATTTGCGGCCGCTACAGTACTTACCTCGTGTGCTAGCTGGCGAGGTATCGCTAATGTGCCACTGCCTGGTGGCCCGGGAAGCGAATCCGGCTCTTATACGATTTATGTGCAGATGCCGGAAACGCTGGCTTTGAATGCCAATAGTCGGGTACGCGTCGCCGACGTTTTTGTCGGCAGGGTACGCGCAATCGGCCTGAAAAACTGGATCGCGACGTTGACCTTGGATCTAGAAAAGGGCGTCAAGCTACCGAAGAACGCCACCGCGAAGATCGGGCAGACCAGCCTGCTCGGCTCACAGCATGTGGAGCTGGCGTCGCCAGCCAACCCATCACCGCAACTATTGAAGAACGGCGACATCATCCCGCTGCAGAATGCGTCCGCCTATCCCACCACCGAGCGGGTCCTGGCCAGTTTTGCCGCGGTGCTGCGCGGTGGCGGCATCCCTAACGTCGAAGTGATCGCAAGTGAAGTCCGTAACATGCTGACTGGGCGGGCCGATCAGATACATGATTTCCTCAAGAAGCTCGACACCTTCACCGCCCGACTAAACGAGCAACGTGATGACATCACTCGCGCTATCGACTCCACAGACCGGCTGTTGACTTATGTAGCCAAGCAATCAGACACCCTGGACCACGTTCTCACCGAGTTTCCCCCATTGGCAAAGCATTTCGCTGAACAACGACAGCCGTTCCTCGATGCGACCAATGCGTTGGGCCGGTTTAGCGACGTCCTCAATCAGACCTTGACGGCGGCGCGTCCCGACTTGGATAAAGACGTGCGCCAACTGCAGCGTCCCCTGAAACAACTCAGCCGGGCTTCGATGGATCTGGTCGAGACGCTAAAGATTGCCTTGACCCTCCCGTTCAGCGCCGACGCCATCCCGAAGGTGGTACACGGCGACTCAATGAATGTTTCGATAACCTTGGACCTCACCTTGAGTGCAATCGATAATGCGCTCCTCACCGGAACCGGGTTCTCCGGCGCACTGCGAGCGCTTGAGCAATCGTGGGGCCGCGATCCGAACACCATGCTTCCCGATGTCAGGTTCGCACCCAACCCCGCCGACGAACCCCCCGAGCGTGACGAGGAGTAGGCAGCATGTTGACTCGACGCCTTCGCCTTCAGCTAACCGTGTTCACTATCGTCACGATGCTCGCCATGAGCGTTCTTGGGTGGCATTATCTGAGGTTGCCGAGCGTCGTTGGGATGGGCCAGTACAGTTTGGAGGTGGATTTACCCACGTCGGGAGGGCTTTATCCCACTGCAAACGTCACCTACCGCGGAATCACCGTGGGAAAGGTAACTCGGGTAGAGCCGACCGAACAAGGAGTTCGGGCCACATTGCGTATCAGCGACCAGTACAAAATCCCAATTGACTCCTCGGCGAACGTGCATTCGGTGTCGGCGGTCGGCGAACAATACATAGACCTAGTATCCGCGCAGAATCCGGCCAAGTATTTCTCGCCCGGCCAGACCATCACTAACAGCACGGTGCCTAAACGAATTGGCCCGACCCTGGATACCGTTAACCATACATTGGACGTCCTGCCCAAAGACAAGATCGCCGGACTACTCGATGAGACAGCTCAAGCGGTCGGCGGCCTGGGCCCAGCCCTGCAGCGGCTAGTCGACTCGACCCAATCGATCGTTGGGGATTTCAAAACAAACCTTAGCGACGTCAACGATATCGTCCAAAACGCAGCACCGATCATCGACAGCCAGGCCAACTCGCGTGATCCCATCGAGCGGTGGGCGCACAACTTAAATACTCTCGACGCGCAGGCCGCGGAAAAGGACAAACAGCTCAAGAGCATCCTGGGCCAGGTTGCGCCGACCGCCGATCAGATTAAAGCCGTGCTCGGCGACGTTCGCGAAACTTTGCCGCAGACCCTAGCAAATGTTGCGATTGTGGCCGATCTGCTCAAGCGGTACAACAAGAATGTAGAGCAATTGCTGGTCATACTTCCGCAAATTCCCGCATTCGGTGAGACAGTGACCGCTGCTTACCCACATACGTTTTCTCTTTCGTTCCAAACGCCAATAAATATGACCCCTGCTTGCCTGACGGGGTTCTTGCCGGCATCGCAATGGCGATCCTTTGTGGACGAGACTCCCGGGCTTTTGACCACGCGATACTGCAAGATTCCGATGGAGGCACAAAACGCGGTCCGCGGCGCGCGTAATTATCCCTGTGTCGATGTTCCCGGCAAGCGCGCGGCCACGCCGCGCGAATGCCGCAGCAAAGAGCCGTATGTCCCGCTGGGGACCAATCCTTGGTACGGGGATCCGAACCAGATTCTAAGCTGCCCCGCACCTGCGGCGCGCTGTGATCAGCCGGTGAAACCCGGCTTGGTCATACCGGCTCCGTCGGTCGATACCGGCATCAATCCGCTTCCTTCCGACCGGGTGACGGGGACGCCTCCTCCACGAAGCGATCCACTGCAACGGCCAGGTTCTGGGAGCGTCCAGTGCAACGGTCAGCAGCCGAACCCGTGCATTTACATTCCTAGCGGTGCTGCAGCTATCTATAGTCCGCAAAGCGGCGAGTTCCTAGGGCCCGATGGCGTCAAATACACCATCGAAGATTCGGCCAAAATAGGAGACGACGGTTGGAAGGAGATGTTAGGACCTCAACCTCGGTGAAGCGGCCGCCCATCGGTGGTGACATCGAACTGGAAGTCGACCGCCCACACCCGGTTGGCCGCATCGGCGACCGTGGTCGGCGCGGTGGAACTGCCGCGGCGGTTGCGTCGTCACCGCTGCGGTACGCGCAGTCCTTCTTCACGCCAAAGCGGCTCTTCGTAATTCAGAGTGCGTTGACGAGTGAGTGCAGGGCTCCGCTGTGCAGCAGTGAGCGTCATCGGTAGTGGGTTAGGTTTCTGAATCCCAGCGCGTTGCGGCGCAGTGCTTCCAGTCGGCCGTTGATCGCTTCGGTGGGGCCGTTGAGGCGTGGTGGTCGAAGAAGGCCAGGATGTCGTTGCGGCGGCGCCATAGAGTGCGGCCGAGTTGGGCCAGTTCCTCGAGCTCGTCGGGGACGCCATGGCGCAGGGTGTTGATGATCGTGGTCATCATGGTTTTGCCGCGGCGGCGGTCGGGGTGGGCGTAGGCGGCGATCAGGCGTTGGTAGAAGCTCCAGCACAGTTGGACCGCGAGGTGGGCCTCATCGGTGAAAACGGCTTCCAGTCGGGCTTTTTGGTGCGCATTGAGCAGCGGATAGCGGGTGCGCAACGTGCCCCGCACAAGGTAAGCGGGTCACCCGTGCGGCCGCGGTGCCCGCATGTCTGTTGTTGGATGCGCTGGCGGCACAGGTCGAGCTTGGCGCCGGCCAGCGCGACGACATGGAAGGGGTCCATGACCGCGGTGGCCTCAGGCAGCTGATCTGTCGCCGCGGTCTTGTAGCCGCCGAACCCGTCCATCGCCACGACCTGCACCTGTTCGCGAAACGCTTAGCTCTGCTCAGACAGCCAGCTGCTCAAGGCGGCTGCCGAACGTCCGGGGACCAGGTCGAGCAGCCGCGCACGGCCGGTGCCATCGAGCACGGGAGTCAGGTCGATGATGACGGTGACGTAGCCCTCTGAGTCGGGTCGACGCACATGTGACCAGCGATGCTCATCAACCCCGATGACCCGCACGCCGTCGAGTCGGCCGGTGTCGTTGGCCACGATCAGCTGGGTGGCGTCCATGGCGATGGTGTTGACAGTGTCCCAGGACAGGCCGAGCTCGCGGGCGACCGCGGCGACGGTGGCGTGGTCGATCATCAGCCGGTGACAGATGTAGCGGGCGCATCTGCGGGTGGTCGACCATCCTGGCCGCGCTAGCGCAGAGGTGTTGTGGGCGAACACTTCCCGCTCACAGGCGGTGTCGACACAGCGGTAGCGCGGCACCCGCAGGCGAAGTGGATGCCCGACCACCGGCACATCAGTCACGTTGCGGATCACAGTGTCACGGTTGACGTCTCGACGGCAGCCCGGACAATGCCGCTGGCCATCATCGAGCAAGTTGCAAAACACCACCGTGGCCTCGCCGTCGACAGCAGCATCGGTGATCGTCACCCCAAGTTCGACCGTGCGCACGATCGTGTCGGCAACAACAGCAGCAGAACAAGACGTAGGCTCGGACACAGGACTCCCCAGAAGGCAGACGACAAAGGTGTAGGAACCTGCATCCTCTGCCCGCCGCCCGTATTAGCTCACCGACACGACCCAATCAACAAGTCGCCGCAGCGTTTACCTGCACTCCATTTCCGGAAGAGCCGGCAAACGGTTCGCTGACCCCCAGCCGGCACCGACGATCAGAACGGTCGATTGATCGGTCACTTGGAAACCGGTTCGTATGTCATGTCCCCAGCCCAGGAGGGCAGTTTGCCGAACACCTGGACGGGGAAATGGTCGACAAGGGTACCTAGCCCCTGGGAAAAGAAATGGAAAGGTTGAGCGCGGTTGATAGTCGCAGACATGTGCGTCCGAAGGATGTGATAAGCGGGAATTCGGCGGGTGAACTCGCTTCGATCGCCGATATTCGAGTAGCGTGTGACCGCGTTGTATAGCTTCTCCTCCGAGAGGCCCCACGCAGTGAGGTTAGCCATCATCCTGGTGAGCAGCGGTATATACATTAGGGAGCCGAGGAGAATTCTCGGATCAATAATGGACCCCACCGTCTCGATCACGTGCACCCGCACCGGGCTGGCGCCGAGGTCATTGAGAACTTGGAAACCCACTGCAAGATGGCGAGATTCGTCACTATTGACCTTACTGAAGACCTCGCCGCACAACGGGTCTGCCACCTCGTCTAGAAGGAACTTCAGCAACGCGCCGTCGAGGGCGCATTCCAACGCCGGGATCGCAGAGCTCATCACCGTCAACGGGAGCGCATCGCTATAGTGGTCGATCCACTCGATCCCCAGCCGAATATTCTTATTCGGCACAGGTGTCTCTCCTGGCTCGAGCATTCCCCAGCGATGCATGAGGGCAAGTTCGGCATTAGCGTGCCGCTGCTCCTCGGCGTGGAAGTAGTGGTAGATCTCTCTTAACGCCTCGAACGGCGCCTTAGGCGCCATCGCCTCGAAAGCACGCGCTCCGACATGCTCGATCCACACCACATCTGACATGAATTGTTTGAGGTGGGGCCGTTGCTCGTCGGTAATCAACTCCGCGCCTGGGGCTTCCCAATCGATGTCGGCAAGCGCCCACTGTCGGTCTTTAATCGTTTGCAGCATATCGCTGTATTCGAACGCCATTTCCCTACTCCGATCTGGTTCTTCAAATCGCCCGGTGGCTATTTACCGCGCGACCCACTCGATGACACCAAGCCCACCGGTATAGCTCCTGGGCGCCATTCTCTCGGCCTGCCATCACAGGTAATGTCCGAACCTTGACCACCAGCTTGGACGACAAGTCCAACGGTCTCCTTAGCCCGTCCCGGATCGATATCGGCGCAGACACCCGCGCACCCCGACGAGCAAGCTCAACGCCAAAGCCGCGGCCAATGCCGCTGCCAGCTCTCGTGACTACAGCGACAGCACCATGAGTGAGCACATCTGAGCCGCCGAATGGCACCAGCCTCATCGGCGACCGCACGCGCGGGAGCCAGCAGGATCCGCAACCACAAACTGGTGGCACTGGCCCTAAGTGTGGGCGCATGACACCAGTTTTGTGCCGCTCCGGGCGCCTTGTCAAGACGCCGCCTGGACTCAGCAAATGCGTGGGTAGACCCGCTCGTCGCGTCAGCTAAGAATGCGCGCGTGCGGCGCACCTGATCAGCCAAGGATAACGCGCTGGATAGGCCCAGCTGGTGGTACTGAAGGTGAGTCAACGCAAGGTGGTGCTGAGGCGATCGTAACCGCTACGTGGGGACGGACAGGGCCGGCAATGGCCGGAATCTCGACCAGTTGTGCGCCATCACCGGCTGGCGTCGCAATCACGTGCGTAACGCACTCAAGGACACGCTGCGCCCGAAGGTCGTCACGAAAAGACGGCCGCAGCCGCCAAAGAATGGGCCGAAGTCCTTGCGGTGCTGACCTTTGCTGGGAATTGTAGGGCATGCTGGCGGCAGACGACTGCCGCCTTATGCTGGGCGGGTTAGACGGGTATGGGGGGCTGGGGCCTCCGCTCACATGTGAACGTGGGTTGCCGTCAGAAAGTTGGTCCTGGTCGGTAGAGCCACAGTTGTGGGAGGCCCAAGTGGTAGTTCAGCGGACGAGCCATTCTGACCTGGCGCTCGCCCTCAGGAGATGAAAATTATGCAGTGGTCGCCTGTCGACGCCGTCTAACAACTCTGGTCCTACGAGGCCGTGCATCGAGCCGGGCGTCGGATGCCGCTGTTGGGCCCTTCACTGTTGCCGCTAGTTGAGCACGAGGATCAGAATCGTTGTCCCCATGCGTTATCCGCGGGCGGCCGCACCTTGAGATGAACAGGTGTGAGTGTGCAGTGAGGAGATGATGGCGCGCGGATTCCCCGTTTCGCCGCGGCCCGCTGAACACCCTGTCCGACGTCGAACACGTCACCGCCGACTATGTCGCCTGGTACAACCAGCAGCGGCTCATGCACCGCCTCGGACGAGTCCCACGCGCCGAAGCCGAAGCCCAGTACTATTCCCAACACGTGACCGACCAACCGGCCGGCTCACAGAACCCCGAGGGTGCATAGGATGGTTCACTTCGGCCGCACTGCTTGAACACAGCGGCTGGAGCGTGCCTCGAGGACGCGACGAGCGGGATAGTGTACAAATTACTGATCGCTGATGCCCCCAACCTCGGCTCCGGCGACATCGGTGCCCGCGCCCCTGCCAAGCGAGCTAGGAGCGGGCGATATCGTAATGAAAATGACTTTCAATAGGCTCGTGGTGGCGTGGCTGCGCGACGGCCCGAACCTGTTGCGGCGGGTACAAGCCCTTAAATGGACAGGCTTTTGAAAAGTTGGCGATACCAGCGGTACCGTATCAGTAGCTTTTCTGATGTGAACTTTCGGTAGGAGGCTGGCGATGGCCCAGAAGATCGCTCGGACGAGGTTGGTGCGGCGTTGGCGCCGCAACATGGACGTGCTGGACGACGCCGAGTATGCCGACGTGCTGCGCGTCCTGTCTGAGGGCTCAGTGCGACGCAATTTCAACCCATACATCGACATCGACTGGACCGCACCTGAGTACGCGGTAGTCGACAACGACCCCCGCTGGAAGTTGCCGGCGACTGACCCGCTGGGCCGGCACCCGTGGTATCAGGCGCAGTCGGAGGAACGCCAAATCAGGATCGGCATGTGGCGTCAGGCCAATGTGGCCAAGGTGGGGCTGCACTTCGAGTCGGTCCTCATCCGCGGCCTGATGGGGTACGCGTTCTGGGTGCCGAACGGGTCCCCGGAGTACCGGTACTGCCTGCACGAGGCGGTCGAAGAGTGCAACCACACCATGATGTTTCAGGAGATGGTGAACCACATCGGCGCCGACGTGCCTGGGATGCGGCGGCAGCTGAAGTGGCTTTCGCCGCTGATCCCGCTGGTCGCTAGCCCTCTGCCGATCCCGTTCTGGTTCGGCATCCTCGCCGGTGAGGAACCCATCGACCACACTCAGAAGAACGTGTTACGTGAGGGCAAGGAACTGCACCCGATCATGGAGCGGGTGATGTCCATCCACGTGGCCGAAGAGGCTCGGCACATCTCGTTTGCTCACGAGTATCTGCGTAAGCGTGTGCCGCACTTACCGCGGCGTAAGCGGTTTTGGCTGTCGTTATACGTGCCGGTGATTATGCGGGTGGCATGCTCGGCGATCGTGGTCCCGCCGAAGGCCTTCTGGCAGGAATTCGACATCCCGCGCGAGGTCCGCAAGCAGGTGTTCTTCGGGTCCCTGGAGTCGCGCAAGGCGCTGCGTGACATGTTCGGTGACGTGCGGATGCTGTGCTACGACACCGGGCTGATGAACCCGATCGCGCGAATGGTGTGGCGGATCTGCAAGATCAACGGCAAGCCGTCGCGTTATCGCTGCGAGCCGCAGCGCCAGCACCTGGTCGCGGTCGCCTAGCGTTGTGAGTCACTAATTTGGAGCAGTAGTTAGCTGATGCTGCCAGGATTTGGTCGGCGGTTCTGATCCAGACGTAGGGTCGAGGATTGTCGTTCCAGATGAATCGTCCTGCAAATCCCGGAGGCTCCTGACCTTGGTAACGAGGATGCAGGTATGCCAACGTTGTGGCTCCACCAGCAAATCATTTCGCCAGTCGTCAGGGTTGGCTCTTACTACCTGGGCAGGCCGAGGCGTTCGGCGAGTCGACGCCCCGCACCGTAGCGCCCGGTGCGATAGAACGACGCCATGATGTCCTCGTAGCGAGGGCCGAGGATTCGGGGAATGGCATCGAAAACTCTTGCGTCAGGACCGATCAGCACCCGCGGCTTATTCTTCTTGACCCCACGCAGTATCGCCCTCGAGGCTGATTCGGGGCTGGTGAACGCGATCCTATGGAAAAGGCGGCTAAGCGTTTCGGGGTCCGAGCCGTCGGGCAGCCCTCGGGCGTGACCGGCGATGTTGGTCTTCACCCCGCCCGGGTGAACGCAGGTCACACCTACCGGATGCCTGGCGGCCCGGAGTTCTTGGCGTAGGGCCTCGGTGAAGCCGCGGACGGCGAATTTGGCGGCATTGTAGGCGCTTTGTGACGGAATCCCGACGAACCCGAAAACCGATGACACATTGACGATGTGGCCATCGCCGGACGCGATCAGGTGCGGCATGAATGCCTTGGTGCCATGGGCCACCCCCCAAAAGTTGATGCCCATCAGCCACTCGAAGTCGTCCCAATCCATGTCGGCCACGTCGGCCGAGAGTGCCACACCCGCGTTGTTGAAAACAAGGTTCACTCTGCCGAATTCACTGACGACATTCTTTGCGTGTTCGTAAACTGCCGGCCGTTGGGCTACATCGAGCTCGAACGGCACCGCCTTAGCTCCGACCTTCTCGCATCGACCAGCGGTATCGGCCAGCGCGCTCGTATCGATGTCCGACAGCGCCAGCTGCGCCCCCTGTTCAGCCAAGCTCAACGCCAGGTTACGGCCGATACCTGAGCCAGCGCCGGTGATTACTGCCACTTTATTGGTGAAGTCCTTCATAAACTGATCGCCTCCGAATGTATTTGGACTGGCCGACGGCCGGTTCCGCAGATCGTTGACACCGCCCCCATCCTCTTCTGTAACAACCAGAGTCCACTGCACTACACGGCATGGCGCTGGGTGCCAATCCCGTCCGGGATGTTCACCGTCGCCACAGGCGCCCGTAGAGCAGCTAGAACCGCTAGGTATCCCGGAACATGAAACGCGAGCCTCCCTGTTACGCGCCGTACGAGTGGTTGCTGAGAGCCTCGATGCCGGTATCCAGCTTGAACGCTCCCTGCTTCCGAGTAAGCAATTTTCCGAACAAACAGTATACGTAACGACTAGTACTATGTACTGCGGTTTGGGCCGATTGTCAAAACAGTTTAAAGGCAGGAGTCGTGGAGGTGACAGCGTACGCGGCGGTGTGATGCGGCTCTCAAACGCAGCGCTTCTACACGTCATTGCGGAGTCTTGCGCGCCCTGTCGATCCGCAGTAACGTCTCACTAAACACCTAGTACTGTCGGTATCGGAAACCGGGTGTTCGAGGAAGGGGTATCTTGTTATGACGAGCGACCACATAGTGCAAGAGGCAGCGACCACTGCAAATGCGGTGAGTGAGGGGTCTCGGTATCCGACGACCCGGCGGATACGTTTCCCGTTTGCCCAGGGCAGCAAGTATTTCGTTAACGACGACATCATCTTCAGCCACTTTCTGGCGAACTTGTCGGGGTCGTTCCCGCCGGGGGAGGAGTTGTTCATTCGGTCGGTGCGCCGGTTTGCCGATGAGATCGCCGACCCTGGGTTGAAGAAGCGGGTGGCCGGGTTTATCGGTCAGGAATCGGTGCATGGCCAGCAGCATCGGGCGCTCAATGACAAGCTCGTTGACATGGGGTATCCGATTGGGTGGTGGGATTCCGAAAAGTTTGTTGATTGGGTGAAACGCATCGAGGAGGTGCTGCCGGCCCGGATTCCGCTGGCGGTGACAGCAGCCGCAGAACACTTCACCGCCGTACTTGCTGAGCGGCTGCTCGGCGATGAGGAGATCCAGGCGATCCCGGGTGATGCGGAGGTGTGGAACCTGCTGAACTGGCATGCGCTGGAGGAACTTGAGCACAAGTCGGTTGCCTTTGATGTATTCCGCTCGGTGCGGGGTACCGAGCGGGTGCGTCGACGTGTGATGGCGGTAATGATCCCCCTTCTGCTCCTCCTCATAACCGCCGTACTGGCTTGTTCGGTGGCGCGGGATCCCGAAGCGCGCCGTCAGCCAGTGCGACTGGTGCGTGAGACCTATCGGCTCTACCGCGGCCCCATTCTTCGTGGCGTGATCCCAGAGCTCAGGCAATACCTGCGACCGGGATTTCATCCCGACGACATCGACACCAACGCGTTGCTGGAGCAATGGCAGGAGGAACTCTTCGGCACCGAGGGGGCCCTGGTCGGCTACCTGAAGTGACCGACCACCACACTCAAAACAAAGGAGAGTGTCATGGTAGCTAGTCACGCAGCAGTTGCGAACACAGGAATGGCACCGGAAAGACCAGCAAAAAAGGCGTATCCGAAAACTCGCCGGATTCGGTTCTCATTCGGTGATCCGCAGCCGATGCAGCGTCACTTCGTTGAGGGCGACATCGTGCTTAGCCACCTTGTGGCGTTGCTGTCGGGCATATTTCCGCCCGGCGAGGAATTATTTATCAGGTCGGTCCGGCGCTTCGCCGATCGGGTGACCGATCCGGAGTTAAAGAAGCGGGTGGCCGGATTCATTGGTCAGGAGTCGGTGCATGGGCAGGAACACCGCCGGCTCAACGAGCAATTGGTGGACAGGGGCTATCCCCTGGTCAGTTTTTTCATGTTCGATGCCAATAGTCGGCGGCAGCGGCTGTTGGTGCGGATCGAAAACCTGCTGCCCGCGCGGGTACCCCTGGCGGTCACTGCAGCGGCTGAACACTTCACTGCCACGCTGGCTGAGCGAATGCTAGGCGAGGAGTTACAGAAGATCCCTGGTGATCCCGAGGTGCGAAACCTGCTCAACTGGCACGCGGTGGAAGAGCTGGAGCACAAATCGGTTGCCTTCGACGTTTACCGGTCGGTCCGCGGGCCGGAGTGGCTTCGCATCGGTGTGATGGGGGTTTTATACGTTCTGGCCATCCCGGTGATAACGATCGGCGTGTTGCTGTCCATCGCGACGGACCCTAAAGGGTGGCATCCGATCAAAGTGACGCGTCAAGCGCGTGCTGTGTTTCGAGGCCCGCTGCTCAAGGGTTTGATGGCCGACCTGCGCATCTACATGAAACCCGGCTTTCATCCCGACGATGTCGACACCCGTGCGCTGCTGAACAAGTGGCAGCAGGAACTGTTCGGGACCCATGGCACCCTTGTGGGTTACCAAAAGTAGCAGCAAGTCCGGCGAGCCCGAATTGAGTACAAAAGTCGAGATTGAACAGTTACCTGCTGCCGAGCGTGTCACTCCTGACCATGACGTCGTCATTGTGGGCGCTGGGTTCGGCGGTATCGGCGCCGGTATCGCCTTGCAACGGAGAGGTATTCACGACTTTGTCATCGTCGACAAGTGGGATCGGGTGGGCGGCACCTGGCATGCGAACACATATCCGGGTGTGGCGGTGGATATTCCGTCGTTTGTCTACAGCTTTTCCTACGAGCAGCGCGGTGATTGGTCGCGGATCTTCGCTCCGGGTGACGAGCTTCGGGATTACGCCGATGACGTCGTGGACCAATACGGCCTGCGTGAGAAGCTTCGGTTGAACACCACCGTCGCCTCGGCGGTGTTTGATGAGCACAACAGTCTATGGCGATTGACCGCCGCCGGCAACCAGGAGATCACGAGCCGATATGTCGTAATGGCGGTCGGCGGCCTGGAACGCCCGAAGATGCCCGATATCCCAGGTTTGGACGAGTACGGGGGTGCGCTCGTGCACACCGCGCTATGGGATCACGACGTGGTGCTGGCCGGTAAGCGCGTCGCGGTGATCGGCACGGGCGCCACGGCGCTCCAGCTTGTCCCGGCCATCGTTGACGAGGTCGAACATCTGACCGTCTTCCAGCGAACGCCGATCTGGGTGTTCCCCAAACCGGATATGGAGATCAAGTCCGTCGGCCGATGGGTCCTGGGCCGTAAACGAATCCGCTCGGCTATCCGCACGGTGGGCACTGTCGCAACTGAGATCGGGATGGCGGGGATGTGGGTCGGTCCAGGGTGGCTAGTGAACGGGACTCGCCAGCTGCTCGAGCTAGCTACACGCCGCTGGATGCGTCGGCAAATCGAGGATCCAGTAATTCGGGAGAAGCTGATCCCACACTATGGCTTGGGCTGCAAGCGCCCATCGATGTCAAACGACTACCTCCGCACATTCAACCGCGAAGATGTCAGCCTGGTCACCGATGCGATCGAGTGCATAACCAGGAAGGGGGTGCGGACAGTGGATGGTGTAGAGCACGAGGTCGACGTGTTGATATGCGCGACCGGGTTCAAGCTGTGGGATACGGGTGCAGTGCCACCCTTTCCCGTCATCGGGCGCGACGGCATCGATCTCGGGCGGTTCTGGTATGAGCAGAGATACCAGTCGTATCAAGGCGTGTCTGTTCCCAAATTTCCGAACATGTTCTCCATCACTGGGCCTTATGGCTTCGTGCTGGGATCATATCTGTGGATGATCGAAGCGACGTCGGCTCATCTGAGCCGCGCTATAGCCGAGGCGAAGCGCTGCGGCGCGACGGTCTGCGAGATACGTCAGGAAGTCCACGACGAGTATTTCCGGAAGTGTTTGAAGCGCCAGGAAAAGAACTTTCTGTTCACTCCGACCTGCGCGGATTCGAATACCTACTATATCAACAGCCAGGGCGATTCACCGTTTCGGCCGTCGACGCATGGCGAAATGTATTGGCAGAACCGACATTACAACCTTGATGTCTACCGCTACAGTACGGGCGTTAAGCTTCCGGGTGCGATCGGGGCCATGAGGAAGGAGAACGCGTGAAGGTCAATCGGTTGCGTCCACGCGTGGTGGTGGTCACCGGGGCTGCAAGCGGTATTGGCCGGGCGACAGCGATCAGGTTTGCCAAGCTCGGCGCCCATGTCGTGGTGTCCGACATCGATCTGGATGCGGCACAAGCGACCACGGCGATGATCCGTGGTCATGCCCGCAGCGCGTCGGCGGCGCAATTGGATGTTATCGACCCCGATGCCTGGGAGGCGCTCGCTCGCAGCGTGTTAGCCGATTACGGATACGCCGATGTGCTGGTCAATAACGCAGGAATCTTGGTGGGCGGCCCGTTCTTAGAGCTGCGTCCGTCGGATTGGGAACGCCAACTCGGTGTGAACCTAATGGGCGTCGTTCATGGGTGCCGTTTCTTCGGCGCCCAGATGGTTGAACACGGCGGTGGCCATATCGTCAATATCGCCTCGGCGGCGGCATTCACGCCCACCCCGGTTATGTCGCCGTACTCGGTTTCCAAAGCGGGCGTGAAGATGCTGACCGAATGCCTGCGGCTCGAGCTCGGACCGAAAGGCATCGGCGTCAGCGCGATATGCCCGGGTGTGATCAATACCAATATAGGTGATCGCGCGGTGGTTGTCGGCGTCAACCACGAACTGATCGAACAAGGAAAACAGTTCACCAAGAAGCTCCAGGAATTTGGCGAGAAGTTTCCGATCTCACCGATGAGTCCCGACCTCGTCGCTCGCGCCGCCGTGCGTGCTGTACGGTTTGATCTCGCGGTCGTACCGGTGCGCACCGAGGCCTGGCTGGGCTATTTCATGCTCCGCATTGCCCCCGCTGTCAACCGCCGTATGACACAACCATTCTCAGTGGAGGCGTTGCAGCGGCTGGGCACTCGCCTGTTGAGCACCCAGCGCGCCACGAACCAGGACAAACTTGTCCCCCGTCGAGCCGATTCGGCGGCGTCGGTCGTCAGCACGGGAAAGTAGTCTGCTGACGATCAATGGCCATTCCGAAGTCGAGTGTTTCCGACATCATCAGTCCTTCCCGCCAAGCTCACGCCCGGCGTGTCAGACCAAGATCAGATCCACCGTTGTTCAGACAGTCCCAGGTATGGAAAATGACCCCGACGAAATCCTGCCCCACACCCGTAAACGGGTTTCAGACGCAGGACCCTAGTAGCGCAGGGCTTCAAGTGCGGCGCGGACCAAGACGCCGGTCGCAGCGACCAGGCCGACGCTTATCCGGCCCGTTCGAACATCTACGCTCGAGGAGCTTGATGTACGCCATACAGCTTGACGACTTGTCGACGCGCGTCAAACAACCAGCAGGTCAGTACGGCCCTCAGCCCGCAGCAGCTCCTCGTACCGCGGGAAAAGCTTCTTGGCGACGGGAATAAGCTTCAGGATCTTTGGAACCGGCCCCTTGGCGCGGACCTGGCCTTTGGCCAGCGCGACAGCGAGATTGAGGTTGCCCTGCCAAAACCGGTTGGCCATGTCAGAGGTCATGAACATCGCTACGGTAGGCTTGATGTCACAGTTCCCGGTGAACACCTTCTTATTAGGCATGTCGACCGTAACCTGGATATCCGGGTCAGAGCAGTTGAGCTGCAGCACAACACCGGATGCCGCTAGTTGATCGGCGATCGACTCATCGTCCACCGCCTCCTCGAAGATCCCGGCAATGTACTTCGTTGCCTCGACGCCGTCTTTGAAAACGCCCATGACACAACTCCTAGTCATTTGATGGGGTGGTGATGGTCGGGACGCCGCGAGGTCTGACCGAAAAACCACGATGATGATGTCGTGATAGATCGGCAAAGCTGACGGCGACGCGGCGGGAGCTCATGCGGCAGCTGACATTGTGGGTCGAAGCCACAGCTATCGCCTGTCCGAATTTTGGCAGAGAGGTCAGAATCAACCTCCGCGCCAAGCGGCCGCGCGACACGTGGCCCCGGCCACCAATCTGATGCCAATCCCTCAGCTCCTGGATCTTTTGATGTATCAGCTATCTTTGCGCGCTGCCCAGTCGTATAGCTTTCCGATCTTCGTGTAGCCATTGTCCGGGACAAATGCCGCCTCGACCCGCCCGTCGTGAATACAATCGACGGGGCACAGCGGGACGCACTTCCCGCAGTCGATGCATTCATCGAGGTCGATGACGAATCGGCCCAGGAAATCGTCGGCCTTCTTGGATATGGCATCGACCCGTCCCGGGCACGAGTGCTCACACGCTCCGCACCCGATGCACGTGTCATCGATGTAGAAATGGCCTCGCCGAGTGCCGCTCATGCTCTTTCCTTTTCTTCAGCGGCGACTCACAGCCGAGCGCTCTTGTTGATGAAATGCTGCAAACTCTGGTTGTAGCGGAAAAACATGTCCTTGCCCAGAGGATCAGATGACCAGACCCGTATCGGCGTCGACGCCATGCTCAAGGCGTTGAGGGTGTGATCGAGGTCCGGTCGGCCGTCTCCGGCGCGGATGTTGTCCACCATGTCCAGCCACGAATCACGGTCGGTTTCGATGACGAAATCCATCGACTCCAACCCTGTGTCGCTGATCTCTTTGATCTCGCTCACCTCGAAGCCGTCGAACGTGAGCTGGACAATCAACGCAGACCCATCTGGGCCGCCATCGAAGATGTTGACGGCAAACCGGCAGTCGACCTCGCCGAGTTTACGGAACTCGGCGAGGTCAGCCTTACTGACCTCCGCCAGCCTGGTGAACCACTCAACGGTAGGAAGATCTGCGCTCGTACTTACGCCGTCCACGGCATCTCCAAGGGGATCGTCACCTTCTCGCGACGGTCAAACCCGGCCCGCTCACAGCGCTGCAGGTACTCCTCAATAATCGTCCCCCACAGGAACGACACACCCTCCATACCTTCGTCGATCTTGTCCACTCCACCGCCCATAAGAACGGCCAGCGGTTCCAACAGCCCGGGACTGCTCAGTGCGGTGAGGATGATCTGCTCGCCAAGATCGGCGAAGCGATGCATATCCGAAAGCGCCTTTTCCCGATCAGTCGAGCTGTCGAGGAAGTTCTTCAATTCCAGGGTCCCGTACGACACGTGACGGGCCTCGTCCTGCATGCAGCGCCGGAAGATCTCCTTGTCGACATGCGTCTTGGACAGGTACTCCCCGGCCCGGAAAATCGTAAGGACAAGCCCTTCGCCCAGCACGTTCAGCAGGAACGTGCCCTGGGTGTGGCTCGGCGACTCGAGGATCGCCTTCAGTGCCCACTCCAGGGCCGGGCTGGCGTGCAACAAGCCTCCCCCGCCGGCGAGGGCACGCTTTCGGAACACCTCCATGTGGCGGGCCTCGTCCATCATCTGCGTCACGAGGAAGTTCTTAACCTCGTAGAAATCCGGTGAGGTGCGATACACCCACCGCGACGGAAAGTCACCGGCGACGAACTCAACCTCCGTCAAAGAGGTAGCCAGCTGGCACGCCGCCTTCTCCAGATCCTCACTGGCGGGCTCCAGCTCGTTCCACGGAATATCGCTGGTGGAGTTCCACTGCCGTGCCTTGGCCTCCTCATACAGCGTCATGACGTTGTCCGCCCAGGCCTCCTTCTTGTCGAGGATGTCATAAGCGTCGATGGTCGGCATCTGGTCAACATAGGGCTCACGCACAGAGCCGCGCGGGGCGAAGTTGCGCCACGTCGTGTGCTCGGGCAGCGTGCCGTAGGCTGGCGGGCGGTTGATGTCGGTATAGGTCAACCCCCGCGAACTCGGGCGCGCGCGAACACCCCAATTGGCCTTGTCGGTGTTCATCCAGTGCAGCGAAAACGAGCCGCGCCCGAGCCGGTCGAGGTTCTCCTGCAACAACTCAGCCCAAATCGTGTTGTCCTCCCGAAACTTCTTCTCGTAAGCCGCCAACGCCTCGTCTTCGAGCGGAGTTTCACTGGGAAGCGCCTGCATCTGGGTCAGCATCTCGGTCATGTGGTGATCCTTCACATTAGTGACCTAATCCATTCGTAGCGCCAGCGTATGGCGCCGCTCACATCGCGTGTAAGGTCCGGCAGGGTGTCAATGGCCAAGTAGAAGTCCCCGCTGGTGGCCACGTGAAGTCCCCACCCCGTTGCGGGTGATTGGCTAACTCTTGTTGGCTCCTTTCTTGTGGTCGGCATGACGCATCCGGTAGGACTCGCCGGAGGTGATGACGATGGTGGCGTGGTGCAGTAGCCGGTCGAGGATGCTGGCGGCGGTGGTGTGCTCAGGCAGGAATCGTCCCCACTGTTCGAAGGGCCAGTGCGAGGCGATGGCCAGCGAGCGGCGCTCGTAGCCGGCGGCGACGAGCCGGAACAACAGTTGGGTGCCGGTGTCATCGAGCGGGGCGAAGCCGATCTCGTCCAAGATGACGAGGTCCGCGCGCAGCAGTGTGTCGATAATCTTGCCGACGGTGTTGTCGGCCAGGCCGCGGTAGAGCACCTCGATCAGGTCGGCGGCGGTGAAGTAGCGGACCTTGAAACCGGCGTGCACGGCGGCGTGTCCGCAGCCGATGAGCAGGTGACTTTTCCCGGTGCCGGGCGGACCGATGACCGCTAGATTCTGTTGGGCCCGAATCCATTCCAGGCTCGATAGGTAGTCGAACGTGGCCTGGGTGACCGATGACCCGGTGACGTCGAAGCCGTCGAGGGACTTGGCGACGGGAAACGCGGCCGCCTTGAGGCGGTTAGCGGTATTGGACGCATCCCGGGCAGCGATCTCAGCCTCGACCAGGGTCCGCAGAATCTCCTCAGGGGTCCAGCGTTGCGTCTTGGCCACCTGCAGCACCTCGGCGGCATTACGACGCACCGTGGCCAGCTTCAGCCGACGCAGTGCGGCGTCGAGGTCGGCAGCCAATGGCGCCACCGAGGGCGGGTCCACCGGTTTGGCCGTGTTCGTGGTGGCGGTCATGATGCCGTCCCATCTGTCGACGTGCCGGCTATCTTGTAGGCGTCCAGAGATCGGGTCGGGGCGCTAGGCAGATCCAGGACCAACGCATCCCCGGCGGGCCGGGGTTGTGGGGTGCCGGTGCCGGCATCGAGGATGGAGCGCACGTCGGCGGCGCGGAACCGCCGAAACGCCACCGCCCGGCGCAGGGCGTCGACCAACGCCTGTTCACCGTGGGCGGCACCGAGCCCAAGCAGGGTGTCGATCTCGGATTTCAGTCGGGTGTTGCCGATCGCGGCGGCACCGACCAGGAACTGTTCGGCTTCGGGTCCAAGGGCGCAGAATTGTTTCTCTGCTTGGGTTTTCGGGCGTGGCCCGCGTGAGGGTGCTGGGCGGGGTCCGTCGTAATGGTCATCGAGGATCGAGACTTCACCCGGGCCGACCAACTCGTGCTCGGCCACGATGACCCCGGTCGCCGGTTCCAGCAGGATCAGAGCGCCGTGATCAACCACGGCCGCCACCGTGGCCCCGACGAGCCGCTGGGGCACCGAGTAGCGGGCCGAGCCGTAGCGGATGCACGACAGGCTGTCGACCTTGCGGCGCACCGACCCAGCCCCGATCTCGAGCCGCAACGACGGCAGAGCCTTGAGAACGGTGCGCTCCTCAACGAGTCGCTCATCAGGCACCGCGCAGATCTCCGAGTGCACCGCGGCGTTGACCTCGGCGCACCAGGCCGCGGCGTGGTCGTTGAGGGCTCGTAGATCGACCGGCTCCCCGGCGATGGCGGCTTCAGTCAGCAGCGGGACAGCCAGGTCGTCTTGGGCGTAGCCGCACAGGTTCTCCACGATCCCCTTCGATTGCGGATCCGCGCCATGGCAGAAGTCCGGGACGAACCGGTATTCTCTGAACTCAACGGCCCGTCAGGATTGTCTGAATTTTTCTGTGCGCCTTAGCTATTAACCTCACAGGCAGCCACCGGCCAGCATCACACCAGCTGGACGTTGATGAGTTCGGTCCTTGCGATAGCACGGTCGCGCTCGGACGCCAGCGCCGTTCGGCGCGAGTCTGCCATGTAGGCGTCAAACGCCTCAGCGGAGGGGAACTCGAATAACTGAATTTCCAGTGGGCGACCTTCGGCGCCGTCGCTCCGCGCGCGTTGCAGGACCTTGCCGCCGTGGTCGGCGACAAGGCAGAGGACTGTATCTTCGTAGGCGACCAGCGAGTCCTCGGTCCCGGGATGGGCCCACAACAGGACATAGAACGTCAGACTCACGGAGCTGTCTCCTTACGCTTGGGTGTTTTCGTTGGGAGGGTAGGTGTTCCGAGTTCCACGGGTGCCTGTTCGCGGCTGCGCCGGTCGACTTGGGCGAGCTTGTCTTCAGCGCCGGCGAGGCTGACTTGGAGTCCTTCGACCTCGCCGAGCCAGCCTTCGCGTTCGGCTTCGGCGATGCGAGCGAGCAGGTTGTCGCGGATCTCGAGCAGACGGTGCCGTTGGGTCGGGTCAGGCCAGAGCAGCGGGCATCTGACACAAGCGTGCTCGTGAACACAACTGCTGGCGAAGGCGCGTCCGCAGGTGCCAATGGAGACTTTGCGGCGTTCGAAGTGGCCCAGGAATTCCTGCCATTCCTCATCGGTGGGGGCGCGGTATTCGTCGGTGGGCCGCAGGTCGCGGCGGCGGGCGAGGAATGCCAGATGTGATTGGATGGCCTCGTCGGGATAGACGGCCTTATAGCCCATGGTGACGTTGATGTCGCGGTGCCCGGCGATGACCTGGGCGATGTGAGGCGGCAGCCCGTTGAGGACGGCGTCGGTGATGAAAAGCCTTCGGAAGTCGTGGGGCGTAAATCGCAGCGGTTGCCCTGTTGCTGGCTCGGTGAGTCCTGTGGCGGCGATGGCGTCATCGAGCATGGAGCGGATCGCCGAGGCGCTAATGGCGCGAGGCTCGCAGCCTCTGCGACGCTGAAACAGCAACGGTAGTGGTGGCAGCCAGATGCGTTCGTGGTGGTCATAGGCGGCGACAAGCGGAATCGCGCCGCTGGTGTCGCGGACGCGACAGATGACCGCGCTGAGAACCTCGGCGAGTTCGGGGCTGACCACCAGGAGCCGTTCGGCATCGATTTTCGACGGTGCGATTTGCAGCAACGGCACGAGTTCGCCGGTAGTGGGCAGCCGGTATTGAACCAGGCTGTGGTGTGAGAGCTCGGTGAGCTCTTCGATGCGGATGCCGGTCGCGCGCAACACCTCAATTGCGGCGTAGGCCCAAAAGGCCTGCTCTTCCTGCTTGACTAGATCATGGCGGGCGCCGGTGCCCACGTCTTGGGCCCAGACCTTGACCGCTGCCGCGCGGGGCGAGTCGATGCGCAGTAGGGTCCGGCCGGCCGCGGTGAAGGTCTGCCCGATCGGGGTGCTGCGAGCTGCATCGAGTACCTGGGCGGCGTCGCGGCGCTGCTGGTCGGCGGTGCGGCGCAGTGTCGGCAGCACCGGCAGCCGTTCACGGGTGCGTGCGTCCATGCGGGACTTGCGTTGCCGCTTGTCTTTTCGCCGATTGATCTCTTCACTCCCGACCGGGCAGGGCGCCACCCAGGCGGCCCAGCGGGCGGGGTCTTCGACGGCCCAGTGAGCGAGGTCGAGATAGAAGCCCCGCACCGGGGTGAGGCATTCACGGTAGTTGATCCGCGGCACCTGGGTCTGAGTCGCGCTGCCGTCGGATGCTCGGATGGTCTTGGGAACCGTGCGTAGCCGCTGTTTCCATGCCTCGGCGACCTCGGGCGGCAAGTGCAGGCTGTCGATGCCGGGGTGGTGACGTTCCAGGTCTGCCCAGAACAGGCCGCCGAGGAAATTGGCGAGGCTGTTCAAGCTGGTGTAGTCCAGGGCGGGCTGGCGTTCCTTGAGGTAGTCCACGAGCAGATTGCGGATGGGACGGCAGACCAGCCCGTACCGGTCGATCAACTGCTCAGGTGTGCGTTGCCCGACCGTGCGCAACTCCCGCAGAGTCGCCGGCGCATCGGCGCCGAAGACACCCATCGTGCGCAATACCCGGTAGAACAAATGCGTGGCGCCAGGAGCGGTGCTGAGCGTCACGGCCTCAGCGTCGAGCAGTTCGAGCATGTCGCCGATGGTGATGTCGGCAATGGCGCCGCCCTTGGCCGCCAGGATCAGCGACGCTCGGTAGGTCGTGCGGGTCACCGCGGCTGATGACACGTCCGGGTCGCCCGAACATAGTGCTTGCAGGCGTGTGAACCCGGCGGCATCGCGGCAGCGCGCCATAATGTTGGTCAGGATGCCGCGCCGGAAATGCGCTGCGGCAAGCCAACTCAACGAGGGTCGGATGAGATCGGCGCCGAAGGCGGTGAACAACGCCCGGAAGAACCAGTCATGTGCCCACGACTGGTCATGGCCACGCGCGGTCAGCCATCCCACGGGGATGTGCCGCCAGCGCCGTCCGTCGGCGTCCGCGCCGCTGGCCAGCCACCGGTCCTGCCAGGTACCTCCCGGCTGGTCCAGCAGCCAGTCCAACATCAAGCCGACTGCGACGTCGTAGGCGCCGGGGTGACGGCGGTGACGTTTGGGCGGCGCGAACGGCGGCTGAGTCAACAATGAGTCGATGCTCTGGCGGTCCTGCCGGGTCCGCGGCCATTCTGCACCGGGCGACCGGGCAGACGCGATCATCGCCACTGGCGCATCGACCGGCAGCGCCGCTGCGACAGCGGGCTGCTCGATGCTGGTCACCGTCATCGCGATTCACCGCCGAACAGCACCCGCAGTGTCTCAGGGCGGTAGCCAGGTGCCGGCGGTGCTTGCACTCGCTCGGCGGCCTTTTTCGTCTGCTGGGCATGATGGGCGAGGATTCTGCGGATTACGTCCTGCTTGCGCGGGGTCAGGTAAATCTGCGTGGTGGTCAGCAACGCATGACCCAGCACGAACTGAACATCGGTCAACGGAAGATCAGGGTCCTCGGCCATCCGATACGCCGCGGTATGCCGCAAGGCATGGAGTGTCGCGGTGCTTCCGGCGCCTTGCCCGGCCCGTTCGAACATCCGATGCACCGCATGATAGGTCAACGGCCGCAACGGAGTTCGGGACGTCCACCACAACGGCTGATGCCGACCCTGCGGAACACGGCCCTTCATCTCGACCTGATAAAGCCGCAACCACACGAAGGCATCCGAAGAAGCCGGCAGTTCCTGGATCGCCCGAGACCCCTTGCGAGTCAACGCAATCACGCCCCTGCCCGGGTCGACACCACCCTGAGTAGCCGAGAGCAGCTCCGAGGCCCTTGCCCCGGTGGAGACGTAGAACGCCACCAACGCCCGATCGCGCTGCGACGGCAGCCGCGCAAAGATCTCGTTGAACTCCTCGTCGGGGATGCTGCGAGGAATCCGCGACGGCGTCGACGGCCGATACAAGCCCTTGCGCTCATTACGGTGTGGTTCCATCGGATTGTGATGCGCGTGGGCCCGGCGCCCTCGCCGCGCCCGGTCCAGCGGAAAAGGGTTGACCAGCGGCCCCGTGCCGGCATCCAGATGGAAGTCGTAGAAGGACCGCAACACCGTTTCGCTATGCGCACGCACCGACGCCGAGTAGGACTCCTTGCGCTGCTTCGTCTTCGGAACGACCGTTGGTCGTCGCCAGTGCGGACGAGCTGGCTTGCCGGCCACCAGCATCCAGCGCGAAAAGTCGCGGGCCTCGACCCGAGTCGCCCGCTGCCACGGAACCTCGATCGCCCACAAAAACCGGAACCATCGCAGCAGATCCATCCCGTAAGACCGGATCGTCGCCTCCGATCTCCCCGCGGCCTGCAGATCACGGAAGAACGCCGACACCCCATCCACGACGGCACCGGTCGGGTCGACCAACCGGAACGGCTCCCACGAATCATTGGTCTGCACCAACGAGCCGAGCACCGGCACCGACAGGACCGCGATGTCGCGCTCTTGCTCCCCATCAACAGACACGGGCCCAGACGTTAACCCACAACACCGAAAAAGAGCGCCTACCAGCGGCTAGGCGTGTCGTAGTTCAGTCAACGGGTAATGGGAGGCAAACCGCACGTAATCCGGCGTCGGGACAACGACATTGGCGACCACACCACCTTTGAGGCAGCCCATCCGGTCGGCCAGTACCTTGGCCGGGACCCCGCCGATCGCCTCCAGGGCTTCGGCGACCATCGCCAACGTCGTCGAGGCTTTCTGATCGGCGGCAAACCGCACGAACCGCCACCGCGAATAGGCCAGGACCGCGCAGAACACCAACAACCCTGGCGCGGCTTCGGCCCAGTCCATCACCAGGTAGTCACCCGGTGACCACACTGCCGGCCTGCGTTGATGCTTGTTGGCTTTGCGCCACAACACTTTCTGCTCAGCCACCAACCGGCGGAAGTTTCGTGCCGAACCCTGATACCCCGCGGCGCGGGCCACCGGCAGCAGCCGCTTCGCCGAGATCTTGCCGTTCGAGCTCTTGACCCGGGTGGCGACCAGGTCGGTGAACGCGTCGAGGTTGCGGGGCCGTGGCTCCCGCGGCGGCGGCCCACCAGCCTCGGCCCGCTCGATGACCCGTTTGACCGTTTTATGGGTGGTGCCGCACAGCTCGGCCGCGCCGCGATAGGTGCCGACCTGGTGATACGCCGAAATAATGTTCATACGCTCCCTTGCAGACTTCAATAGAGCTCCCTGGGCGGTGTGGTGACAGTTGGCGCTATCACCGTCACCGCCCAGGCCCTCAGCTCCCGGAAAAGACACGACGAGCCCGCAAAGGAGTGGGGACTTCTACCTGGCCACCAGCGGGGACTTCCTACCGGCCACAGATGGGGACTTTCTCATGGCCACGGGCAGCAGGGTCAACTCTGACCCGAGTGGGCCATCCCACTATCGAAACTTTTGGCCCGCCGCCGTAGCGCGAGCCGATAGGCTGAAGCTCAAGCGCTCCGCGCGCAACTACCTGGGCGTCTGGTTCCATTCCCAGGTGGTGGTGGTAATCAGCAGCTGACGCGACGAACAGCGGTTCAACGTAGGGCTGAACGCCGCTCCCCGCCGAATTACGGGCGAAGCTCTGTCTTTGAATACCTCGCCCGCGGCAGTTCGCGGCATGTCGGGAACGAGATGCACACAGAATGCGGTCAGGGGCGGCGGAAGGTAAATCCCTCCCACGCCTGGCGCCGAACCGCAAGCGGGTCACACTCGACCCGCGATGTCCTGTCGAAGATCATCACCGCATGGTCGGCACTGACGTGGCTGGGCCAACCCGCGCCAGGCACGCCTGTGCGGGCGAAGGCGCACCACCGCGACTGGACATCCTCGGTAATGCGCAGCGCCGTATATTTGTCGCCTGCCGCGCTGAGCAGCCGACCCAACCGCGTTCTGTAGACGTCGAAAACTGCGAGCAATTCGGTAGCATGAGTGGCCCCCAGCCCGGACCATCGCAACGTGCGCGGAGCGTAGTCATAGCGGTACACGTATACCGGAGCGTGTGCGCTGTGCGCGTCGGCGATCTGCCATACGACCGATGCGAACGTGAAGTCGCCTCCCAATTCAATACAAGCAGCGGCTTTCGGATAAGAGGGGTACGCCGCCGTAATCCGCTCACGGTCAGCAGATTCCACAGTCGATAGCAGCAGCTCGATCTTGGGTTCGTTCGTTGGCAGTAGTTTCAGGAAGCGGGTGAACAGCTTGGCTTCTTCCGCATTGTTACCCACGACGAGAGGCACTCGGTGTGCTTTTCCCAAGCGCAACGAATCCATTGGATCCAGCGGCAGGTAGTCGGTTCCATATGTGGGACCGACCGGATATACGCCCGGCGCGTTGCGGCTTTCCTGCATGATCAGATGATCCAAAGTCGCTACGAGGTCGGTCGGCGGCGCGGTCAGCAAGACCGCGGCAGCGTCTCGCCTCCGAGCTCCGAGAATCGCCGCAAACCTTGCGGCGTATTCTTCAGATTGTTCACGGGAACTAGCCAAACCTCCCGCGGGGCTCTCAGAAATGGCTTGAGCGAACAGCCCTTTAGCAGCTGGAACAGCCAACAGCGTCGCCACTGCGTGTGCCCCTGCGCTCTCGCCGAATATCGTCACAGCGTCGGGATTGCCGCCGAAGCTTGCGATGTTGTCACGCACCCAACGGAGCGCCATAACCAGATCACGCAGATAAAGATTGTCGTCGATGCGGAAGGCGTCGGTAGACAGAGACGAGAGGTCAACTGCTCCAAGCGCGCCCAGCCGGTAATTAACTGACACGAACACGCACCCCTTGCGAGCCAACGATGCCCCGTCATATACCGGTGTCGCGGAGCTGCCGAGGAAGTATGCGCCGCCATGGATGAACACCATCACAGGTAACGGCCGCTCGTATCTGGTGTCGGGCGCGACGACGTTCAGCGTCAGGCAGTCTTCGCTCATCGGCTGATATTTGCCGAGGCCAACAAAAGTGTATTTGCGCGGCTGTGGTGCACAGTACCTGAAACGGTGACACGGCAAGACTCCCTCCCACGGCTCGATTGGCCGGGGGGCTCTTAGGCGCAACGCCCCGACGGGCGGCTCGGCGTAGGGGATGGATCGCCACCTGGTCACGCCGTCTCGGGAGAAACCCTCGACCAAGCCGGAAGTTACTGTGGTGCAGACGGTACGAAGGTGCATCGCTCGACTGTAGCTAATGGCCATTCACATCCTGCTTAAGTGGATGGATGTCACGCATATCTTGGTTTTGGTAGCTGTCGGCTGCCCTTAACTATGGCCAGCTTTGGGCTGCGCCACACAGCTCAGAGGTTCTCAGGCCGAATTGGCTATCGTGCGGTCGAGAAATCCGGCGACTGCTGCAGTGAAGGCGTCGTTGTCGTCGCCGGCCACCATGTGACCTGTGCCGGAAACGTCCACCGCTTCGGCGTGCGGGACAACCTGGAGGAATTCATCGACCGACTGCTGCGATGTCACATCCGAGAGGACGCCGCGCACCAGAAGCGTTGGTGCCTGCACGCGACGGGCCCCCTCAACAAGCAGTTCGCTGATCGCGTCGAACTGTTCGGCACCAGTGGCGGGGTCACCTTGCAGGAACTGAAAATTAGAGGTGATGAAAGCCGGATCCCATCGCCAAATCCACCTGCCATCGTCGCGTTGGCGCAACACTTTTCGCAGTCCGTCCAGGCTTTCGGGACGAGCGCGGTGCGGATTGTATTGGGCGATGACGTCGGCCGCGTCGTCGAGCGTGCCGAATCCGTCGGGATGGGCGGCCATAAATGACACGACGCGGCGTGCACCGTGGAACTCCATTCGCGGGGTGATGTCGACAAGAACGACTGCTGACCACAAATCGGCTGGTGCCAGCAGATGGGTTCCCAAAATGGTCATGCCACCCAACGACGCACCAACGACCACCGGCGGGCGGTCGTCACTCGCATGTTCGCGCACAGCCAGCAGATCGGATGTGAGTCCTGCGAGTTCGTATCGCCCAGTCGGGTCCCACCCGCTATCGCCGTGGCCTCGGGCATCGTAGGCGACGACGGTGTAACCGCGCGCATGCAACCGGCGCGCCGTGGTGGTCCAAGCGTGGCGATTTTGACCACCACCATGCAGGAGAAGTACGACGGCGCGGGCGGTGTCGTGCCGGTAGAAATCCGCCGTGAGGGTGACGCCGTCTTCGGTGCGGATTCGCTCGCAGGTAACAGTCATTTGATTAGGCCGCGATAGCCAATTCGGACGGCACTCGTGCTCAGTCTCGCCATCAACCGGAATACCCCCTCGGGCTAACCACCGTCACGGTTCCCTGCGCCGCGCATACCGCGCGCCCCGCGTTGGAGACATCGATTCTGGCGACACCGCTACGCTTGCCCAGCGCGATGATCTCGGTGACCGCAACGCACACTCCGCTCGACACGGGCTGCAGCAGATTTAGCTTGAATTCCGTTGTGGCCACCCATGATCCCGCTGGGATAACCGGATAGAACACCACGCCCAGACAGTGGTCTACCATCGCCGACAAGCATCCGCCGTGCAGGTTGCCGAACGGCGTCATCAGGTCGTCCCGAGCATCCATCTCCACAACCAGACGTCCCGCGGCGAATTCGGTGTGCCGAAATCCCAAGTAGCTGGACAGCCCACCCGCGGTTGCCGCCGCATTCTGCAACTCGTCGGCAATCTCTTGGCTGAACTGCTCGAACTTCATGTCTAGAGCCCCTCGTCGTTCACCGATACTGCTGCCACTAACGAGACATTACTCCGTACTTGTTGCATCAGCGCAAGACCGGGTGGTGGTGAGCAGAGGAGGAAGCAGGAATCTTCGTAGAAAAGCATCGAGGCCCTCCGGGCTGCGCTGCCTTGGGCCTTCGACCGTGAGTAGGCTGAGGATAGCCCGCAGTATCCACTCGGATGCATCGTCGACCGACACCCCACGCTCAAGTTGATCCCAGTGCGCGGCGAAGACAGGGCGAAGGAACTCGGCGACGAGTTCGAACAAAGCCACCGACGTACCCTTGGCCAGCCCTACGCCGGCGAGTTCGTCGTCACTGCCGAATAGCAATCCGATTATGGGTTCACGGTGGGCCGCACGGAGTGTAACCTCGACGAAATCCAGTATCGCCGAGCCTAAATCGGCATGCGCTGCGATCCGCGCACTAATGCGGCGGAGGTAGCGTTCGGCTGACCGCAAGATAACACCGGAAATGACGGATTCACGACTCGGAAAGTAGCGATACACCGTGGCGCGGGACACCCCGGCCTGCCTGGCGATGTCCTCCATCGTGGTGCCCGGTAGCCCCTTGTTCTCGAGGGACGTTGCGGCGGCATCGAGCAGATGGTCTCGGGCGATGTCGCGGCTCGCGGCGGTCGCCGTGCCCCATCGCAACGATTTTTTCGTCACCATTCAAGTATGCCGTCCCGTGCCGTTCGTGGGCTGACGATCGAAGCAGTTGTCGTATAGCACCTTATGTGACAATATCGCAGATATGTCGCAAAGGCGTCGACGATGACCGCGGCCTGACCGTTGCCGATTCCACGCCGCACTCCGGTCGTCGTCGCAGTTGGTGAGATCACGCACCGCGACGACGGTGTCGTTGACCCCATCGATTTGGCTTCCGAGGCCGTGCGTCGAGCATTGCAGGACTCGGGCGCTGCTATCGGGCATCGAATCGATATGGTGGCGACGCCCGGAATCTTGATGATTCCGCGTGACAATCCTGCGACGAGGATTGCCGAAGCGGCTGGGCTGGCGCCAATACGGCGCATCAGTTGTCCGGTTGGCGGTAATACGCCTCAGTACCTCGTTGAGGTGCTCGGCGCCCGCATCGCGCGCGGTGTCAGCGACGCGGTGTTAGTCGTCGGAGCGGAGAGCGGCGCGTCAGCTCGTAGGGTTGGATCGGGTCAGGTGCGACGAGACCCGAAACCCGTTGAGGGCCGGGATGAGTCACTTGGCGATACTCGCCCCGGTCTGAGCGCGGCCGAGATGTGTGCTGGACTGCGTTGGCCGCACCAGGTGTACCCGGTCTTCGAATCGGCGATTGCGGCTCGATCGGGCCGGACCTTCGATGAGCAGCGTCGCTGGCTGGGAAACCTGATGGCCCCCTTCACGCTCGAAGCATCGAGGCATCCCGGCCAGGCATGGTTTCCGCGCGCGCGCACTGCCAGTGAGCTCAGCTCGGTCTCGCCAACTAACCGGATGGTGTGCGAGCCATATCCCAAGATGCTCAACAGCATTATCACCGTCGATATGGCAGCCGCCTTCGTCATGATGGCTGCCGAAGTCGCCGACGAAATCGGTGTTCCTCGTGACCGATGGGTTTTCCCATGGTGCGCGGCCACTTGCAACGACGTGTACTTTCCGGTTCAGCGGCCCGATCTCAGTCGGTCCGCGGGAATTCGCGCTGTCGGACGGGCGCTCCTAGCTGCCTGCGACCTTTCCGCCGATGACATCGGATGGTTCGATTTGTACTCCTGCTTCCCTTCCGCGGTCGAAGTTGCGATCGAGGCGCTCGATCTCGATCCAGCGGATCCACGCGGGTTCACGGTGACCGGTGGATTGCCCTACCACGGAGGACCGGGTAACAACTATGTCAGCCACTCGATTGTGGAGATGGTTCGACGCTGCCGAAGCGAACCGGACGCCCTAGGACTGGTTTCCGGATTAGGTTGGTACATCACGAAGCACTCGTTGGGCCTATGGTCGGCGACGCCGCCGCCGACTGGGTGGCAGACACCGGACATGGCGGAAGCGCAGGCCGCGATTGATGCGACTGCGGTTCCAGTCGCTTCTGCCGCCGACACATCCGGTAGGGCAACGATCGACGGCTACACGGTGGTACACGACCGCGACGTTGGCCCTTCGTGGGTGCCTGTTCTCGCGCGTCTACCCGACGGCCGGCGCGTCGCGGCTCGCAACGACGATGCGAAGGTGGCGAAGGAAATGTCAAAAGAGATGATGGTCGGACGTCAGGTAACTGTGCGGCCCGCTGATCAGCGCGTCGAATTCGAACTGCCATGAAGGCCGATGCGCTCGTGCTGACCAAGCCGCGCGCCCTCGAGCGGCGCACTCTTGCGGTACCGCCCGTCGACGGCCACTCCGGAGTCCTTCGGATCGAGGCGTGCGGGCTCTGCGGAACCGATCACGAGCAGTACAGCGGTCACCTACCAGCGGGCTTCGCCTTCGTCCCGGGACATGAAATCGTCGGTGTCGTTGAGGCAGTCGGTGACGCCGCAAGCGCGCGTTGGGGTGTGTCGGCAGGTGATCGGGTTGCGGTCGAGGTTTTTCGATCGTGCCGGGAGTGCGACGCGTGCCGCCGAGGTGAGTATCGCAGGTGCTCGCGCAACGGACTGGCCACGATGTTCGGCTTCGTCGACGTAAACATCGATCCCGGCCTGTGGGGAGGGTACGCAACGCACCTGCATCTGCCCTTCGATTCCATGCTGTTGTCGATTCCAGACAGACTCGACCCGATTGTCGCTACGTTGTTCAACCCGCTGGGCGCGGGAATCAAATGGGCTGCCACGCTGCCGGAGACCGCGTCAGGCGACGTCGTCGCAGTCCTGGGGCCAGGCATCCGCGGCATCTGCTCGGCCGTAGCAGCGAAGGAATCCGGAGCGGCATTCGTCGCTATGACCGGACTCGGACCACGCGATCGACCACGGTTAGCCGCAGCGTCCAAGTTCGGCGTGGACCTGACCATTGACGTGACCCGTGAAGACCCGGTCAAGGCCCTGCAACGAGCGACCGGTCAACTCGCAGACGTCGTCGTCGACGTCACCGCCAAAGCGCCAGGTGCATTCGCTGACGCCGTCGCACTTGCTCGACCAGGCGGACGCGTGGTGATCGCCGGCACCCGCGGCGGCGGCGGAGCACCAGGCTTCGAGCCAGACCTCCTCGTTTTCAAAGAACTACGCGTCCTCGGCTCGCTGGGGGTCGATTACCCCGCCTATCAGAGCGCGATCGAATTGCTCGTCTCTGGGCGTTGGCCCTTCGATGAACTATCCCGGGACGTCGCCGGTTTCGCGGGCCTACCACGATTACTCGACGTCTTAGCCGATGGCGAGCCGGGCACGATTCCGGCCTTGCACAACGTCTTCGTACCGATGGCCTGACGTGCCAGCAGTGCCCAACTGAAAGGACTCTCAATGACGATGTCAAGCCGCCGACTGAGTGATCGGGGGTGAGTCGGGTTGCCAGGTGCGGTTGTCGCGGATGAGTGCGTAGAGGACGTTGGTGCGGCGTCGGGCCAGGCAGATGGTGGCTGGGATGGGTCGTTTGCCTTGGTTTCGTTTGCGTTGGTAGTAGGCGCGGGAGGCCGGGTCGCAGCGGATGGCGGTCAGTGCGGACATGTACATCACCCGGCGCAGCCGGCGGCTGTAGCGCTTGGGGGTGTGCAGTCGTCCGGTGCGTTTTCCCGAATCTCGAGATACCGGTGCGAGCCCGGCCCAGGCGGCGAGCTGGTCGGCCGAGCCGATCAGTTCGGGATCGCCGACGGCGGCCAGGAATTCAGCACCGAGCCGAAATCCCATGCCTGGGATGCTGGTGATCACTTCGGCCAGTGGATGGCGGCGAAATCGGTCCTCGATGTCGGCATCGGTGGTCTTGATGCGGTCATCGAGGGCAATCACCCCCTGCGCCAGATCAGCGATCAGTCCGGCGGCCACTTGTTCGCCGGGCAGTCGGACCGTTTGAGTTTTGGCGGCCGCCACCGCAGCCGCCGCAATGGCCGCGGCATTACGCACTCCGGCGTCGGCCAGGATCCGGGTCAGCCGCGAAATACCGGTCTGGCGGATGGCTTTGGGGCGCTGGTAGCGCGCCAGCAGCACTACCCAGCCCCGGTCAGCGCTGAGCTGGGCGGCCCGCTCCAGCGCCGGACACACCGCAACGAGTTGTTGGCGCAGTCGGTTGATCGTGCGGGTGCGGTCAGCGACCAGGTCGGCGCGATGAGCGGTGAGCAGCCGCAGTTCGGTGATCAGATCGTCGTCGGGATGCAGCAGTGGCAAGTCATCGCCGCGCATCCGCGACTGATCAGCGATCACCCGGGCGTCTTTGGCGTCGGTCTTGGCTTCACCACCTCGATAGACCGCCGAGGCTTGCCAGACCGCACGGCCCGCCAGGTAGCGCACCGACTTGCCGGCATCAGCCAACACGGTCAACAACAGGGCGGCATACACCGTGGTCAGGTCCACCGTCCAGGCAACCTGATCAGCCAACGAGTCAATCTCGCCGATCAGCGCACGGATCGGTTGCTCCTCGTTGCCGAGTCTGCGCGACAACACCACCGTGCCGCTGTTGTCGACCACGCACACCCAGTGATGTTCCTTGCCGACATCAACCCCAGCCCACAACTGGCCCGCTGCCATCGATCTCCTATCCGCTTGTCTGCCAACACGATCCCCACGGACAACCCCGCCAGCATTTCCTTAAACAAGCGATCACGTCGCAGATCTCAATCAGCGGCCCGAGGAAGTCCAGGAAGGCCGGGCGGCCAGTCCTTTCAAGCCGCACCACCAGGCCGGCAACCGACATGCCGCCTCACCCGACCCACCCGGGTCACAGCACAACGTAACAACACGAAGTAACTGCACCTACGAACTTAAGGACCGACTGTGGGCAGTGGAAACCGCGTCGAAATGCTCGGCCTGACAGACGCGCGCCGGCGCGCTGCTCAATGTGGCATCCCCGAAGCCATAGCGGAGTTGTCGATATTCCGAATCGCGCTTCACCAGCCTAGTGTGGCAATGGCCTTGAACGGACTGCTGGAGGCGTTGCTGTGGACCGGGGACCTCGACGCGCGGCTGCGAGAGCTGATCATCATGCGAATCGGCTGGGTCACCGGCTCGGTCTATGAATGGACGCAACATTGGCGACTCGCACGAATGCTCGACGTGTCCGAGCGTGACCTGCTCGCGGTGCGAGATTGGCAGAATGCTAACCACTTTGGCGATGCCGAACGTGCTGTACTTGCGGCGACCGATGAGACACTGCGTGACGGCACCATCTCGGATGGCACGTGGGCTGTGTGCCGAGATGCGTTGCAAGCAGACCCGGGGCTCCTTGTAGAACTTGTCGCGGCGATTGGCAACTGGCGACTCTTTTCTGCGCTCCTGCGATCTCTGGATGTGCCGCTCGAAGACGGCGTCGACGAATGGCCCCCTGACGGTGTTCGACCATCGTGACGCAGCGTGTCCAAAATGCCTGCGGTACCGTGCTAACGGTATCGCGCCGAAGCGGACCGTACTGGCGCTTGGATCGCCCGGCGCGGCTCGCCGTGACCATGAGCTGCACTTTGCCAGGTCGGCATACGCCAAGTTGCTGCGTTCGGCACCTTAATGCGGGATTTCTCGTCGTTTAAGGCCGCAATGGCCGAAGTTATCGAACACGTCCAACCGGAAACGAGGCCGCAACCTTGGATGCTCCAAATTCAACTGAACCGCAACGCCTGCCGTCACACACGCCTACCTGTATGGGTTGCGGGACCCGAGAATTCCAGTGGCCTGCAGCTAGAGGTCTATCGTCTGGACGATGAGGTATATGCCGATGTGGCATTCGATGAGCGTCATATCGGTGCGCCCGGCTTGGCGCACGGCGGGGCTATCGCGGCGGCGTGCGACGACCTTTTGGGCTTCACCCTGTGGATCGCCGGCACGCCTGCGGTCACGCGCAATCTCGCGATCGAGTATCTAGCGCCGGTTCCGCTACACCAGCCCCACCGCATTAGCGCACGTATCAGCGTGCGGCAAGGACGTGCCTTACACTGGCGAGGGGGTCGGTGAAGATGGCGTCATTCGTTTCACCGCAACAGCGGTTTTCATCACGGTAGAACCCGAACACTTCGCCGCCCACGGCGACATCGCCGGTTTCGGAGAGCTTCTTGACCAGCTCGTCCGCTTCGCTGGACCCAACACCGCTCATGACTCAGATGAAGGTGCGTAATCGTCGGTATTTTAGTCAAAATGCAAGAGTTTCAAGCGTCCTCACGTTTACGTTGCGGCCACCAGCTGGTCTCACGGAGCAATGTGGCGATCGCGGGAACCGTGAGAGTGCGGACAACAAAGGTGTCGAGTAGTAGGCCACAGCCGATGATGAGCCCGGCTTGGATCATGATCGCGACCGAACCGACCATAAGGCCGAACATGCTGGCCGCGTAGATGAGCCCGGCGGAAGTGATGACTGAGCCGGTGTTTGCGACCGTGCGCAGTACGCCGACGCGGATGTTGTGAGCGGATTCCTCGCGTAACCGCGAGATCAGCAGCATGTTGTAGTCGGCGCCCACCGCGATCAAGATGATGAACGCCAAAAGCGGTACCAGCCAAGCGATTTTCTTACCGAGGCCGTATTGGAAAACGAGCGTCCCGATGCCCAGTGCGGCTGCGTAGTTGAGCACGACCGTACCGAGCAGGTAGAGCGGGGCCACCAAGGCGCGCAGGAGAACGACGAGGATCAGTCCGACGATGACGAGCGTGGCAATGGCCAGCAGATGGAAGTCGGCCGACAGAAGGCGCTGGATATCGGAGTTGACGGCGGGGAATCCGGCCATCGATATTTTGGCGTTGGCCAAGGAGGTGTTGGGCGTGCAGCATCGGCAACTTGGGTGATCTTCTGAGCGAGATCCATCGCTTCGCTGCTGTAGGGGTTGTAGCTGGATTCGATGGCGAAGCGTGCGGTCTTGCCGTCAGCGGACAGGAAGTGCTTTGCCACATCGGAGAACTGGCGATTCTCGAAGGCGTTAGCCGGGAGGCAAAAGCCGCTGGAGTTGTCCGAACCGGCGCTGGACCGCGCGGAATTCTGTAGTTGGGTGGCGATCTGACTCATGCCGGACAACATTTCGATGTTGCTGTCGGCAAGGGTATGCACACCGGTGGCTAGGGCTTGTGCGCCCGATGCGAGCTGGCTGATGCCGTTTTGGAGGCGGCGGATGTTGCCGGCCATGTCGGCGGGGTCGCCGAGCGCTCCGAACGCCTTGTTCAGCGAGGTGACCGTGTTCTGCAGGTCTGCCATGGTGCCCCCCGCAGTATCGCCGCCCGGCTGGTACATGTCGCCGAGGTTGGCGAGCTGGCTGAAAAAGCCGCCATCGCGCAAGGTCACCAGAATCCGTACCTGGTCGCGGATCTGGGTGCACTCGGGTGTGGAGGCAAACCAGGGGGAGGTGTTGAGCGCACCGACCAGCGGGTCGATCGTGGCGATCGCATTCTGAGCTTGTTGAGCTTCTTGACGTAGCCCAGGTCCGGCTCGGATAGCTTGGTCGATGGTCGGTGTGGTAGTCGAAAGTTGCTGCAGCAGAGGGCGAAAGCGCTGAAATTGCGAGCCGCTGGACTGGGCTTGGTTAAGGATACCGGTCAGCGGAGTCAACGCTGTGCGAAGGGTGGTGTCAAGTTGCGCCAGGCCGCTGGCGAGTTGGTCGGCACCGCCGGTGAGTTTGGTGAGATCGGTCTTGTGGGCGTCTCCTTTGGCGACGGCATCGGCCATCTTGTTGCCGATCTGGACGTTTTGCCAAGAGAGCTGTGCCTGATCGAGTCGTGCCCCGGTGGGCCGGGTGACGCCGGATACTTTGGTGACGCCCGGCAATTGCGACACGCGAGACGCCATCTCATCCAGGTCGGCCAGGCCTTTACCGGTGTGCATATCGGTCCGTGATTCCACGACCATGAACTGGGTGATGACGATATCTTTGCGAAAGTGCCTGTCCAGCAGGTGATAACCTTCGTTGCTGGCGGTTGTGTCCGGCTCTCCTTGGCGGTCGTCGTAGCTCATGCGCATGGTCAGCGCGACAGCCGCTAGCCCTAATACAAGGGCCAGGCTGGCGGCCAGCAGTGGGGTGGGTCGGCGGACTACGGCCACGGCGATCCAGTTCCAGTAGCGGCGTGTGCGGTCGGCTTTGGGTTCGCCAATGCCGCCGTTTGGCGGCCAGCGCCAATACCGGAGGGAACAATGTCACGGTGGCCGCGACTCCGACGAAGACGGCTATCGCGCACGCTGGGCCCAGCGCGCCAAAAACGCTCAGCTTTGCAAAGAACCATGGCCAGAAATGCAAACGCCACAGTCGCGGCGGAGGCCAGGATCACCCGGCCGATGGTGGCGGTTGCGTTGATCACCGCGAGGTCAGCCGAGACGTCCTGGCGGCGCTGCTCGTGATACCGGCTGATCAAAAATGCCGAATAATCGGTGCCGGCGCCCAACAGAATCGCCGTCATGAACGCGATGGTGAATCGCGACACCGGCATTCCCGCTTCGCCCAGCGCCGAGAGCACTCCGCGCCCTACCGCAAGGCTGACCCCGATAACCAACAGAGGCAGCAACGCGGTAAACAGTGACCTGTAGATGACCAGCAAGATCAGCGCTATCAGCCCGGCGGTCACGACGGAGATGACAATCAAATCCTGCTCAGCCGAATCGATTTGATCGCTGAACGTCGCGGGAGGGCCGGTTACGCGGACCGTCGTGGATGTGCCGCTAAAGGACTGGGCGGCGATAGCGGTGATGGCTTAGTAGTGCGGTGAGGCCGCCGGGAACCGGTCGGTGGTCGCCGACTGCGGGTCATCTTGCCGGGGCAGCAGGTAG